>NZ_JFFR01000014.1 GCF_000695685.1 Vibrio fortis | reverse complement strand
GGCATCATTGGTACCATTGATGGTCACTTTAATAGTGGATGGTGTGCCATCGACAGACGTTACCGTAAATGATTCTTCAACCTTGTCGCCGACATTAAGTTGGTTAAATGCACTGTTAGCGGTGAACACCCAGTGACCATTGGCATCAATGGTCAAGTCACCATGGGTGCCCGTAATGGAGTCTGGCGTAAAGGTGTTATCCGGATTATCAATGTCGGTGCTAATTAACGTGCCTGAAGTCGTTACCGCAGAGTCAGTTTCATCGACGGTCACAGTGGCACTGCTAACCGTTGCGGCGTCATTGGTGCCATTGATGGTCACTTTAATAGTGGATGGTGTGCCATCGACAGACGTTACCGTAAACGTCTCCTCAACCTTGTCGCCAACGTTGAGTCGGTTGAATGCGCTGTTGGCGGTAAACACCCAGTGGCCATTGGCATCAATGGTTAGATTGCCATATGTGCCTTTGATCGAATCAGGTGTAAAAGTATTGTTTTGATTATCAATATCAATACTGGTTAGCGTACCTGAAGTTGTCACTACGGTATCAGTCTCATCAACATTTACGGTGGCACTGCTAACTTTCGCAGCCGCATTATTCGAAGTCGACGGGTTGATTGGTGTATGGTGTGTTGTTGTCTGAGAACCGTGAATCACTCCCTTCGGAGGCAGCGTGGTGTGTTGCTCAAAATTGTGACTCGTTGTTTGGTTATGTGGCGATAGATGGTGCGAAGGAGTAAGCGGAGTACTCTTAGCGTCTTTAGTTAAGTTTACTTGCGAATGTTCTTCTGGTTGGGCTGAAGAAGGTGCTTCTGGATTTAATGAATCTTCCGTGTTTCTCGGTTGATGCCCCAAATCACTTGCTTGGCTTGAGTTTTCTTTAGATTGAGTATCTAGTATGTTCGTTGTGCTTGCTTGTTCATCTGATGGTTCAAGATGTAAGGATGGGAGAATTAGCATCGGACTGTTAGACAGCGGCACTCGCACCCTTGAAATTGAGAATATTTTGATGCTTTTTTTCTTAGTTTTATTTCGTTTGTCATCAATTTGAGTCTTAGCGGGCTGTTCATTTCTGCGCGCCTTAGTACCAACTTCGTTCTTTTTCATAAACCTAACCTAACTGTCCTTGTATCTTACTGATTAAAGAACAGGAATTACGATTTCGCTACTTAAATACGACTTTTTAAAAGGTATATTGGTTCTAAAAGAATGCAGCGTCAAAACGCCAAAGGTAATGGTTCTCCAATGCTGTTAGTTGACTGTGGAAGCGGTATTTATTTCGAGTTCTATTTGCCTCATTGTATAACGAGGTTAGTTTGATAGACGCAGGTACATCTTGTCAGTTAAAATTAACGTTCGCGGCTGCACATTGATATCCGTTAACCCACGAGAAATACGATGATTGTAGAAAATGTGCTTCCTGAAAATTACGCTGAAATGCTTAATGTTTGGGAAAATTCAGTCCGAGCAACTCATGACTTCATAACAGAAGAAGATATTGAGTTTTTTAAGCCTATCATCATGGAACAAGCCTTTCCTGCTGTTACCTTAAGATGTGTGAAAAATGAAAGCGGCTCTATTGTTGGATTCGTGGGAATTCACGAATCAAAGATTGAGATGCTGTTCATTTTAGATGACGCAAGGGGGCAGGGAGTGGGTAAAGCGCTGTTGCAATATGCTATTGAGCATTTAGGCGCAACCCAAGTTGATGTGAACGAACAAAATCCACAAGCGGTAGGTTTCTATCAGCATATGGGATTCAAAGTTGTATCACGTTCACCACTAGATGATATGGGAAAACCTTTTCCGATTTTGCATATGACACTTTAACGCTCGGTTGTCGTAAACCAGTTTGTTAGAAGAAACGCCCAAAGCTAATAACTTGGGGCGTTTCCGTATGTGGAGACCAAAAATCAAGCGTGTAGTTGACCTTTATTTAGTCATTAATAACGCAATATTGAATCTGTTGCTTTATCTAAAAGTAATGAAACACAGGCGGCTCATGCATCAAAAAGTTCTGGTGAGAAATGTTCCATGCATATGCTCCTGCTAAGGTGAACACAAGATAATCACCTATGTCGATGTACTCAATGTTTTGGTTTCGAGCGAGTACATCTTTTGGTGTACATAACTGACCAACTAAATTGGCAGTAGTGTGGTGGATTGGGTTCGAAATCGTTGAGTGCTGCTGATTGTGGACGACGGCAAAAGGGTGATCATGGTTTTGTGCTGCTGGTGTACGGAAATGATGCGTGCCGCCACGAGCAATCACAAAGTTTTCGCCCAGATTATGTTTGATGTCTAACACTTCCATCACATAGTAGCCGCACGGCGCAGATATATATCGTCCACACTCAAAGCGTAGTTTCCAATCTTGCATGTGTTCTTCAGCGATTAAGAATTCTAATTTGTCGCAAAACTCTATCCACGGGAAATGTTGGCTAGGATCTTGGTAATTGATCCCCATGCCTCCACCGAGGTTAATAATGAGATCTTCTAGCGAGTATTGTTCTTTCCACTGTTTAACCACTTGGAAATAACGTTGAACGAGTGCTAAGTGACGACCAACATCGAGTTGATGTGACATCAGGTGAAAGTGGAAGCCTTTCAACTCTATTAGCGGGAAATCACGTAGATACATGATGGCGTTATCCAATTCAGCTTCATCGAAACCAAATGGAGTCGGCTTTCCGCCCATGGCTAGCTTGCTGAGCGTGATGTCACCAATATCGATATTCATGCGCAGAAAGACGGAAGCGGGTCGATTCAACTTTTGTGTTAAAACTCCAATGCGCTGAAGTTCTGTAATACTTTCTACATGGATGGCATCCACATCAAGTTGTATTGCTTGTTCTAATTCGCTTGGCATCTTCCCTGGACCACCAAAGATCAGCGGTTTATTAAGCTCTTGCTGCTGAAGGTGGCTAAGTTCACCGCCAGATGCCGCTTCAAACCCATCAACGTAAGGCGCCAAGGTGCTCAAGATTGGTGCAGAAGGGTTGGCCTTTGCGGCATAAAACAACTCTACGTTTTTGGGTAATACATGACGCATCTGCTTGATGTGCTGTTCAAGCGCATTAATGTCATATAGGTAAGCGCATAACGGCTGATTCTGCTGGTTCGCGAGTTGTTTTATTTCTTGCTCGATGTGAGAAGGAAGCAGAGTTGGCTTAGTCATGATTTTCTCCAGTGTTTAGAGTCGCCCACGGCGTCGCAATTAGCGTGTACCCCGACTCTTTGTCGGCGTTTTGCATCAAGCGAGTTGTAAAGTTGTTCTTACTTGGGAAGAAGCCGCCATCAAGTAACGCAACTAACTCTGGTTGCTTGCCATTGATTGACTGCCATCGAACAATGGATTCTTTCAATAGTTCCCACAACGTCTCTTCAAGTTTGGCGTCTCCCTCAGCAATAAAGAATATGGCCTCACTGATGTTGTTAATAAAGGTGCAGTAACCAATGCGATTCCAACCTTGCTCTCGACTGTAGTAAACCGATTGTCGAGCTCGTTCTGAAAGCTGTTGTAATGTCTCTGAAGGCCAAAATTCAGGTAGCAATTTTGTACCTTCTAAATCACGAATCCACACGCAACATGGCATGCCTTGTTCAAAACCAATCAGCGTGTTTTGTAGATGAGGTTCGAATGCGACTCCATGTTTGAAGTAGTAGTTAAACACGCCTGGAACCAAGCAATGCAAGTAGCGCTCAAACCACAAGGTTGCGACACTTTCATACTGGCTTTGTGTTGCTTTTGCTTTGTGTTTTAGCTGGGTAGCTATACAGCTATTTCCTTCTCGATCATAGGCAAACAGCGAACCAGCCAACGTCGGTTGTAGAACGTCGGTTTCACTAAGTGTGAAGTTCTCGCGATACAAAATGCCAAATGATTCACGAGCTTTTATGATGTCGTTAGGCTCTTGCCCTGCGATAGATTCTAGATTGAGTGTTGTTGCGTATGGCTCACTCATCACTTTGAATATGGGGTTACGTAGCTGCTCGCTCTCTTTTATCGAACGTAGAATTGAGGTTAACTGAACGGCACTGTCGAGTTCATACCATGCATTTTTGCGAACACAGTTGGTCAAACGTACATTGATGGAAAACTTAGCAAACCATTCCATATCTGGGTGATAGAGAGTGCGCACGGATGAAGTGGGTAACAGTTTGTCTCCACCTAGGCCTAATGGTGTAATTTTTCCTTGTTCAATCGCACGTTGAACTGCTGGGTTTTGTAGAAGTGTGTAGCTTTCCCATGGGTGGCACGGATAAAGTAATTTTGATTCTGAATCACTTTCTTTTGGGGCCAATTGTTCGAGCATCGCTTTAGGTGATGTACGCGTATCTGAGCGTAATATATCCAGTAAAGCTGCCTCCACCTCAAACCAATACAGAGGCACCTTCGCGCCAACTTCCGGAGAGCAAGCAAGTAAATCATCCATACTTACACCAGAACGACTTTTCGGTGTCGGGTGAAAAGTGTGTCCCCAGAGGAGTGACTGTTCTGACGCGATAAAGGCATTATGCTGCTGGAGTGTACTGTCGGCGTTTAGGAATTGCTCGGTGACCAGCAAGCTGTTCTGCATTTGTTCGATCAACTCATGGTTGAAAGGGATCATTAACACTTGTTTAAGGTAATTGAGCAACAGTGTTAGGGTTTGGGTTGCGTCTAATTTTGACCAGCCAGCACCAGCCGTTTTCGACCAAGGTGAATCTGAAAGTTTTACCTTTCCTAGGCTACTGACGTATTCAACAGGCAAGACTAACAAGCCACTCTCTTGCGTCTGATTTTGCTGAGGGAGATGTATTGCCACACGTTGTTTGGCCGTAAAGTTTCTTTTTAATGTCTGCGGCAGTGATGCTGAGCTGAAGCACCAATCTACTTGCTTGTTCGGTATCGCGTATTCACGCAGGTAGCAGTTCACTACGCCCATGATGGTAGTTATTTGGGCTTTTTCTTGATTGAGCTGAACCTGACTGTAATTTATTTGCGTCTTGTTTTCAGCTCGGTTCTCAGTTGGATATGAATGATTGTTTAACATGTCGATGTCCAAATTTTGAAAGAATGATCATTGCGATAGCAGTACTAAAGCTGATCAAAGTAGAAAGTAAGAAAGGAACCTCAAGCCATCCCAAGCTTGATATAAAAGACGCGCTTAACCCTGCTGCAACACCCCCCCATTTAGACATGGCATCAAAGCGCGAAAATATCTTGCCACTTTGTTGTCGGTCGATTTGGTTGGCTAAAGCTTGATGTAGCCCTTGGTAGCAACAGACCATACCAAGTCCAAAAACAACTCGAGCGATGATCAGCGTTGTTTGGTCAGGTATTAGGTGCATCGCTGTACTGACTGAGATCAAGCCAAAACCAAGGTATAAAGTAGCAAGCGGATGACGACGGTTGAGCCATTCTGAAAACAGATGAATCTTTCCGGCAAAGAGTAAATAAACACCGTGTGGGAGGGCGTATAAAAAGCCTATCCACGCTTGGTTTGTCACTCCGTATTGCTGCACAAAAGGTGAGAAATAGGGGAAAGTGACGACCATCGAAAAAGCAAAGCAGAACTGTGCACCGAACACCCAGTAGAGGTTGTGTAACGGCGTGTGTGTTGTTTGTTCTCTTTGACTCGTTATCTGGTCTTTTGCTTTTTTCTCTGCATCCGATTTCACTAAGTGATCAGCAGGGAGCGTGAGCGTGATTGCCAATGCTAACAAGGGTAAGGCAGACAACCACAGATACGCATTCAGCGGGCTTGTGTCTGATAATGTCCAACCTAGGCCGATGGGCGCGACGATCAACGCTAAACGTGCAGAAAGCTGAGTCTTATTCAGTGAAGTGCCGAGGGTCTTTGCGTCTTTAATCTGACTTGATAGGTAGCTATTCGAAGCGGCCATAGTGCCGCCAAAGGTTCCTTGAACAATAAGACCAAACACAAACATCGTTAGGTTATCTGCCAAACCACACAGAGCGAACCCTGCGGCAAGCCCTAGCTGTGCTCGTAATAGAGAGCGACGTTTGCCAAATTTATCAGCAAACTGCCCCCAAAACCGCGCAGCTAACGCAGTACAAAAGGTTGGCAAAATAAATAAAATGCCTGCCCAATCTGAATCGATATGTGCGCCAAGTGTCGGTAACACCATAGGTAAAAACAGAGGCATACCTAAGGCTGCAAATGCCGCGATGAAGTGGCAGAGCAGCACACAATAAATGAGTCTGGTCATGGTGGGTTAGTTCACGCTCTGTTTGATGGATTCTAAGTAAGCGTGTTGTGCTTCTTCACTGGTAAGTAGTAAGAAGTTCGGAGCCGATAACCCATAAAATTTATTGATATCGCTAGCACCGGAGGCTTCTTTCGAGAGCAAACTGCCTGAACTCAATAAATACTTGGCGTACAGGTTCGGTGATTCAAATAGCATCTTGTTGGCTAGTGTTACGTCGTGACCTTGATTACTAAGTTGCTCTAGCTGTTGAGAAAGGCTAGTTGCCACTATTTTGTAAAGGTCAGCCGATGGCGCAATAGCTTGTGCGGCCATTGCTTCAACAATCGCCGCAATATCGAGTTGTAACGTGATGGTAGTGAACATCTGACCAAGAGCCAGTTCATCACCTACTTTTATACGCTGATCCAGCAATTGTTCGCACTTAACCGGTGAGAGGTGTTCGAAGTTTTTAAATCGCTCGGGCCAAATCCGCGCTGCATCATTGTCCTTCATCGCTAAGGTCATGTTTCCATGTCCATCGAACGCGATAATGGCGTTCTGTTGGTTGGACTCCAATGCAATGCCGTATTGAAGCCACAATCTCAGATGTACTTTTGAAAGTAGGTCAACGTAATCCTTAAACCAAGCTAACGTGTCATTGTGATAATACTGTTCGGCGAGGTGCTCTAAGAATAAGCGGCCATCGGGCATTGGGCTAGCCAACGCGGCAACGGGAACGAGTGCTTTGTCTTGCGAATGGTTCAATGGATATTCACGTACGATGTAAGCGAAGCTCTTGTCATCTCCTACGTGTCCACCGTGTTTCTCATTGCAATGAAATAGCGTGCCTTGTAAGTCGGCATCATTTTGCTCTAAGTGCGTTAATAGGCGTTCAAACCAGTGTCCATCATAAAGAGTTGAAGGCTTGATTAAGCGAATGTTTTTGGTGCCTAGAGAACGCATGATAAGCGGTACTTTGATGTGAATATGTGGTGCAGAATTCACGACAACGGTGCGTACCGATAGTGTAGGTGTAACATCAAGGTATGGAGTAGGGGCTTCAATAATACCTTCTGGAAGAGGCTCAAGGCTTTGCAGTGTTAAAGGGTGTGCTGGGAATAAATGATGACTCAGAGCAAAGTCGCCCGGTAGACCCACTTGCTCCATGGTTGGCCAGCATGATGGCTGCGAACTGGTCAAAGTGACAAGTGACTTATCAATCGCTAGCCAACGCAGAGTAAAGCTTTGTGTAAACTCTGGCGCATATTTCTCGAGATCTGTATCACTCAAACCAAATTTTGCGCGAGCGGTTGGATAATAAGGGTGATCAAGGTAAGACGCGATTTGATCAGCGCGCAGTAATTTTTGGTTCCAATGCTTCAACTGAGAAATCGGCTGCATCAATGACTCAGAATGTTGTTGGAAAGCGTTATCACATAGTGCTTTGTGTGCCTCTGCACATTCGAGTTCTTGTAAGTAACCATCTAGCAATGGGTGGGAGCTTTCATGTGCACACGTTTTTAGTAATTGAATCCAATCATGATAGTCATGCTGAAGTTCAAACTGGCCCTTTTTCTGGATTAGCCAACCACTACCATCTACCCCATTTGGAGAACCGTATACCCAGCGTTGCATGTAGTAACTTGGAGTGACGGGTAAGTAAAGCGTGAAATCAGAATGGGCAAAGATAGCCCATATTTGTTCACCCAGGTAATTCGAAATTGTAATGCTGGCAGGCGCTTTGGCTGTGAACTGACTTTTAGACACTAAGCCGAATAGGTCTTCACGAAGGCACGTATCGATTAGTCGCTGGGTTAGGTATGAAGCGTTGCAACTCATGCGTTCACCTCACTGTTTGACGTTAGATTGAAGCGAGAAATAGTGCGTTGAAGAGCAGCATCTAAACTTTGTCCTGACGGTGATGCTATAGAAATTCGTGCTAAGTAATCTTTGTTGGAAAAGCTTTGTAGAAAGGTCTCACCAGGGTGTTTGAGTACCTGCTGCTGTGTGACAACATCGCCATCTTGATGAATGAAAGACGTAGATGTCCCCTCGATGACACCACTCTGCTTCGCCACAACATAGTGGACATTTGCACTGCCACTTATTTGGAATGAAGGATCTAGCTTGCTGCCGAGGTGCAGACTTAAGATGGTGCTGAACCACTTTCCACCACTTAGATTGTCGAGTAGGAACTCACGACCATCTCCAATACTGCGATAGTTGATTTCAACTAATACTGGGCCTAACTTTGTGATAATAAATTCACTGTGACAAACACCGAAGCCTACGCCAAATACCTGCAACTGTCTCACACACTCATTCTTGAATTGAGTGCTGTTGCCGCCATTCCAAGTCGCAGCAGTTTCAATAAAGAACGGAGGTTCTGAGAGCTCTACATCAAACCCACCTAGTGCAGTTAAGCTTTCTCCGTCTCCCAAGGTTTCTAAAGTGATCAGCGGACCCTGCAAAAAATCTTCAACCAAGATTGGGCTAGTCGGGTGTTTCTGCCAAAAGCGCTCGCAATAACTTTCTAGCTCACTTTTAGAGTTACAACGTTGGACGTCTATGCTTGCCACACCTTCTTTAGGCTTGGCGACGACAGGAAAAGTAAAATCAAACGCAGAATCGGTGTCACGATATAGCAATTCACTTTGGACATTGGGAAGAGACTTTTCATTCAGTACTTGACGAGTGAGGTGCTTGTTCTTTGCTTGCAACGTTACGGTCCAATCTTTTGCCGGTAGACCAAAGAACTGAGCGCAGATAGCGGTCGAAGTTTGCAAGTGATCACTGTTACTAAAAACAGCACTCGGTTTTATGTTTTCTTCTGTGATGGTCTCGATAAGTTCGAGAGGATTAAATACATCACACTCAAGAATTGCGTCAGGGCTAAAACGCTCGTCATCGTTACTCACTCTTAGGTGGCTGAGTTTGTGATCCGTGATCAAAATGACGCGAAGGCCCATCGCTTTTGCTGTCGGTACGAAGCCGTGAATGACCGCATCATTCACGACATGGCTTACGATAATAATCGTAGATTTCATGGGGCTTTCCTAATTTTCCAAATGTTTTTTATTGCCCGCTCACAAGGTGCTTCAAATTGCCTTTTTTTGATTTATAAGAAGGCATTAATCGCTATGTTATTGTTTTTATTGACTGTTATGTCATTAGCGTTGTTGCATATTGCTAAGCAAATATAGATGAAAAAATATATATTGCAAATATAAATGATATTTGTTTTCATTCGCACCGTAGTGGTTTTATAAACAAAAACGGAATTAACAAATGAACATAAGAATGCCCCTATCTCCACTAGCTCTGGCTATTGGCGGAGTGCTTGCGAGTGTAACTGTCGTACCAGCTGTAAGCGCAAAAGAACAAGTTGTAGCGGACGAAACGCTACAAGTTATCGGACATCAATACGAAGGATATGCGGAACATATGCCTCAGTCTGGTACCAAAACGGATGTTGAATGGCTAGACGTGCCACAGGCCGTGTCAGTGGTTACTAAGACTGAAATGGAAGACCGCGGAGCGGTACGTTTAGTGGATGCACTCGATGGTGTTGCAGGTGTAAATAATACCCTCGGCGAAGGGAGTCGAGACCAATTTGTCATTCGTGGTTTTGATGCGCTTAATGATATGTATCGCGATGGGATGCGTGACGACGGGACTTTACAGTCTTATCGAAGCCTAGCAAATATCGAGCGTGTTGAAGTCGTCAAAGGCCCTGCTGGTGCACTTTATGGTCGAGGTTCTGCTGGTGGTATCATCAATCTAGTCACGAAACGTGCTAACGGTGATAACTTCACCAGTGTCAAAGGCAGTGTTGGTAGCAATAGCCAATTTGTAGGGCAGCTTGATAGCTCTATGGCGCTTTCAGACAAGGTTAATGGCCGTATCAATGTAGAGCATCGTCAAGCAGATTCTTATGTCGATCATGTTGATTCCAATGATTTCTTTATAGCCCCAACGATTCGAGTGATGCCTTCTGACGGACACATTATTGATCTCGATGTCGAATACGCTCACCAAGAGTTAGTTCCGTATCGTGGCGTTCCGTCAAAGGATGGTAAACCTGTTGACGTTTCTGAAAGCACTTTTTATGGCGGTACTAACGATTATCAAGAATCTGATAGCCTCCGAGTTGCAATAAATTATGAATGGCGTCTAAACAGTGACTGGGTATGGACAAACCGTGCAGCATACAACCATATTGAGCTGGAACAAAAGGGTACTCGTCAAGGAACGGTGACAGGCGATCAAGTCTCTCAAACCGTGAATAATTTTGGCTACGACCCACGTACCACGACTACATTGCAATCGGAACTCGTTTGGGAAACCGATTCTAATCAGATGATGATAGGCGCGGATTTCAACCAGATTAATATTGACCTTGTCCTAGCCAGTGACAAAACGCTTCCATCTCAAGACATTTACAACCCTGTAGTGGGCCCTACGCCCGATCCTGGCTTCAAGCCTTTCCGCGACAATACAACAACGACTACCGGCGTTTACGTTCAAGACGTTTACACCTTAGGTGATCTTTCGTTGATTGGTAATGTGCGTTACGACTCGATGGAGCTTGAACAACAAAAGGCAGGTGCTGCTAAAGAGAACCTTGACGACAACAAAGTAAGCTACCGTGGTGGTCTGGTTTATCGCCTTACCGATGATATGTCTATGTATGCAAGCTTAGCTCGTTCATGGCAGTTGCCTTATTCAGGAATCTATATCAATCCCAAGCTAGCGGAATTTTTCCATACAGATCTTCAAGAAATAGGTGCAAAAGCTTATTTGCTAGACAACGCACTGATGCTCAACGCTGCGATCTTCCAAATTGATCAAGAGCAACCTCAAACCGATACCAATGGTGACGTAATTAGCAAGATTGAAGCGCGTCACAAAGGTATCGAGCTAGAAGCTCGCGGTCAGATTACAACTCAATGGGATGTATCGGTTGGGTATAGCTACCTTGATGCAGAAGACAAAGATACAGGTAAGAAGCCAAACGACGTATCTGATCACTTGTTCTCACTTTGGAGTACCTACCAGCTAGACGATAACTGGCGCTTAGGTGGTGGTGTTAAATACGTTGGCGACCGTTATGCAGGTAACAATGAAGCCGTCGCTTTAGGTGACTACACCACAGTCGATTTGATGGCTGCATACACTACGGGGCGTCATAAAGTTCAAGCGAATGCTTACAACGTTTTTGATGAAAAATACATTTTGGGTGCAACCAACGGTACGTCTGGCACCAACCAGATTGGAAACGGCGCACCTGCTGAATTCATGCTTAGCTACGGATACCAGTTCTAATAGTTAGCTCAATTCTACAGCTATTTTTTCCGCTAATTAGCGAATAGTTGACCTTATTTTAGGTCGTTTTAGCCCAAAGGGTCAGAGTTAACTATGAAGAAATATAAAGCTTTGACCCTAACCTGCCTACTTAGGAGATCTCCATGCTTTACCAAGATTTGGATGGTAACCCACAAATGAAATTGGACAAGAATGCGCAAACTCAAGCGCATCATAAACTACGTTTGAGTGTACTTGCAGTTGCTGTTGCTTCTGTGACTTCAACTAACGTGTTTGCCGCTAATGAAGCTCAAACCACGACAATGGAAACCGTTGTCGTAACGGGCAGTATTATTGGTAATTCTGAACTAGAAGACGTTAAAGAGTACCCAGGTGCTCGTACTGTACTTACTCATGAACAAATTAAGAAAACTGGCGCACTTTCTATTGATCAAGCGTTTCAAAGTGTACCTGGTATTAAAGTTCAAGACGAAACTGGCACAGGTGTTCTACCTAACATTTCAGTGCGTGGTTTGAAGGCGAGTCGAAGTGGTCATGCTCAGTTTCTAATGGATGGTGTACCGCTGACTCTAGCGCCTTATGGCCATACTGGACAGTCAATCTTCCCAGCGACACTTTCGATGTTGGATCGTATCGATATCGTGCGTGGCGGTGCGGCTGTGCAATATGGACCAAACAATGTGGGTGGTGTGATCAACTTAGTGACCAAACCAATTCCTCATAAATGGCAAACTGAAGTTAGCAATCGTTTAACTGTTTTCGAAGAAGGTGATGCTCCTTTAAATGATTTGTATCTGCGCACGGGAGGCTGGCTAACCGATACATTGGCACTTCAAGTTGAGGGTAACTTCTTAAAAGGTGAAAGTTTCCGTGAACACTCAGACACCGATGTGAAGAATTTCCAAGCGAAACTGCAGTGGTTACTGAGTGATACACAAGAGCTACAAGCATTCATCCAACGCTATGATGCTGATACTCAAATGCCAGGTGCTTTATCACCAGACGACTACAAAAATGATCGTACACAATCCAAGCGACCGTATGATGAATACCAAGGTGAATCGACGCGTTGGAGCATAAAATACCTACATGACCTTAACCTTGCCGATAGTTCAGAGCTTGAGATTCTAACCTTTGGTCACCATTCTGAACGTTTCTTCCAGTGGGGCTTTAACAGTGCGGGCGGTCACTGGGCGGATCCTGCATTGCCATCTACTCATATTCGTACTTCACCTCGTGAGTTTTCTGTTTATGGTGTTGAGCCTAAATTGGCGATGTACTTTGACGGAAACACCGTAACGCAAAATTGGATAGTAGGCGCGCGCTACGTGAACGAAGATATCGATTACAAACTTACCCAAACGCCGATTGCTGGTGGCGCTACGACCACTCCACGTGATTGGCACTTAGATACAGATGCATTCGCAGGCTATGTAAGCAACGAAATTGGTTTGTTTAATGACGTGTTAAAGGTAACCCCAGGCATTCGTTATGAATCAATAGATATGGCATTTAATGACCTCGGTAATGCGGAAAAGACCAACAACAAAGTGACCGAATGGTTACCTGGTTTGACTGTAGCTTACCATCTTACTGAGCAATGGGTGGGATACACCAATGCTCAAAAATCTTTGCGTGCACCACAGATTGCTTACATCCGTGGTAAAGGTGAAGAGGGCAGTGAGCTCGCATGGAACTACGAGTTAGGTGCGCGTTACAACCAAGAATCAACCAGTTTCAATGTGGCGCTTTACCGAATCGATTTCGAAGATCAGCTTCAATGGCAAAGTGCGACCCAAACTTTTGACAATATTGGTAAAACACTGCACCAAGGTGTTGAGCTTTCCGGCCGTTATACTCCTGAATCACTTCAAGCTTTGAGTCTAGGCGCTGGGTATAACTACCTAGATGCTACGATTGAAGAAGCGGGTGCAAACAAAGGTAATCAACTTCCTTATACATCCAAACATCAATTTAGTTGGGACGCGACTTACGCATTTAGCAAGTTAGACACAACGCTATCTGGTTATTACTTCAGTGAGTCATATTCTGACAATGCGAACACGAGTGCCGAAGATGCAACGGGCGCAACGGGTAAAGTACCGTCATACATGGTATGGAACTTTAATCTAGGTTCCGATCTATACAAGGACGACAGCAGCAAACTACGTATGAACTTTGCGGTTAACAACTTGTTCGATGAAGACTATTACTTCCGTGGTATTGATACTAGTCCGGTTGGTCGTTATCCAGCTCCTGGACGCTCTTATACCTTGGATCTGAATTACCAATTCTAATATGTAATTTATTGAAATTTAATATAAACAAAAGTCGCCAATACGCTTGGCGACTTTCACGGTTCTAGCGTTAGAGGATAATTTAATATGGGAAACGACTTTCAACCAGCTTCGATAATTACACAATATTCAATGAATAGATTATGGATGAGTCTTGCTGTATTGATGATGTGCTTAATCTCATTTTCTGGATTGGCAAAAACAAGAGTGATCCAAGATGAGCAGGGCCAGTTTGAGATTAACACTACGCCACAACGCATCGTTGTTCTGGAGTTCTCATTCGTGGATGCATTGGCGGCGGTAGATGTTTCTCCCGTTGGTGTCGCTGACGATAATGATGCTACACGGGTGATTCCAGCAGTAAGAGAGTTGGTTGAACCCTGGCAGTCGGTTGGTATGCGCTCTCAACCTAGCCTAGAAGCCATTGCCATTCTCAAACCAGATTTGATCATCGCAGATGCTGAGCGTCACCGTACTGTCTATCAAGATTTGCAGCGAATTGCACCGACTTTGCTATTAAAAAGCCGAGGCGAAACGTATCAAGAAAATTTGGAATCAGCGCTAAAAATTGGTGTCGCTCTTGATAAGCAATCAGCCATGGAGCAACGAATTCGACAACATCAACAAGCCATGCTCGAATTCAAGAGCCATTTCTCTCTGAAGCAAACCGTTCAGTTTGCTGTCGTATCGGACAAAGGCATGTGGCTTCATAGCCCTGCATCCTATGCCGGAGGAGTACTGACAACATTAGGAATTGCGAGCCCGATTGAAGAGCCAACCGAAAAAGCGTATTTGCCAACGAGCTTTGAGTTGCTGCTAAAAACCAATCCGGACTGGCTGCTATTAGGCGCTTACTCGCATCCTAATGTGGTCAACGATTGGGAGAAAAACCCGTTATTCAACCTAATGACTTCAGCAAAAAATAGTCAAGTTGTTGAAGTGTCACCAGCACTTTGGTCATTAAATCGAGGCATGCTAGCGGCTGAACAGATGGCGAAAAATCTAGAGCAGATCTTGGAACGATCATGAGAACGATATTGACCTCTAGCGGAAAGCGAAAGCTGACAATATTACCGTGGCGAGCCACTGTATTTACGTTGTCAGTGTTGTGTTTGATGCTATCTGGCTATGCGGCTTCGATGCTGGGATGGTCCAACTTTTCTCTGACTCTTAATGACTTAGTTGGCTATTGGTTTGCCTTTGATACGAGCAATATGACTCATCAAATTTTGGCGACTCTGAGAGCGCCAAGAGCTTATGCTGGGTTATTGATTGGAGCCAGCTTAGCAGTTGCGGGCTTATTGATGCAGGGCTTAACAAGAAACCCACTCGCGTCTCCTTCTATTCTTGGTATTAATTCTGGTGCAGCCTGTTTTATGGCTTTAGCTGCGATAGGCGTGCCTATTGTCAGTGAATTCAATCCAATTCTAAATGCTGTTATCGGTGCTTCGTTAAGTGGCGGTGCTGTGATGATCCTCGGTGGCTTTTTTTCCGCACGATCTCACCCGTTGCGCTTGGTTTTAGCGGGCATCGCCATTACGGCATTATTGATTGGGTTGACTCGAGCAGCATTGATTCTTGCCGACGATATGGCTTATAGCGTGCTGCATTGGCTTACAGGCTCATTATCTACCGTGGATGACGAACAATGGCGAATATTGTGGCCGCCCATAATTGTTGGGCTAGGGTTAGCTATTAGCTTGGCGCGCAACCTTAATTTACTGGCGCTTGGTGAGGAGATTGCGGTTGGGCTAGGCAGCAACATCCGGCTTACGCGATTCATTTGTAGTGTGACCATTGTTTTGCTGGCGGGAGCGAGTGTCGCTATTGCCGGGCCTATTGGCTTTGTCGGATTGTTAATTCCCCACTTAGTTCGCCCTATGGTTGGGCATAATTACCATGTGTTAATTCCCGTTTCCGCGATGGCAGGTGCTGCATTGGTATCTTGGTCTGACGCGTTATCCAGAGCGATTGCTTTCCCGACAGAAACGCCTGTGGGTGTCATCACTGCTTTACTGGGGACACCTTGTTTTGTTCTCATAGCTACGAGGAAGTCTTAATGCACCATAATGCGAAGCTATTGTTGTTACTTGGGCTATTGATGTTGATGGCCTTTTCTGGCTTGTTTGTTGGAGCTGCGTCACTTTCTATTTCTCAAGTGATGGAACACCTGATCGCTTTTTCTAATGACGATTTTGTTATCCAACAGTATCGGTTGCCACGTATGTTACTTGCAATCAGTGTCGGTGCAGGGTTGGGGCTTTCAGGCGTGTTAGTTCAAGGGGTAATACGTAACCCTCTGGCGTCTCCTGACTTGATGGGAATTAGCGCCGGAGCAGGCCTTGCTGCAACAGCGAGTTTGGTTTGGTTTCCGAATGCGCCAGTAAGCTTGCTTCCTATATTTGCGATGTGTGGTGGTGTTTTTGCGGCTGGATTGATTGCCTTATTGGCATGGTGGTCCCAGCCAACACCGGCCAAACTGGCATTAATTGGTATTGCGGTAAGTGCGTTTCTGGCCAGTTGTATTGATTTCTTACTCGTCACTAACCCTATCGAGATCAATACAGCCATGGTATGGCTCACAGGTAGCCTTTGGGGTAGGAACTGGCAGCAAGTCCCATTTATCTGGGGGGCGTTGGTTTTACTATTACCAATGGCATTATGGCTTGCTTGGCGATTAGACGTGTTGGGACTTGGTCAGGAAAGTGCTACTACCTTGGGTATCAAGCCAAAACAAATTCAGGTTCTCGCATTGTTGGCCGCTGTATTACTCGCAAGTGTCAGCGTGTCAGTTGCCGGGACAATCAGTTTCGTTGGGTTATTGGCGCCCCACTTAGCGCGTTTATTGTTTGGCCACAATCATAAGTTGCTAATCCCTGCGTCTGCTTTATTAGGGGCCATTTTAGTCACCTGCGCAGATGCACTCGCACGAGGTTTGAACCCTCCAATCGAACTGCCTGCAGGCGTGCTGACGTCAGTGATTGGCGCACCTTATTTCATTTTTCTTCTTTATCGTTATCGAGGTTGGTAACCATGCTAAAAACGCAGAACCTTTCCGTCGCGTACGGCAAACAAACGATCATCCCAGACCTCACGGTTTCAATTCCTAAAGGGAAAATTACCGCATTGATTGGCCCCAATGGATGTGGAAAATCCACCTTGTTAAAAACCTTGGTAAGAATCAATAAACCAATGTCAGGTGAGGTATTGTTTGAAGGTAAACCATTATCAAGTTATGGCGATAAAGCGCTTGCACGTTCTTTATCGCTTCTGCCACAAATCCTAGTTAGCCCGGAAGGAATTACCGTTAGAAAATTGGTCGAATATGGACGTTCTCCTTATGTATCTCACTGGGGAAAGTTAGGAAAAGACGATCAAACCATTGTTGAGCAAGCGATGCGTGATACAGGCGTACTTGAATATGCTGATAAGCCAGTAGAATCCTTATCAGGGGGACAAAGGCAGAGAGCGTGGATCGCTATGGTGATAGCACAAGATACGGACATCGTTATGCTTGATGAGCCAACCACGTATTTAGATATGTCGCATCAGGTGGAGTTAATGAATTTGATGCAACAAATGAACGCCAAAGGTAAAACGGTGGTAGTGGTACTGCACGATCTAAATCAAGCGTGTCGTTACTGCGATCATTTGGTGGTGTTAGAGCAGGGGTGTGTTGTGGCAGAAGGCTCGCCCGACGAGGTGATGACAGAGGCGTTACTTGATGGTGTGTTTGACCTAAATGCGAAAGTATTCCGCGATCCGATTTCAAATACGCCGATGTGTGTAGCTATTTAGGTGTTTTGGGAAGCACACTGTGGCGCTCTATCAAGTCGACACCTATGACTTAGTCTTAATCATAGGTGTCATCTAGAACCAGTCTATTTGTTTAATTCTGCCGCGGTATCCACGAAGATACCTTGGATGTCTTTCGCTTCACGTTCTGTTTGACCACCGTGTTTTAGGAACGCGTCGATGATTGCTGCGGTTTTTTGCTCTTTTGCGCGCTCTAAGAAGTAACGCAATTCTAGCTCTGCACCTGCGTCTTCATCTTTGATAGAGGTTGCGATGATCTCTTTGTACATCACGATGTCACGCACTTCTAGTTGGCTAATCACGCCCAATGTTGTTGCCAAGAACCCATCCAACTCTGCTTTAGGAACAAACTGAGTAATGATGTTTAACTGTTCTGCTTGTTGTGCCGTAAAGTCGTTACCAAGAAGCAGTGCTTGAAGCGATTTGTTTTTGCCCATGCGACGAGCGAACTGCACCGCACCTTGACCACCCGTTGGGATGTTGACGTGAATCTCTGGCTGAGCAAATGCTGAGTTCTCTGTGCCGTAAGCCAAGTCACACGCCATCACAAACTCATTACCGCCGCCACGAGCCACACCATCAACCACAGCAACCGATACTTGTTTCATCGCTTTGATGTTGGCAATCATGTGGTTGAATTCAATTGATGCTGCCTGACCACCTTGTGTGCCGTTGATAACGTTCAAATCTAAATGCGCCAAGAAGAAAGACTCATGAAGCGATTTGAATACCACTACTTTCGTATTGCGGTCATCTTTAAGTGATAGGACAAATTCGTTGATTTCATTAATCAAATCGATAGTCAGTACGTTCACTGGTGGGTTGTTAATTTCAACAGTAGCGATGCCGTTTTGTGTTGTGATTGATAGAGTTTTCATTGCTGTTTCCTCAGCGTTAGTAAGGTCAGCAGACCTCGGTAACGCGAATTTATTGGTTTGGTATTGAGGAGGTTCGTCTCTCTCCCGTTGTGTGCAGCTACTATAGATTTGTTATAAGATGAGAAAAATAAGCTAAATGGCATATAATTGGTGCCATAAAAGCAACAATGGTTTTTTAGGGTAAGGCGTTATGGATTTCTCTAGTCGTTTATTGCTGTTACTTGAGGTGGTCGAGCTTGGCTCGTTCACTAAGGTATCAGAACAGAAGAATGTGGATCGTTCGGTGATCTCAAAACAGATCAGCCGTTTGGAAGAGGAATTGGGCGTTCGATTACTCAACCGAACCACGCGCTCCTTATCATTGACGGCTGCTGGGAATGAAATGGTCAACCAAGCTAAATCCCTTCGGTCACTTCTCAGTGATACTCACCGTTTGGCGCAGAATTATCACGAAGAGCCTCGCGGTGTCTTGCGCATTACCAGTTCGACCATGTTCGGACGTCAATACGTTCAAGATGCGATTTCGGTGTTTCAACAGCAATACCCAGATGTGGAGTTTGAACTGCGCTTAGAAGATCGCATGGTTGATATGGTGCAAGAGGGGTTTGATATTGGTTTCCGAATTGGACGACCTAAAAACTCAAGCTTGATTACCCGTAGGATTGCGCGAAGTCGCCTTTTGATTGTTGCTGCCCCTGCGTTTTTAGAAAAGCATGGTGAGGTGAGTAGTCTTGAGAAATTGGAATCACTACCCGCTACTATCTACGCCGCTCCAGGCTTGTTATTCGATAAATTCGGCTATCAAGATGAGCAAGGTAAACAACAGCACTTTCAGCTTAATGTCGCTTATAAAGTGAATGATGTGGAAATGTTGGCAAGAAGCGCTGCAGGAGGAAATACGCTTGCTGTGGTGACTGCACAAATGGTTCAAGACGAAATCAAACAAGGCAAGTTGGTGCCGATCATGACGCATTTGAACATTGATGATTTTGGCACCTTCTATGCCGTGTATCCGCACCGAGATGCACCGATTAAAACCAAGTTGTTTATTGACACACTCAAATCCATTGTGGGAGAAGAGACACCCATTTGGGAAAAGAACATTCCAAACTTCGACAAGATGTATGGACGTTAACTTGAAGAGATACTCAAGCTTTTTACCCCATACCAATTTTATTTAGCGTAAGTTCTTGTGATTATGCCATATGGTCCAGACTCATCTTTTAAATAGAACACCGGCCAATAGTGGAGATTGAAAGGTACTACCTAGACAGCTTACTTTGGTTCATTCTTTATCAAAACCATCAACAATAATAGCTCCCATTGACGCTGGCATAGCAATGACGATAACTCGTTTTAAAGCAACCAACGGAGAATCAAGCACAGGGAGCTTATCGATGCATAACAACACCAAAGCGACGACCATAATTGTCAATATATAAGCAATCACGATACGTGAGATAAACTCTATGACTCTGCCGTTGATATTTCTTTGGTAAACGCTCTCGAAAGCGTAAATTGACAAGAACAAACACGACAGAAGAAAAAGCAACGCGAGGTTTGCTGTTGGTAAACTTTCGCCTAGCTGCCAAGCTTCCTCTGAAAATGATATAGGTACCGCGAGAGCGAAAGCGCCCACAAAGATTTGTCCTGCATCTTCAAGGTTAAAGCTCTTTGACACGTGGCCTCCCAAGCGTTAGCACATTTGTTCTTTAGAACGAGGGTTCAATGCGGCATTACTTCGCGTCTTGCGGGGTATTACGCGGAGAGCCTAGCTTCGTTTAGTATACAGTAGGAATCTGTTCTTGCTCTTGCAATTACTTATCTTCGAAATTTTGACCTAGTCAGCGATTGACAAGCTTGCTAGCTATTGGGTGTGCTCGAACACAATATCTTGCATAGCATGGCCTAACGCATCATAACTAAATATCTTTATTCAAATTGGACTATCCAAAGACGGGGCGGCTGAATTATTCTGGTAAAGGGTAATCGCCACCAATTTTACACACTAAGCTTCCCACCATAGCTTTTTCAAATCGAATGGTACCCTTGGCGTCTGAATCCGCTGTATTCATCTCGCCATCAATCATGTGATTGATTTCCTGAGCCGCTTCGAGTGGAACCAACCAAATACAAGCTGCAAGTGAACATGCCTCAGATGAAGGTTGGCAGCCCGTTTCAGAGCTTCCTCTCACCCATGAACTGTCTTTTTCTTTTAGCAGGATCTGTGTCGCGATATAGTCAGGATGGCTAATGTACTGGTCACCTCCAATCCAGGTGTCCTCGAATGGTAGGTATGGTCCTTGCCACGTGGATAACCCAGGATTCTCGATGAGGTTGTTGATATTCAAATACCCGTAGTTAGCGTCAGTATCTAAAGTAATAGGTGGCAAACTACCGTTATCGACGGCATATTGGTGCGTTGCATCTAACACTTGGTCAAGGTAGTTGATGATGAGCTTTGCTTCTTCAGTCTCAGACACATTGGAACTGAATGCTTGGCAACCGAGTAGACTAGCCGCAATCAAAGCAGCGCTGGCTACCGCAATTTTCAATTTTGTCACTCGAACTAAAGGCACAATTAAAATCCTGTTATTTGTAAAGCTGTGGCAAAAGGGAGGTATATATTCAGAGCGGTGAATTTATATCAGAACATACCTAAAATTGTCACAAGTTTGTAATTAAACAGCGAATTTGCACTTACTTAACTATGCCAGTAAGTTAGTCGTCAATGACAAAACAAGGTGTTTAGGATTGATGGAAAACATAGAGGTATTCTTAGTTAACGCATTTACCAAGGATGGAAGCGGAGGAAACCCAGCGGGTGTCGTTCTAAATGCTGATCGTCTCAACGATGCGGATAAGTTACACATCGCACAGATTATTGGTTACTCAGAGACAGCGTTTGTAAGTAACGATGTAGAAGTGGACTTTGAAGTCTCTTTCTTTACGACCACTGGTGAGGTCGATTTTTGTGGCCACGCTACGTTGGCGACATTTTCTGTATTACATCAGAAAGGTTTTATCACTGATGGTCAATATCGCCAGAGAACCAAAGCAGGGGTATTACCTGTATCGGTCAACGTTCTGGGTGAGGTCATCATGGAGCAGGCTTTACCAACGTTTGGGCGTACTTTTTCAAATTACGAAGTAGCTGGTTTAATTGGCATCGATGAAAAAGCATTGGATTCTCCGAGCTTTCCAATGCAGGTGGTATCGACTGGTTTACCTGATCTTATTATCCAAGTACCTAAAGGGTATCTCGATAAGGTAAACATCGACGAAGCCAAGCTGATTGAATTCTCTAAAGAGCACGAACTAGTTGGCGCTCATGTGTTTGAGTTATCCTATGAAACCGAAGTAACCGCAAACTGCCGAAACTTTGCCCCTTTGTTTGGTATTTCAGAAGAATCTGCAACGGGCAGCGCGAGTGGTGCACTTGCTTGTTATCTAGATAAGTATTTAGCGGCCGAACATTCACGCTCATTCGTCTTTGAACAAGGCCGCGCCATGGGTGCCTTATCGCATATCTTCGCTTCAGTAGAATCAAACGAACATGGTGTTCAAAGAGTTAAGGTTGGCGGTGTCGTGAATGTCATAGGCTCAAAGATTGTAATTCTACAAGACTAAACATCACGAAATCTTGCTCAGATAGATAACGTAAAAATGTTGCTGTTCAAGAATGCCCAGCATTCGCCGAACAACAACATTTATGGTTATTATCTATTTTATGGTAAATCGACTTATTGTTAAATTTTAATAAGTTAGAGAACCAAACGAGCTAAATTCGGAGCGTTCAATATGAGCAGGAGAATGGCTTAGTTACAGGATTTTATAGACCTAGATATTAAAAATATCATATTTAACATAATGTACGTAATATGCACCTGAGCATCGAAGCAATTTTAAAATGTCCTATAAGTTTATATGTTAGCTTTCATTCCAAACAAACTAAAAACGGGGCTTTCTCAAGTCCCGTTTATCATAACGTTTTTGTATTAAGCACCGGCTTCAAGTTCTTTTCGTACTATGGCTGCGCCAGCACTTAAGGCGTCCAACTTGGCATTAGCCACATTGCGTGATAATGGCGCCATACCACAGTTAGTACATGGATAAAGCTTATCAGCGTCGACGTACTTGAGTACAGTTCTTAGAGTCTCTGCGACTTCTTCTGGCGTTTCAATTTCATCGGTCGCAACATCAATTGCACCGACCATGACTTTTTTGCCGCGAATCAGTTCAAGCAGTTCTACTGGGACATGTGAGTTGTGGCATTCAAGAGAAATGATGTCGATCTTCGACTTCTGTAACTTTGGAAATACCTCTTCGTATTGTCGCCACTCAGAGCCAAGTGTTTTCTTCCAATCGGTGTTTGCTTTGATGCCGTAGCCGTAACAGATGTGGACAGCAGTTTCACACTTAAGGCCTTCGATCGCACGCTCTAAGCACGCGATACCCCAGTCGTTAACTTCATCGAAGAATACGTTAAACGCCGGTTCGTCAAACTGGATGATGTCGACACCAGCTGCTTCTAGCTCTTTTGCTTCTTGGTTTAGGATTTTAGCGAATTCCCACGCCAACTTTTCACGGCTTTTGTAATGGTCATCGTAAAGCGTGTCGATCATCGTCATTGGGCCAGGAAGCGCCCACTTGATCGGTTGTTTAGTCTGAGAGCGTAAGAACTTCGCATCTTCAACGAAAACAGGTTTTTGACGAGAAACCGGACCTACTACTGTAGGAACACTCGCGTCATAACGATCACGGATTTTAACGGTTTTTCTGTTTTCGAAGTCAACACCACTTAAGTGCTCAATAAAAGTGGTCACAAAGTGCTGTCGTGTTTGCTCGCCGTCACTGACAATATCGACGCCTGCAAGCTCTTGAGATTGTAATGAGACACGTAAGGCGTCTTGTTTACCATCGATTAGCTCGTTACCTTGTAACTTCCACGGTGACCATAACTTTTCAGGTTCAGCGAGCCATGAAGGTTTTGGTAGGCTGCCTGCGGTAGAAGTTGGTAGTAATTTTGACATATGTACAATCCCCTAGCCTTAAACAGCGAAGCTTGCAGACCATTGGTCTAACGTGTGTTGGAACGGTTTGATAAAGTGCTCTTCAGCGAATTTACCTTGCTTGATTGCTAGCTTGCTACGCTCTTCACGGTCGTACACGATTTGTGTAAGTGAGTGATCTGAGTTCTTTAAGTTTGGTTGGTAACGATTACCAGCAACCGCATTCGCATTGTAGATTTCTGGGCGGTAAATCTTTTGGAAAGTTTCCATCGTACTAATAGTGCTGATCAGTTCTAGGTTCGAGTAGTCGTTAAGCAGGTCACCAAAGAAGTAGAATGCCAACGGAGCAACACTATTTGGCGGCATGAAGTAACGTACTTCTAGGCCCATTTTCTTAAAGTATTGCTCAGTTAAAGATGATTCGTTTGGCTGATATTCGAAACCTAAAACTGGGTGTTGGTTGTCTGTGCGTTGGTATATTTTATTGTCTGATACGCTTAAGCAGATAACAGGTAGCTTTTTAAAGTTCGCTTTGTATGTGTCAGACTTAATGAACGATTTGAATAAATTGCCGTGTAGTTCACCGAAATTATCAGGAACGCTGAAGCCAGGTTTATCTTTATTATACTCTAACAATAAAACACTAAAATCGTAATCTCGCACGTATGAAGAGAAGTTATTCCCTACTACACCTTCAATGCGTTCATTGGTCGCGTGATCGACAATGTTAGTTTTCAATACTTCGATAGATGGGAAGTTTTCACCTTTGCCTTCAATGTCTATATCAACAGACACGATCTCCAGTTCAACAGAGTAGCGGTCTCGATTTGGGTTGTCCCAATTTGCTAAAGCATTGAAATTATTGTTAATCATGTTCAATGCGTTACGAAGATTTCTCTGACGGTTCTCACCACGCGCTAAGTTGGCAAAGTTAGTTGTAATACGCGTACTGTCTGAAGGGTGGTAATTTTCATCAAGTCCGATGCTTTTAATCGTAAAGTTAAAATCAGTAGTCATGTTGAGCGGTATCCTATTTCCTGAGTTGAAAGCTTATTTCCTTACTCTCTCTAGGCTTTCTGGATTATTTTTATAGTCCCAGTCATTAGTCACCACAGCTCTATTTAATAATTGAATAACTTCAAATTCCAATATAACTGTAATTGTTTCGCTAGATTTAGAGAAGAGTCTATTTTATAGCTCGAATCCAGGTTCGAAAAACAGTGGTAATCCTTCACATTGATTATGAGAAATATTCATGTAGTTATAGGGTGGCATTGATGTGCTACTCAGTTATATTACTTTATCCGATTTGATGATTTGCTTTATATGGAATGCAAACCCTAACAATTAATAGGAGATTAAGGGTGAGTGAAATAGTACTGATATTGTGTTGTGCTGTGTTAGGTAGCGGCGTTGGTTTCTTAGCTGGGCTATTGGGCATTGGCGGTGGTTTAGTCATCGTCCCTATCTTAAGCATTATATTGCTGCAGTTTGGCGTTTTGCCATCTGATCAAGTCGTGGTCGTAGCTATCGCAACTTCTTTAGCATCTATACTCTTTACTTCAACTTCTTCTGCTATTGCTCACCATAAAAATGGCAATGTTCCGTGGGACATCGCACCTTGGATTATGGTTGGTGTTGCTTCGGGCGCACTGATCAGTGGTTTTATGGCTGCGCAATTGCCAGACCAAGTCGTTAGAACCATTTTCGCTGTGAGTGTCTTTCTTATCGCGGTCAAAATGTTTCTTAGTAGTAAAAGTGACAATGCCCCTGAACGTACTTTACCTAATAAAGGTGTACTTACCATTCTCACCACCATTACTGGTGCCTTGTCTGCGATGATCGGTATCGGTGGCGGCGCTCTTTTGGTTCCTTTGTTGTCTTTCTTTTCTGTCAACGTCAAAAAGGCGATCGGTTGTGCATCGGCATGTGGGATCATCATCGCGCTGTTTGGGTCTGTCGGTTACGTGAGCTCTGGCCTTTCCTATTTTTCGTTAAGTGATGGTTTTGCCGGATTTGTTTACTTACCAGCCTTGCTTGGTATTGTTTCGACGTCATGGTTCACGGCGCCATTGGGAGCAAAGGCAACTAACCATCTTCCTGTTGCAACGATTAAGAAAATTTTTGCAGTACTTTTGGTTGTTATGGCCGCAAACATGGCGTTTAATTAGTTCCTCAAGTTTTAGTTGTATGCGAGGAGCTCTTCTTGGAATTCAAAGAAATCGAACCTAGCGAGGTTCCTTTTGATTTGCTGTTAGAAGCGGATCCATCCGAGGCGAGTATTTCCTCGTATCTATATAATTCTTTCTGCTTTATTGCTTGTGAAAATAATGAAGTATTAGGAGCTTGTATTGCTAAACCATTCACTTCTACCACTGTTGAGATTTTTAATGTCTCAGTACTGCCCAGTCATCAACGTCTTGGTATCGGTACAAAACTTTTAAAGTCGGTGCTTGCAGACTTACCAAACAAAGGTATCACTCGTATAGAGTTAGGAACGGGTACCTTTGGCTATCAATTAACGTATTACCAAAGATTGGGTTTTCGCGTTGATTCGGTATCTAAAGACTATTTCCTCATGAATTACAGCGACCCAATATTCGAAAACGGTATCCAGCATAAAGACATGCTCAGGCTGTATATTAACCTCTGATCATCATCTCAACTTACCATTTCGGCTCATTATTTAATTAACAGGCGAAACTCACCTCGTTTGAAGGAGTTTTTTATGTCGATCGTCGCCCCAATTATATAGTGTGATATAATTACAGTTATATCACACTTGTTTGCTAACATAGGCATTATGACGAACTCTAACTTCCCAACTCAACGACAAAGCCAAGTGACGCTGTCACCTGAACGTTCTCATAAAGAAACTGTCCAGAAGTGGGAAAAACAAAAAGAGAAGCTCAGTCGCTTTAAACTTAACTTTCCGAAC
Organism: Vibrio fortis; assembly: GCF_000695685.1. Lineage (GTDB taxonomy): Bacteria > Pseudomonadota > Gammaproteobacteria > Enterobacterales > Vibrionaceae > Vibrio > Vibrio fortis_A. Next base: position 71,615 of record NZ_JFFR01000014.1, on the reverse strand, counting down.
CTTAACGAGAGTTTTGATCCGAATTGGACTGAGTTACCTCTAGTGCGAAAATACTTAGACGAGTTCGAAGAAAACCGTGGCGGATTGAGTATTCACACTTTAAAGATGTTAGCGTTCGTTGTTCGTAAATGGGATGACTACTGTAAAGACCAAAACGTTTATAGCTTTCCTATATACGCCCCAGTCCTATTAACTTGGTTCAAATCGCTTAAGCTAGAGTTCGATGTGAAGATCAATACGCTTAAACAATATAGAGCTCAGCTTAGTCTGTTCCACAAAATCATGAATACGGAAGACGTCACTAAACTACCAGCCATTGCCACCTTCTTTAAATCGTTGCCAAAAGATGAAATGGAAATTACCGGCTCGCAAGTTATCGAACTGCAAGCTAAACCATTTCGAAAACACCATTTGCTGCGATTGATGGATCTATGGGGCAATGAAAAACGGGCTGTACCTTATCGAGATCTTGCTGTTCTTACTGTCGCCTATGGCACCCTACTTCGTGAAGGCGAGATTGGTAAAATACGCAAAAAGCACGTTAAGTTTCTTGAAAATGGAGACATTAATATCGAACGTGTTACATCTAAAACCACAATCAGTCCAGAACCGAAGCGATTAACAGGCCGGTTTTCGGTGATTGTAAAACGCTATATTCATACCTATTGCCAGCCGCTGGATGAAGATGATTTTATCTTTTGTTGGTTAACCGTAAAAGGAGCAAGGCCAGCAGGCTATCGCCAAACTCCAATGTCGGGCATGACTATCGACCGTATTTATCAACGCGCCCACGATCTACTCGCTGGTTTAGGTGACATTGTCACATCAACAGAGGCTCATAGAAACATATGGAGTGGCCACTCTAGCCGTGTCGGTGCATTGCAAGATGGTTATCATGCTGGCTTAAATTTAACCCAGCTCATTCAACTTGGTGATTGGAAAAGTAATGAAATGGTACTTCGCTATTTGAGAGGTTTGAATAACCAAGACAGTCCAAACCTCATGCTCCAGGGTTAAAACGAATCCAATTAACCTTATTAAAACATTAGCTTACGCAAAATGCGTGTAAGTCTTTTATTCCGAGCTCCGCCACAGCAATAATCATCTCTGGTGACACATCATCCATAGAGTGAACTGACAAGCCATTGAGAAAAGTGGCCATAAAATGTGTCATCACTTGTGGGTCAGCGGATTCAATTAATTGGCCTTCATTTTGAGCTTTTGTGAACCTTGCTAGCAATATTTCACCCATCTCTTTTCGACAATCCATCATCGCCTGTTTTATCGGACTAGCATCCGTACTACATGCCAAGGCGCCCTGGATCATCAAACAACCTTTTGGCTTATCTTTACAGCTATGCGCTTGTGCGCTCCCAATGATGATGTCCGTGATCACCTTACGTATGTCAGCCTGTTCTAAGGCCTGATAAAAATATTCTGATTCACGGGCTTTATACATTTCGACCGCTTTAAGAAACAGTTGTTCTTTGTTGCCAAAGGCGGAATACATGCTGGGTTTATTGATGCCCATCGCCTTGGTCAAGTCAGAAAGAGATGTTCCCTCAAACCCTTGTTCCCAAAACACTTTTAATGCTTCTTCTAACGCCTTTTCTTGGTCAAAACTGCGTGGTCGACCTGCTGTACCGACTACCATAATCTAACTACCACTTATTCGTTCAATCCCCTAAATGGTAATGCGGCAGGCATACGTTGTCCATATGTTGTAACCATTCATTCTATAAATTTTACTTGATCAATATCAAAAGTCAGGATTATTATACCGATCGGTACAAAACTAACATAAGGATAGCGAGATGGTAGGCAAACACCTTAGAACGCCTCTTCTACTAATCTCATTTGCAGCGCCATTGGTGTTGTCTGGATGTCAAGATTCACGCGCCGAAGCACCTGCATCAGCGCCGCCACCACCAACGGTTGAAGTGGCACAAGTGCTTGTAGAACAGGTTACCGAACTTGATCAATACACTGGTCGATTAGAATCACCTCAAACCGTCACCGTGATGCCTCGTGTGTCGGGTTACGTAGACCGTGTTCACTTCCGCGAAGGCCATCTCGTAGAAGCTGGAGACGTGCTTTTCTCAATCGACAATCGTTTGTTTGTTGCTGAAGTTAACCGTTTGAAAGCGGAACTTAGCAGTGCTCAAACAAGCTTGAATCAAGCAATCAAAGATTATGAACGCGCACAAAGACTAAGCAAAACCAAAGCGATTTCACAAGAGACCGTTGATGCACGTTTTGCCGATCAACAGCGTAGTGTTGCAAGTGTTTCAGCCCTTAAAGCTGCTTTGGCCAAAGCGGAACTAGACCTTGAATTCACTCTGGTTCGCGCGCCGATTTCAGGCAAAGTTTCTTTCGCAGAAGTGACCAAAGGTAACTATGTAACTACGGGTCAAACCGTTCTTACGTCACTGGTATCTACTTCGAAAATGTACGCTTATTTCGACATTGATGAGCGTAGTTTCCTTAAATATCAAGAGCTTAATAACCTCATCTCAGCGGATGGTGAAATTGAAAATGTCGTCCAAATGTCGTTAGCTAACGATACCGATTTCCCTCATATCGGTTATATCGACTTTGTAGATAATGCGATTGACGAAGCAACGGGAACCATTCAAGTTCGCGCCGTTTTTGATAATGCGGATAAGAAATTTCTGCCGGGTATGTTCGCGAAAATGCGTATCGCTGGCTCGGATAGCTACCAAGGTGTGTTGATTGATAACAAAGCGATTGGTACCGACCTGAACAACAAGTATGTTTTGGTTTTAGGCGATGACAATATTGTCCAATACCGAGCAATCTCACTTGGTGAAGGCCTTAACGGTCTGCGCATTGTATTAGATGGCCTAAAAGGCGACGAAAAGATTGTCGTTAATGGCTTACAACGCGTGCGTGCCAACATGCCTGTTACGCCTGATGAAGTTGCAATGGCTGATGAAAACACCCTTGTCAATATTCGCCAGCAGCAAGCATTACGAGACCAGCAGCGCAGTGAACTACTGACTCTGCAAGTGAAGCAATAAAGGAACCGTTGCAATGTTTTCCCAGTTCTTTATTCGTCGGCCGATCTTTGCATCCGTCCTGTCGATACTCATATTCATCGGTGGTGCATTGTCTGTATGGCAACTGCCTATCACTGAATACCCTGAGGTTGTTCCTCCGACTGTCGTTGTAACAGCGACTTACCCGGGTGCGAACCCGAAAGTTATTGCGGATACCGTCGCGTCTCCCCTTGAAGAAGAGATTAATGGCGTAGAAGATATGCTGTATATGTCTTCTCAAGCGACTTCAGATGGCGTGATGACGTTAACCGTTACCTTCGCCATTGGTGCCGACGTAGACAAAGCGCAAACCCTAGTTCAAAGCCGTGTTGATCGTGCCCTACCTCGTTTGCCTGAAACTGTTCAGCGACTTGGTGTTGTGACGGAAAAGTCATCACCAGACTTAACCATGGTCGTTCACTTGGTGTCGCCTGATGAGCGCTATGACCTACTTTATCTTGCGAACTATGCAGCGCTTAACGTTAAGGATGAACTTGCCCGAATCGAAGGCGTTGGTGCCGTTCGCCTGTTTGGTGGTGGCGAATACAGCATGCGTATTTGGCTTGATCCCAACAAGGTCGCAAGCCTTGACCTCAATCCTAGTGAAGTGATTTCTGCGATTCGCGAGCAGAACAAACAAGCTGCAGCAGGTAGCCTTGGTGCTCAACCAAGTGGTTCGTCAGACTTCCAACTGCTTATTAATGTCAAAGGCCGTTTAAGCGAGGTTGAAGAGTTCGAGAACATCATCATCAAGGTTGGTGAAGATGGTCAGGTCAACCGTTTGAAGGATGTCGCTCGTATTGAATTAGGTGCCGAAACCTACTCACTTCGTTCACTACTTGATAACCAAGACGCCGTTGCAATTCCAATCTTCCAAGCTTCTGGTTCAAACGCGATTCAGATCTCTGATGACGTAAGAGCGAAAATGGAAGAGCTGTCAGCTAGCTTCCCTCAAGGTGTGAGCTACGAGATTGTTTACGACCCAACGGTATTTGTTCGTGGTTCTATTGAAGCGGTAGTGCAAACACTGCTTGAAGCGGTATTACTTGTTGTACTAGTTGTTGTCCTGTTCTTGCAAACTTGGCGCGCATCGATCATCCCATTAGTTGCGGTTCCAGTTTCACTAGTCGGTACATTCGCTTTCATGTACTTAATGGGCTTTTCTTTAAATGCTCTGTCACTATTTGGTCTGGTACTTGCTATCGGTATCGTTGTTGATGATGCGATCGTGGTGGTCGAAAACGTTGAGCGAAACATCGAAGAAGGTCTTGCTCCAATCGCGGCGACAGAAAAAGCGATGCGAGAAGTTACAGGCCCAATTGTTGCAACTACGTTGGTGCTCGCTGCGGTATTCATCCCGACTGCGTTTATGTCTGGTTTAACGGGTCAGTTCTATAAACAATTTGCGTTGACCATCACTATCTCGACATTTATTTCGGCAATCAACTCGCTGACTTTGAGTCCGGCTCTTTCTGCTCTGTTGTTACGTGGTCACGACCAACCGAAAGATTGGCTAACCCGTGCCATGGATGGTTTGTTTGGGCGCTTCGTATTTGCCCCATTCAATAAGCTATTTAACAAAGGTTCTATCGCTTACGGTTACGCGGTGAAGAAGAGCATTCGACTTGGCGCACTGATTGGGGTGATGTACGTTGGCCTGCTTGGCCTAACGGCTTACCAATTCGATCAGACTCCTACGGGTTATGTGCCGGGTCAAGATAAGCAGTACTTGGTTGCATTCGCGCAACTGCCAGACGCGGCTTCACTTGAGCGTACCGATGCGGTTATCCGTGAGATGTCTGAGATTGCTTTGGCACAACCAGGCGTTGAACACTCCGTGGCCTTCCCGGGTCTGAGCATTAACGGGTTCACCAATAGTCCAAACAGCGGCATCGTGTTCACTCCGTTGGCTGATTTCGACGAGCGTCAAGATCCGAGTCTTAGCGCAAATGCGATTGCAGGTCAGCTAAACCAAAAATTTGCTTCTATCCCTGATGCATTCATTGCGATCTTTCCACCACCACCGGTTCAAGGTCTGGGTACGATTGGCGGTTTCCGTTTGCAGATCCAAGATAGAGCGAACCACGGCTACGAAGCACTATACGGTGTCACTCAACAAGTGATCATGAAAGCATGGGCTCACCCAGCGTTAACTGGCGTGTTCTCAAGCTATCAAGTGAATGTTCCACAGTTAGACCTGGATGTTGACCGTACAAAAGCGCTCAAGCAAGACCTATCATTAGACGATGTTTTCTCGACTCTGCAATCCTACATGGGGAGCACGTACGTCAATGATATCAACCGCTTTGGTCGCACATACCAAGTAAACGTTCAGGCCGATGAAGAGTTCCGCCAAACACCAGAGCAGATTCGACAGCTAGAAGTTCGAAATGCGAACGGTGAAATGATTCCTTTGGGCGCGTTTGTTGATGTGAATTACAGTGCTGGTCCTGATCGTGTGATGCACTACAACGCTTACACCACAGCAGAAATCAATGGTAGCCCTATGCCAGGTTTCAGCTCAGGTGAAGCGCAAGCGGCGATTGAGCAGATCCTTGCAGAAACACTACCGATTGGCATGACTTACGAATGGACAGAGCTGACCTACCAACAGAAATTGGCTGGTGATACAGCTATGTTGATCTACCCATTGGTTATCTTGTTGGTGTTCCTAGTACTTGCTGCGCAATACGAAAGTATACGTCTTCCGATGGCAATCATCTTAATCATTCCTATGACGCTTCTATCGGCGATCAGCGGTGTGATTCTATGGGGTAGCGACAACAATATTTTCACTCAAATTGGTCTAATCGTACTGGTTGGTTTGGCAACTAAAAACGCCATCCTAATCGTAGAATTCGCCAAAGAGTTGCAAGACAAAGGTCGCACGGTGATGGAGGCTGTTCTTGAAGCATCACGCTTACGTCTTCGCCCAATCTTGATGACGTCGATTGCCTTCATCATGGGTGTGGTTCCAATGGTGTTCTCTACCGGTGCCGGTGCTGAAATGAGACAAGCAATGGGTATCGCTGTGTTCTCCGGCATGATTGGTGTAACCATATTCGGTCTGCTACTCACACCACTGTTCTACTACGTATTGGCTAAACGTACTCCTAAAGAGCAGAGTGACAACACAGAGCAAGTTGCACTAGAGCCGATTAACGAATCCACTGTCTAATCCTTTATTTTGAGTGATTAGAAAGGCAGCCCGTGCTATTTGGGGCTGCCTTTTTTTCGTTCTATGGCTTGATAGAACTATCTTCAGCTGCGCTTCAAAACTAACAGATTAAATCGTATTCATATAACGAGGAAGAGTAGAACTGTGCCATGATAAATAGTTGTGGTTAAGCTTGTACGAAGGTTTTCAAAGAGCTAGGAACAATAATCTTGTGTACTGGAGCCACGAAGAGCATGTACGCTTTACCCCAACGGTTATGTACGTGTACTACTGTCGTTGCATGCACGGTTACCTTCTCCCTTTGAGGATCCAACAAAAATGACACTCTCACGTCCAGATGCTTATCACGATCTTCCAGCACGATCTCATCGTCTGTATTGCTTACCAACGTAAAAATACCAAGGCGATCGCCAACCTTAAGGTGATCTGGTTCTATATCCATCGTGGCATCTTGTAGCCGACCTAAGTGCTTTAATCCAAACATCGACACTATCCTATTTCTCATGGCCATCAAGAAGGAGATCCAAGCAGGTGTTTGTTTTGCTATTTCAAGATAAACATCGAGGGCAGTCTGCCCCTTGTTGGGTACTTCACAAGAAAAGCTATCTGCGAAATATGAACCTTTCGCATAATTAAACAACGCAGAATTTTGGGGATTTCCATATGTGTTCCTGAAAAGTTGTGTGAACGCTCTAATTGATCAATTCTACAAGTATTCACCAACCACAGACATACAGTGTTTTACTGTATGCTCTTTTTCTCCGACGGGTGCTACATAATGAATAGCAGACTCGGCGTCTTGTTTACCTGATAACTTACTGATCACCCATGTAGCTAAGTATTTCGAAGACAAACAACCGCCTGCTGTCGCAACGTTTCCTTTGGCATAGAACGGCTGATCAAGAACAGAAACTCCAGATTCAATTACCCAAGGTTTCGTGGTTAAGTCGGTACAGGCTGGCACTTCATCCAACAAACCTAAAACAGACATCAACAGTGTACCTGAGCATTGCCCACCAATTAACTGGTTGTCTGGATTCAGTTTTAACTTAGATAATATGCTCTCATCACGCGCTATGTTTCGTGTCAGAGCACCGCTGCCGAATAGAATAACGTCTGCTTTGTTTGCAAACTCTAGAGTTTGTTGCGACCGGATGGTTACTCCATTCATTGAAGTAACGTACCGAGATGGGCTCGTGATTTGTACATTCCAACCGACGTCTTTCATCCTATTTAGAATGCCGGATACGATAAACGAATCTAATTCATTAAATCCGTCAAAAGTGAGTACTGCAATATCCATCTTTCACCTGCTTGGTTGATAAGTTCGGGTAAGTTGATAACGCATTTCTATTAGTTGGTGTTCACCTACAATCTCAACTTCCTGAACGAAGTTAAAACCAAATTTTTCATAATAGTTTCTCAAGTAGCTGTGCGCATGAATTTCAATTGACTCAACGCTTTGCTGCTCAGCGTAGTTAACCAACACTTTCACAACTTCTGACGCGATACCCTGACTACGGTATGCTTTTAATACGGCAACTCGCGCCATAACGGACGAACCATCTGGTTTAATTAGTAGTCGTGCTGTCGCTATCGCTTGATTGTCGTCCATAACGAGAGCATGAACTGACCTATTATCTAGACCATCGAAATCCAGTTCATTCGGAATACTCTGTTCTACACTAAACACCTGAAATCGTATAGCCTGAGCTTGTTCGATAATCTCACGAGACGTTCCAATGATCACTTCCATGTCATTTTTCCTTTTGGACAACTAAAGGCTTTCTAGGGGATAAGTCGTACTGACCTTTCTATTTTCATTACAGCTCTTGTTGCATGCGTAACTTGTTTATAAACGTATCCGCATTTTGAGGGCTTGTTATCCTAATAAACTCGATATGATTATACTTCGGGTCATTGAACAATTCGGTGTAACGAGCTCGATTTTTCTTGTATGTTTTCAGTGTCCAAAGAATGATTGAGTCTCTACTAAGAAAAGATTTTCTAAACGATTCAACGTTACCCGCTTTGCCCCATAATTCCTGCTTAGTCACAATGCGAGTCAAAGCCCTTTTCACGGCTTGGAATACTGTTCTTTGAAAAGAATAATCAACCCAAATGATGGTATCGGCTCTACTCCATTTGATTTCAGACGTTCGGTTGTAGTTACCATCTAGAACCCAACATTCGCCACTTAACTTTTCTATCAAGTTCTCAAAAAACTCTTCATCTGAAGGCTCTTGCCAATTTGGTTTCCAGAATATCTCATCCATCTCCAAATAAGGGCATCTTAGCTCTTGAGCAAGCTTGCGGCTGAAAGTACTTTTTCCACTACCGCTAGTGCCTATTACGTTGATTCTTTGCATCTGTTCTCCTTAGGAGTGAACACCTTACTATTGGAAGGAAAAATCATGGAAAAATTAAAACATAACGGTAAAAGCGCCAAGCATTATGAATCAACTTTAAGAGGTGAAGTTAGTTAATGCGGCAATTAGTCACTATTCACGATGCAGAGAATTGCCTAACCTTCAATCAAATAAGATTTCAGTTTTTCTCTAAGCCAGATATTTGAGGGGCTCTTCTTATCTCGATTATGGACGAAGAGTTGGTATTTAATCGGGAATGTCGAGAATGGCATCGGTATTATTTGCAGTCCTAGCTTATCAGCAAGTTCATTGGCCAAACTTCTTGTCATTGAAGCAATACAATCGCTACTCGATACCATCGACATTTGCCAAATGAGCGATGTGCATTCAGCAGCAACCTTTCTCTCTTTCAGGCTGACTTCGGTGAAATAGTCCGCCAAATACGCCTGCTCTCGACGCAACTTAAGCGTTATATGCTTCTCACGATAGAATTCATCTTGGGATATTGAACCAGTGATCCTCGGGTGACCTTTTCTCGCAATAATGCACATCTCGTCATCGAATAACGGCTCTGTAAAGAATGAGCTGGATGTGTGGTTTGAGAACTCAATTGCGAGATCAGCCTGCCTCTGGTTGAGGTCATCCATCAATTGTTCTTCATTAGAGCGCGTAGGATGAAGCTCAATCGTAACGTTACCCAACTGATTATCGGCTTCAATTTTCGTCATTAGTCTTAGCATCACTGGTTCCGATGTATACACTACAAATTTATGAGGCGTCTCGGTACTAAACTCTTCCAAGTTTTCCAGCGCGTTATTAATTTGTATCAACGCTGGCTCGACTTGACGAATCAGCTCTTGGGCTTGCCTTGTTGGTGCTATCCCTCTACCAGAGCGAATGAAAAGCTGACAGCCTACTTGTTGTTGCAATCGCTTGAGCAAACCGCTAACACCAGGTTGAGTCATCCCCATTTCGTCAGCAGCGAGTGTGATCGATTGATGGCGATAAACAGCGGAAAACACTCTAAGTAGGTTTAAATCGAATTTCTCTAGCATAGCTCATTACATAACAAATCGTGATGTTTGGAATTAATATTCGTTTATGTATTCTTATGTGTCAATCCTCTAAATTTGTCTCATACCAACTTGAGAGACAAAACGAGGTTCTCTATGAAAACGACTCTAAACCGTTCTGTACTATCCCTAGCTATCATCGTTTCTTTCAGCGCGACGGCCGACAACGAATATGAATCAATCGAGACATACAAAGGCAAACCTGCAACGGAACATACCATTGCAGCCAACAATGCACTGGCTGAAACACTGCCTTGGCAAGACACCTCAGCATTTGAGCGTTCAGAGCGAGGACTCATCGCAGCGTTTGGTGACCATCGTGTAGGTGAACTGCGTAATCGCATGTCTCACATGAACGTAGATAGCATTCGTGAAGACCGCCCGGATACCGTTAACCCGTCTATCTGGCGCCAAGGTCAAATGAACTATGCCTCAGGCGGCCTTTATCAAGTTACGGATGGTGTCTATCAAATTCGCGGTGCCGACCTCTCAAACATGACAATCTACCGCACTGACAACGGGTACCTTATCCACGATCCCCTGCTGCATGATGAAGTCGCAGAAGCAGCTTGGAACTTCGCGAAACAACACCTGCCAGCGGTCAACGGCGAACATAAGATCACCGGTATGATCTATTCACATACTCACGCCGACCACTTTGGTGGTTCAAGAGGCATCATTAACACGGGCGACTTTGTAGAAGGTGCGCCAGTTATTGTCCCTGGTGATTTCATCAAAGAGATGGCTGACGAAAACATCATGGCGGGTAACGCGATGTCACGTCGCGCACAATATCAATACGGCCAGTCTTTAGAAAATGACGCTACAGGTATTGTAGACAACGCACTTGGTATGGGTTTTGGTAAAGGAGCGGTAACGTTAGTAACACCAACAACAGAAATTGTTGAACGCGAAGAAACGCGTGTTATCGATGGCTTAGAGGTTCACTTTATCAACATGCCGGGTGCTGAAGCGCCAGTTGAAATCGTAAACTACGTACCCGCGTACCGTTCATTGAATACCGCTGAACTCACTTACGATGGACAGCACAACATTTACACATTCCGCGGCGCAAAAGTACGTGACTCGTTGGCTTGGTCTAAGTACCTAACTGAACTCAAGATGCGTTTCGTAGACTCTGGTCTTGTGGATAACATCCATTCTGCCCATTCCGCTCCGGTTTGGAACAACCCAGAAACCGAAGAGAATGAAATCGGCCACTACATGGAGATGCAACGTGATAACTATAGCTGGCTTCACAACAACTCGGTGCGTCTAGCCAACCACGGTGTGAAAATTGGCGATGTTGGTCGTTCAATTGAAGAGATTGTGCCTGAGTCACAGAAACAAAACTGGGCATCACGTGGCTATCATGGTTCATACAGCCACAATGCTCGAGCGATTGTAAACTTGTACTTGGGTTACCTAGACCTAAACCCAGTCAATATAAACCCACTTAAGTCAGTCGATAAATCTTGTACTTACGTGAACGCTGGTGGGGCAGATAATTTCTATAAGTCGGCTAAAGCTCACTTTGATTCAGGTAACTATCAGGAAGCCGGTCAGCTATTGAACGACTTAGTACTTTGTGAGCCAACTAATATCGAATACCGTGAATTATTGGCGGACACATTTGAACAACAAGGCTATCAGTCTGAAACGATGGCATGGCGTAACTCGTACTTGCAAGGTGCGGTGGAACTTCGTACGAATGAAATCGGAGAGTCTTTAAAGACAGCCTCTGAGGACGTTATCGCAAACACGCCGACAACAAACTTCTTGGACTTGGTAGGTGTGCAGCTAAATGGGCCAAAGGCCGAGACTGCAGGCTTGAACTTTAACATGGGGATTTATCACCCTGATATTGAAGAGCGCCATTACATCGAAGTCTCTAATGCTACCTTCTCTCACCTACCTGTGACTGAGTTAGGTTTAGAGAGTTCTATCCCAGCATTGGATACAGAAATCATTATTCACAAAGCCGATTTAACCAAAGTGATTACTGGCGAGACGACACTTGAAGCATTATTTGAGAGTGGTCAGGCTGGCCTACGTGGTGATGCGAAAAACCTACAAGACTTAGCGAGTTCTCTAGATAAATTCGACATGAAGTTCGATATTCTTCCGCTAAATCGTTAATAATAAGTTGCTGATTAAAAGCTAAAAGAGCCGCACTGCGGCTCTTTTTATTTTTAGGGGGAGAAAGAAAGGTCCAGAAAATTGCAACCACTTATATACAGAGCATGCTTCTGATAACGCGGTATAATCGAAGATTATAATTTAGGTAGTTGGTAGCGAGTACTTCGACCAGCACCAGTTTTCACAAGACACTGCTGCTCGACTAGAGTGGTTAAGTGACGAGTTGCCGTTGGTTTACTCACCTTGGCTACTTTATGATACTGAGATGTGTTGATGCCATCCGCAAAGTCACCATCAAGCATGCGATTGAGCACTTTAACTTGTTCCTCCACCAGCTTAGTTTGATCGACATGGCGCCAAAAGTTGGTCTTGAATACCGTTTGATCGATCTCTTTTAACACTTCATCGAACGTCTCATTCAGTGTATTGAAAAACCAAACAAGCCACGGAGTAATATCCAGAGACCCTTTCTGAGTTTGTTCTAGAATATCGTAATAGCTTTTACGATTGGCCAGTATGCCGACAGACATGGCGTAAAAGCGTACCGACTGCTGTTCTGCCTGTGCAAGTGCTAGGTCGGTAAGAAGACGGGTAATTCGACCATTTCCATCGTCAAGGGGATGTAGAGTCACAAACCACAAATGGGTGATCGCAGCTCTTATTAAAGGATCGAGCGATATCTCTTCTCTGGAATCGTTGAACCACTGGATGAATTGGTTTAACTCAGCATCAAGTACATCGCGGCTCGGCGCTTCAAAGTGAACGATTGGCCTATCTATTCTGCCAGAAACCACCTGCATTGGCGTGTCACCTCGTAGTTGACCGCCTATAACCGGGTTGAACATGGTGTAGCCTTCAGGAAAAAGCCTGTCATGCCAGTGTAGAATCCGGTCCAGTGTTAACGGCGTGCTCAGGTTTTCTACTGCATCAACCATGATTTCCGCCAAACCATCAGTCTGTTCAGTGGTAGGGAAGGGCCTTTCTTCTGATAAACCCAGTTTATTCGCCAATGAAGAACGCACTGAAAAAGCATTCAGCTTTTCTCCCTCTATGGCACTTGAGTGAACGATATTGGCAAGCAAGGTATCTAACATGCTCTCTGTCTGATCTTGAGAGTGGCTAAACATTTTTCCCAATAGGATCCCTTGGTTGAGACGCGTACGCCTTACCATTGGTTCTATAATATTGTTGTCCCAGTCAAACTGTGGCCAATTCGTTTGTTGCCAGATCCACATATCCATGCCTTGATTCGAAAAATTACCATAATCAAATCACATTATGATTTGTTTATATCACATAATCAAATCACAGATTGATTAGATTAATGCCATTATTCACATCATGAAACGCCAACCCAACCACCAAAATGAAAAATGCCACCCTCTTAAGGTGGCATATCATTCAATTACCGCTCGACACTGAATTACTCGTCACACTAGTTCCGTGACTACCGATTCACATGTTTAGCTCGTGAGTGGTTTACCTGCAGCTTCGATTACCTTCTTACCAGGTTTAACTATCAGCCCTATACCGATGAGGAAAAGAACACAGGCAACAACTTGCGCGGTACTTAGCATTTCATCGTACATGTAGTACCCAGATATCAAGGCAAAAACAGGTACCAACAGAGTCATCGGTGCGGTCGTGCTCAATGGGTATCGAATTAATAATCGATTCCAGACCCAGTAACCAAACAGCGTGGTTGGATAAGCTTGGAACAGTACAGCAATCGTCGTATTCATATCCCACACTTCAAATGCTTCTGTCACGATGTTTGGTCCGTAAATACTTACCGCAAACATAACCAATGGAATAGGCGCGAATAACATTCCCCATACATTGAACGCAAAGGCTTGAGTGGTTTTAGACGCTTTAACGATCATCCCCATAATGGTCCAGCAAGTCGCCGCAATCATGATGAAGATACCGCCTTGCAACGTCACATTACCGTTGGTCGCTGAAACAAGGACCATCAGTGCAATGAGTGCTGTTATCGCACCAACAACTTTCCTTTTTGATGCCGCCTCTTTATGAATAAATACCCCTACAGCCATGCTGATGAGCGCATTTGACGATAGCAAAACCGATGACATGCCAGATGATAAGCCTGCTGTAATCGACCACGACGCCATGCCCCAGATACCAACACCAAAAACTACCCCGTAACTAAACAGATAGCGCCATGCAACGTTTGGCCTGCGAATGAAAAAAATCGCAGGAATCACCGCCAACGTGAATCGCGCAGCCGTCGCTAATAGAGGGTGAACCTCCGTGATGCCCATTTTGATCATCGAAAAGTTGAAGCCCCAAATTGCCATCACAAAGATTGCCAAAAATAAATCGTTTCTAACCATAAACTGCCCTCCTTCTTCTTTAAAAAAGAGTATCAATCAAGTACAGTTTCCAGTACAGATACAGTTTTTAACAAAAAAATAAGTACAGTTGGCATCTATGAGTCTTTACAAAACATTGGCGAGTCAGTTTGTTCAAGAAATTGAAGATGGGAAATTAAGCGAAGGGAGTCGTATGCCCTCTTTGCGACAATTAGCGAGGCAACAAGCCGTGAGCATGTCGACTGCGGTCAGTTGTTATCAAGAATTGGAGTCTCAGGGCTGGATCCACTCTCGCCCACAAGCGGGCTACTACATTTCTGCGCGAAGTAAAAAGCACAACACGCCTGAGTGGACGCAGTTTGTCAGTAAAGTCTCTCAAGTGCACCAAAGCTTCTCTATTCACTCCCCTTACAACGGGCCACTTGGTATATCCAGCACGACGATTGATGACACCGCGCTGCTCGAGCTCGAACGTAGCTTTCGCCGGTCGAGCAAGCGACTAGGCAGTCGACTGAATCATTACCCTCACACTCAAGGCGACCCGTCATTGTGTGATGCTTTGAGCGTTCATTTTTCAAAGTTGGGAATTCATATCAACCCTCAAGACCTTGTCATTACATCCGGTTGTATGCCCGCAATTAAGGCTGCGCTTGAAGCATGTACCCAAGTTGGCGATGCTATAGCCATCAGCTCTCCGTGTTTTAGTGGGATATTGGATCTATTAGGGAAAATGGGGAGGCGGATTGTCGAGATCCCTTCAATCGATGAAGGAATCGACCTTGCACAGCTTGAATTGCATTTGCAGCAAGGGAGCGTTAAGGCTGGCATCTTTTGTACGTCGCACATGAATCCACAAGGTATCACTATGACTGCTCAGCAAAAACAGAAACTTGCCGAGCTTGCTAATCATTACCAAGTGCCGATGATCGAAGACGACGTATATTTAGAGCTATCTTATTCAGAGCACACTCCTTTACCTGCCAAATATTATGATTCAAATGGCTACATACTTTGGTGCGGTTCGATTTCTAAAAGCTTATCGCCAAGCTATCGTCTTGGTTGGTGTCTACCAGGTCGCTATACCGACAGCTATCGCCAGCAACATTCTGCATCATGTTTTGGTGTATCACTGCCTATCCAACTTGCAGTGGCTGACTTTATTGAATCGGGTAACTACGCCAAGCAGTTAAAGCGCCGTAGAACGAAGCTACTTAGTTTACGGCAGTCTTATCTCAACTATTTATCCGAGCGTTTACCAAGCGGGGTTAACATAAGCCAACCGCAAGGAGGAATGGTGCTGTGGTTACAAGTCCCAAAACTCAACCTCGAAAGATTCACCGCGTTGATTGAGGAACATAAAATCGATATTCGATTAGGTCAGCTATTTAGCACGCTACCACTCTACAACGACTGTTTTAGGATCAATATTGGTTTCGACCTAACTGAAGATGTGAAAAGGGAAATAGACTTATTGGCGGATGCGATTAGAAACTCGCGTTAACGACCCAACTCGTTAAGCCATTAACTCACAGATAAAAAGTGGGCGTACAAGACACCCACTTTTTAAATGGAATCGTATTTTCTTAGATAAACACTCTCGCTCGAATACCAAATACCCATGCACTGCTTTCACTTGAGAAGGCGGGATCCTTGATGTATTGAATGTCGGGTGTGATCTGTAGGTGATCGCCAAATTGCATGTTGTAGTAAAGCTCTGCCGCCACCTGGTCTTCGCCAGCATTCAAGAAAGCCTGCAATGTATCGCTGTTTGTTTCAGACCAGTTCACTGCAAAACCTAAATTGTTATTAGGCTGACCCAAACCAAAATAGCCTAAACCAACCGAAAGCGACTTATCGTATAAGGCGACATCGCCCTCTGATAATCCACCGCGTACGAATGGCATGATTTGCGGTGTAACAAACTGGCTCCAAGAAAAATTAATACCTTTTCCAGGCTCCCCTCCAACGACAGTACCATCAGGCAAAACCGTTGAGGAGAGACTATGTCGAGAGCCTTCATCCATGTGCCACAAGGTCACGTGAAAATTATCGGTATAGATCTGCTCTTGTGACGCTGTCCAACCCAACTCTAAAGTCGTGAATAAAGTGGTGTCGTTAAACAAGGTATCGAAGCCTTCGAAGATATCATCTGACTTACCTTTCGCATCAGCGATACCACCAACAACATAGAAGTTATCTCCTATCATGTGTCCAACAGACAAAGCTAAAATGCCATCATCTGGTAATCCCATGGCGCCTGAACCCGTCGAGAACGCGAGGTTGGTAAAACCAGACCAAGGGCTTGCAAGCGCGTAAACATCGACATAGTTGGTCACATCTTGCCAGCCGACAATAACGGTGCCCTTGCCATCGTTGATCTTCTGTTTCCAGTTAAGATCGGTGACACGAAACCCTTGATCGCTAAACGCAGGGGCGATCATCCCAGCATATCCGATTTGACCTTCTCCAAGCCAAGCGAATTGCTTAGGAGAGGTGTCCGTATATGAGTGTCGATGCTCAACTTTCCAAACCAAACTGCCGCTATTATCTGTTCCTTTACCAGTAAGATTCCAAGAACCATATAAACGCGCGACTCCAGAAGCAGCACTGGTCAAGTCTCCTGTTTTTCCATCAGACGACTGCACTCTTAAAGCAAAGTAATCTGCACCAAACGTAAAACCGTCTGCCGCTAATGACTCCCGCCAATCAAGTTGTTGAGACTTTTGTTGAGCTATCGTGTTTTCCACTGAATCAGGGCTTTCGAAATTAGCCGCGAAGCTAGATGATGCGGCCAAAGCAGCTACGATCGCCAAGTTTAAAGTCGACAATTTCCTATTCATTTAACTCTCTCTTTTTATCTCGTTGTCTATCGGTCAGTTTAGAAAGTCACGCTTTTAAATTTGTGCATAACACGACAGCAACGCAGGTATCACGCTACTTTTTTCTTGCTAGTCCTGTTATCCAAACCACTGCTTGTTTAAGAAGGAAAGTGCATCATACTCATTAAGTGTAGGAGGAAGTGGCCACTTGATGACATTAAGTGAACTTTCTGTTTGAAGATGAGATATTTTGGATTTTTATCGACTTATCAATCCTTTGCTATCACACTAAGAAAGGTATTAATCAAATCACATAATAACGAAGGCGTGACCCACTCCATGACGCTAAAAGAGATCCTTCAAGTTCGTAATGTCCGCTACTTCCTGATGTTTAGAAGTAGTTACTTCGCTCGCTTTTACTATCCGGTCTTTACACTACTCTACTTAGATTACGGCCTAACACTGTCTCAGTTTGCCATGCTTAACGTAGTGTGGGCGGCAACCATCGTGCTTGCTGAAGTCCCATCGGGTGCATTTGCAGATACGCTCGGGCGTAAAAAGCTGGTGGTGCTGTCATCGATCGTGATGTTTATTGAAATCGCCATGATAGCCTTCGTACCTACGGGGAATCCGAGTCTAGTGTTTATCGTCTTTTTAATAAACCGGGTACTGAGTGGACTCGCGATGGCGCTTGCGAGTGGTGCAGATGAAGCGTTGGCTTATGACACCTTGAAGGATCAAGGTCATGAAGAATTGTGGCCTAGAGTGCTGCAAATCCAACTGCGAATCGCTTCAACGGTCGGTATTTTTGTCACCTTAGTCGGCGCTGCAATGTACGACGTTAACTTTATGTCTGGTGTTTATCTGGTTCTTGGGTTCGACGCTCCCCAGAACACCCAAGATATTATGCGTACTCCTGTTTACGCTACGCTTATCGTCGCCCTGATCGCAATCTATGCTGCATTCAGCATGGAAGAAGAGCGCAAGCCTACTCCACAAGGTAGCAACAAGTTAACCAGCACAATCGAAAGCATGAAGCTCACATTGAATACGGGGAAGTGGGTATTATCGACCCCTTACGTGCTATTTATCATGCTTTACTACAGCTTGTTTGAACATACATCTCGCATGTTCTTGACCATGAACAGCCAATATTACACGGCCATTGATATCCCTATTATCTATTTTGGTTTGATTGGTGCAGGTGTGAGTCTGCTTAAAATCATCATGGCGGGTCAAAGTCGACGATTAGCCGAAAGCATGGCACCTAAGGCGTTCATTTTGATCATGGGTGTGGCAAGTATGGCGACTTACTATTGGATCAGCTTAGGTTGGTCTATCTATGGTGTGATTCCAGCGTTAGTGCTGATCTTCATCATCATGACGATGAACATATTCATCAGCTATCACCTTAACAAACAGACCGAATCCCATAACCGAGCTACAGTTCTTAGCTTCAAGGGGCTTATGTTTAACGTGGGTTACGGTTTAATTGGTGTTCTCTACGCCTACTATTACAAGCTCCTGTCGAAGAACTACACTAACGAAGAGATAGAGCAGCACATAGACTTCATCGCGTCGCTCTCATCGTTTTTCTACTACTTCACGTTCCTATTCATCGCCATTAGCGTCGCCTTCTATTTGAAAGACAGAAAGCGAGCCATTTTTTAAAACTCTTATTCAACGCCAGTGTCTATGTCTTCCACTCGCAAATACTAGGCACTGCCGGCATCTAAATGCAATTTGTACTTAAGTTACTCAGGCAAGCGCAGCTCAATCTGCTTCAATAGCTCTTGGATACCCTTCTTATCATAGGTTTGCTTCGTTTTAGGTTGGCTACTTTTACGAACAATTAATTCCACGGGAATACGGGTTTGTTTGAATTGAATTGGCGTGTTTGACGGATGGTTTTTTAGATCAACTGCTTGAATAACACACTGTTCGCCAATGACTGTGAAGTCTTGCTTAACTGTCGTTAGAGGTGGATTGAAATACGCACTGTCGGTGATGCCATCAAACCCAACAACCGCGACCTGATCGGGTACCTTGATGTTAAACTCATCCAATGCTCTCAGTACTCCAAGTGCCATTTGATCACTGGCGACAACCACGGCATCAAAACTCTGTTGTTTACCAATCGCTTGACTGATCGCAAGGTAACCACTTTGAGCTTGCCAGTCCCCTCGATAGCAATCTACGGCTTTGGTTTCTGATACATCGATTTCCGCTAGCCAAGATTGCCGACGAATATTGGCCGCTGTTGACGCCTCTGGCCCCGCAACCAACAAAAACTGGCTTCGTCCTGTCTCTACCAAGTGCTTGACCACTTCAGAAGCTCCAATAGCATGCTCACCATGAACAAAGTGCACTGGAGTACCATCGGGCACGTCGATAAAGATCAAATGTAAGCTTGGAAACTGCTCCGCCAAGACCACAGCATCGTCTTTGCTAAGTGGCACGTTGAGGATAATGCAGTCAACCTGCTGAGCAATCAACTCTCTCATCGCACCTTGAATACTGGATAATCTAGGCTCGGAAACAACAGAAAAAGCAGTACCAAAATTCAATTCATGCGCTTTTCTTCTGACACCATTGGCGATAAGTGCGGCGCCATGCAAAGCCATATCTAGTGTCACTAGGCCAATATTGGTCGATTTCGCTCGACTCAACATCTGCGCTCCCTTATTGGGTACATAACCTAGCTGCTTGATCGCCTTATTCACTTTAATACGAGTGGATTCAGCAACGCTGTCTGACCCATTCGTCACTCGAGATACAGTTTGAGTCGATACACCCGCCAGTTTTGCTACATCTTTAAAAGTTACATTCATTGTCTTTTCTAATGCTCTTTGCTGTCTTAGTTCAACTCTAACAGATGGGGTTCAACAATAACGTCACACGCCTCTCAAAATGTTTGCGAAAACATTAATTTCTGTTCCCGAAAACAGTCGATCTAGACCTAATTTAAGTAATTTCAAAGCCGCTTTAGATCACACTTAAGCGGCATTTAAGTTCTAAAAGTCATAGATAGGCGCAATATATATTTCAGAAAACATGTTCACGCAAACAAATAGCAGAGCGAGCAAATAATGAGTGGGTTTGTCCATTTACAAAGCAAAAATCACAGCTTGATCATCAAAACTGACCGAGTGCCAGAGATCCTTCATTGGGGTTCCAAGATTGCCCAGATAGACGAAGACCTATTGCTTTCAACAGAGCGCCCGATTTCCCAAGCTCGTTTAGATGTCGATGTCCCTTTGTCTCTGTGTCCTGAACTGGGTAGCGGTCACTTTAACGCACCGGGCATTGAAGGCCATCGCGACGGCTACGATTGGGCACCTGTATTCAAACTAGCATCGACTCAAGTTGAAGCAAACCAAGTGACATTTGGTATGGTTGATGACGTTTCGAATCTTGAACTGACTGTTGAGCTTAAATTGAACTTCGATACTGATGTTGTTCAGAAACGTATTAGCGTTAAAAACCTCGGCGACAGCAAATATTATCTTGGCAAACTCTCTTCAACTTTGCCTTTACCAAACCACGCCAACGAATTAATGACTTTTCATGGCCGTTGGTGTCACGAGTTCCAAACACAGCGACAACGCTTTGAGCATGGCGGCTTCATGCAAGAAAACCGTCGTGGGCGTACTTCTCATGAAAACTTCCCAGGCCTGTTTGTGGGCACGAATGGGTTCAGTGAACAGCTTGGTCAAGTATGGGGTTTCCACCTTGGTTGGAGTGGTAACCACCAAATGCGTGCGGATGTTCGCAGTGACGGTCGCCGCTTTGTTCAAGCTGGTGAGCTGTTACTGGCTGGTGAATCGATCCTTGAAGCTCAAGGTGAATACCAAACTCCATGGCTGTATGGGTGCTACAGCAATACTGGCCTAAATGGTATTTCTCAACGCTTCCAACAATTTGTTCGCGATAACATTGTTAAGTTCCCTGTCAACAAACCACGCCCTGTACACCTAAACACATGGGAAGGCATTTACTTCGATCACAAACCTGAATACATCATGCAAATGGCAACAGAAGCGGCCGAAATGGGTGTAGAACGCTTCATCATTGATGATGGCTGGTTCATTGGTCGTGACGGTGAACGAGCAGCTTTAGGTGACTGGTATTTAGATGAAAAGAAATACCCTAATGGTTTAGAACCGGTGATCAATCATGTGAACCAGCAAGGAATGGAGTTTGGTCTCTGGGTAGAACCTGAGATGGTAAGCCAAGATTCGAACCTGTATCGCAACCACCCTAATTGGGTTCTGGGACTACAAGGTTACCACCAGCCTTCTGGTCGCTGGCAATATGTACTCGACCTACAGAATGAAGCTTGCTTCAACTATCTGTTTGAGCGCCTAAATGACCTACTCACACGCTACAACATTACTTACTTGAAGTGGGACATGAACCGTGAACTGGTTCAGCCCGGCCATCAAGGTCGCCCAGCTGTACATGGTCAAACGCAAGCGCTATATCGCCTTGTCGATGAGCTAAACAGAGCACACCCAGAAGTGGAAATTGAATCTTGCTCTTCTGGCGGTGGTCGTATCGATTTCGAAATTCTTAAACGCACGCAACGTTTCTGGGCATCAGATTGTAATGATGCGTTAGAGCGTCAAGCCATTCAAAAAGGCATGAGCTATTTCTTCCCACCGGAAGTGATGGGCGCGCACATCGGCCCTGCAGAGTGTCACTCGACCAATCGTCGCCATGGAATAAACATGCGTGGTGTTACCGCGCTGGGTGGTCACATGGGTGTTGAGCTTGATCCGGTGAAAGAATCAAAAGAAGAGAAAGAAGCGTTTTCTCGCTATATCGCGCTTCATAAAGAGTATCGTCACCTTCTTCATGGCGGCCGCAGTTTCCGTATCGATCCAGCAGACAAGAACCAGAACATTTACGGCGTCGAGAGTGACGATGAAATGTTGATCACTGTGTGCCAATTAGCAATGCCAGATCATGCGCTGCCATCACCGTTGAGAATTAGCTGCGCGGATATCAACGCCAAGTATCAAGTAAAGTTGGTGGAGATGCCTCAAACCAGTTTCCAACTCATGAAGCAACGTCCTAAGTGGCTAGATAAAACACTCACACTCAGTGGCGACAACCTGAAGGAAATCGGCGTGACATTGCCAATTCTCGACCCCGAATCAGCACTGATAGTACACCTACAAAAAATCTAATTCGTCGTCAGTCATAACAAAACATCGGGCAAAGGCGGTTGTGAAAATCATCACGACGCCTCTGCCTGACAGGATAACTACATTCAAAATTCCAATAATTTAAGGACAAAGCTATGCCAATGACAATCCTACTGTCATTCTTTTTCTTCACGGGTTTGGTGGTGTTTTACACCTGGTCACGTGTTAAGAATCAGAAAAATGACTCCAAAGATGGTTTCTTCCTCGGTGGTCGAAGCCTAACCGGTGGCCTTATCGCAAGCTCACTCATTCTAACTAACCTTTCCGCGACCAGTTTCGTTGGGATGAGTGCTCTATCCTTCAAAGGCAATATGTCTGTAATGGGGTATGAAGTTGCTTCAGGTATCACGCTGATCATTATCGCACTCTTTTTGGTACCTCGTTACCTCAAACAAGGCATTACAACGATTCCTGATTTCTTAGAGTCTCGCTATGACTTGTCTGTAAAGCAGTTCGTAACCGTATTGTTTCTATTGAGCTACATTATCAACCTTTTACCAAACACGCTATACGCAGGTGCAATGGTTATCGGCGGTATTTTTGACATCGAAAGCATGCTCGGAATCAGTCGTTTCCAAGCGATCCTACTTATCGCATCAATCATCGGTTTCCTAGGTCTTTTCTACGCGATCTACGGTGGTCTAAAAGCGGTGGTAATTGCAGATACGTTAAACGGTGTAGGTTTGATTGTTGGTGGCTTGATGATCCCAATCTTTGGTCTGATCGTGCTAGGTGACGGCAGCTTCATGGAAGGTGTGGACGTGATTACGACCAACGCTACAGACAAGCTTCAAGCCGTTGGTGCCGAAGATGACCCTAACGTACCGTTCTCGACCATGTTCACTGGTCTACTACTCGTTAACCTTTACTACTGGGGAACTGACCAAGCGATCATCCAACGTGCATTGGGTGCTAAGAACCTAAGAGAAGGTCAGAAGGGTGTGATCCTTGCAGGCGCAATCAAAGTTGTGACACCTCTGTTCCTAATCATTCCTGGCATCATTGCTTACCATATGTTCGGTACAGTAGACGCGACAGGTCAAAGCTACGAAGCGGATACCATGTACACGCGTTTAGTTAACGAAGTACTGCCTAAACCGCTTGTTGGCTTCTTCTTAGCCGCAATGTTCGGCGCAATCCTATCGACCTTTAACGGCGTATTAAACTCTTCAACGACACTATTTACACTTAATGTTTACAAACCCATCTTTGATAAAGAGAACAAGCTTTCTGATGAACAGTTAGTCAACAAAGGTCGTTCATTCGGTCTGTTCATTGCAATCCTATCTGTAGGTATTGCACCGTTCATCATGTTCGCACCGAATGGCCTATTCGATTTACTACAGCGTTTGGCAGGCCTATTCAGTGTACCAATCTTCACAATCGTGTTTATGGGTTACATCACTAAGCGTGTTCCAGCGATGGCGGCAAAAGTTTCATTGGCAGTATTTGTTGCGGCTTACGGTATCGTACAGTTTACTCCAGCCTCGATGCACGATTACTTAGGCCCACTTAAGCCACTGGCTGAACTGCACTTCTTCCACCAGCTGGCAGTATTGTTCGTGCTATGTTGCGGCATCATGTTTGCTATCGGTAAAGTTCGTCCACGTGATACGGACTACGTGCTTCCAGTCAACGAAGCGATGGACATTAAACCTTGGGAGTTCCGCTTTGAAGCCTCTGCAGTGATTCTGTACATGGT
The DNA here is from genome assembly GCF_000695685.1 of Vibrio fortis. Taxonomy (GTDB): domain Bacteria; phylum Pseudomonadota; class Gammaproteobacteria; order Enterobacterales; family Vibrionaceae; genus Vibrio; species Vibrio fortis_A. The sequence goes on along the minus strand of NZ_JFFR01000014.1, from coordinate 47,733 downwards.
ACTTGGCGCTTACATCACCTTCTCTGACCTAGGTTTGGTCGCAGGTGACACGTCATTCATGGTGACTTACGCGCTTTGCGGTATCGTAATTCTTGGCGGCCTTTTTGCCCGCGTTAGAAAGAAGAAAGCTCAATCAGCGCAGCTTAATGCTCAGAACGCACAGTAACTAATTTGCCACCCATAAAAAAAGCAGAGCCCATTATTGGCTCTGCTTTTTTTATGTTCAAAACAAACTCAGCGAGCGTGTTCGACTATAGGCGGAGCGTTTGTATGTGAAGATAGCATGCGCATCTAAATATATTTTCTATAATTTTTAGTGGCTTATGGTAAATTTGTTAAAAGTCGGATAGGCAGACAAACGAGCATGCTTGTTATTAATAATGGTATGCGTCAGCAAGAAGAATTGGATAGTCAATTTCAAGATATAGAGAAAGAGTATCCGAATGCAAGTAGCACATTAGGAATTATCATGTTGTTCATCTCACTACGTACTTTGCAAAGGGTTGGGGATGTTTTTCTTAGCGTGCTTCATGAGAAGAGAATGACGTTAGAATTAGTAGAAAATGACAGTAGATTCTCTGTACAGCTACCCAACACATAACGAGGCGTTAAACGTAAAAATGGAGACCACAGTGGAAAAGTGTAAATGTGCCGAGTTTGAAGATTTAGAAATGCTCCGTAAGGTTATCTCAAAGCGTATCAAGGAATCTAAGAAGCTTAAGAAAGTTCTAAACCTTCTCACCAAATCAGAAGATGGTGAGCACGTTCTAATGAGTTGCAAAAGTTGTGGTCAATATTGGCAAAGTAGCCGAGCTTGGAATTGGGGTAACGACCCGTATCTTTTTCGAGTACCTGAAATAAAAAATGCAGATTGGCGACAAGAACCCTACGTACAACCTGATGAGCTATTAGTTTACGTGGCATCTTTACAGGATATTTTGTCACAGAGTAACTTCGAACCAAAGAATGAACCATGCAGAATGAAAGGCTGTGAACAGTCAGCAATAAAAGGGTTGGCTAATTGTTTGGAACATCATGTACAAAATCTTCAAAAAATAAATCAGCTGCCACAAAATCCAGAAGGTCGTTGGTTTCCTCCATACTTGGCGGAGAACTTCAAACCAACGTTTAACTAGGCACTCAATAGGCGTTAGCAATCTCAGGAGGATTAATGGAGTTAGTCAAAGCATCTACAGATGAGCATTGGAATATTGCATCCAATTTCTTAGCTCAAACGGTAGAGCGTTGCAATGAGAGAGGGCTACCCTTGTGGACTCACCAACAAGTGTCAGTGAAAGCATTAAAAAGCAACTATGCTATTGAAAATTTATACCTGTTGAAATCTGATCAGCACACTATAGGGTGTGTATTTATTAGTTTTGATTTCGATGATTTTTGGACAGACACGGATACAAAGGGAACCCTGTTTTTCCATAAGTTTGCAATTGGCAATGCATTCAACTCTAAAGGCTTTGGCTCGCAAACATTGACCGCAATCCGTTTATTGGCTGAAGAACGTGGATGTCTTTGGGTTCGTTGCGACTGTCATGGTGGCAGAGGGAGCTTAAGAGCGTTTTATGAACGTAGCGGGTTCGAGTTTGTAGACAGACAAGAAATGTTGGGGTTCGATGTTGCTCGATACCAAATGCTGACAAAGCATTCAAGACGAATTCACAACGCTTAACGCGGTGTCATGTTTCTGGAGGAATTCCAATGTCAAGCCAGTTACTATTTAAAGTAATTGAGTTCGAACTCTTGTGTTCAATGACTGACGCTCAGCAAATAGTAAATTGGGCTGATGCGCAGATCATTTCAAGCGAAGAGCCAGAAGAAATCCTATTTGATCTTTGTTTAACAACCTCCAAAGAAAAGCAGCTCAAGGTATTAGGTAGTCTGCATGCCAATTTGGAGAATGAAGCATTTGAGTTAGTTGCAATCAAACTATTGAAACGATACGAATTAGGTCTACTCGATTTCTTTGAAGTGACCAATAAGCTTGTAGCAATACATTATCATTCATCAAATCTGTCAGTTGATTTTACTAATTTCATAATATGGCTTGATGATGAGGCATGCTTGATAACTGAAGGCATAAAAGAGCTAGAAACTGCAGAAGATGATTTGATTAGGTTCCTGCTCGGTATCAAAGAAAATCATAACAAGCGTTTAGAGTTTCAAGATGCTTTTTCTAACCCAAACTTGGCACGTTAGAGTCCTACGATAACGTATTTTTCTGTTCAAAAGCTTGCTAGGAATAAGCCCACATTTATTTCTCTTTTCCAAACTCCAAGAGTCGAAATGAAGTTGTGACCATCAGTTTTTCAGCGAGATTTATACCCGACCACATCAACGTGAATTGATGTACAATACACGCGCTTTAAATATCAGCCCAATAACTCCCCATCGCACAAGGTGAATCTTGCGTTTAACTAGCTTTAAATACAAAACTCGTAAAGGCCCAGACTATCGTCATGGCGAGCAAGTGTCGTTTATCGACATACGAGATACCTTTGGCATTGGGAGCATTCGTGTTGGTAAGTGGGTGAACCAAGAAGAGAAAGACTTGGCCGCTAATCTGATCTTCGACTCATTTGCAGACCTTGCTTATATATTGGCGCTCCCCCCAAAAGCCATTGGATTGCGAGGCAGTTTAAATCTCGCTTTCGGCAGCGGCGGACAAAAAGGCGTTCAGGCCCATTACGCACCGAATCAGAGAGAACTCGCGCTCGCGAAAAATGCCGGAGCTGGCGCTTTAGCCCACGAGTTTTGGCATGCCTTTGATCATTACATTGCAGAGAAAGCGTTTGATATTGGAGACAGATCTGGGCCACAAAGACGAACAATCTTCGCCAGTGACTGTTGGTTAAAAAACGCTGAGCACTTTCCACACCCGTTAAATGACAGATTACTGAAGATATTTGACGCGACGCTACTTACAGATGATCAGCAAGATCGGCACGACTATGTGTCACGAAGTGTTTTAGCCGATAAAGCGATGGGAAGCCATTATTTCTCTCTACCAACGGAAATGATGGCGAGAGCATTTGAGTCAGTTGTCGAGTCGTGCTCTGGAATTGAAAATAGCTACTTAGTGTCTGGAACAACCAACCCCAAACACATTAAGGTCTACCCTGACTTAGAACATCGCCTGAAGATTCACAATGCATTGCAAGCCTACTTCAAACCTCTAGGGGAAGCTTTAAGTGATTTGCAATAGAGGACTTTAGTACCGCACAACAAAGTAGAAAGCCTTCTGCCAGAACATAAGTGCCTCCAAATCTTGTCTATTTAAACACTATCGTGTCTGAACGCTTATGCTGACATTGTTGCTCAAACTCGTGTTGTGTCATCACCAAGAAGTTAAAGTCTCTCATTAAGTTACCCCAGAATATTGCCGCCCCGATCAAAAACCAAACTACGGTATTAGAGTCACTTAGCGCTGTTTGAAGAATCACTTGTGATGTTTCGTGAAGTAGAGCTTCCCAATTTTCCAGTGACAAACTTGCAGCGAGTGTTGTATCAGACATTGAATACGCCACGAAAGAAAAGAAAGCGTAGGTAGCAGCAATATTGAAAGCGGCAGACACGATATTCTTTAAAGATAACCCCGGCCAAGACCAACCTGACTTCAATTTTTGAAATATTGACACAAGCATGAAAGCCGCTAATAAAAAGGCCGCCAGATACACATAATGCAACACAGTTTCGAATGGTTTAATAAACATAGTCAGAAACATAATTAACTGGCATCCAAACATGGCTTTGGCATCAAAGGACATCGGTGGTTTCTCAGCCTCTTTTCTGCTTTTATTCTTCATCCTTTGATAACCCTCACTGTAAGATAGATATAAAATGATACGCACATGTTATCACTACATAAGGGAAATGATAATTTATAAAAATCAGTACTATAGAAAAGTGTAGAATAAAAAATGGTGGCTCAGATATCAGCCACCATGGAATGAGCTTTAAAGTACAAACGCATTGTTTAGTCAGTTATTACAGTCAATGCCTTATCAAAATCTGCCAAAGAGTCATCTAATTGCTTAAATTCTGTTTCGCCTAGCAACACTTCACTCCACTCAGAGTGAGATAGATTCACGGTCACCCCTGAATTTAATTGTGAACTAATTTGAACTATGCCATTTCGAAGCTGGATACCGAACGCGTGATCACTATCATTCATGTTTAAGTTAAACTGAGAAGACAATCCTTCCGCTTTGCGTGTGTCCACCAAGTAACGGATGTATTCAACATTATTCTCTATCGGAGATGCCTCTAACTTTTCACTGGTAATTGTCCCAAGTAGTTGGGTTAGAGATTGATAGTTGTCCAATTGATGTTCACCGAATGAAAGTTTCCCTTCATGAAGTAATGCTTCAGAAATATAGAATCCACGAGCATTGGCTGAACTGGTACGCTGCCCAAGTGCACGAGCCGCTTCTGAGCGCGACAGTTTGGCTTCTTCGTTATTTGGCTCTATTTCAAGTATTTGGGAGGTTAAGTATAGCGACCACTGCCACCCTTCCAAGGTTTGCTTCTGGTTCGATTGCTTGACCATTTTATTGGCCAACTCAACCCCACCTAAACTCCCAATAAATTGATGAGCAAAGGTTTGTGTCGGCAAAGGGTTGATGTCGTACACGTCCCAACCGTTCCAGCCCATAACACCGTTATAGACCTGCTTAGCATGACTTTCGACTTGCCCATAGGTTTCTTTATCCAATCGTAGGTTTTCTGGCATATAAACAAATTCAGCAGCGCCTTGAGCATCCTTTCCAAGCTTTATCGCTCGTATTGTTTGGTCATGTATCAATTGCATCGAGTCGCGAAACTCATGAATAGCATCTTCAGCGGTTTCTTTCGTTACATTGGCAGCGCCATGTATATCAACGTGATAGTCAAAGTCATAAGAAAGCACCAGATCTGCCGCATCTACAAGTCGAATAGGGTCACGATACCTATCTCCGCGCAAAGTATAGAGATTGAAAATTGAGCCTGCATTCATTGCATTGGTCACCATAAGGCTCTTTTCAGGAAAGTAGTAAGCGACACTGTCCGTCACATCTGTAGGGCTAGGTAAAACAATCACTTCCATCCCCGCAATTGTGTGCGTTTCTACTTGGTTGTGCTCAAAAGTAACGGTCGGAGATTGGTAGCCTTTTTCGCCCTCTAGCTTGTCTAGCGTGAAACCAAGTTTATTAGGAAACGCATCTGGCCCGCTTTCAGGGTGTAACAACCCAAATTGAATGGCGACTCGAGTAGAAAAGATTCCAGCTAGAGGGCTAACACCATTGTCTGAAAAAAGGTGTTTCTCCATCCACTCATGTGCGTAAATGGCTGTGTCATCATTACTCCACGCTTGTGTACCCCACACATAATGCGAATGGGTATAAAGGACCGCACTAACATCAATCTCTTGATTCAGCTTTTTTTCCAACTGTTTGCGTTGCTCTTGCGCTACTTTTAAATCGTCCCCCGTATCAACGATGATCCAGCCTTCAGGAGCCTCGACTGCGATCACGTTACCGATGCCCCACCCAGCAATGCGATAGACACCATCGGTTATCTGAGTGATTGATTGTACGTCTACATCCCACAATTGGTCGACCATAGCAGCGGGCTTTGTAGTAACAATCCCTCTATCCGTAACAATTGGGTCATACTTAATAGAAAGATTGTATTGGTCGGCAACCGCAACAAATGGAGTAGAGAGTAAAAGAGCACTGCTGAGAATTGTCTTTCGCATAATATCGTTCTTCTAGTTAATGGAGTAATATAGGGTTAGTCCCTTTCGATGACGCCATTACACTCAATCTCAATAATTAAATCTATGAATTGGAGAAAGTCATATTTGGCTAATCAGTATTGGATTTAAATCGGAGATAATGATTTAAGCTCCAGAAATATGTCTTGTCCTTTATCGGTTTTAATTTCAAAGTCATCAAGCCAATATATGTCAGTTAGTAGCCGAACATCTGTGGTTAACTCGCAGCGGTCTTTTTCGCACAGCGCTTCGACCTTACCACTCCAACATGTTGATATGTCGATAATTATCATTCTTTCTAGCTCGAGAAACTGATGACTAAAGTACTCATGCAATGACTCTATGCCTTCGGCATAACTCAGCACTAAAGTGCACTTCCCTTCACCAATGTCGCAAATTCTATATTTGCGGTCGTTTAAATATATTGTGCAATCCACGTAGATTTATCCTCAGTCATTTAATTTAGATTCCATTGTTTTAAATAAATCAAATCTCTACGAGGAATTAGAGAAATTCATATATGACAAATTGAGAAAACCAAATATGAATTTCTCTAACCCATAGTTCTATTGAGTCAAAAAACTAAGCTAGCTCGGTATCCAAGAGTTAGGTTTATCGAAAACCTTTCAGGCCCCTTAGTTTCAACTCATACATGATTAATACCGCTGTTTATTTAATAAATAAGCTTGGTGCTATTTCGGTATGCGTTATTCAATAAGATGCAACCAAAATGAAGTTAAAGCGCTCAAACACACCCATAAATTATTCAGCGAAATGGAAGGTCATCGTTCTCGTGCTGTCTGTGGTACTGATGCTTCTCAGTGCCCTACCCTCTGCATTTGGTGAACGTGAAGCTTTGCACATTTCAAACCAAACACATTCAGCACAGGCTGATGAGGTCTATCGCTATCTTTTAGACAACAACATTGATGTTCACAGTGTGAACGAAAACAACGATAGGTTAGTTGTGACATTTGCTTCTAACGGACAACAAGCCGCGGCACAAGCTCGGATGTCCGAGTTTATCCAACCATCAGAGATCGTTGCCCTCACACTCGAACCTTCAGCTCCTTCTTGGCTAACCTCGCTAGGCTTTCAGCCGATTAAATTTGGATTAGATCTACGTGGTGGTGTGCAATTTCTGTTAGACGTTGACCTAGCCCCCGTCTTTAATGCTCACGCGCAATCCGTGATCGACGACCTTCGTCAGGAGTTTCGTGTACGCGGTCGTGTAGAAAACGGTGAAGTGGTCATTGCTCGATATAACGAAGCACTGCTTGGTGATATTCGACACCACTTAAGAACACAGTATCCAAATTGGACTCTGAGCCTATCTGGCGAGCGCTTAGTAATCTCAATGGATGAGGAAGAGAAACGCGCGATTCGAACTTTGACTGTGACACAAAATCTTCAAACAATGCGAGGCCGCATAGAAGAACTTGGAATCACAGAAGCCGCGGTCCAACGCCAAGGTGAAAGTCGAATTCGCATCGAACTGCCAGGCGTGCAAGATCCGACATCCGCGAAGAACATTATCGGCGCCACTGCATCACTCGCGTTTTACCATGTGGAGCCCAATGCTAACGCACGAACAAAATCCATCAATGATCAAGATGGTAGACCTGTCATTCTGCATAGAAACAGTATCTTAGGGGGTGAGCATATTATCGATGCACGCGCTATCCTAGGAGAAATGGGGACGCCCGAAGTCAATATCACTCTTGATAGCACAGGTGGGCGATTGATGAGCAATCACTCACGCAGCAATATCGGAAACCCGATGGCGACTGTCTACAGTGAATACAGTCAATCAGAAACAGGACAATCCATTGAGCAAAGCGAAGTTATCAGCGTAGCGACCATTCAATCAACGTTGGGGAACCGCTTTCGCATCACTGGCGCAGGATCAATGGCAGACGCTCAAAACCTTGCGCTTCTATTGAGAGCAGGCTCACTCACCGCTCCTGTCACCATTGTCGAAGAGCGCACAATCGGGCCAACTCTTGGCGCTGAAAATGTCAAAAATGGCTTTGCGGCACTCGCCTTGGGGCTGGGTTTTACGTTGGTATTTATCGCTTGTTGGTATCGACGCCTTGGCTGGGTTGCAAATGCAGCACTGACTATCAACTTAGTGTGTCTGTTTGGCCTATTAGCGCTTATCCCTGGCGCTGTACTAACGCTTCCAGGCATCGCTGGGCTTGTGCTAACGGTGGGGATGGCTGTCGATACCAACGTGCTTATCTTTGAACGCATCAAAGACAAGATGCGAGAAGGCAGAAACTTCTCCCAAGCCATAGACCGAGGTTTCGATAGCGCATTCTCTTCTATTTTCGATGCCAACCTCACCACTATGATCGTCGCCATCGCTTTGTATGCAATCGGTAACGGTCCAATTCAAGGCTTTGCCGTCACTCTGGGATTAGGCCTACTGACGAGCTTATTTACCGGCGTATTTGCGTCTCGAATTCTTATCAATTATTTGTGGGGAAGAGACACCTCACATGAGGTGAAACTGTAATGACCAACTCAATTAGCATCACCAAAATACGTCAATTGATGACGATGATATCGCTGATTCTACTGACGCTTTCTATTACATCGATCGCGGTAAGGGGGTTCAATTGGGGACTCGACTTTACGGGAGGTGTCGTCGCCGATATTCAAACAAAGCCAGACGTCACTCAAGTTCTACTCAAGTCTCACCTCGATTCGGCACTGAGCCAAGATGTTCAAGTGACGGCGGCAGGCAACGAGGGAAATTGGCAACTGCGTTTCAATGATACAGACCTCGATTTGCGAGAAGCACTTAACCGAGCGCTGTTGCCGATAGACAGCAATTTTCAAGTGACCAACAGCAGCGTAATTGGCCCTCAGGTTGGGCTAGAAATGGTCGAACAAGGTGGCTTGGCGATTTTGGCTTGTTTCGTTCTTACCTTGCTGTACTTGAGCTACCGATTTGAGTGGCGATTGGCACTAGGCTCTATTGCTGCGCTGGTTTACGACATTTTGATTGTGCTAGGGCTCTTTGCAGTGACTCACATTGAATTCAACCTAACTGTGTTGGCCGCGTTGCTGGCAGTGATGGGCTACTCCCTGAATGACTCGATCATCATTTCAGATCGCATCCGTGAAGTATTTCGTGCGAAGCCAGACGGTGAAACCGATTCCCTTCTCGATAAGTCCATCGTGTCAACATTGTCACGAACGCTTGTCACATCTGGCACTACCTTGGTCACAGTCTCTGCATTGTGGTTGTTAGGAGGGAGTGCGCTAGAAGGTTTCGCCATTGCACTGTGCGTCGGAATCTTAAGTGGGACCTGGTCCTCTATCTCTATAGGCACACTCTTACCAAGGTGTGTGGGCTTGGAACCGAACCACTATAAACCAGAAGAAACGGAATCCCTTCAAAGCATGCCTTAGCTTTTGCTGGCTGTGCTTAGTGCTTACCGCTTGCTTAAGAACGCTATTAGGCGACAGTCAGTCGTCTGGTAGCAACAAAGAATTTCTCTAATTCATAGCCTGAATCATCGGCTCACCTTAAATTAGAAACATGGTTAGACACATAACTTAAAACGCCCCGTCTACTGCTCAGGAAGTTGTAGTATTCACCCGATTTACTCTCGTTAAAGGACATTAGCGAGCCTTCGGTTACTCAATAAAGGCTCAACATGCTCAACGTACTCAAACAAGAATACAAGCTGCCACTTGGCATCGTTGCCGTTCTATTTTTCAAACTGATCGGCGACAACTTACTCTCAGGGGAATTATCTCAATTCGCCTACATTATGATTACTGCGGTACTGTTTTACGCCGTGATGAGCGCTATTTTTTCCGTTGTTCGTCACTCAGACGCGCTAGCGATAAAACTTGGCGACCCATACGGAACGCTTATATTGACGCTCTCAGTAGTCTTGCTCGAAGTCATTATGGTCTCGTCCGTTATGTTGACTGGAGAATCCAACCCCTTCTTAGCGCGTGACACCATGTTTGCAGTCGTGATGGCGGTGCTTAATGGCTTTGTGGGTATCACCTTGTTAATCGGTGGTATGAAATACCATACCCAGACCTACAACCTTGATGGAATCAAAGCGTACTTAGTGGCCATTATTCCGCTCTCATTACTCTGCTTGGTTTTGCCTAATTTCACCAGTATGGACTCGCTCGGTAACATGTCGACCAGCCTCACTTGGACATTAGTGCTCGCCTCGATAGCGTTGTATGCCGTATTCCTGTTCATCCAAACACGCAGTCATACCGCCTACTTCATTGATGGTGATAATGAAGATCACCACGAACATCACGGTCCTCTGCACAGCAATCTATTCCACACGATTATGTTGGTGAGCTATTTGATGGTGGTGATTTTGTTAGCGAAGAGCCTCGCGATTCCAATTAATGATGGCATCACCGAAATGGGCGCACCTGCGGCTCTAGGTGGTTTGATTGTAGCTTTGATTATCCTCGCCCCTGAAGCGGTTGGTGCTGTTAAAGCCGCCGTGACCAATCAACTACAGCGCGCGATGAATCTCTTCTTTGGTTCGGTTCTCGCCACAATTGCACTAACCGTTCCCGCTGTTCTGCTGATTTCAGGCGTAATGAATGAGCCTATCCAGCTCGGCCTCGCCCCTGCAGAAATGGTGTTATTAGGTGCAACGCTATTAATGACCAGCGTGAGCTTTAGTAGCGGTCGTACCAACTCGCTCAATGGTGCAACCCACCTCATTTTGTTCTTCGCCTACATCATCTTGATGTTTGATTAATACCCATTGTGGGCTCCGGCTATCAACAGCCAGAGCCCACGCTCACTTGGAGTTTCCATGCAAGAGATTATTTCCGCGATCTGGTTGCAAGACTTTGATGCCTTACTTGAATTGAATTCACTGCACGTTCTATTGCTTTTACTTGGTGTCGTGCTTTTCCTTGAGTCGAGTTTTGTTTTCTTACCACTACCCGGTGACGGCCTAGTACTTTTTGTCGGGGGGATGGTCGGTTTAGGCGCGATTGATTTTTCAAGCGCTCTGATGCTTCTAACCAGCGCCTCTTTTTTGGGCAGTATTATTGCGTATCTTCAAGGGCGCTGGCTGCACAATACGCAGTTCATGCGTAAAGCTGAACAAACACTGCCAGATGAATCGTTACCCAAGGCAAAAAAACTATTAAACCGATTCGGATTTTTGTCCTTGTTCGTTTCGCGATTTGTCCCATTTGTTCGTGTATTGACCCCGATGTTGATGGGCGTTGCACAACTCAGCGCCATAAGAACGCTGATTGTTAGCTTCACTAGCTCGATTACATGGGTCTTCAGTTTACTACTAGTCGGAAAGTGGGTAATGCGACATCCATTGATCTCTCAATATCAAGAATTGATTACAAAGTGGTTCTTGATGGGCAGCTTAATCCTGATGGTAACCGCATTTATCGCCCTGTTTGTTCGGCTTGCCGCCAACAAACAACAACCACAAACATCCGACTGAGAATCGCCTCAATCGTATTCTCACTTACTGTCAAAGGTCTCACATATGACATTAATTACACTGCCTTTTTCATCGGAAGGAGCGGAAAAGCTGTATCTCAAAATATTGGAGTGTCTCACTCTAAGAAAGCCCAAACGGCTGAATCAAACGCTTCTAGAGGCTGAACCTGTTGAACTGCCATCAGTATTAAGGAAACTTTCTGATCAACAACGTATCGTCACTTGGACTCTACTTTGCGAAGTAAACCCAAGTCTTGCTGCCAACTTACTTGATCACTTATCTGATCCCGAACTTCTATGGCTGATCAGTCAACTCTCTGAAAGCAGCACCATCATGCTATTTCAATATTTGCATTCCGCAGACCGCAGGCTGCTACTCAATGAGCTGCCAAGTGACTTACAGAAACAGCTCAGGCAAGCCCTACCTTCAGCATGGAAAGACGAAGAGAAGGCAGCCTTAATCTACCCACAAGACTCTGCAGGAGGAATTTGTAAAAGCGAAGTTCTCAAGCTATCAGAAGACGCTACGATCGACAGTTTGAGCACAATATTAAACGCAGAAGAGCGAAGCTTGGATCGATTAGAATGGCGTTACGTTTACTTGCATGACAATGAAGGCAGCTATTTAGGCGGGCTGAAGATACGCGATGTACTGCTGTTACCACGTGGTGTATTTCTAAAAGAATACATAGATGACACGGTGCCCGTCATCAGCCCTGACGCTGATCTAAATGAGATTAAAAGTATTCTGGACAACACTTTGCACCCTGTCATTCCCATCGTTGATGAACAAGGTTTCCAAATGGGCATCGTTGGCTTTAAACACCTCAATGACGCTTTATACCAACGTTCTAAGCAGCAAATGCTAGAACAATCCGGCGTATTTGGGGGCGATGAGTCTCGCACCATGCCGGTACTTAAACGTAACCTACGCCGGCTCGCCTTTTTACTGCCTTCAGTCGCCTTAAGTTACGCTGCGATTTCGATCATTGCCATCTACGAACCCATCATCGAACAAATTGCAGTATTAGCCGCAGTGTTGCCGCTTGTCGCTAACCTTTCTGGTGCTGCAGGGAATCAATCTGTTGCTGTGTCGATACGTGAATTATCCATGGGGCAGATCTCAGCCAAAGATCTGCTGTATGTAGTCGCGAAAGAAATTCCAATCGGGGCGGTCAATGGGTTACTAATTGGTAGCGTTTTAGCTCTGCTTACGCAGTTCACACTTGGCGGGGAGCACTCTGGATTGCCATTGGTTATCGCCATAGCTTACACGTTATCTTCCACACTTGCCGTCGTGATTGGCGGGACATTGCCCTTGCTATTAAAGCGGCTCAACTTCGACCCTGCCATGCTCTCAAGCCCAATGCTGACAACCTTAACCGACGCTATTTCATTCTTCACTGTTTTGTATTTAGCGCACGCTTTCTTACTGTGATTGAACCTTCTCGGCCGCACAACTCAATTTTTAGCCTCAGCCATTTTTGGTTGGGGCTTTTTTATGGCGATACCCAAGTAACCTCAAAATGCTTGGTTCAGTGAGAATGCCTTGGGTATATACGTTCAGCAAATATGAATCGCTGTAATTCATAGTCTATTTCTCCGTCTGTAAATAAAATAGCGGCATAAACAAACACAACTTGGAGTTATATTTATGAAACTAACGAAAACATCTCTATTAATTGCATCACTTATTTCTTCGCCTTTGGTACTCGCAAATACCAATATTGATTTCTCTGATTCTAAACAACATTATTCTGGATTTAATATTGGTTACGGGAGCAATGATTTTGATATTGGCCTTCAATATGCAAAGTCATTAAATAACGACTGGAGTTTGCTCAGTTCATACAGCAGTGACGACAGCTTTGACAATCACGAATTGGGATTTGATTTTCAAAGAAGCGATGGCTTAGGGCTTGTTTTTGAGTATGAACATGACACAAACTTCCAATCAGATAATTTACGTGCGAATGACTATAACTTCAGTCTCTACAAGGCCAACACGGTTAACGAACAGTTTTCTGTTATACCTCAATTAACGCTTGGTAACCTGAAACATCAACAGATGAGCGATAGTGTTTACTACACCAGTGCATCACTTGATATGACTTACAACCTGAACCCTAGCATGTGGGTAGGGTTCACGCCGGAATATACTTACAGCTTAGGTAAAGTAAAAGAAAAGAATGGTAATCAATCGAAACTTAGAGATTGGGATTACACGGCAGAACTTGGTTATCAATTAAATAGCACAAGCGCGTTCGTATATAGTTACCAATATGATGATGGCAATAATTTCTCATTATTCTCTTTTAAACATTCATTCTAAATTACTAGAGCTGCCGACAATAAGGCAGCTCACTTTTTAATAACTAGTCTAAAGAATTTAAATAAGTTGGTTAATTTGAAAACTAAACTATTATTGCTGAGCTGTTTGTTCAGCGCCTATTCAATCGCAGATGAAAACACGATCGACTTTGAATCCGCAGTCGAAGAATTTACTGAAGCGACCATAGAAACAGCACCCGTTGATTTCACTGACCCAACTGCAGCCTACAGCTCCGTTCAGTTAGGCTATAACAGCGAAGGCTTTGATACCGGATTTGGTTACGCTAGAACAATCACTGACAACTGGGCAGCATTGCTTTTTGCTCAGTCTCTGAACAATTTTGACACATACAGAGTAAGAGCCGCGGCACTGAGCACCAATTTCGGCAGTGGCGTAATGGGCGATTATTTATATGATGACCGTAGCGATACACACACTTTCGTGTTGAACGCGATGCAAGTCCTGCCACTGCATGAACGGCTCATTATCGCTCCGGTTATTGGCGTCGGCGCCATCTCTAGTGACAACCTTGATAAGAAAGTGCCTATCGCCATGGCGCAGCTATACAGTGTGGTGACCATTACAGATCAAGCGTCCATAATGATTGCTCCAATCTATACGACATCATTAAGCGACCAAACGCTTAAAATCAATGCGTTAGAATGGGAAAGTAGCTTCTCTTACCGAGTATCAGATAATCAAAATGTTTCTATTAACTATGGTATCTATGACAATTCAGACAACAAGATCGGTCTTAACTACACTTACGCACTTTAATTATACTTAGACGCGTAACTGCAATTAAGCGTTCTAGCGACATTCTTTATATGTGTCTCTATGGCCTCAATATATTTTCCCAATTTCAACACATTCGCATTCGAACTTAGCCTTTGGCTAACATCAAGCCTAATTGGCTTTAGCAACAAGAAAGTTGCCAGGTCTGCTCTGCTTATCCTTACTGCATAGAACTCATTGGGTTAAAAGCTAATCTCTGCCCGTAACGCTTTCCTGCGAATCGTATCAAACATTCTTTAACATATATCATTCCTAAGCTATTGAACAAAAGCCAATTTCCCTTATTCTTAAATGATGCTTTAGAACTTCATTACGAAAAGGTAACCCATGAAAGAACTTCAAGACTTAGACCTAAATCTGCTCAAGTTACTTAAAGCGGTTGTCGAAACTCGTAATACTCATACAGCAGCAGACAGGTTGGGTATATCACAAACCAGTGTCAGCAGAGGAATGGCAAAGTTAAGAGAAACCTTTGGCGACCAACTTTTTCTTCGTAAAGCACACGGTGTTGAGCCTTCAGAACTGGCAGAGAAACTCGCCGAAGCGGCCGATGAAATGTACTCCCCTTTGATTAAAGTGGTTGAGTCGTACCACAACTTTGACCCAAAAGCGTTTACTGGTGAAGTCACCATCGCTTTGAACATATTTCTAATTGAACAATATGGAGAAGGGATTTTTAAGGTTCTACATGAAGCTCTTCCACAAGCAAACTTTAAATTAGTTTACTGGCAAGACAAAAGCTTGGCAGAAGTGCTAAATGGACAAGTTGATTACTTGTTGCAACTTTCAGGCATTCCATTGCCTCAAGATATCTACCAGCATAAGCTCACCGAAGTAAAGTTAAGCCTCATTGCACGCAAAAACCATCCTGTACTGAGTAAAAGCAGTGAATGGGAAGATATTCATCACCTACCCATCACAAGAATCTTGGTTGATGGTATCAACACCAAACGCGCACCAATCGAAGATCTTTATATATCAAAAGGCTACACCGCGAATATTGTGTTAGCGACACATAGCCTCACAGTATTGCGAAGTAAGCTTAAAAATTCAGACGCTTTCTCTTTTGGCAGCAGTTATATGACAGAAAATGATCCTGAGCTAAGCTGTTACCCGTTACCCAAGTTACCAAAAGAAATGCGCCAAATTGGCGTAGAGGGCGGTTACCTTCAGTCAAAGAGAGGTTTTCCACTTCATCAGTTACTGCACCAAACCATGCAGGATTATTTTGATAGTGTTGTTCAACCTGACGCCCAATAGCGAACTGAGTGACTAGGGTCTTTTACAAACCATAAACTAAGAATCCTTGTCCCCAAATTGACCTATAGTCGCTTTAGGGACATTGTGTTCTTAGAGACGCCGTGATTTGGAATACTACGTTACTTAGTTTTCGTGGTGACGTAGCGTTCGTGGTAACTTGAGGCCGCTTTAAGCAGAAGGTGGGCGCACAGCAGAGGTCGCCGCAGGATACATGATGGTATTTTTGATTTCGTACTTATAGTCAAAATTGAAATCAGGGAATGGGAACGATTGCTCTGCATGCCACTGCGCAACAACCTGTTCGGCTTTTCGTTTCTGTTCCTCGTTGTCATTAGCATTGACATCCACAAGTTGATATTGCGTAGAGTGAGCGATCTTCGCACCAATGCTCTCGACTTGTGTCAACACAGAAAACAGAATGTCCTCTTGGACAGCCATGAACTCTTCATGGTCACGGCAGCTGATGTAAGCCATCAGACTAATATTGATGGAGTATTCCCCTACTCCCATCAACCTAACCCGAACCGGTTCTTCTTCTATCATTGGATGTTGTAGCAACAACCGACGCAGGTTCACAATCAGGACGCGTAATTGCTCAAGAGTGGTTTCAGAGCGCACTCTCAGCACATGATCCATGCGTCGCTTGTCACGCCGCTCCAAATTATCAATTTCCATATTGGCAAATTCTGAGTTGGGGATGGTAATTAAAGAGCGCTCTAACGTCCGTACTCGAGTCGAACGCAAACCAATACTCTCAATAGTTCCGAGTTTATCCCCATAGCGACAAAACTCACCAATCTTTACTCCCCCGTCAGCATAAAGGGTTAATCCGTTAATTACGTTCTCAAGTATAGGTCGAATAGCCAGTGCAACTGCTAAGCCACCCACACCCAAACCAGCCAATATTGGCGAGATTGAGAACCCCATAAATTCGATGACGTAAATACCAAGAATCGCGATCGTTAATCCGCCAAAAATACGTGCTAATACGGTAATCAGTGACGAATCTACGTGCTTTCCATTGTGCTTTTTGAACACATAAATATCAGCGAAATAATTGAAAATGGCCATAATAAGCCAGGAAACGAAGAAGAACTGAGCGAGCAGGAATAAGGTGGTGAACAGCTGATAAACACCACCGGTAATCCATATCCCATCATCTATCACCCACCTTGCTAAAAACAGCAAGTTCACTACGCCTACTAGGGACAAGAGTCGACCAGCCCGCCATTTCAAACCTTTTTCTTCCCAACGACGATTCCAACGCTCACCAAGTAAAAAGCTTATTTTTATCATAATCTTACATAGTGACAAAACACCAGTGAGCGCAAGCCATTGCCATAAAGGAAGCGGTCCATAAAGTTGATTAAAAGATGAAGGTAAAGAAAGTACAAATTGCTTTGAGAACATAGGCCCAGGGCTAATCAGAAATTCCTGATAATAGTCTGGACGTACTTCGGCATAGTACGGAAGGACTGACATCGTTCTATACCACCGAGAAAGGCTTTGAATGGTATTAGAGCTGAATAAGAACTGATCGGTTCGATCGCCTAGAGTTTGGCGAGACAATACGATCTCAGTGTTGCCTAAACGCCAGTGATCAATCTCCTCTCCCCTTATTTGCTCGAGATTTGGGACCAACTGATGAGTACTTTGCTCAATTCGATCTAGCAACTCACGAAGAAGAATTATTTTCTCCATCACAACAACGGTTCGGCTACGATTCGGAATCATAGACAGGTCCATGGTTCTGATCACTTGTGAATAAGCATGCTGCGCCTCTTTAAGATGCAGTGTTTCATTTTGCCAATGCTCGATAACCACACTCGAATCCCTGATGAAACTCGAAAGAGTATGTTTGGGGCTAGATGTATCAGCGAGCTCTAAAGCAATACTGGGCATGGCTAGCGCACTAGGTATGGCTAGATAGAAGGGTATAGCAAGAAAAACGGCTACTAACATCGAATAAAAACGTCTTATCACAACGATCTCCCATCATTACTTTGTTTCAATACAAACATAGGGGTTAGTGAATAAGAATGGTCCACGACAGATTGGTGTTGAGTATAATGATGGTTAGCTTGTAGTAACGTAGATATACATCTTAAAAGTGAAGTGAATAACGTTGTCATTATATCCTCCAAATAGATATTCACATCCATGTGATTCAATGTCAGCTTTCTGAAATAAACTAGTTGATATGCTTGTTAAAGAACTGGCCTAACTCATTAATTGCGTCTTGAGATTCAGGCATGTCGAACAAGATACCATTCAAATAATCTCCATGAGATTGACCATCATATATATGTAGGTCAGTTTCCACATCTGCACTGCGTAACAGTCGATGCATACGAACCGTATCACTTAGCAAGAGATCTCGCGTTCCTGAAATGAACATCGTTGGTGGGAATTCATCAATGTCAGCATAGATAGGAGAAATCAGCGGGTTATCAAGTGCCTCTCCACCCGCATACACATCGAAGGTTCCCTTTATGACCCCTTCTCGCTGGCCTAGAGGATCTAAGCCTTGCAACGTCAGCCATGAATCCGATGTCTCTTTTAGATCGACGGCAGGAGTCCCAACAAACAGTGCGCCAGGCGCAGGCAGGTCTAGTTCCTGAAGCTTGAGTGTCGTTGCCAAGGTTAAGTTACCACCTGCAGATGTGCCAAAAATCGCTGTCGACTCCGGAGATTGTGTTTTGATTAGCTCTTTCCATACGGCGACGGCATCATCAATTGCCGCAGGAAATGGGTGCAACGGCGGTTGACGATAATCAATAGAGATCACCTGAGCACCAAGCCCATCGGCAACCCAAATAGCTTCTCGTAGCGCTGATTCGCCCCCACCGAAAACAAACGCACCACCATGGATATGTACTAGCCACTTATCTTTATATTCAGGCGCGATGTTTTTGGGCGTAACAAAGAACGTATCAACTCCGGCAAATTGTTTAGCTTCATAAGTAACGTCCAAACGTTCTAGGCCTTGTTGAGCCATTTTTATGCCTGGTGCATCAAATTGGGCTTGTAACGCCAACCACTCTGCTGTGTTATTCGGAACAGGAGGTGCTGGTGGAATAACTCTATGCTCAAATAACTGAGCAAACTCTGTCGATATCCCTGCTGGGGTCGGAACGGTTCGTTCTTGAAGTTCCATTGCAGAAAAGGCCGTTGTGCTCGATAAGCTAAGTAGTAATGCAGGGATAACAGTGCGTAGTGATTTGGTTTTCATAGTAACTCCGGTAATGAATCTAAAAGCCGTGGTTGGCGAACTGAGGCTATTATTCACAACCGAACTCAATGGCACTATGAATTAGAGGAATTCAATTTTGATTGAAACCAAGTAGCAATAATGAATTTCTCTAATCCCTATTCCATATTCACAACACTACCCATAATCACCTCACTGACATGAGGATTGATAATGAAATATATACCTGTAAGCATGATATTTATAAGTTACTTAGCCTTCTTTTTCTTATTAGTTATCAGGTTAAATAGCTAGCTTTATGGCGTTACAAGAAGGACGAAATGATCTCAACCCAAGTACATATCAGCTCTATAGAAATCAATGGAGCATTTAACATGAGTAGAACTACAGGCAAAGCCCTGCTGAATGATCACCACCTACTGAAGTAGGTGGTTTATGGCTGGAAGCAAAAAGGTTAAAGCTTGTGGAAGAGAGACTAAAGTCACCTCTCGACGTATACTGAGAGCATTGCGAACCAAACTGATAAAATCATGATTCCAACTCTCAGTATCCGAGCCTACACAAAGAAGCTAAACAGTCACTCGCATGATGATTACCACCAGCTTGTGCTTCCAGTTCAAGGCAACATCAATATTCAGATGGATAACTTCTCTGGAAAGGTGACTGTGGGTGAGTGTGTTGTGATTCCTGCAGGCGCTACCCATGGTTTTCAAGCGGATGAAGCCGCTCGATTTATTGTTGCTGACATGCCAACGCTTCCAGATCATCTTCTCGAGAGTGATGTGCACGTGTTTTCTACCACCACACCACTACTGAGCTTTATCTATTTTGTAGAAAAACAGTTACAACACCAAGTGGATAAAGCGATAGAGTCTTCGATTCTCGATGTCTTTACTATGCTACTCACCCAGCAGCCGATAACTTCAAAAATTGATCCTCGGATACGTGCTGCACAGAGTGAGATTTTTGACAATTTAGCGAACCCACTCTCGATTGCTGAACTATCAAAAGTGGCTTGTCTAAGCTCGACTCAATTTAAAGTACTTTTCAAAACCAACCTCGGTATGAGCGTCCAACAATACATTACTCACCATAGGATGGAAAAAGCCAAAGCGCTTCTTACCCATACCGATTTACCCGTTCAGATTGTTGCTGAAAAAGTCGGCTATAACGATCTTTCCGCTTTTAGCCGACGCTTCTCTCTTCATTTCGGCCTACCCCCACGCCAATTCACACGCAATTAAAAACGTCTTTTTAAAATACAATTTCGTCTTTTCAGCAAAGTCACTCCTTTATTCATCGCTTATCCTTTCAGCATCAAATGGATGTTCGGATAAAGAAATGATTACAGCACGCTTTCGGTTAGCCCCCCACCAGCATGGGTCTATTTTTATATTACTGGCTTCAATCCTCTGGGGAACGACAGGAGCAGCGGCTACGTTAGTTCCCGAGGTAAGCCCATTGGCTATTGGTGCTTTTTCTATGGGCGTAGGCGGTATGATACAGGCCCTGTTAGCAAATACTGCCTTGAAAAAAGATGCTTCATTACTAAAGCGCCACAGAAAAGAGGTAGTGATTGGCGCGCTTGCATTAATGATCTATCCAATGGCTTTTTATACTTCAATGAGAATGGCGGGTGTTGCGACTGGCACCGTAGTTTCTATAGCTTCTGCCCCACTGTTCACTCTTCTTTTCGAGTGTCTATTTAGCACAAGTAAGAATGCAAATATTCGTAAACTTTTTAGCTTAATCCTCGGGATTATTGGCATTGTACTTCTCGTCAATGCTGAGACCACTCACAGTCACTCTGAACCGCAGCTTAAACTTTGGGGAATCTTACTAGGACTCGTCGCAGGCCTCAGTTACGCCACGTATTCCATAATGGCGAAAGAGCTTATTAATAAAGGAGTTCAGTCACAGGCCGCTATGGGTGCCATCTTTGGGCTGGGAGCATGTTTACTTCTACCCACCCTGCTGGCATCAGGAGACAACCTATTTGCATCTCAAACCAATAGCTTGGTGCTCATTTATATGGCTGTGATTCCAATGGGCGTTGGTTACATCATGTTTGGGGTGGGATTAAGACACATCAATGCGAGCACTGCCAATATCCTAACGCTTTTCGAGCCTGTTGTTGCTGCAGTCATCGCTGTCTTAATACTCGAAGAGCACATTCCTGCCATGGGTTGTTTTGGAATTGCATTAATAATGGTTTGCTTGTTTTTTCAGTCAACACAGAACGAGCAATCCGAAAACAAACTGCTCGAATCCTAACGATTGCACCAACACTGAACAAAATTGGCAACTTTTAGTGCAACACAATCATGGTTTTATATCTGATTCCCCATTAAATGGGCACTCCATCATTGGTACGTATATTGCTCACTATGTAGATTAAGGATTGTATACAATAATAAATACATTAAGGAAATCACATGGAACAACGTAACAGTGAATTGATCTACGGACTGGATGATCGCCCATCAGTCAAAGCCGCAAGTTATGCGGCGCTTCAACATGTTCTGGCTAGCTTTGTCGGCATTATCACACCCACTCTTATCATTGGTGGTGTACTTGGCTTGGGGGAACATATCCCCTATCTAATCAGTATGGCCTTGATGGTTTCTGGTGTTGGTACCTTTATTCAGGCGAAGCGAGTTGGCCCTGTTGGAGCAGGGATGATCTGTGTACAAGGTACTAGTTTCGCCTTCTTAGGATCTGTCTTGGGCGCTGGTTTTCTCGTTAAAGCCAATGGTGGCGGTCCAGATGAAATGCTAGCGACTATTTTTGGTGTCTGCTTTTTTGGTGCCTTTATTGAAATTCTGCTTTCTCGCTTTATCGATAAGCTAAAAGTCGTCATCACACCGGTCGTGACTGGTATTGTTATTACTACCATAGGTATCTCTTTAATTAAGGTTGGAGTCACCGATATCGCAGGTGGGTTCGGTGCAGAAGACTTTGGTGCTCCAAGTAACCTCATGCTTGGCGCAATCGTTCTTGGAATCATCGTCGCTTTAAACCTTAGTCAGAACATCATGGTAAGGCTGTCGTCGATCTTGATAGGTTTAAGCATTGGGTGGGCAATAGCGATTACCATGGGTAAAGCATCTATGCCTGACTTCGCTTCGCAGCCGTTGTTGAGCATTCCTGTACCATTCAAATACGGTTTTGCTTTCGACTGGCAAGCGTTCTTACCAATCGCCTTCATTTACCTAATCACGGCCATTGAGTCGACAGGCGATTTGACGGCAAACAGTATGTTCTCAGGCCAACCTATCCAAGGACCTAAATACATCAAACGTCTTAAGGCTGGCGTACTAGGTGATGGCGTTAACTCGCTCATTGCTGCCGTATTCAACACCTTCCCAAATACTACGTTCAGCCAGAATAACGGTGTGATTCACTTTACTGGTATCGCGAGTCGATACATTGGTTACTTTATCGCGGGCATTCTGTTCCTATTGGGGATGTTTCCAGTGTTGGGAGCAGTATTAATGACCATTCCAAAACCAGTATTGGGTGGCGCGACTCTGGTCATGTTCGGCACTGTCGCTGCAGCAGGTATCAAGATCATTGCTAATGAGGAGTTAGATCGCCGCCGTATTATGACTATCGCCATCTCTTTTGGCTTAGGCCTTGGCGTTATGCTCGTGCCTGATTTGCTAAAAGAAGCGCCTAAGTTAGTTCAAAGTATCTTCGGCTCTCCGGTTACTATGTCGGGTATCGCTGCGTTAATCATTACTGGGTTAATGGCGATCATCCCTGAGAAAAGCGAAAAACCTTTACCAAGTAATACGCAAGCGAGTGAAGCTTAGTACAAGCATCAATAGTGATATGAGCATACTTCGGTTAGTTGACCAAGCTCAGCTAACCGAAGTATTTCAACAATCGAGACGTCGCCTAGCTTCAATCATAAAACCTTCGAAACTTGGCGAGACCAACGCCTAATCATATCCCAATTACGATAATCTCCATCCTCTACCCCTTTGACTATTGCAATTAGCTTAAGTGGGTATCGGGAATACCAAGGCATCAGTTTTGGTTGCAATGTACCTGAAAAACCAGCGACCATGATGGGCTCAACATTACGATTCATCTTAATCAATGTTTGATCATAAACCTGTGGCGAATTGAATGAATTCGATGGCTGTTTTGCAAGCGCCAAACAGGTATAGAAATATGCCACAGATGTCGATGACAGTTCATTTTGATACGTTCGGACATAATCTCGGACTTCAATTAGCCATCTGTCATAGCGGATTGGAGCGCCAATAATAACTGCTTCATCAGCATAGGGGGCTCTTGCAACCTCTACGGGCAACACTTCCGTTGTTATATCCAATTCTTGTAACTCTTGAGCGATAGCATATGCAATTTCTGCTGTCGAACCAAAACCCGAACCGTACACAATCAATACTCTTTTTCGAGCCATGTAAACCTCCCATATTTTGCGAAAAGCACAATCCAAACAAACTGCCCATGAGCAATGCTTGTCTAGTTTGTTTATTACACCCAATTGAGCGATGATTTGATTGACAGGAAATCGTCGAAGATTTGCAGGAAATACATTTATGGAAGACAAAGCCAGGCTAGCATTATCAAAGTTTGATACGAAGAAACGAAAGAAGAGTGGTGCTAGCTCCCCCTTAAGTGAACTGAAAATGAGTAGCGTGTTTTACACTCACTCAACGATGAAGCAACCGTGGGGCATCAAAATGCCATCCATTCCATCGAGCACCATGTTTCACTTAATCCTTGAAGGCGAAGCGATTGTTGTTGTCGATGGAACACAGATTAAGCTGAATGCCGGCGATTTTATTTTGCTTCCACGTGGGACTGGACATGACATCGTCGATATAAATAAGTCAGCTGCCACCGATTTATTTGAGAATGACATAGAAGAAATCACGGAGCACTATGAGCGGCTAACCACCAAAGGGACTGGCGACGCGACAACAACTCTATGTGGCACAGTTTTGTTTGAAAACGAGGTCACGACTTCAGTCATTACATCTATGCCTGAATTCGTATTAATTGACTCACTATCACAGGCTCACGACACAATTAAGAGTGTCGTTCAAGCCATACATAGAGAAACGAAAAATGAAGAATATGGCTCGGAATTAGTGGTATCTAAATTGGCCGACGTGCTGATTCTACAGTGTATTCGAACCTGGATAGACCAAGTATCTGACGATAATCAAGGTTGGATAATGGCGCATACCGACAAACGCTTATCTCGCGCGATGAAACGAATCCACAGCGACAGTGCTGCCAATATCGATATTGAAACACTGGCTGATATTTCAGGGATGTCTCGTACCAGCTTCATTGAGTACTTCAAGAGAACTGTAGGGGAAACGCCCAAGAAATACATCACCGATTGGCGATTATCTCTCGCCAGAGAGAAGCTTCTATATGGTAAGGCTCATATTCTTAATATCGCTCTCGACGTCGGCTATCAATCAGAGGCCGCATTCAGCCGAGCCTATAAGAACAAATACGGTGAATCTCCATCGACCACTAAAAAGAATAGCCTAGCCCCAAAACCCTAGGCATTTACGAAAACAGCCCGAATAAACATTCAGGCTGTTCTTCATGTTTCACTTTTTACTCTCGATCAAAGCAGCTAAACCCAATAAACGACAATTAAGTCCAATAGCCCACAGCTAATCCCAGTAACCAGCGGCGATCGTTTTAGATACATAGTCTGCGAACTTAGTCGGCTTACGTCCCGTCGCTTCTTCAACGCCATGAGTAAGATTTGAATTACGTCCATCGAAAACTACCGTGAACAACTCATTCAGTAACCATTGATAATCTTCTGGTAAGTTCTGGCTCTTAAGAATATCTAAATACGCTTCGATGCTCACAGAGGTAAACTTGATCTCCTTCCCGAGTTGTTTTGAAATCTCATCAACACAATCTTGAAACGTCATCAACTCCGGGCCTGTCACTTCATAGAGGCGATTACGTTTACTTGGATCAACCAATGCCGCCACTGCAACTTCTGCAATATCATCAGTGTCAATAAATGGCTCTGGGGTGCCGCCTGCAGGTAGCACAAGTTCGCCTTCTAAAATACCCTGAGCCATAAAGCTCTCACTAAAGTTTTGCGCGAACCACGACGCTCTAACAATGTTCCAATCTAAACCACTATCGATAAGTATACGTTCTGCTTTTTCTGCGCCCTCTTCGCCACGCCCGGACAGCAATACGATGTGCTCTACACCTTGCGCTTTGGCAACCTCCACGAATGCACTGATGTCTCCTTCAGCGTTAGGCACTGCCAAGTCAGGTTGATAGGTAACATAAGCTGAGCGTGCTCCCTTCAGTGCAGTCGGCCATGAGCTTCGCGCCTCCCAGTCAAAATAGGTCGCCGCGCTGCGAGAAACTTGGCGAGTTTCAATACCAAGTTCGCAGAGACGTTTGTTAACTCGAACACCGGTTTTGGCATTTTTGCCAATAATGACAATAGGTCTTGTTGGGGTAGCGTCTGACATAATCGTTCTCCTATAAATATCGGTTACCGCTTGAATGCAGCACTATGATGGCCTAGGAAAACCAATGACTGAATGATGTAGAATCCGGATTTATTGATAGAAAGTTCGAGTGTGCCTGTTAGATTCGACAACGCGTGATGACAAAAAGCAAATTATTTGGATACCCAAGCTGCAATCGTTCTTTTCAACCACATATGACGTTTGTCATCTGCAAATCGTTTATGCCGAGGCTTCAAAAAATTAAAATCAACCATCCCTTATTTACCAAGAAAAATAAAACTGGAAGATTAATAAATCCATATTTTCTCTACCCGCCACCACATTCACAATCCTCATTATTGCTACCTGCCCATACAACAACCCAAGGTATAACCATCAAAAATCAGCCATTTTCATGAATATTAATAGTCAAATTGAGCTAGAGATAGCGAGCTGCTTTTTAGGCAATTGTGTTCTCAGTAATGAGTCACTTCAACACTAAACCAAGTTGATTACTCAAAAATCGACATAAACACTAGAACTTTACGGCAGCCGTCCTTTATTATTGCGCAGATTTTAGTTCCAATGTTTTAAGCAGTAGCGGTTGCTCCTATGTTGGGTGCTTACTGCAAAGAGATAACAATGATGAAGATACAACTAGCCATAGTGTCAGGGTTACTGATTTCATATGCGACGCATGCAACGACATTAGACGTCGGTTTGGTGGATGCAGATAGACCGCCATATTTTGTAAGGCCAACTCACCATACATCGGTATCAGGTATGTACATTGATATTTTGGATGAAATCGGGAAGCAGGCGGGCATCACCTTTAACTATAAATTTTTGCCACAAAAGCGAATCCGAGCGTACATGAAAATTGGATTGTTGGATGTCGAACCCGGTATTGACCCTCAATGGAGAACCAACCAAGGAGAGACTGAATCTACCGTTTATTCCGACTCACTATTTAAGTCACCCGAAGTGCTTGTGTATAACCCCAGCAAATTTCCAGCACCTCCAAGCCATGAAGAGTTAATGCAACATAAATCTTGCACAGTACTCGGGTTTAACAGTGTTCAAGAGACAAAATCTAAAGAGTATGCCCTTACCACAGAAGAGCAGATTATTGACCTAATCAAGCTACAACGGTGTGATTGGGCAATATTTCCAGTTGATGTTATTCACAACGATTCTTCTTTTGGCCGACTGAAATATACCGAACCTGTAGCAACATACTCGTTATCTATTCGCCTTAGTAAAAAGCACACGCCTCTACTAGAGCCGATCAACGAAGCGATTCGAGAAATGAAACAAAGCGGAAAACTGCACGCAATCATCCACTCTTATACTGCTGGAGATTAGGCCATGAATCGACTTATCGCATCTTGCGCTCTGTTATGCGCGATAATCTTTTCATCGCTTAGCTTCGCTTCAATTAGTGAGGAGATTAAGGATGTAGTGAAAGGTCAGTTATCAGAAGCAACAGATGCAGGGCAAATGGCAATTGAGTTATCACAGCTTACATCAATGCACCTCTATAACTTGAACGAAGCACAACTCGATCAAACGCTTTTGGTTATGTTAAAAACAAACCGTCGTCTAAAGGCTGTCAGAATCATTGATTATGCAACGCAAGAAGTGATCGCCTCCATCTATCGGAATGACTCAGAAAGCTTCATCCACGGCGATTTTCCTGACGGCTTTAATCAATACCAAATGGCGAAAGCGACGATCTATCATAATGGTGTGCCAATTGGATTAAGTGAAATTCGGTTTTTGTCCGCTGAAGAAATTAGCCGGCTCGATGCGCTCTCCAATAACTTGATCACTTTAGTTATCGCCTTTTCGGTGTTCTTTGCGTTGACAGCTATCCTTTTTCGATTATTGTCGAAAAATTTGGGTGGGAATGCCTACCTCACGTTCGGGACACAGAAGTTTGCGAGACTGATTTTTTGTGCGATTTCAGCATTTATACTAATCAGCATTGCAGGTAGTTGGTTGATCTTAGAACACAACAGATCCAACATCTTGCAAAGATCCACAGATTCATTTCATCAATATTTACGCTCACTCGACAGAAGTCTTGCGAATCTACATATGATTCGAGAAAAAACATTCCGTCATATTTTTAATAAACCAGAGTTTCAACGCAACTTACATGAGCTATCTAATGCGGTACTTGTTGAGGATGACGTCGCCGTAAACTACTACCGAAACAAAATGGCGGAAGTATGGGCTAACTATAGAGAGTTCAGTTTAAATGGGAGCAAGTTAATTGTGGCACCCGACCTTTCTGTTATTTACTCTCAAGGCCAAGCGTTAGACTTGAATGACATTCTTGCTGCTGCACCACATAAGCTCGCTAAACCATTACTTGGAGAATCAGAGCTCATCCCTATTCAAGTTTCCTATGACTCATCAACGGGTAATACGGATTACCGCTTGATTTTTAGTACCCCAGTTTTTGACTCCGTGACTGATACAGTGATTGCAGTCGCGATGATAGAAATCGACGAACAAGAGATCTCATACAATGATTTGAGCATGCATGATTTCTCAAGCAGTGGTGAAGTATTAGTTTTTGATGGCGATGGTCAGATGCTATCGAAACCTAGGTTTGCTCTGAATCCTAGTCGCATTGAGCATGAACGTATTTTCATTCAAGAGATGCTGCATAAACTAAAAGTTCATGGGCTTGCTAACAACTTAACGGGGATTCATAAAGTAATCGATTATCGTGGTGTTCCAACTTACGCAATGCTCAACTGGAACGATAAGCTGAATGTCGCTTTAGTTGCAAAAATGGATGTCGATGAGATTCTCAATGATTATTACCTGTTCAGGAAAAGTGTACTATTCGTCGTATTTATCATGGTTCTTTTCACCGTACCATGCCTGTTGTTTACACTGTATGCTGGGAGCTTAACCAACCAAAGGTTGAAAGATTCTCGTCGTGAAATCATCAACCGTTTAGGCCATGCCGCGGAGTTTAAAGACAACGAAACCGCACTTCATATCTTCCGCATGAGTCGCTACACCGAAGTGTTGGCGCGTAATTTAAAAATGTCATCGGATTGGATTGAACTACTGTGTGACGCGGCACCAATGCACGACATCGGCAAAATTGGTGTACCCGATAACATTCTTCAAAAGCCGGGCAAGCTTGACCCTGAAGAGTGGGAGGTAATGAAGAAACACCCTAAGTTTGGTGCTGATATCATTGGCCAACATGCTGATTCAACTTTGCTTAATACGGCAAGAGAGATCGCGTTTTATCACCATGAGAAGTGGGATGGCACCGGCTACCCTGAAGGCATTTCTGGAGAAAATATTCCTCTGTCTGCCAGAATTGTGGCGATTGCCGATGTATTCGATGCGCTAACCAGTTCGAGGCCGTACAAAAAGGCGTGGGCTTTTGAGGACGCGGTTAATCTGATCTTAAGTGAGTCTGGTCAGCATTTTGACCCAAAACTGGTGAAAGTGTTTACCGAGTCACTCACGGAGTTCAAATATATTATGAAAACATACAGTGACGAAACATTAGAGAAAAAAGCTTCTTAGCTGTGTAAGAAAAAGAGCGAGTACTTGTTTAGTACTCGCCTTTTTTAGGGGGCTGGTAACTTATTTTTGAACATAAATGAGTTACAGCGTTCTCTAAGTTACCATTCAACGGAGAAACTGAGGTATTACAAATCCTCTTATAGATTGGTCAAAGTAACTCATCTACTACATTCGTGCTTCTATAGAAATCTCATGCAAAGCCTTCCTTAGGGTTTGTTCGTTATATTGTAAGTCGTACTTCTGACAAAATGACTCGATTACTGTTTTCGCCACCCTCAAATTGCTGTAAGGAACAGCGGGGAATAAGTGATGCTCCACATGTTCCCTGGTGCCTTTCAACACTATTTCTGAGATCCAGTTATTATCTATATTTCTTGTCGTCACTAACAATTTTTGAAATTGATTGTGACTTGCCTTTTCAGCATTCAGTCCCGTGTGACTAAGTAGCAACAGTGGCCCAACATAAAGCCCTGCAAGCATATTAATGAACAGGTAGTTCAACAGTGCAATTGGGAATCCAAGTGCGAATGAGGGCACAATAAGCCAAATAAAATAGTGTCCAGCCAACATAGCTATATCGAATCTAGCTGTTTCTTTATTAGCCCACAAATAAATCAGGCTATCAATGTGTAGTCCAAACGCTCTTAAGGTGGATAGGAACCACAACGAC
Source organism: Vibrio fortis (assembly GCF_000695685.1). GTDB lineage: Bacteria > Pseudomonadota > Gammaproteobacteria > Enterobacterales > Vibrionaceae > Vibrio > Vibrio fortis_A. The sequence goes on along the minus strand of NZ_JFFR01000014.1, from coordinate 18,179 downwards.
CTAGCTTGATATCCTTTCTTAACTACGGGCCCTAATCTGCTTTGTAATGATAAAGTTCCTCCCAACGGCCTGTAGGCTATACTACCTTCTGGCTTCGCATGATGACGTTTATGTATCGCACAAAAGTGGGAATAACTCACTCCAGAAAGCAAAGTAAGAAACGTATGCCCAGAAATCTTATTTATAGTCGGATCTGAAAAGATATTATTGTGATAGGCTTCATGTGCAATAAACCCAGCACGTACCCAAGAAACTGATATTCCAATTAAACAAAAAGTCGTAATCATAATTGATGATGAAGACAGCATATGTGTATAGCTTGCTGTAAAGGCAGCCAAGGCAACTAAAATTTCAATGAGAAAAGGCAGTTTAGGTCTTTTGAAGCAGTTGGCTTGTACCAACTGATTATGTAGTTCTTTATACAAAGTCATTGTTCTACCCTTCTTTCATTAGCAGACTGCTGACACACAAGTACAAAACTACGCCGTTAAGTAAATGCCATAGAAAATGTGTACCAACCTCTAAATAAGAGCAAATATCGTTATCGATACTTCGGAAAATTAATGATGTAGCAAATATCACACTTGCGAGAAGCAGAACACCAGCTCCAGGCAGATGATTTATGTAATGGAAATAACTAAATCCTAAAAGAAGAACAATGGCAGGAAAGTAAGTTAATGAACCATTCCAAGGTTGTGGAAAAAACCTTAAAAACAGAACCAGACAACAAAAAACAACAACAAAAACACTAGCACTTAACACAGAGCATTTAACTATTTCCCTTAGATAAGTCCAAATGAAAAGTAATTGAAATATTATAATTGGAACCACATCAAGTACCCTAGCCCATGCGGTGGCAAATGTGTGAAAAAGTAGACTTCCAATTCCAATCAGAAAGACAAATAGCACTAGAATTTTCACCTCCCAGCTAGCTTGTTTGGCTTTCCATGAAAGTATCAATCCAGCGGCAATAAAAGCGCTATTAGTTATGACGTTAATAGGTTCGGATAACAAACTCGAATCAAGCCTTTCGCAATATAGATCAATATTACCCATGATTGCCTCCTATGTTGTGTGCTTAACGAGACTCAATAAGTATTGGTCTAGAATTACTATGGAACGAGCAGAAAATTGACGCCATAGGGTAACGCTAAGGGTCCCATAAGCGTGAAAGGGCAGAGGGTGTAATGAGACACAATGATTATGATGCGATGGATCTTAAAGCGCTACGATGCTTCTACGTAATGGCGCAGTGCGGAAGTGTCTCGAGAGCAAGCATTGAACTTGGAGTTTCGGAGGCAGCTGTTTCGCAACGGATTAAGTTACTAGAAAGCTATTTGGGGTCTAAGCTATACCGGAGTCGAGGGGGTAAGGTGCGAATTACGCCTGCTGGTGAACAAACGTTCCAGTTCGCAATGTCTCTTTTCGATTCAATAAACTCATTTGAACATGCTTTAGAAAGTGAATCACAGTCAGGAGAAATCTTGTTATCTTCGCACGATTCGGTTCTTCGTTACTTACTGCCCGAGAAGGTAAAACGCTTTTCGCTACAGCACCCTAAAATACGGCTTAGCCTACTATCACGGCCTTTAGATCAAACTCTGAAGTTAGTTAGAACTAATGAAATCGATCTGGGCGTAATAGCAAAATGTCGGATTCCCTGTGATCTCATATTTAAGCCAATCAGTACTCACTCAACATACTTGTTATTATCGAAGCAAGAACGTATAGCTTCGGTCGAAAAATATGACCTTACCTCCCTAATGGAATATTTGGATCTAGAGTCTAGACCGCTCATTTGCCTAGAAGAAAAGCAAGAAGGTAAGAGACTTATCCAAGAAATCGAAAGTTTCAGTTCCACTTTACAAGTCAAACATGAAGTAGGGACAATGGAATCACTCAAGCATTATGTTTCATTGGGGTTGGGCTTCGCTGTTATCTCTGGCTTATCTTTAACTGATGAAGACAGGTCCAATCTTCATTGCGTTGAACTTCCACAAGAGCTTGTTGGTACAACTACGTATGGCATTGTAACTAGGCTCAAAAAACAGCCAAACCCAGCACTAGAGCAATTTATAAAAATATTGTCAGAGACGGTTGAGTAAAATCACCACTATCCTTCACTTGTCAGTGATTCAATGAATAAAACTTCTAAGGTACATAGAATCTTTAGCTATTGAATATGCTGCAATTAACTTTACAGAAGTTGTGTTGAACGTCACTATAAATTTGAACAATCGTTCAACAAAGTATATGATTCACCAAAACAATATTCACCTACACAGAGGTTGCAGATGCCTATAACTCAGTTTATTAAAACCGCAGGCGAACCTACGATACTGAAACGCTCACTCAAGGTTTCTATGATAGTTGGCACCATTCTTATGTTCATTAATCACGGTGACAAATTACTCTACAGCAACATTGACGCAACGCTGATCATTAAGATCTTAATGACATACTGCGTGCCCTTTTGTGTGTCTACCCAAGCCAGCGTTTCTGCAACTCTTCAATCCCGAAAGAAGGTCGCCCAATAATGATATTTTCGTTTAAAAAACCCTCGCCGGATATTGTCGAAGTTCCTACCAGCCGTCTTGCAGAACTGGAGAAAATCTCTGAAAAGTACTCTTTATTCAAACAGAATGATCCCACCGACTATGCAAAGAGAATTCACGTCAATGCGGCTAATGTTCATAAAGCGTCACGAAGTCGTGCTGAGTCGATTGAACAGAGCTATGAGTTAGTGAACCACTTCATTGAGCAGTCAGAAAGCATTAACAAGCTGTCTTGTGAGAGTCATCAATACTCCAGTCTAACGGCGGAGACTGCAGCCAATACCATCGACAAGCTAGAGGTTTTGGAAGAGCAGGTGTTGGTGTCTAAAGAAAAGATCTGCCAATTTAGCGAACTACTCGAATCATTGGATGAGATTAACAAGAACGTCACCCAATTGGTGGATTCTATTAAAGGCATCGCTGCACAAACAAACCTGTTGGCGCTTAATGCCGCGATTGAAGCTGCTCGAGCTGGAGAGCATGGCCGCGGTTTTGCAGTAGTCGCAGACGAAGTCCGTCAACTCGCGAACACGGCGAATCAGTCCGCTGAGAGCATTGATACAGAAATGGCGTCGATTTCAAAGATATCAGACAGCATTTTCAATAAACAAAAAGAGGTTGAAGACGTCATTATTCTCAGCTCAGAAGTAACCAAAGACACAATGCATAAAATGCAGAATTTGATGAACATGTCACTTGATAGTAAAACATCTTCTAAAACCATTATGGACGCCATTGAGACTCAACTGTCCGACTCCAATACGGTTAAACAAAACATGGAAGCCCTGGTTGAAGACACCAAGCTCTCAATAAGCCTCTCGGGCAACAACCATGAACTCGCGGAACAGATCGTCAACTCTTTATCTTATCTGCAACTGGATGATAAAACGGGCCAATAAAGAAATACTTAGCTCTGATAGCGTGTAAGCAAACAAGGAAAATTGCGACATGAACCAAAGCCAAACACCACTTGAAACAAGAACTGCTGTTTCACTGAGTGATATCTTAAGTAAGCGTTCACTATATTCATATGTTCAGTCTATTCGAGATCTTAAACGCCAGACTACTTATGGACATGAGGTTTTAGTTCGTGGCCCTTTAAACTCCTTGTGGCATCGACCCGATCAGTTGTTTATCGCAGCTCAATCACAACAGCTCAGCAGGCAATTGGAAATTGTCATCCTCGAAGTTCATCTTGAAAACATTGCCGCCCTTACATCGACAGGATGTTACACCGTCAATCTTGCTCCTAACCTATTGTTAGACAAGACAGTATTTCAAATACTAAATCGCTACGCACTGGCTGAAAGAATTAAGATTGAGCTCACTGAACACTTACCTATACAAGATTGGCAACCAATAAAACAACGAATGGCACAACTAAGAAAGCAAGGCTATCAGTTCTGGCTTGACGATGTTGGCTGTGGATTTTTTGATTTGGCGCTGATCGATGAGGTTAAACCAGAGGTAGTCAAGCTTTGCATCAAAATCATCAGTAGGCTTACGTTTGATCCTACTCTAGTCGATGAAATAAAAGCCGTCGTCAAAGCAGTCCATTCCTACGGTGGTGCTGTTCTAGCTGAAGGAATAGAAGAACAAGTCCAGCTCGAAATGGCGCAGCAATTGAACATCGACCTAGCGCAAGGTTATCTTTTTGATAAGCCACAGCCACTTGTTTGAGTCTCAAAAACCTAGCCCTATTGCATTGCGATACCTAGTGCATTACGAAAACGAAAGCAGCTTCTGGATCTAGGCTTTTATCCAGTTATATGAGGTCAGTTGCGAGAAAACAATGACAGCCCTAACTAGAGTCGCCCTAGGTTTCTGCTCAAAAATAAACGTTATCCTGCCTTACCAATATGAATAACTGCGTAGCCAATTGCCATATAGGTAGTTTTAATTACCTCTTCTTTGTCGCCTTGAATTTTTTCAATCAAGCTTGCCGTACCAGTTTTTCCATCAATCACATACTCTAAGTTAGCGATTAAGTTTCGGAACATACGATCATTATCAACAGCATTACGCCAAGATTGGAAAAAGTTGTCAGGTGATGAAAAGTCTAAAGCCTGTTCTACACGCTCAGCAAGAACTGGGCGGATTTCATCCATTAAATCTTCTTTTCTTTTGAAATGACAGTTAATACCAGAGCGGCTGATATCCGCTTTCTTAGCGATGTTAGAGAACGTCAGATGTTTAGAGCCTTCAAGCGTAACGATTTTTATCGCTGATTCGATAATACGTTTACGGGTTTGCTTGGCTACTTCTTGGCTTACTCTAGGCATCTCTTTCTCCATTAACTGTTCCAGATCAGCATCATAACGCAAATATTCACCTTATATGTACATAAATTTAAAATTGTCCTTTATTTCCCGCTCAGACCTAGAACATCGACGTTAGCATTCGTTTGTAAATCCGAATTACAGATCGCACATTCTTCGAAACAAATGATGCTCTGATCACGGCCTCCTACCTTGGCCTTATACATCGCTTTGTCCGCTCGTTGGTAAAGCGATTCAAAGTCATCTTTTACGCCAAACTCTGCAATGCCGACATAGTAGCCAACCGTGAGACACAGCAATGCTTGGGTCGCAGTAACCCACATCGAGCCGTAATTGATAATTTTGTATCGGATCTGCTCAGTGATGGCATTAATGCTTATGCTAACATCTTGCTTCATAGTCATCTCTTTTCCCAGTTTCGCTTTATCGCTCTTACATTTCGCCCTCATGATAGCGGACGTTGACCATTAATTCATTTATGTTTTTCTGAAAAAATGGAAGGTATCTACGCATCAATATCAAAACGTTGTTTGTCTCGGCAGGCTATTAAGAACGTCATGATGAAAAAGCTCTTACTTTCCCGTCAGTTATACTGAAACTATGAAACATGAGAGCTATGTAAACCGAGCTATCCTCACAAAAACTATGGTTAAGTTACCCATTCACCAAAGAAATCTATAAAGTGCAGATCATTCTATCAATAACAAATCTAGTGAGAATAATAGAGGATCACAATGCATCTCTATACATGGAAAAAAGAGTACAGCTTAGATGTAGAAGAGCTCGATCTTCAACATAAGAACTTGTTGGCAATGATTAACAAACTGATCATGTTTCAGAACGAGTCCAAAGCGATTGTACGCCGCTTAATTGATGAGGTGATTGCTTACGCTGAGTTTCACTTTTTAAGTGAAGATAACATCATGATGATCACCCACTACGATGGGTTTGAGCAGCACCAAAAAGTACATAAAATGCTACTCAAAAAGCTGAGAAACCAGTATACACACTACGTTAATGGGCAGATCGAACTTAAAGAAATCATTGTATTTATGGCGCGTTGGCTCATCGACCATATCATCGCAGAACAAAATGATCGTGCTTTAGCAAGGTATCTACGCTCTTCAGACAAATACCGAAACTTACTGACATTAGAAAACAGTAATTAAGTCGTAGTCGTTCCCTATCACAGCGAATAACCAAAGTATCAAAGGAGCTCGTTAGGCACTATGAATCATTAGGTTTAATATCATCTTCACCAGTGCAGGCAGGAAGTCGAGTGTATCGGGAGTTTGATGAGCAAGCATTGAACAGGCTTTACCTGATTCAAAAAGCAAAAAATATGGGTTTAACTCTGAAGCAAATTAAGCCAATGCTCGATGCGTTCCTAAACTATGACATGTCTGATACAGAGGCGATTTCCATTTTACTCAAGCAGTCTGAACGTATGGATGAAATCATTCAGCAGGCTAAAGATGTCAAGAATCTCATCCAAGACCACATTGGAAAAATAGAAGGGAAAGTGGCACGTCACTGCGAGAACCACAAGTACCTTTCCCCACGGAGCAAAGAAGCTGAATGAATTGGTTATGTTTCCTTTAACAGAGCTATCAAAGATCAACCTCCAGAAGTCGTTCAGTTGATTTAATCTAGCAAGCTATCTTGGTAAATCATTTTTTTACTCATTCCCCCATCAACAACCAAGTTATGGCCATTAACAAAGTCATTCTTTGGATACGTTAGAAACAGACACGCATTAACAACGTCTTCAGCCTTACCTACTCTACCGGATGGATGCTGCTGATGATCGAAACTATCAAGCTCATCATACCCTTCTACTTGAATCCAACCCGGACTGACCGCGTTGACTGTAATTGGTGTGTCTGACAACGAGATGGCCATAGATTGTGTCATGGAAACCACACCACCTTTTGATGCACCGTAAGCATCCCAACCCGATTCGTTTTGATTCCAGCGCGTAGAAGCGATGTTGATTATTCGCCCATAAGGTTGAGCATGGTTCAACTCAATAAATCGTCGAGAACAGGCAAACGCACCTTTGAGATTGACATCAATCACACGTGAAAACTCTTCAAATGTGAGTTGTTCAATAGGTTTGTTAAAATTGGCAATCGCACCATTATTGATGAGCACATCAACTTTGCCATATTGACTTTTGATCTCGTTAAAAGCTTGATCTACCGACTCAGGTTTTCCTAAATCAACAAGGTAAAAATCGACATTTGGATTCTGGTTTGGGGCAATGTCAAATACGATCACTTTTGCTTGTTGCTCTAGATAAGCCATAGCGAGGTGTTTGCCGATGCCTTGGCTACCACCAGTAATAACGACCACTTTATCTTTATACATTCTGCGTTCTTGGTTGTTTGTAATGGTCTCAATTCTAGGGTGAAAACGCATAAAAAAATAGGTAAGGCTATCGTTATATCGAGCCTGATAGAGGCTAAATAAACTGGCGCGATTTCTTGGTCATGCCTCCTTGATTAGGTCAATAGAGAACATATAGAAGAAAGTCTCTACTAATACCTACTTTAAAACACCTCCCTACTTAGAGTGCCCACTCTGCCTAATCACAAATCTACTTGATGAACACCAGCAAAAGCTAACACTGATTAAAAGTTGTGAAGAGTGAGGTTGCTAGCGGTAAATAGCACAAGGTGTGTTTGCCATGAACGACTAAAGCACACCTATGAACAAAAGTGGGTTAGCCGGAGTCCGAATGGCTCAAAACTAGAGGGAATATAAATAGCTTTTTCAGACATTCAGTCGATTTAGGCATATCTATGCCATCAATCCAATAACGATATTACTTATACATCACGACCAACTAACTCCATAAATAATCACTAGTATCTATGAACGTTAAGTGAGCCGTGCGATTTGCTCCCTGACAGTCTCTAAAGCGGACTGCAATTGTGGACGGCTTAGTGGACCTGCAAGTGAAATCCTCACCGCTGCTGGCACTTCATACCTACCCACAGCAAACATTTCTGCTTCCCTCACTCTGACTCCATATTTCAACAACGACTGGTTAAAATTATAACCGGTTAATGGCTCGGGCAAACGTAACCATACATTATAGCCAGGAACGCCAATCTGAACTTCGGGAAATACAGCCTCCCAGATGCGATGGCGAGCACTCAGTTCCATCGCGATCTCTTCGTCGACCGACTGCATAGCACCACTGCTTAACCAACGACAAAGCAGATCGATTATTAGAGGACTAACATACATACAACTGGCTCTTAGCGCTCGTTGCAGTAACTCTTTGAAAGACAATGGGAGAATGATAAAGCCCAGTCGCAATCCACCCGCGAAGTACTTAGAAAAACTGCCGACGTATAAGGTAATATCCGGAGCAATAGCGACTAAAGGACTCTTTCGATGAGATGGCGGACAGTAGAGCACGTCGTCCTCAATAATCAACACATTGTAACGACGACATATCTCTATGATTTTTAGCCTTCGACTATCTGTTAACTGAGCTCCAGTCGGGTTTTGTATTCCCGGCGTCAGATAAAGCAGTTTGGGACGATGTCTCTTACAATGTAAAGCCAGATCTTCTGGATCTAATCCATGTTCATCGACTTTTACTGGCACTAGTTTTCGTTCGGATTGCTGGCACGCATAAATGAACTCTGGATAACACAGCCCTTCGGCAAGAATAGTATCTTTAGGACGGCTTAATGCTTGAATAATCAACGAGATCCCGTGTTGTCCTCCATGAGTCCACACTAGACGCCGTGCATCAATGTCGATATTAAATTTGGTCATCAGCCATTGTCGAAGAGTCTCGTTATGACCTTGAATGCCATCAGCGGAGTAGTAATCCAGCACGGCTGCCTGTGCAATTTCCTCGTGAGATAGCTCTTTCAGCGCATTCGCTAGAAATTTCGGCTGCGATACTAACAAAGGTCGGCAGCGCGCCAAATCAATTCCTTTCTCTTCCAATACTGGATGATAAAAGTGGTTCAGTTCAGTTTCTCTGTTCCGAACATAAGTACCGCTTCCTACTTTTGGCTCTGTTAAGCCCCTCTGCTCAAGCTCCTGATACGCTCTTGTCACGGTTCCAACCGTCACACCCAAGCGATAAGACAAAATACGCTGAGGGGGTAATTTCGTATCTGGTTCGAGTTCACCACTCTCTATCACCTCAGCAATCGCATCAGCCAGTGCCATAAACTTAGGTCCCGAACGACCCGATATATCAGGGACTAACATTGTCTCTCTCCAAAGGGGTACAATTAATTCTTGTATTCAGGATAAATAAGGCCTGACGAAAATGAAATTAAAGAATTGTCACCATGACGCATTAACTGTAGGTCTCTCTCACTTCGCCCCATTACTCTTAGCTCAGAAGCACTTATTTGAGAGGAAAGGAAATGACAACATTATGGGACCTAATGCCAGCGATGAGTTTATTTGCGTTTGTTACTGCCATCACGCCCGGTCCAAATAACTTATTGCTCGCTAATTCAGGGGCACAATTTGGTATCCGGAAGTCGTGGCGACACCTAATTGGTATACGTATTGGTGTTATCGGGTTAATTCTGCTTTGCGCGTGTGGTGTCGGTGTTGCAATCCAAACCCATCCAAATTGGTATCTCGCAATAAAATACATCGGTCTGGCTTACATGTTCTGGTTGATCGTAAAGCTGTTGTGTACCAACTCTTTCGCGGCTAAAGCCACCAAAAGCAAACCAATCAACCTAACTCAAGCTACGTTGTTTCAACTGGGTAACATGAAGGCTTGGATGGCATCACTTGCTTTGGTCACAAGCTATAGCCTCCCCTCTGACTATTGGTTATCTGTCGCATTGATTTCTTTCGTGTTTACGACGTTCGGACTGTTTGCCAATATGACTTGGGTCTGGGTTGGTCAAAAAATCCGTGTTTATCTCAATACCACATTAAAGCAGCGTATGTTCAATATCAGCCTAGCAGCGATAACATTTGTATCATTGTTGCCAGTGTTTGAGAACTCAATCTGAATAAGGAATATTAGTGTTTAATATAACTACAATAGTTGATGATCTAAATTCGCATTCCAAAAAAGCAGTGTACTTGGGGACAGAAGGTTCCTATCAAGCCCCATTATTCTATCTCATAAACTCTTGAAAATAAGAGGATTGTTCCGCTAAAAAGTTTGTATGAATAACCGCTGGCTATAACGACTAGCAGCTCTTGAGTTCAGGTTTAGGTTAGTCGTCAAATGTGCGCCCAACACTGACACTTTATTCGGCTAAAGGAGTAAACCTCCCTCCTTTTTCCATAGCCCGTTGGTATGCCGAACGCTGACGCATTCGATTCATAAACTCATGCACACTGCCACTTGTAGATATACATCACAATTCATAACTTATTAGTAACCTTGATAGCTAACCCATCTTGATTCAGTTACATGATGTTTGTAACAATTCTAAACAAGGAGCTTCTATGGATCGCTCTAAATCAGATCATTTACCACTCCAAATTCAATCAGGCGGATATATACGTTATCAGCATAGGTGTCATTCCAGGCAACAAACAATACATTTCAGTGCGATCGACAAACAAATGAAAGTCTTTCTGGAAAGATTACTTTAAGCAAAATAATGCCACTCGTTGATGTACGTTAATTTCTCTCACTCTAAGGGGTAACGTAATTTGCCCCTTTTTTTATCCAAATAGGGACATAACATGAAACATTGCCAAAGCACGGTATTTCATGGCGATAAATACTGTGCTGACTGTGGAGAAGTACTCAGCAGCGTACCAAAGAAACACAGCGTAGAAGATGTTTGCCCCGGCATCTTCGATGAAGTTAGGCAGTACTACAAAGAAGCCGAGGCAAAAACTGGCCGAGTTCTGGAGTCGAGACTTTATAAGCGCTTCTCCAAAAACTCTTCACAAAACCTCGAATACTCATATTGGTGGATCAAGCTGGAAACTAACCAAGGTGAGATAATCGAAACCTCGATTTCAGCAGAACACAAATACACCGCATCCATTAGTCGGGGCGATATTCTTACGCTCTATTACCCAACGACTATGAATCTGTTATACAAAAAAAGCCGCGATGCGAAAAAGTTTGTCAAAGATGACCAAGCGGTACCCTGTGTCGTTGTTCATAGTGATGACGGACAGTGCTATACGGTTGAAAATCTCTACCCAAGCCCGAGTAAAAAAACTGCATGGCTGTGGATTATCGCCGGTATTTTATCTGCAATTCCGCTATTTAACGCTTCACGTTCGGGGTCTGAGCCAGCTTGGGTGATAAGCATCGCCGTCGCACTCATTGTTTTGTTTCTGGAACTTAAACGGAACAAAAAGAAATTTGCTTTGGCCACTGCACAACATGAGGCGTTGAACGCATCATTCAAAAAACTATTAAAAGTGACCAAATATCAATTGGGTTACAACAATATTGAGCGACCTAAGCAATCTTCAGATGTTATTTGTATTCAATGTAATACGCGCCTACCTGAGAACAGCGGATACTGCATATGCTGTGGTAACCAAAGTGCGGTGCAAGAGTCACCAGCGATCACCGCACAACGTGCCTCAAGTGCTGAGTTTGCCGCAATTGGCTCAGTAGAACCAATACATGAAGCAAGCAATACCAAACACGAAGTGGCACAACGTGAGCATGCACAAGTCGCATCCGCACCAACCTCCGTCTCTGTAAGCGATATTCAACAACGACTCAACGAAATATACTCCTATAACTCTCAAGACCAATATATCCATCACTATGCGTTGAGTGGTGCACGTCATTGGACATTAACCAATGAGTTTATTTTGGCTCGAGTGCAATCTAAGTCGGTCAATGCTGATGTCTCTGACATCACTCATCACACAACGACGACGACAGAAACTAAACATTATCGCGGAAATAACTATCAATACTCTACCTATGATAAGGAACACTCTAGTTACCGTAATCGCTCGTCAACGCTGAAAGGCAAGGTCATTCTCGAGTATGTATCAGGCAAAACGGAAACCTTTACTCTTTCTGAAGATATCTTAGGTGACGTTGATGTAGGTGATTGGTTAGCAATTGCCGATAGCTACCTTGAGTGCGAAGATAACTACCATTATTACTTTGAGTATGCTTACAACATTTCCAAAGATAAAGAGTACAACGATAGATCGTTCGCCAACTATTCTGATGTACAAGGAACCAACGCTTGGTGGGGATGGAACATACTATTTTTCATCGCTGGTATTGCGGGAGTGTTTGTAAATTTAGAGGTTCTGATCTCCATCAGTATCATTGGTGCCATCTTGTTTAACGTCTTTGCTCTATGCAAACGAATCACTTCATCGTTCAAGAACAAACGTCAGCGCAAAACGCTACTCAAACCACTGCAAGTTAGGGTCTCTGAATTCAAAGATTCCCTGCAACAGTTGCAAAAACAACTCAACGTACTTGGTTAAGCAGCTCAAGCCAGCGATGCATTATCGCTGGCTAACTACTCTCCATTTAAGCCGTAAGCTTTTCACTTCTTTGTCTATTTGAGTGACAAGATAAGAGCTGATTTCAGTTCCTTGAAGGGCTACTTGTCCGTTGGGATAATAAGGGTTGTTTTGAGGAATATATAAAGGGTTATTTATTCACTTGAAAGTGCCTACTTAGTTCTTGATAGCCTTTAGGCGTAATCATTACTTCTCGGTATCCCGGTACTCGCTCTATCCACTTATTGTATTCAAGAAACTCGAGTAACGATGCTCCCAAGAACCCACCAAGGTGAAACTTTCGCTCACTCCAGTCCAAACATGGGCAACATTTCTTACGTTTTGTTGTTGCTTCTGTGCGAATACCGAGCCGTAGAAATTTTTCTTTACCCTGCAAAGTTAAATCCCTTCCATCACGTTCAAGCAATCCGTGTGAAATTAAAGAGTCGTATAGTTTTACTGCAATGTCGCCTGCTAAGTGATCGTAACACGTTCTTGCTGTGAGCAACACTTCAGGAACCTTCGATCTCGACGAGTTGCTTGCTTGATACGTAACGCCCATCATACTCTCTAAGAGCGAAGCAATACTGTTGTTGGCCAAGCGGAAGTATCGGTGGCGACCTTGAGATATGCATATCAAGAGATTAGCTTTGACCAAACGTGACAGATGCGAACTGGATGTAGATGCAGCAATGCCAGCAACAGCACTCAGCTCTGTTGCAGTCCAAGCTCTTCCATCCATAAGCGCGCAGAGAATCTTCATCCTCGAAGCATCGGCCATAGCGGCCGCTAATGCAGCCATATCGGTTTCTTGACTATAGTTTTCCAAACCATCAGAAAGGTTATCTTGCTGGCTCAAATTTACATTACCTATATCGCTAAAGTGAGTATGGTTGGTGTGCTTCTGGTCGTGACAATGCTCAGTTTGTTATGTCACCCATGCGCTTGGACGCTTTCTTTGGGAGCTTCTGAGCGATGGTTCATACCATAATCTCTCATAACACCTGCCACTCTCAGCCTATAACCTTCAAACACGCCACCACGCCCTTTAGCTTGCGCAAACCTATGCGACTCTAATGCACGCCACGCTTGAATCGATTCTTCATTTTCCCAAAAGGACAAAGAAAGTACCTTGTTGTCGTTGGTTAAGCTTTGAAATCGTTCAACGGAAATAAACCCTCGTATCTCAATTAATTGTGATTTTATCTCATTAGCAATACTTAAGTATTCTGATGTTTGTCCCTCAGCAATTTGAACTTCAAAAATTACGGCTATCATATCTATCTCTCAGATCTGGCTTCATTAAAGTGGTCATTTTAACAAGCAGATTTCTTGATACTTCGTCGATGGCCGAAGTATGGATAACGTCTAACCTAGGTCAACGCATTGAGACTATCTGGCATCCACTATCCCACCCAAAAATCTCCGGGGACGATGGGGATATTTTGAGTGAAACGGCGTGGGGAAAACGCTCATTCTGTCTTCATGAAAACACCAAAACGCCCTATTCTACTTAACTTCAGCGACACGTAAAAACGTCCTAGTGCCCCAACATCCCACTCAAAAACCTTTGGACAAAAGCGAGTTGGAGTAGATCAAACAGTAGAGAACTTAGCTTAAGAGACTAACCAGAATTCTGTCGAGCGGTGATTGTGGCATTAACATCGTATCGCTCAACAATAAACTGTTTCAACCAAGAATGAGCTAAATCTCGGCTTCTGTTTTCATGCCAAAACAACGGGTAAGTTAATGGAGGAACACAAATCGGCAATGATAAGACTCGCAGATCCATTCTCTTCGCGGCATGTTCAGCAAATCGTTTAGGCGCTGTAAGGATAAGTTCAGTATGACTACATAACTCTGCAGCGCTATTGAAATCTGGCACGTATAAAGCAACATTTCGTTCATATCCTTTTTCTGCCAATTTCAAATCAACCAACCAACGCTCGTTCGAATAATTTTTTACCATAATATGCCTGTGAGCGAGATAGTGTTTGAGGTCCCAAGGCTCGTCTAGGCAACGGTGATTCTGATTGACTAAACAACAAAGTTCATCTTGGTACAGCTCTTGAGAAACAATGCCTTTCGGGGGCATCAATGTGCGCACTTCATCTTCTGGTTTCATGTCTTTACCTGTTATAGCAAAGTCCAATTCTCCCCGTTGTAGGCGTTCAAAAGTATCAGCTCCCCAACGGCATGAGTCGATAGTTATATTCGGTGCATGCAATAGCACTTCTGCTATAAACTTCGGGAAAATCAAGGAATAAGAGCTCTCTACTACAGCAATGCGGAACTTTCGAGAACTTTTAGTGGGACTAAATGTTGTCGGAGCTGTGATTCTCTCTATGTCGATCAGTAAGCGCTTTAACTCGGATTGAATCTGTTTAGCCTTGAGAGTGGGCTCCATCCCATAGCCAGACCTTTCCAATAATGGATCGTCAAACAACACCCGAAGCCTTGCCAAGCTTTTGCTAATTGCTGACTGGCTTAAATTTAAGTGTTCAGCCGCCCTAGTTACATTTCGCTGCTCTAATAACACATGCAAAGTTACAAGTAGGTTTAAATCAAGTCTGTTTAAATTTTCGATACTCATTCGTTCATCATCTATGCCTACAGAGAATAGTTATATTGAATATAATCCATTTTTGTTCATAGAACGAATTGTTTAACCTTGTGCTCGTAACTTTACATTAAAGGAGAACAAGATAATGGAACTCATACTAACAGTAGTGATCGGACTAATTGGTGGCATCGCCGTAGGAACTCAAACTCCAATTGCAGGTGCCATGTCGCAAAGAGTGGGTGGCGCAGCCAGCAGTTTTATTGTTCATTTAGGTGGATTAGTGGCATCTGGAGTGCTTTTACTTTCTCGCCGTGGGGAAGATATCGCGCAATGGCGAGAACTGCCTTGGTATATGTTATGTAGTGGTGGACTTGGGTTAGTACTGTTTCTTACTGTTAGCCATACGATCCCCAAATTAGGTGCCGTATCTGGCGTTACGCTAATTATTGTTGGGCAACTCATCGCCGGCCTCGTGATCGACTACTTAGGCGCTTTTGGCACTATTCCTCGTGATTTAGAATTCACTAAAATTATCGGCCTTACCCTGTTGCTTATCGGCGCTTACCTGATCATTAGGTAGCTTCAATTTTTAATGGTTCAGGTGATCTTATGCGAGTTTTAGTGACAGGCTCAGGAGGCCGTATTGGTCGTAACATATACTTCCAACTCATGAGTCAATTTCATGTTGAAGGCCTAGATTCTCAACCGTGCTCAACGGTTGACCACCTTGGTGACATAAGAGATGCAAACCTGTTGCGAGTGGCTTTACGCGGCGTGGATATCGTTATTCACACGGCAGCACTTCATGCACCACATATCGGTAATCGCACTGAAGATGAATTTTTTGATATTAATGTTTATGCCACTGAAGCTATTGCAAATATAGCTGTCGAAGAGGGTGTTTCTCACATCATATTTACCAGTACAACTGCACTGTATGGTTCAGCGTCTACACCAGATGGTAAAGCGTGTTGGATTACTGAAAGAACAACGCCTTTACCTAAAACCATCTACCACAAAAGTAAGGTCGAAGCGGAGCATCGACTAGAAAAAATATCAAGGACTACCGATTTGCCGATAACGGTACTTCAGGTATCTCGCTGCTTCCCTGAGCCTGCCGACACAATGACTATACACAGGCTAAACAGAGGAATTGATGCTAGAGACGTCGCCTCCGCTCATGTTTGTGCAATTAAGGTAAGACCTAGTGGGTTTAATCGTTACATCATCTCAGCCGGCTCACCGTTTCAGAAAAACGATTCTGAGCAACTCTATCTTCAGGCTAATAAGGTGATTGCAAAATATGCACCAGATCTAGTTCAAGAGTTCACTACTAGAGGTTGGTGTTTACCGACTAGCTTGGATCGTGTTTATGATTCATCACTTGCACAGAAAGAGTTGAATTGGATTCCTAAATACGACCACCGAGAAGTCTGTGCTCAATTAGATGCCGGTATTGCTGAAGTATTGCCTCCATCAAGCACAAGAATGCGCTATTGATAATTCATTTTGAAACAAGACCATTTAAGGTAAGTTCGTTTACATACCCAAAACCCTGGGGACAACGGGGATGTTTGTGATGAGAGACTGAGAATAGTGGAGAGATATTAAGTTTGAAATCCTAACTCAATTTTGGACAAAAGCACGTTAGAGTACAGGCTCTAACGTGCGAGATTTGGATTAGAAAAGTATCTTGAAGCCTTAAACGTTAGCTTTTTGCCTAAAGCTTAATGCTTTCTATGGGAATGATTACAGACTTGGCAGGACGAAAATCAGCCTCAAAGCCAACTAATGCACACGCAGAAAACAGCATTGCTAGAACAGTTAGCCAAGTCCATCTTAAATGAGCGCGCTTTGCTAATAACTCATGGCTGCCTATATGATCAAGCCTTGAACCAAGAGTTATTGGGCGAAAAAAGCCAAGTTGATTCTGATAAAATTCACTAAAATCAGGCTTACCCATTACTTGCCAATTGGCACGAGCTGTTTCTTTCCAACAACTATGGAACGACCGACATAAGAAATAGTTCATTAGTAACGCTATTATGATGATTACCAAAATTATCATACTTAGTACTGCAAACATCGCTCATCCTCCTGAAAGCTAACGCCCAATTAAGGGGTGAACAACGCCACTACCTTACATAACGCATTGTGCCATAACCACTAAATTTGAAGTAGAAGCAAAAATGCCAAGCGTTGTGAATCCCTCTTAAATGCTTGTTATGAAAATTCACCTTGAACCACTATAGTCGCAGTGTTCTTCAACTAAGTTTTTTGGATAATTTCCTCTGTGAAGTTCATTACATTGGCGAGTGATTAGCTGCACCACTGAATTATTGGTTTCTTCTACATTGTAAAAGAGACTCAAATGCTCTTTCTGTTCAACCCCTGCATAACCAACATATTGTTTGTCATCAACAGCGACATCTATACCTAATATGATTGAATCCAGAGAGTAGTCGCTGAGGTTCTTATCGTTTTCATACGTTGGCGGAACGTTATAGAACTTGGCAGCCAACGGATTAAATACCGGCAAAAAGGTTTTCAAAATACCTTCAAGTACTTGTTCAGCTGGAGCACCTTTGAGTTGTTCTTCCGTAAGGTTCATAGAGCTAGTTAAAAGATACAAATTATAGTCAGGGTAATAGGCTAGCTCGCTAAAACAATATTTATCTGATTTGCTACATTTTGCGATTTCAAATATTTCGAATTGGTTTAATAGGACTTTATTTGGAATATCCAAGACGGATAGCTTCGTATCAATGAACTTCGCATAGTTATTTCCTGATAACGAGGCGATTTTATTTTGCTCCCAAAATGAATGCTTGCTCTCGGATGCAGTAAGGGAGATTGAGTAAGAAATAGTTATTTTTCTATCAACAGGGTTGTGAGAAATGAGTTTCGCTTTAAAGAAACTTGTAGCTTTTTCAGAAATTGAGTAAAGCTGTCCGCTCCTAAGCGCTTGCGCGCTGATGTTTTTGTTGTCGTCCATATCTGATTTAACTTCACGCCCGGCTAATAGGTTATCTATTGCACGAGAGTTGAACGACAAGCTAGTACAATTAGATGAGTCTAGACATGACTTAATTGTTGATGCTGGATGGTAGTTCATAGAAACAGTGGAATTAGTCTCATCAACTTGAAATTCAGCCGCACTTGACTGGACGGACGTAAAAACTATTAGCATTGTGCCCAACACCGTCATCCATGGTAAATCTTTCATTAATGTATCCTAATTTTCATAGACATAATGACCCCCACGAGGTGCTAGCCTCCAATATCGTGGGTTAGCTAAAAGCCAGAGCCATAATTAGTGCGTCA
>NZ_JFFR01000013.1 GCF_000695685.1 Vibrio fortis | reverse complement strand
CAAGAAAGGCTCTATAAATGCGGGAGCAGAAACTTCTACGCTCTTATTGACAGTGGGGGTCATATCAACGCCCTGTTAAGGGGTGAGCAACGCAATACCAAAGCCGCCGCATACCACCTTAATCACTAAAACCAACGCATAGTGAAAATGCCACGCGTTGCGAATCCCTCTTGAACAGTTTGTTATGTACGTAGCTCAAAATGAATACCTGAGCTCTCAAACTCTATGGTCCCAAAGCTACCAACAACCTTGAAACATGATTGGTTCTTTTCGAAGTATTCTATGTTTCCATAGTCTTTTGAGCCATCAGGATCTAGGGTCGGTTGTATATCACTTTGATTCAAGAGCCCAGTAATACTCGAAACATCGTTAAACAGAAGAGAGCCCAAGCGATAGCAAGTATACTCACCTACCTTTGGAGTTTTATAGTATTCAGACTCAGGCCAGATGCTGAACTCTAGTTCAATTTCCAAAGTTTGATCGCAGTAGTTCCACCCCAAAACAAATGAATCTTGAAGGTCTACGCCTACGAGAAAATCCATATTTCTCTCCAAGTACATAACATTGTTAATAACAAGCCAGCTCGTTTTTCTGCTTGCCTAACTTGTCTTAAAACTATCATAAATCATTGAGATATAATGCATATACTTCACGTTTCGCATTTTGTCTTTACATAAAAACGAGCACGCGTGTTATCACTTTTTGACAATGCGCGTTACCCTAGGAAGAAATAGCGCGAATCATATAGATAACAATAGCTTATCGAACCCTCTATCAACTAAACGAGACTAGACTCTCGGCAAAACAAGCCATTTTTCATACTCAAACCGAATCTAACTCCAATAAACTGTATAAATAAACAGAGAGAGGAGGTGACGATGGCCAGCAAATTTTTGGAAGAAATTCGCCGACACATGCGAATGCGAGGATACAGTCTCAAGACCGAAAGGCCTACTTATACTGGATAAAATACTTCATCCGATTCCATAAACTCAAACATCCAAAAGATATAGGCGAAAGCGAAGTAACGGCTTTTCTTTCTTATCTTGCTAACGAGCAGTGCGTAGCAATTAACACTCAAAAAGTTGCGCTCAACGCAATTGCTTACCTCTACAATCAATTTTTACAACTACCATTAGGGGATTTAGGTTTTACCTATGCCAAAAAACCACGCAAACTACCAAACGTTCTAACAGCCAACGAAGTGCAGGCTATTCTCTCGCATCTATCGGGTGTGAATCACACAATATTTTCGTTGCTTTATGGATCAGGATTAAGAATCAGTGAGTGTTTACGACTCAGAATACAAGACCTAGATTTCACTAACTTGTCGTTAACAGTACGTGATGGGAAAGGTAAAAAAGATCGAGTGACATTACTAAGCCCCGTCATAATTTCATTACTCCAACAGCAAATAGACAGAGTATCAACAATACAAAAAAATGATAATAAACAAGGTATCGGCCCTTTGCTGCCTCATGCTCTTGGTAAAAAGTACCCCAACGCGTTTAAACAAAGTTCATGGATGTTTATCTTCCCTTCAACAACTATCTCTAGACATCCACTAACCAATCAACTCTGCCGACATCACCTACACGACTCATCACCACGAAAGGCCTTAAAACGTGCTGTACAACAGGCAAAGATCTTTAATAAGCGAATCACCTGCCATACTTTTCGTCATAGCTTTGCAACTGAGTTACTACGTTCTGGACAAGACATTCGTACTGTTCAAGAATTGCTAGGCCACTCAGATGTCGCAACGACACAAATCTATACGCATGTCATTGGTAAACACTTCGCAGGTACTGTAAGCCCACTGAATAAAATATCTATTGCAAGCCACAAAACAAATCCATAGTTTTTGCATTCGATTCGAGTTCGTTAAACTGACTTTGAATCTAGCAATAAAAAACCTAGCGCATATTTAGAGTCGGGCAGATCAGTTCAGAAGTGTACAGTTATTTATTCGAGACTAAAGTAACCAACTTCATGCCAATCAGCATACTGGCAATGAATGAGATGATGGTAATGCTGCCCTCGCCCAAACTGGCGACCGCTGGCCCTGGGCAAATACCGCCTATTCCCCAACCTAGGCCAAAAATAGATGCGCCCAAAATCAGTTTGCGGTCAATCTTTGTATTCGTAGGCAGGCTAATAGCATTGCCATCAATGGTTTTACTGCGAGGTTTAATAATGAAATGGTAGAAAGGCGTGAATACGAGCAAAGCTCCTCCCATCACGAACGCAAGGCTCGGATCCCAATCCCCCGTGATATCGAGAAACGCAAAGATGTTAGCAGGGTCGACCATACCAGAGATATTCATTCCAGCACCGAAAAGTACGCCAGACAAAAGAGCGACAAACAAAGAGATAGGATTCATTTATAGCACTCCCAAGTTACGACGAACAAATACAACGACAATCGCGACAATCATAAAGGTACAGGTCGCGACGATTGAGCGTTTAGAGAAACGACCCATGCCAACAATGCCATGTCCACTAGTACAGCCATTGCCTAGGCGTGTGCCCATACCAACCAATACACCGGCAACCACAACCAAGCCTAGATTCATTGTGCTTAAATCCGGCAATTCAAAACCAATTGGGCGTGTAAATACTATGCTGATCACCATGCCAAACAGAAACAGCACTCGCCATAATAGGTCTCCCGCTTTCGGGGTAAGCAATCCACCCAAAATCCCGCTGATACCAGCGACTTTACCGCTAAATAACATGAGTAGACCTGCGGACAAGCCAAGCAAGGCACCACCAGCCAGCGCATGCCAAGGCATTGAAAACTCCATCTACTTCTCCTCTTGTTGATGTTTACAAAATACGCTGTGAAGTGATCCCATCAACATCATGACTCGGTCATCGGCTAACGAATAAAACACTTGCTGCGCTTCTTTTCTTACTTTCACCAAGCCCTTCTTTTTGAGCACGGTGAGCTGTTGTGAGAATGCAGATTGACTTAGATGGGAAGACTCGAGCAACTCCGTGAAGCCTACTTCACCATTACTCAACTGACACAAAACCATCAGCCTGTCGGGGTGAGCCATCGATTTTAAAAACTCGGCAGTTTCATTTGCGTTGTCGCGCATCTCTTCAATGTTCATCGATTCAATCTCATCACTTAATTCTGCCTACTATGATGGTTCAATCCTTAAAATTAGTCAATTCTAATTTAGCTAAATTTAAATTAGACTTTTCTAATTATGAGTTTTATAGTGGTCGCCAATCAGAAGATAAAAAGGTGACCTTATGACTAAGATTGTTATTGTTGGTGGCGTTGCAGGTGGCGCATCAGCCGCCGCACGTGCTCGTCGCTTGAGTGAAGATGCAGAAATCATCATGTTCGAAAGAGGGAGTTTTGTCTCATTTGCTAACTGCGGCTTGCCATACCACATAGGGGGCGACATCGAAGATAGAAGTAAACTCCTGCTGCAAACGCCAGAGAGCTTCTTAGCTCGATTCAACGTTGATGTCCGCGTTATGAGCGAAGTCGTATCCATCGACCGACACAGCAAACAGGTCACCATTAAGAATCTTCTTGAAGGTAGTGAGTATATTGAAAGCTATGACTTCCTCTTGCTCAGCCCAGGAGCTGGTCCCGTAGTACCACCAATCCCTGGTATTGATAATCCGTTGACCCACTCACTGCGAAACATCCCAGATATGGATCGCATCATTAACACCATTCAAATGAATAAGCCTGAACACGCGACGGTGGTTGGTGGCGGGTTCATTGGTTTAGAGATGATGGAAGCCTTCCACCAGTTGGGGATCAAAACCACGCTAATCGAGATGGCGGATCAGGTGATGACGCCTGTTGATCGTGAAATGGCGGGCTTTGCTCATGCTGAGATACGCGAGAAAGGTGTTGACCTTAAATTAGGCGTTGCACTTGAAGCGGTCGAATACGTTCCGAACCAACATATGGCCAGTATCGACTCTGGTGAAAACGAAGATCACCAACATATTGAAGGTGAGCTCAACCTTGTTCTTAGCAACGGTGAGTCACTCACCACTGACATTTTGATCATGGCCATTGGCGTACGTCCTGAAACTAAGTTGGCAAAAGAAGCTGGGCTTCAAATCGGTGCATTAGGTGGTATTTACACTAACGATTCAATGCAGACGAGTGATCCAAGTATCTACGCTGTCGGTGATGCGATCGAAGAGAAAGACTTTGTCACAGGCGCACAAACGTTAGTTCCGCTTGCAGGGCCTGCAAACCGCCAAGGTCGAATGGCTGCCGACAACATGCTCGGACGCAATGAAACCTATCAAGGGACACAAGGCACTGCCATCTGTAAGATCTTTGACCTTGCCGTTGCCTCAACAGGTAAAAACGAGAAGCAATTGAAGCGTGAAGGTGTCGATTATGAAAAAGTCTACGTACACACTGCCAGCCACGCCAGTTACTACCCTGGTGCTGAAATTGTCTCATTCAAAATGCTGTTTGAACCATCCACTGGAAAAATCCTGGGTGCTCAAGCGGTTGGTAAAGATGGTGTCGATAAACGTATTGATGTGATGGCCGTTGCTCAACGAGCAGGCATGACTGTCGAGCAGCTTCAGCACTTAGAGCTCACTTACGCGCCGCCATATGGCAGTGCTAAAGATGTGATTAACCAAGCTGCTTTTGTGGCAAGCAACATCATCAAAGGTGACGCAACACCGATCCATTTTGATGAAGTCACTAATCTAAATGACAATCAGGTTCTGTTGGACGTACGAAACCCAGCGGAGCTGGAAAACGTCGGATTTATTTCAGGTGCCATCAACATACCCGTCGATCAACTTCGTCAGCGTATGAATGAGCTACCAAAAGATAAAGAGATCATTATCTACTGCCAAGTAGGATTGCGAGGCAATGTGGCCTATCGCCAACTGGTAAACAATGGGTTTAAAGCGAGGAACTTAATCGGCGGCTATCGAACCTTTAAGTTTGCGAATGCATAAAGGTTCTAACAACAGAGGTGAGTGAGTAAACCACACATTCACCTCTGACACCCAAATCCAATTTATCGAAAGTACAAAGCTAGACTTGGATTGAGGCCAACTCTAAAACGGAGTTGGCCCTTAAGCATTACTTCATTGCGACAACAACGTCGCCTGATGTGCTTTCGTTCATTAGGTTGATGTAATGCTGCGCGACATCGGCCGCTGGCATACCCGGTTCAGGGTCCATACCCATAGCAACCATAGTTTCCGCAACCCAACCCGGTGATACCGCGTTGAAACGGATGCGATCTACTTCCACAGCTGCTGATTTCACTGCCACTTCAACCGCTGCATTAACTGTTGTAAGAATGCTGCTTCACCACTTCAGCAGAGCCTTTTAGCTTCTCTACTAATGCGCTACCAACAAGACCTGTAGAACCTAATACTAATACTTTTTTCATCACTGACTCCGTTATTGTGTTTCGATGTGGAGCCATTATGTCGAAAGCTATTTAATCCCAGTAGAGGGTTAATGGTTGTTTGACCTTTAACTTAAACTTGAAAGTCATCACGCCCTATAAATCAGCCACTACGCAGGTTGATAGTCGAATACGATGATGTCATCCAATATCGGTCTAAAGACGTTCTTCAATGCATCGTGTTCTGGGTGAGGTAAGTAGTTATCACGTCCTGCCTCATCAGCGAACGTCATAAAAACAGAGTGTGTGTAACCCTTGTTCTTTCCTTCTGGGCTGTTGTTTTCTCCCCATTCAACGTCAGTCACACCATTAACCTTGTCGGTCATTGAAACGAACATCGCCATCAGTTCTTCAATCTGCTCTTGAGTGATTTCTGGTTTGAATTTAATTAGCAAGATATGTCTTATCACGAGGTAACCCTTTTTGTTCACTGCACTAATTACAACTATTCATAGCAATAATGAGGAGAGTGATTGTGTCTCAAACTATAAGACCAATGCTTCTACTCAGATCTCAAATCCCACAAACTCGAACTTAATGTGTGAATATGTTTCCTGTTTTTTCAACGTTTATAAGGGCTTTCCGCACTAATGCCTCCTCAATCTCGCTATACCATAGAACAAAAACTTGGCCCAAACAGAATTTCGAGATATTGCGATATCCTATTTTTAGGCGTATGCTCTGCATCATCAACCAACGTAGTATCAAGATAAGAAACAATTCGGCATGTTAGATATCAACGAAATTCTAAAATCGATTAACAACCCGGTAAGGCGTAACTTCTTGCATTGGCTTAAGTCACCACATGAACACTTCAATCTCGAGAAACAGCTCGTTGATGCTGAAGTCGAAGGCGTTTGTGTCAGTATTATTCAAGAGAAAAGTGGCCTATCACAATCGACTGTCTCTTCTTACCTGTCGAACTTGCAGCGAGCCAATCTCGTCAGCTCAAAGCGCATTGGTTCTTGGACTTACTACAAGCGAAACGACGAGATCATTGAGCTGTTCCTTGCTCAGCTGAACGACTCACTTTAATTCCATAAATAGGGAGCATGTTTTACACCTCTCTATTTATTTAAAACTACATATCGAGATTTTTAGATATCTAATTATCGAAAATTCACAAACACAGTTGAAGACAAGCCCGGAGAGGAAGCCTTCAGCGTAATAAATACAAATACTTGGAGACAATGAGTATGACCAGCCTTATTCAATCTTTTGACCCTAGCAATGGAGAGTTGTTGGGCGAAGTTGAAAACTCAACAACACAGCAAGTTAATGCCGCGGTTGCCAGAGCGAAAGCCGCTCAAAAATTTTGGCGCAAAACACCGCTGCCTGAGCGAGCACGAATCATCAACAACGCATACCAAGCGATCGACCACCTAACAGATTCATTCTCTGAACTGCTTGCCCGTGAAATGGGTAAAGACATCCGCCGAGCAACGGGTGAGGCAGGCGGTGCGGTGTACATGGGACAACATTACGCACAAGATGCAGCACGCGCACTCAGTCCTCGTCAACTTTCTGGTGGCACGGAACTGCAGTACCGACCTCTAGGCGTTGTTGGTGTGATTTCGCCTTGGAATTATCCCGTCATGATGGCCAATAACCTGATTGTACCTGCGCTGGTGGCGGGTAACACCGTGGTTTTGAAGCCATCAGAAGAGACACCTTTAGTAGCAGAAACCTTCTTCGGCGAACTCAAAAAGCATCTTCCTGACGGCGTGTTGACCATTGTTCATGGCGACCGAGAGGCAGGAAAAGCCTTAGTCGAAAGCGAGATCCAGATGATCGCATTCACAGGCTCTAAAGTCGCAGGTCAAGACATCATGGCTCGCGCGGCTTCTAAGGTGAAACGCCTTGTTATGGAGTTGGGTGGTAAAGACCCAATGATCGTCATGCGCGATGCTAACCTCGAACAAGCGGCACGCTTTGCCGTGGCGGGTAGCTTTGAGAACTCGGGCCAAATGTGTACCTCTATTGAGCGTATCTACGTTGATGAACGCATCGCCGATAAATTTGAGCAACGCGTTACCGAAATAGCCAACATGTACCAAATTGGCCCTTGGGATATGCCAAGCGTCAACATTGGTCCCATCATCAACGCAACACAACACGCCAAGATCGTTGAACAAATCAAAGATGCAGAAGAGAAAGGCGCCACGATTTTACTAGGCGGTTCACAACAACCTGAGCGTTATATCCGCCCAACGGTGATCACTGGGATGACGCCAGAAATGAAGATAGAAACAGAAGAGACCTTTGGCCCTGTTGTTTCTATCAGCCGTTACTCAGACGTTGAAGAAGCAATCGAAAGAGCAAACGCCAGTGAATATGGCCTAGGTGCGGTCGTCTTCGGTAACCAAGGCGTTCAAGACGTTGCGGAAGAGCTTGAGGCTGGCATGGTAGGAATTAACCAAGGCCAAGGCGGCAGTGGCGACGCACCTTGGGTTGGCGCAAAGCAAAGCGGTTTAGGCTTCCATGGCTCGGTCGATGGCCACCGCCAGTTTGCACAAGTTCGAGTTGTTTCAAAATAAGGAGAGACCAATGACGAATAACGAATCATTTTATGTTGTCAGAAGAGAGTCTGGCACTCAGCGAAACGACTTACCTGTATGGGCACCTAAGAATCAAAACCCGTTTTTGCTCGACAGTGAATACCAAGGCGTAACGCGAAAAGAGGTCGACAACGTACCTGGGGCATTTCAATTGCTGAATGTGTTAAAACCTGAAGAGGTAAAGCGCATATTGGCAGCAACCAACGAGCTTGGTTTTACCGAAGATGCTGCTGTGTCATTGCCAAGAGAGATTCGCCACAACAGCAACCTCAACTTCATTGCCGACACTGAGACCTTGGAGCAAATTTGGCAACGCTGCCGCGATCATTTCAGTGATCAATACGGACACTTTGGCAACAAGCAACCACTTGGAATCAATGGTCGTTTTCGATTTTATCGTTACGAGCAAGGCGACTATTTCAAAATGCACATTGACGGTTCATGGCCGGGAAGCCAAGTCATCGACAATCAATTAGTCGATGATGCCTTTGGTGACCGTTGGAGTATGTACACCTTTTTGATTCTATTAACAGACGATTTTGTTGGCGGCGAAACCCAGTTTATGGTCAACCGTGATGACCCGACTAAACCTGCTCGCCAACATGAAGGGGCCAATATTGAATCGGTAAGAACGCCAAGCGGAAGCGTGTTGTGTTTCCCACACGGAACCCACCCATTCCATTGTCTACATGGCTCAGCACCAATTCTTTCAGGAGTTAAACACATCATTCGTACCGATGTGTTATTCGAGCTGTGATTCGAGCTTCAAAAAGTAATCTGAGCTAATTAATAGCAAGGCACATTCATCAATGTGCCTTTTTACTTTTCTCAAACCTTCAGACCAATAATCTTTAGCTACTTTGAAGCTCAAGCCACCCAAGCGCATCCTGCCAAAGGCTTTGCTGGTGTTTAGATCTAAAGAAACCAAAGTGACCAATTCTGCTTCCGTGCTCCTTTGAAGAGACTTTCGCGACTTCTACATCGGCTTGTTGATAAAAGCTCGCCAGTGCTTGTACTGATTTTGGCGGAGCAAACTCGTAATCATCATCAATTTGCAGGAACCTCATTTTGCAAGATAACTGCTCAAAGCCTGAACGTATTGGCGTACCTTGCTTATCCACAATATAGTGAGGATGTCTGCCCCAATACGCCCACTGCTTGGCGATAGACTCTGGTAATGACTCCCCACCCAAAAACGCACCCGGTACTTTACCGAAAACAGTCGATAGCAATGGCACAATAGCGAACCACATCGCAAAGATGCGCGCCTTATTCATGCCCTCCCAATGTCCCCAGTAACCGCTTTGAGAAGAGACACAATAAACGCTCTTGAAGAAGTTATTACTCTCTGCAAAACCGAGAATCTGCCCACCAACACTATGCCCTACGCAGTGCCAATCGAGCTCACCGTGGTTCACCTTAGCCCAACGGATCACAGCTTCGAGATCATACTTGCCCCACGCCTTCATTTTCAGTTGTCGATTACGACTATTCGCAACAGACGAACGGCCAATGCCTCGGTAATCGTACGTGATAACAATGTATCCCTGCTCAGTAAGAAACTTGGCAAACTTCTCATAGTAACTTTGACGAACAGCCGTCGCAGAGTTGATCACCACCCCGCCTTTTACATTCCCACTAGGGACAAAAACCGAACAAGAAATGGTGAACCCATCCTCTGTTGTTAGTACTAACTCTTCCTTGATCACTCATCCGACCTCTTTATCTGTAATTCAAAGAGTGTTAAGTAATTGTTACTAAAAGTCCAATTTTATATGAAACGCGGGGTTACTTTTCGACATTAATTTCCGAGTAGACCGTGAACCCATTCAATGAACACTCTGACGCGTGGTGAGTCATTTCTCGTACGAGGGTAAAGAATCGAGACTGGAGAAGACGCAGGAGGAAATTCTGACTCTCAACAAAAAACGCCCCTCGAGTAAGGGGCGTTTGCATACTTGAACAGATTATTGGAGGGTTTTACTGAGACAATAGCCTTCGCATAGGTTCGGGCTCTGTGTATTCCACTGATTCGTAGTTAGCAAACTTATCCAATTCGGATTGCTCGCCAGTCACGATCAGCACGCTCTGCTCCGCCAGCACGTCGACCACTTGAATGTCGTGCTGTTGAAGAAGCGCTCTCACCTCGCTTTCCTTCCCTTCTACGTACTTAACGAAGTAACGCGTAGGTTGTTGCTCAGCTTGCTCAGGGCGTTTATCCACCAAAGGAAAGCCTTGATTGTTAGCCAAACTGTATGAGCTCAGCCCGAGTGCTAAAAGCGCACTCACACCCATTGCGGACAATGAAACTAAGTTCAACGCCTTCATAGTCACTCCTTATTGAAAGGTCAGTGTCCAACTGTTGATGGTTCCTGTGTCTCTTCTGGCACTGTCTACCGCTTTTAGTTCCCAAACACCCTGAGACTCAAAACCAGAGAAGTCGACTTGGTAAGTGGTATTTATGTCGTTAGCACTACCGCCTTGATTATCATGCAGCACCACTTGTCCGCCCGTTGGAGAGGTCAGCGTAATACGCAAGTCTCCAATGTAGGTATGAGCAACGTCTAAATCAATCGTTACCAAACCCGCATCACCAGCACGAACTACATCAAGCTCACTAATAACGCCCGAAGCACTGTTATCAGGAATCGCAACAGCATCAGAATTGGTGTAGCTGTTTAGATCGGCTCCATTACCGGAACCGTCAGGACCATTACAACCCGCATCTAGGTATTGCTTCGCAGCATCTGCGTTTACAAGACCATGACCAGTACGATTATCACGCCCTACTACATCGATATCTGTTGCTGTCTTAATCAGCGCATTACGCACCTGTGCAGCGGTACAGGTTGGGTGATAGCTCCACACTAAGCCCGCAACACCTGTTACGTGTGGTGTTGCCATGGAAGTGCCGTTGTAGTACTCGTGGTCTTCACCTTTGGTTGTTGAAACCGTGATCTCTTGACCGACATAGCCCACCAGTTCTTGACCAAATGCGCGATCAACCGTCACCGATACCATGCGTGCTGCGTTGTTTTGATCAACAAGGAAAGGGTTCTGCAAACCCGGTAGTTCGGAGTTACTGTAAACAATCGCAGCGCTTGCTCCAGCGTTGTAACAAGCTTGAACTGCATCAATCTCAGGGTAGCTACCCGATGATTGATTGCCGACACGCTCCGTCAAACAAATTTTGCCTGACATATCGCCACAATTGAAACGGCTACCAGAGACCTCACAGCTTGCCAGTTCTGCCGTGATTGAACCTGCGACTGGATCAGGACCGTAGCTACCGCCACTTTGAACCAAGCGGTTGTGCGGCACAATACCACGCTCAAACTGGCTGACGCCGTTTAGCCTAATGTCGGATAGTTTACCTTCACCCAACGTCACGGTAGATAGAATGGCTACACCCGGACCTGCAATCTCAACTTGATTTGTTGCTTGAGAAAACGCGGCGTGATCGCTCTTATCATCAACCGCAGCAACCGACATAACGGAATCGTAAGATGCTGGGTAGCTGTGCGCTGTATTGCCATCATTACCAGCAGCGGCTATCAACAGAACGCCGTTATCGTAAACAGCTTTCAGCGCATTTCTTTCTGTCACACTCGATTGGCTACCACCCAAACTCATGTTAACCACGTTCGCACCATTATCTGCACACGTTTGTACCGCTTTCACCAAGCTAGACGAATACCCCCAACCTGCTTCATTGAATACTTTAACGATATGCAGATTCACGTTTTGGTTTGGCATCACACCTTTGATGCCTTCGGTATTCGCAATCGCAGCGATGGTGCCTGCTACGTGTGTGCCATGCGCGTTGTTGTTCCCAGGAACACTCCAAGAACCGGTGCCGCTGTCGTTAGTCCCAGACACAAGGTTGCCACTCAGATCGTTATGAGCGAGATCGTAGCCTGAATCGATAATACACACGGTACGATTGCCAGCGTTTGAGTCATCCAAAAGCTGAGCATTCACCGCTTCGTATCCCCAAGGGGTGGTTTCACTTAACAGGTATCGTGGTGGATCAATCTCCACATATTCAACATCACTACGATTACGCAGTTTCCCTAACTCTGAGTCTTCCATCTCAACACTGTAGATAGCGCTGTTGCCAAGCTTTTCTACTTTACGTGCTTTGAGCTGATCCAATACCGACTCTTGCACAATGCGTGGCCCCCAAAAGGAGTTTCCACCCATCAGTGAAGGGCTCGACGTATCTTCTTTAAACTTGACGATGTATTTGGTCGGCAAGTTAGATTCATCGAATCCAGAGAATGGTGCCGCTTGCACTGACATAGAGAATGTCATTGCCACTGCTATGGCAGACAGTGGCATTAAGCCTTTCATTTTTAACGTTGTATAGTGCATCTGCTTTTTCCTTTAGCATATTTTTATTCACACATAGCCCATCAAGAATCATTTATAAAATCCCCGAGCGGGCTATTCAGCTATAAATTAATTGCGCTAAAGTCCAAATCATTCACCACACAAATGTTTATTTTTTGAGCGATAGTCACTCGATAAACCAAAAGAGTGAACACTCAACATCCACTTTACTGCTTGCAAAACAGACAATTATCGACAAGGAATGTGAATTTTTAGTTACTTTATTGAAGTACTTATTCTAATTTTATAAAACTCTTGGCATTGATTCATTCCTCAGTAACTCAAAGGCCACAATAGAAACT
Organism: Vibrio fortis; assembly: GCF_000695685.1. Lineage (GTDB taxonomy): Bacteria > Pseudomonadota > Gammaproteobacteria > Enterobacterales > Vibrionaceae > Vibrio > Vibrio fortis_A. Next base: position 237,793 of record NZ_JFFR01000013.1, on the reverse strand, counting down.
GATAGATTGCATAATTAGTCATCACCAAACACAAGACATACTCAATAACATGCTTCTTCATACTCTCTTTTTACTAGCTTTTCGCGGTCAAAATGCCGTAAGGTACCATCGACAAGTACGTCCAACCTCGCTCCAAAAGTTCAACATTAATACAGAAAAGAATGACTATGAAATTTGATATCGACGCACTGAAACACCACCAGCTAATTGAAGATGGCCAACTAGAAGGGTGTTATATTCATCAGCCAGTGCAAGGCAGCCAGCAAGATGACAAAGCCGTTGTGGAAGAGCGTAAAGCGCTGGAGAAAATGGGGTTTAAAGTGGTTCAGGTTAAAGCAAAAGGCGGGACAACAACCTTTGCAGAAGCGATGCAACAGTTGGCGAAGAAGACAGGGCATCGATCCAATAAATAAACGGATAAGCTCCTCATAATCAATAATTTACTAGAGAACCAGTCTGTGCTCTAACATATGGCGTCGATAACTACTTGGTGTCTGATTGAAAGTTTTCTTAAAAGCGTACGTATATGCGGAGTCAGACGAGTACCCTAAACTGATCGCTATAGTCTGTATGCTCATATCCGTGTCCAACATCTGCAAAGATAAAACCAACCTTATATTTTGCCGCCACAGTGCAAATGATTGAGAGAACTCTTTTGAGCACAGTCGAGATAGAGTTCTCTCAGATGCACCAACTTTATTGGCCCACTCCTTCAATGTGTACGGCAGATCAGGCTGTTGCTTGAGCTGCGAAAATATCGATAAAAGACGCTTATCTTTAGGCATCAGAAAAGGTATTTCATAACTATGTGCCATCTCAATTTGATCTCGTAGTACCGCCAGCAGACTTGAAACATTGGATTCAGGTTGCGAGCGCGTTCGAGCTTCAAACAAAGTTAGGAGCAACTCCTTCATGAAGGAACTTACCTGACAGGATTTAGGACGATCACTATATTGAATGAACTTGTCTGGATTCAAATAAACCGCCAAAAACACCGTATCGGTAACGGCTACGGATTTATGAACAGTATTGGAGGGAATATATAGCATCCCATTATGCGGAACGATTGCACACGTATCACCAATATTCGACTGCAATAACCCTTTAACTGGAAACACTATTTGATGCCATGGATGAGAGTGGAAGTCATCAATATAGCCAGCAACCATCCTGGTCGATTTAGTGATCAACTGCTGATTGGGAAACTGTTCTATCAGGTCATTAGCGTTCATGATTGGCGACTTATCTACACAATATGGCTGTTAGTATAAATTACGCCATCGAGGTTTGATATAACATCTCAACTCTAACATTAAGGAAGAGGAAGAAAGATGCATATTCACTTCATTGTTCATGAATACTTTGAGGCTCCTGGCGCCTACGAATCTTGGGCGGAAAAACACAAGCATACCATCAGCTACTCTCGAGTTTACCAAGGAGACTCGCTCCTCCAAGACATCGACGATATTGACTTTCTTATTGTGATGGGAGGCCCTCAAGATCCCGCTACAACGACTGAGCAATGTGCTTACTTTGATAGCAAAGGAGAGCAAGAACTAATAGAAAAAGCCATCAATGCAGGAAAAGTGGTATTGGGCATCTGTTTAGGATCTCAGTTAATAGGTGAAGCGCTAGGAGCTCGGTTCGAGCACAGCCCTGAGCGTGAAATCGGCAAGTACCCAATTACATTGACTCAATCAGGCTTACAACATCCATTATTCAGCCACTTTGGTAAAACACTCAATGTCGGTCATTGGCATAACGATATGCCGGGACTAACAAGCGACACGCAAATCATAGCTCATAGCGAAGGATGTCCAAGACAAATTGTGGCGTATGGTGAACTAGTTTTCGGCTTTCAGTGCCATATGGAACTGACCAAACACGTCGTATCATTACTCATTGAAAATGATGAGTTACCCGACTCAAGTAAGTTCAGATTTGTCGAGACCCCTACTGCCCTACTACAACATGATTATGATGAGATGAATCAGAAACTGCATGTGTTCTTAGATAAATTAGAAAAGAGATACCAATTAGGTATTGTTTGATTTTGTTGGAGTCAGTACCTCCTCAGTGAACCACCGTGACGTTACTTACCATATTCATCAACTCTAATTTCATAAAGCCAAGCTTAATAATCCATTAAATAACTATTAATTCACTTAATGGAGACGTGCGCGTAAATTAATCAACCCAATTTATTGAAGTGCAGGGAGAACACTTCGAATGTTATCTCTAACTCACACCCAACGATGGAGTGCATAGAGATTTTTGCTGATAACCTATTGCTTAAGTGATTAGAAAATCTGGTGTTAAGTCTTTGGTAAACAGCATGACGAAATATATAAGGTTTTACTCATGTTTAATAAACGTTCTCTAGTCCTTTTGGTTTCATTGTTTTCTGTTGGTCTGACAACCATGCCTGCTGCCGCATCAGTAAAGGTAGGTATGGGAGTCGACTATGGGTTAGGGGTTAACCTTAAGTTTGATGACTCTGTGAATGTCTTCGCGGGGAATGATGGCTTTGCGCTTGATTACCACTTTGCAAAAGGCGGCCTTTCAAGCGACGGTTCTGTTGGCTACTTTGTCGGTTTTGGTGGTTGGACAGATTGGGATGACGACTTTGGCGTAAGAATGCCCCTAGGCCTGGACTGGAACTTTGCTTCCAATTGGAACCTAACCGGACAACTCAATCCAACCTTCCAAATCCAAGATAAGTCCAAGTTCAAACTCGATGCAGGCTTCGGTGTTAGTTATGCGTTCTAAGTTGACCAATATCTAAAACCAATTGATAGCCCAATGACTGTGTCGTTGGGCTTTTTCGTAATCGGTCATTAATGTCACGATCAGTGTCGCTTCCTATCATTCTTACTCCATTTTTGAATCACCGAAACTACTCATAATTTACGCAATTAGCAAAGGCGATTAAATGAAAACGGATATGAAAAATCCAGCGCTAGGCGCTGGATTTGGTATTTTGAAGAGAGCTTTTTTACTTAACAGGAATAAGCGGTGTATTGCGGATTGTCTCTAGATATTCAACGTTCGCTTTCCAATTTGTTGGTTCGTAGAAACGAACTAGACCAGCCCAGCCCTCAACCACATCTACAGAGTGCTGTGCGTACTCTGGGTGTGCACTACAGTTAATGAATAGAGAAGTCGTGCCATCGCCGTTGTCTTTCATTCGGTCGCTACCGATATAGAAGTTTTCTTTTGCAATCCAACCGTCGCCACCATAAGTCGTTAATGACCAATAGCCGCCAAGCTCTTCGTTTAAGTCTGGTGTCGGTATACGCCATTCAGAACATTCCGGGGATTCACCTTTTAGTTTCGCAGCATCTAGGTATTGAGCGATGTCAGATTTAAGACCGCCCCAACCGTACGCAGAAACCATATTGAAGTGATGGAAGTCGATATCTGCCCAGTCACTACCAAAACCTTTAGCAGCTAGAATTGGAGAGCCTTTCATTGCAGAAGCAATCAGCTTTTCGCGAAACTCAATCACGTCTTCAGCTTTGAAGCCTTTTGCTTGGTAGGGCTTGCTAGAGTTAGTCAGAAACTGCATTAGGTTTTGACGACGTTCCAGATCAGCGACATCACCCATGTCTCTTGTACGAGCCAATAAATAAACATGATTACCTCCAGTAAGGTCTTCAGGTGTGATTCTAACTGTCTCACCACGACGAACCACTTTGTGTGTCATATGATTTTCGTCGATGATGTGAATTATTTGAAAGTAGTCGTTATTTTCAGCAGGTACGTTGAAAAGAGCCCCTTTTGATACGTCTACGACGGCTAAAGAATAAGCAACATCACGATTTGAACGAATCACTGTTTGGTTTTCCATACTTACTGGTACGTCATGAATCCAGGTGTTTACTGGCACATCTTCTAGTACTTTAAGGAAATTCCAATCTGACTCTGCCACCGAGTAGTTATTCCAGTTTACGTTGTTGACTGGCTCGTAATCGAAGCCAAGCTCGAATGATTGAACGCTAGAGTTAGCGCGAGGTTCTTCCTGAACTGGGTTAGCATTTCGCTCGTTCGCATGTGCAATTGAACTTGCTAGTAGCGTCATTCCTGTAACGACTGTGATTAGTGTTTTTTTCATGATGAACTCTCGTTGTTTGGTATAGATAACCTCAACTCGGGATAATTTAAGCCATTCAGCACTGCTTCTTCAGCGCCTAACTGCGTTAAAATCAACACAATAGACAAGCTATTGATTTATGATTTTGTCTTGTTATGCATCTAAATCAGCAGCACTGACTTACTGTTTAAATTAAGTGTTTGAATCTATTAGATTCATCGACTTTCTTATCCCGAGTTGAGGTCAAATAAGAGTATCTATTGAACTTGAGTTATACTCCAATGAAGTAAATAAAAACAAGATATATCGAATGGTAATTTCTGGAGTAAGCGTATGAACCTACGACAGCTTGATATGAATCTGTTACTTGTGCTGAAAGTGTTGCTAGAAGAGTGTAATACGCGTCGAGCTGCGGAAATCCTCAACTTAAGTCAGCCAGCTATCAGTCGGGCACTAGGGCGTTTGAGAGAGCACTTCAATGATGAGTTGTTTGTTCGCTCTCGCTATGGGTTAACGCCCACTGCTAAAGCGATAGAGATCAAAGTTGGGTTGCTTCCTGCTATCGAATCGTTAGAGCAAGCGTTATCACCACAAGAAAGCTTTAATCCGAGCCAGCTTGAAGGTCTCATTACCGTCGCATTGAATGGTTTCATTGCCAATGCCTACTCGGCAACACTCTGTCAGGTAATGCTAGAACAAGCGCCGAAGGTACAGCTCAATGTTGTCTCTTGGGATAATCAAACTGCGGATAAACTGTTAAGCGGTGAGATTGATATCGGAGTGAACTACTACCCTCTGGAACTCACTAAGCAGCTTTACCAGAGAAAAATTGCGAGCGATCGTTTTGTGTTGTTGTGCCGAAAAAATCACCCTCTTGCTGGCGCAGAACTGAATGAAAATACTCCCCGGTCAGTGGATATTGCCAGCCTAGTGATCCCCGATTGGAATGAGAAGCAGGCCTTTGCAACTTCGGCATTCGACTCTCTCGGTATTGAAGGTCAAATTAAGTTTCGCAGTAGTTACCTACACTGTATTGTTGAAATGGTAGAGAAAAGTAATTTGATCTTTCCTTGCTCTGAGCTGTTATCGCATAGATTGAATGACAGACTATCAAGTATCGAAGTCCCAGGCTTTGCCAAAGTACCTACAGGCGATCTCGCAGTGGTTGTATCGCGTAGACTTTATCGAAGCCCGAAGTACAGTTGGTTAAGAGAGCAAATTGAGCAGCTTTTTGTATAGCTACAGACAGGTCGAGTCATGGTGTATAACTCGACCGTTGCTTTGCGAGCAAAAATTATCAGACGTTGTGGTTGTACACGTGCACATCTCTTTGAGGGAAAGGAATGGAGATGCCTTCTTTATCGAGTGATTTTTTCACTTTCTCCGTCATATCCCAATACACTTCCCAGTAATCAGCGGTGTTTACCCATGGGCGCACAATAAAGTCGACCGATGAGTCGTTGAGTGAGTGTACGCGAACCATTGGTTCTGGCGTTGGAAGTACGCGAGGATCACTAGTTAGAATATCCATGAAGACCTTTTTGGCTTTGTCGATATCGTCTTGATAGCCAATACCAAAAACCATATCTACACGACGAATGCTTTCTGCGGTGATGTTGTTAATCACGTCTCCCCAGATCTTGTTGTTTGGAATCACCAAGCGTTGGTTATCAACGGTTTGTATGGTCGTTGAGACCAAGCTCATCTTGTTTACTGTGCCTTGAATGTCATTCACCTTTACCAAATCACCCACGTCGAATGGACGATAGATAAGGATCATTAAGCCAGATGCGAAGTTGGATAAGGTGTCTTGCAAGGCAAAACCAATGATCACACCTGCGACACCAAGACCGGTAAGAAGTGGACCGAGTTCAATGCCTACTTGAGACAGTGCCACAAGCACACCGATGAACATCACCGCTTTCGATGCTATCGAGGTGAAGAAGTTTTGCATCAAGATACTAAAGTTCATCTTGGCGCTTTTTACACTCATGCCAACGCCAGCGGCCACTAAGTTAGCAACCTTTTTGGCGGCAAAGAGGATCGCCAAGCAAAGCAGCAGACGAACGATGAGCGAGGGTGCTTTATCAACCATCCACAGCTGGAAAGAACGCAAAGTTTCTTCTATCAAAGAATAAGCGACGTCTACATCGAGAATATCAGCATTGAGATGCCTTTGAATCTGCTCAAGCAGAGCCTGTTGGTCACTCGCTTCCATACCTAATGAAAACATCATATCGACAATGGATTTAAAACTATGAAGTGCGATCTCGAGTTCTTCGTTTTGCTGAGCAAGCTCTAGCGCAATTGTTTCGTTGTTGCTAGAAAATGCACTGCGATGTTCAAGCTCAATGACTTTAGCCTCTTTGTACAGCAAGATGTTAGTTAGAAAGTCAGCTCGCGTCTTCACTGATTGCTTAAATGCAAGTTTTGCGTCACTAACAGGATCATCGTTTGATTCGAGTTGGTTCAGAGTTGCCCACAGTTGCTCATAATAGGTGTCCATCATCATTGAACGGCGCTGAAGGTTAGCTAGTAAGTTGGGCTTATCTTCACCTTGTGTTGCGCGAAACTCGATGGCGAGTTGGTCTATTTTTTCTTCACTTAGGCTGAGTAATCGCTGAGTGATATTGAGCTGAGTGAGCAGTAGTTCAGAGATGTTTTCCTCACTTTGCTGCTGGTTTATTTGTGCATCTATTTGACTTCTTACATGCTCGTTTTTACGTTTGAGGATGCTCTCGCGGAATTCTTGCTCATTGTTGGGAGCATCACCGGATGCGTGCACTTGCTCTAATCTAGCAAGGTCATTGAGTAATCGGTTTTGGGCTGTCTCTAAGTCCGATGCGAAACTGTGGCCAGCAACGAACAGAGCAAATAGAAGAAAGAGTTTGGTTAAGATTGGGTACATCAGTGCTTCACCTGTGGATTAGCGTCATGACTTCCTTGATCGTTGAGTTAAAAATAAAATAGAGAAGAGGAGTCGTCTGACTCCTCTGAACTCGTGCTTAAAGATATAAGGTCTATTTCACACGTTTGAAGTTAGGTAGCAAGGTTTCAGGTTGCTGCTCAACAAAGGCTTTGCTTGGCGAGTAGGCACGGAAGTAGACAAACCAGTTTTCATCTTCACGAGTTTGAACCCAATTCGCTTTGTTCACACCTTTTGGCTTCTTTGGTGAGAAGTGGAAGGTGTAATTACCTTGTGCATCTTTTACCGTACCTTCGATGTTTGAACCAACATCGGCACGCTGGATATCGTTATTGATGATGGCACGGTTTTCAACGTTGTAGACCGTGATGGTCCAAAACAAGTCTGCAAAATTTACATCCCCGGCTAATGTTAGGGTGTAGTGATTGCTGCCGTTTAGGCCGTTGCCTGCATCATCACGATAGTTGTCTAGGTAGATTTGACCCCAACCGCCGTTCTCAAAGCCATGCATCGCAATATCATTGGTTACTGCTTCATAAAACCAAGCTGCGCGGCCATCTAGGTCCATACCGTAGTGACGGTCTTGATTAGGAGTTGACGCTGTCGCGATCTCCCAAGTGTTATTTTCGTCACCATAAGCGGCATGTGGCAGGCGATTTGTTTTGTTGAAGTCGATGTTTTTCACCATCGCTTCTCCCATCACAACCGCCTCTTCTAATACTGCACGCTGCTGAGCGTTGATATTAAATGGCTTACCTTTTTCGATGCCTAACGGGCGTAGCATATCGTGCATCATGCGATCACGCTCTGCTACAGGCTCTGCTTGAATAGCTTCATTCAGAGTTTGCCAAAATGCCATGCCTCTCGGATGCTTTGCATCTTCACCAAGAGATGGGAAGTTCACACCTTTTGAGCTCAATGGAATACCGTTAAGTTTAGTAATCTTCAGTGCATCTAAGTCACTCATACGTTGTTTATGGCTTTTCGCCATCAAGCGAACACCAAAGAACACGTAGTTGGTGTCAGATTCAAGCACTTTGGCACCTTCTGGTAGGTTATCTGGTGTTTCGCTGCCAGCCGCCTTAATCACGTAGGTACCTGGTTCCGTCATTTGTGAAATACCGATTTGCCACATGGTATGTACCGCACCACGCAGCTCGTCAGTTGGGATCTCGATGACTACTGGTTCTTTTTCTACATTGAACCAAGTGATCGCATACGGAGTAGATGTGTTGTATGTCAGTCCACCTAGTTTAGATTTATGAGACTCGACATACGTAATTTGTCCGTCTTCTGCGCCCATTTTCTCGTAAGCGTCTTTCCAAGCGTAATTAGATACGAGAGGCACCGACCAAATGTACGCTTGTGACGCACGTTGAAAGTCCATGAGTCCAAACAATCGATCTGAACTTTCTTGAGTTGGAATGCCGTGTAAGAAGCTATTTTCAAACGTAAACTCGCCAGCACGAGTATTAATCGTTTCGGTCGGTTCTGCTTGAGTTGCGAAAGCAGAGGTTGAGATAGCTACAGCAGAAAGCGCAGTAATGATTGCTTTAGATAATGTTTTCATAGTTTGCTTTACCGATAATTGAAGGTGACTGACTTTGAAATTGCGCAGTGTTAAAACTGATAGTTGAACTCGATGCGGTGGTCACCATCGTCAAAGCTCGTGTTCTCAGTCCAGTTTGCAAAGTAACGAACGTTAGCGCGTGGTGTGATTTGGTAACTTGCAGCGAACTCGTGCGCGAATACCGAATCACTTTGTTCAAAGCCGTAATCTTTAAATTGAGATGAACCAGAAATTGAACCTAGGTACATAGGGTTGTAGTTCAACCAGATCTTGTCGGTGAGCTGCATTTTGCTGTACATCCCGGCTACGTAGAAAGTGCCGTGCATGTTGTAACGGTCACGTACTTGTGCTTCGTCCAAGTTACCACCCGTTGTACCTGGCAGCTCTTCACCTGCGGCAATTCCCAAACCTGCTAGAGGGTAGAAGTTGAACATACCCATTTGTGGAAGCGCTTGGATAAAGCTATAAGACGCACTACCTTGATTAGTATCGAAATCCCAAGACATATCGACCTGTGCACCACGACCATTGGTTAGGTCAACGCCAAAGTTGCGGAATCGGATAGAATCAATACTGTCGTCAGTATCTCGATTACTCCAGCCTAACGCATCACCAGCAAAGCCTTTGATCTCTATAACATTCATACCCATTGTGGTATCGCTGCCGGTATCATAGGTTTGACCAATTTTTAGGTTTAAACCTTTGTCGGTGTAACCAAAGCCTGCTTGTGTATAAACAGCCAAAGGATCTGACATGTCTTGAACTTCAGACTCTTGTGCTGCTTCTTGAGCAATGGATGCACCTGAGAAAGCAAGAACAGCCACAGAAACAATTGAACGACGTAATAGCATAGTAACCTCATAGTTTTAGATATTACGTCCGTGTAATTGGTGCTGGTGGTATTTTGGTACACTGCGCTGGAACACCATCCTTTGAAAGTGAAACCACTATACAAACTGGACATAGTTAATTAAATTCACATAAACTTAAGTGTTCGTTAAGTATCTATTTATGGTTGGGGTGAGGTATGAAGTTAAGCAATGTTGATTTAAATCTGCTGAAAGTCTTTGTCATTGTGTACCAAGAACAAAGCTTACGTAAGGCAGGTGAAAAGCTTTTTGTTTCAACCCCAGCAGTAAGTCAAAGCATCAAGAAGCTCAAAGAATCTCTCGGAGAAGAGCTGTTTGTATTATCGAATAAACAGTTTCTACCAACGCCCTTTTCAGATGGGCTCTATCGGAATGTTTATCCATTGCTTGAAGGGCTGTTTATTGCGATAGAAGAAGGTAAACACTTTCACCCTGAGGACTTAGAAGATACGTTTCATATTGAGGCTAACCCGCATATTTTGCCTTGGTTGACCCCCGCTTTATTTCAGCAAATCTCTGACGAAAGCCCGAAGTCCACACTGGTAACTCATACCATCTCACAGCATTCGTTAGAAAAGCTTCAGAAAGGTACAGTCGACTTCGTAATTCACTTTAGCTCTGATAACCTTCCGTCTGAAATTATCGCTGTGCCTTTAGTTAATTTGAGTTTTGTGCTAGCTGCCAGAAAGGATCACCCGTTTAAAGGGTCGACAGCAAAAATGGAAGAACTAGCTTCTTACCCTTTTGCTCACATTGATTTGGCGTACTTTGATATAAGTAAAAATTCGCGTATTGAAGAAGAAGCGCTTCTAAGAGGGATCACTTTAAAAATGAACCTTCGAACAACGTCTGTAGTTGGGCTTATCAACACAGTTAAGCAAAGCAACGTGCTGGCGCCATGTATGATTCCTGTAATTAATCAGCACAGCCACGACATTCGTGCCATTAAAGTTGAAGATGCTGGTGGGAGTGATAAAATTGATATGTTTGCTTATATCCACAAAAAGAATCAGCATTCTGAAAAATATAAGTGGTTGTTAGATTCGATTGAGACAGCGATGTTAAAAGCTAGCCACGAATAACCCTTATTAAGGACAAAGCATACAGTTTCCCCAATACTGCCTACGTTAAGAGGGCTTTCTTTCCACTCTAACATCCCCCCCTGATATACATATCAAATTATCCATACCAATGGATTATTAACGCTTAATCCGATATAAAATATTATCAAAAATTTCATTCACTACTTAAATACCCTAACACGCGATAATAATATTAAATTATGCTTCATATATTAATTAAGTATAGCTTAACAATCCATTAATAATTTTTAAATTAACCTCCCCCTATAGAACTAATCATAATACCGCTTACGTCGCATAAGACATATTTATGCGTTTTACAACCTTATAATATTTACATTTATCATCTCAAATTTATAACTTATAAATTAAAATAGAACATGTAAATATTTGCAAGGTCAAATGCCAACTTTGGAACAGCGCTAAAGCGCTTTATGTAAGGTTTTTAGATGAATAAAAAGTTATGTTTGAGTTTAGTTACTATAGCGATGTTATCAGGCTGTAAACAGTCATCTGATAGCAGTGGTAATGGTGGTCATGACAAGGCATTGAACGAACTCGAATTGTTTCCTGTCACTGAGTTGATGTCAGGAGATAGAAGAACTGTAATTAGCCCTCTAGGCTACCCAACAGAATTTAAAGCCATGGGTATTTACAATGATGGTTCTACCCAGGAAATAGAGTCGGTAGCGTGGGAATACAGTAATGGTTTGCGAATAGATGAGCACCATCCAAATATCTTTTGGGCATATGACATACAGGAAAATATGCATGTAAGCGCATTTTATTCTGGTCACAATGCCGAGCATAAAGTAGAAGTTCAACCTCTAAACCATATTGGGTTTGATGTTTCAGGGAGCCCAATTATGGTCGTCGGTGTTCCTAGTACATATAATGCAAATTTTCTATTTAATGAGCCTACTTTACCTAATAAAAGATTGGATGTTACGAAAGTTTCTCAATGGCAGTCGAACAACACTGATGTGGTGACAATTCGTGATGGTGTTGCAACACCTATAGCTAAAGGGGGTGTTACGCTTTCCGCAACTTTTGACGAAAATGGAAAATATGAGGAGAGTGAAATTGATATTGAAGTCATCTTTTTCGATGATATAGACGAAGTCAGCCTAGAGTTAGATGTTGGTTTTAGTAACCCAGAAAACAATTCACAACGAGTTATTTTGCAAAATATCCATGAAGAACTTGAAGCTAATTTAATTATTGAACGTTCAGGTGATATATTTAAAGTCGATGTTTCAAATGATGTAGATTGGTCAGTAGAAGGGAACTGTGACATTGAGAATGGCTACCTTATTGTTAAAGATGTTGGTGTTGAACTGAATGACTGTCAAGTATCGGGAACATACTCTAATAACCATATCGATGACATATTAGAAGAAAGTTTAGCACTGACTACTTTAGGAAAAGATAACTTTTCTGATCACCTAATTGTAGAGTGTAATGACAACCCATTCTATGGTTCTACTGACTGTGAAGCTTTGTTGACAGTAACAAAAGGTAACTTGAGCGAAGTTTTACATGTACGTGAAATTGCAGAATGGAAAACCAGCAACTATTTATTAAGTGTTGACAATAAAGGAACAGTAACATCAACATCTTCAGGTCAAAGTGCAGATATTACAGCTGAATTAACGTTGCTTGATTCTATGAACCCACCGCAAGGTAAAGAAAACTTAATGGTTGGATTACCCGTTGATAATATAGAAATTGCAATAAAAAATGGTAGTGATGATTTTGAAATTATTCAAGGTGGGCAACTGGCACTGATTGCTAAGTCAGACGGCCATGACGTAAGCACATTGGTTGATTGGCATACTAATGGGTCTGGGTGGTCAGTTGATGAAAATGGGTTAGTTACTGTAAAAACCGATGGTGATGAAACAGCAGAAATTATTGCGACTTATAAGTACGATAGCAATATTCAAGATATTGTAACTATTAATAAAATCGATCTTTTGGCATGTGATAACTCTGATCAATATGGTTTATGTTTGCACGTGAACCAAGATGAGCTTGGGAATGATTTTGTATCCAATCCAAATGTATTGGTTACCCAATCATTGGGCTTTAGTACTGAAGGCGAGTACGAGACCAATGGCAAGCTATTTGCTTTAGTCAACTGGGGTGAAGCTAATGCATGGTGCGAAAGACTCTCATCAATGAACTTTAATGGCAGGGGTTGGAGATTACCAACCGAAAGCGCTTTAACGTCACTACAAAGAGAAAATGGAGATATGACTCTTCTTGGATGGGCTACAGGTTGGTATTACTACTGGTCTACAACAGTCTATATCGGTACAGATAAAGTGACTGTTGACTTAGCAACTGGTGATACAGATTACAGGAGGACGGATGAAGACTTCTTTACTTCTTATGTGTCCTGCATCAACAATTAAGTCATAGTTTCTGTTGGCTCTTGAAGCTCAGTTTTCAGCTAACGTACTTAGGCGTTACTTTAACTTCATTTTTGCCTAATGGCTTACTTGTCGATATCAATATTAAATTACGTACCAGCCCCTAGGGTTGGTACTTTTTTATTGTAAATTTCATAAAGCACGTTCGTTTGATGCACTATCAATTTTTTTATAACTGGATAATAAAAATGCTGAGAGATACTCTATTAACAACGATTTTGTTAGTATTCCCTACTTTATCTATGGCACTTACCAACCCTACAAATATAATAACTTATAAAATTTATGAAGGTGACAAACTTCTTGTTACACCAAGAATTATGCTATTAACAGGAGAGGTAATTTTCATTAGTAATTCAGGACTAAAAATAGTCGAAGTAGGAACCAAACTTCCTGAAAAAAAAGGCGACAATAAGTCTTATTATTTATCCAGCACTCTTACAGTTGATGGCATTAAAGTCGCTTCTATCGAGAAAAACATATCAGTTAACAGTACATTTACGTTCGAAGACTATCAATACAAAATGGTTGTGGAGTTTAAGCAAATCAAATAGCCATATGCTGTGTTACCGAGTTAGAAAATTCATCTCATATCGAAAATGGCTACTCGATTCGATTGAAACATCGACAACGAAAGCAAATCATAGCTAGCTGAGATTTGCTTCGAATCGCCTTTTTAAAGATATTGTTTGGTTTCACTCCAAGGCATTGGTTTGGCAAACAGGTAGCCTTGTAAGCGATCACAATCGTGTGCTTTTAGGTAATCTGCTTGTGCATGAGTCTCGACACCTTCAGCGACGATCGGAAGATTTAGCTTTTTGCCTAAGTGTAAAATAGTCTCTAGTAATTGAACGTTAACGCTTTCATTTTCGATACTATTGACAAAAAACCTATCTACTTTGATGTAATCTATAGGAAGTTGGCTCAGCATGGACAGTCCAGTGTAACCCGTTCCAAAATCATCGATGGCAATTAAATAACCTAACTCTTTTACTTTTTGCAACTGAGTTAAGGAGTCATTAGTGATTAGCTCGCGCTCAGTGAGCTCAATGACTGGTTCATAACCTATACAAGAAATTTGTTCGTAATAGTGTCGTAACTTTTCAAGATTCGACGTTGCTTCAATGTAGCTAGGTGGAACGTTGATACCAATTCTTTCTCCCTCAAATCTCCAGTCACTTTGCGTAAGCTCATTGATGACCATTTCAAAGACACAATCTGTCAGCCCATGAATTAGTCCATGTTGCTCTGCTAGAGGGATGAAGTCATCCGGTGAAACAAACCCGATCTCAGGATGATTCCAACGAATAAGAGCTTCGAAGCCTCGTATGTTTTCATTCTTGTCGACTAAAGGCTGATAGTTCATAGTAAATGTTTGGTTTTTAATTGCTTCTTTGAGATATTTAAGTGTTTTCGTCTCTATATTGGAATTATTCAAAAACCAATGAGAGAGGAAAAATAAAATCCCTGTAGTGAATAATAGAATACGGGCAAAAAGACTTATATAGTGACTTCGCTTGATATCGATACGTGCAACAACAGGTCCAAAGTCATAATAACCAAAGGTAAGGACATCATGGTTTATATCGTGATTGGAGAAAAACTCAATGTATTCAAAAGCATCTCCAAATATAGACTTAGTTCTCTTTTCAATGAAATCCTGGTGGATAAACATAAATGCATTAATATCATTTAAGGCACTTTTTAAAAGCAAGCCTTGAGGAAGAATCGTTACGTTCTGATAATATTCGCTTGATGATCCAAATGGTGGTACGGCATCACCGCTGTAGCATATTATTTTGTCATCCTCATCAATAAGATACACCGAGGTAACGAGATTATCTTTAAGTGAAATAGTATAGTCATTACAACTATCAGTTTCAAAACGTGTAATAAGCTCTTTCTTACGGAATTGGGCGTAATGAATGATACTCTGGAAGTCTTCAGCAAACGCTGCACTTTTTGTCTTAAGTGTATTGTGTGTGAACAAGAAGGTAGAGAAACCAGCTATAAGTATTGATACAGTAAGCGTAATGATGGCTTGCTTGTTTGAGAGTCTCACTATAAACCTCTTATTCGGACCGATTGAAAATGATAAGGCTCATCAATATCCATATGAAGTTTAAAAAAACATTGTGAATGATTATTTGGAACGTTAATCCTTGTATGCAAAATAATATATCTACAATATATTGTTAAGTACATCGACTAAATCTTAATAATTCGTTAAGCACTTCTTTATTAACTCATCAATCAAAGTCTTCCTTAGATATATCAATTGCGCATATCTTGTTTTCACTTTATTAGTTGGAGCATTGCTCAGATTATCTTGCATACTGACCTCATCCAAACAAACACGAGACACAACGATGAAAAAGACAACTTTGGCAGCTCTACTCTCAACTATCGTATTTGGTGCAACGGCTGGTGACTATGACCATGCACCAATCGGTAACGTAAACTGGGATAACTATCATCAAGCTGAATCAGACTGGAACTTCTTAGGCCTTCAAGAGAAGGTTGGTGTGAACCAGTGGCTACATGCGGACCCTGTATCGAAAGATGCTCAAACGGTTATCCGTTCAAACCGTGACGTGGTTTACTCAACTATGGTTGTCGACGTATCTGAAGGAGCGACTTTCCATGTGCCTGCTGAAAATAATGACTACTTTCAGATCATCCACATCATGGATGAAAATCACCTATTGCATAAAGTGGTTCGTCGTGGCGAAACACTGACATTAAACGCGGATGACTTAACGACAGGTACCCACGTGCATATTCTGGCGCGCACTCGCATTGCTGAATCGACAGAAGACACTAAGCGTCGCCAAGGTTTGTTGTCTATTGAAGCGAACTCATCGAATCCGTACCAAGGTAAAGGCTATAACCCAGATGATGTAGTGAACTACCGTCTGAAGTTGATTAATAACGTGATGCAATATGGTGCGCCAATCGAAGGCCTTAAAGGCTTTGGAGCTGATTTTGATGCTGTAGAAGATCATCACTTCAAGTATGTTACGGCGTTTGGGTATGCGGGTTTACCAGCAGATACCGCTCAGTATCTAGAACGTGTTCCTGGTCAGGGTAAAACAAGTTGCCAAGAGTGGACGATTCCTAAACCAAATCTGGATTTTGAAGGCCGTGGTGGTTATTACTCACTGACGACTTATGCTGCTGATGGCTGGATTGACTCAGAGCATTTCTATGCATCAGGTGAAGGTATGCGTGACAACGGTGACGGTACCGTTTCAGTTACTTTCAACTGTGGTACCGATGAAGCTTACAACTTCGAAGTTTCTGAAGGATGGGCAGGTGTTCTTCGTTTGTACGAACCAATGAACGTCAACGAAACGCTAGAATATATGGAAACTCTACGTGGTATTCGAATCCAAGAGTTGTAACCCCTCACTCTAAATCTAATCCTCCCGTGTTTGTAGCAAATGGATTTGCTCTAGTCATGAAAGTGGCTAGAGCATTTTCATTTCTACAGCCTTAATTCTATTTGTTAACTAGAGATTCTTATGAAAACCAAACTGTTAATTGCTGGCCTCGGCGCTGTATTTCTTGCGGGCTGTGCAGGACAAAATGTAGCAACTGTGAAAACGATGGAACTCAACATGAAACCGGTAGACAATCGCTACGCAAGAGCAGGTCTAACGATTTTGATGTCGCCAATTTATGTTCTAGCTACTGGTGTGGACTTCTTCATATTAAACGGTGTTGAGTTTTGGACTGGTACGAACCCAATAACGGGTAAGCCTTCGATTTATGATACGTCGACTGAAACATGGTTAGACATTAACGATGATTTGCCAGAAGAGATTCGAGATGCCGCACTAAAAGAGCAAGCAATCACGATTCAGTAAACTTAAGTTGTAGTCATAGTTTTCCATACCAACTATTTATTTGAAACGAAGCCCACTGATAAGCAATGATGTGTGAAAGCACAGCATTGCTTAGTTAACGTTCTATAGAAACATGTAGACATAGCATCCGGCACACACCAAATTAAGCACAAGCACGCTCTAAACCACACTCGCTTACTTCCACACCTTCCACCATGGTTTCTTTTCAGGGAGGTTAATCAGTTTAGCTTGGTCGTAGCACACACCGCAGAGTAGCTTTACCTGAGCAAAAGCCTCACTCTCATCGTTCCACTCCCCGCCAGTTCTTTGCACCATAGCTTCACACTCACTACACCACGCATCTGGTCTTGGGTTTTCAGGATTATCTGCCCACCAAAAGCCCCTAGGTACTTCGTCTTTAAGAGTGTGTACAATGTGTTGGCATACAAACGTTTCTTGTTGCTCACCATGGAGGCAACATTCGACGGTGTTCTCAAGCTTAGACATCTATGACTGCCCTACCATATTTTCCACCACGGTTTTTTACTGAGATTGAATACGTTGTTAGCTAAGTTGTTTAACGCTAAAGCTTGTTTATCGGATAGGTAAAACCAAACTCTCGACTGTCCGTTATCTTTTGGATAAAAATCATACCCATCTTCACTTAAGTCACTCATAATCGTTGTAACAACTTGCACGTCAGCCCAATCATTGTCGACTACTGGCTCTAAGCTTCTTTGCGCGCCATCGACTTCATATTCAAGTTTTGCGCGAGACTCTTCAATGTTCACCATGTCTTGCAACCCTTTCACACCTTTAGCTTGGCCAGTGATCCTATGAAACTGTTTAACGATATCCACATAAGAGCCGTTGTCTTCTATGGCTTCAACATCAAAATTCCAAGCTTGGTCGCAAATGAAACGTCCCCAAGGCTTTTCTTCTACTTCAAGACCGTAGGCAAGTAAGATCAAATCAAATGGCGCAGCTTCATACTGTTCTCTCGAAAATGAAAGGAGAAGATGATCTATTGTAATCCCTTCATTCAACGATAAGCCTATCTCAGACAGTTTCTTTACTTGCTCTTCAAGTTCCATAATTTTCGCCTTTACTGCTGTGTTCGATCTTCGTACCAACTATCGAGACATATAGGTTTCGGTAGTAATTAAATACAGTTACCTTATCTAGATAACTCTTTAAAGATTAATCAGATAGCTCAAAATCAGTTGATGGCGTCCATGTTAACGGTGATGAATGAACAGTCAAACATTTGCAGATAGAATCGTGTTGAAGGTTTTATTTAATTGGTAAATAGACTTCAGTTAAGAGGTCACACTCGTCGACTTCGTGTATGAAGTTTAGGTAGCGAAAGAATATCGGGAATTCTCTAAGCTCTTCGCCACTTGTTGGTAGCCATTGTTGATACAGTTGATAGATGGTCTTTCCAATAATGTCTTGGCTTCCCTTGTGCAAAACCACGGCACAACGTCCCGCTGGAATCGTCCCTGATTTTACACCGAAATGGTTTTCCGGTACTTCGCCACTATGGCTGCCACAGATATCAAATCGAAACTCATCTACAGGCACTTGGTTTGGATCCCCATAAGGGATACCAAATGTTTTACTGGTTTTAATGGGTGACAGTCCTGTCGACTTTCGCCATTCAATAAACTTAGCGGTCGTTTCAAAAACTCTTTTTGGACTTCCTCGGTGGGTAACAAAGGCAATAGGTTGTTCAGCAAAACTTACAACATTCACATCCACGACAATCTCTCCTACATTAGGGGCTTTAAATTCATATTTTGAGTGCCATTGTTTCCACTCCGGCTTGGCTCTGAATTGAGACGGCGTTTGCCCAAAAGTTCTAAGAAATGCCCGGCTAAACGCTTCGCTACTATCAAATTGCGCTTCAAATGCGATACTCGTAATAGTGATATGCTTTTCGAACGCTAAACGAAAAGATGCTCGTTTAAGCCTTGCCAGCAGAACATATTGAGTGGCGCTAATCCCCATATAGGAAGAAAACAGTCGCTGAAAATGATACTTAGAGCAATGCGCCACCTGACTAAGAAGAACCAAGTTCAACTCATGATCCAGGTGAGTATCGATGTACTGACAGACAGTTTGAATCTGTTTTTCTCGGTGATTGGCAGCTCTTGTCATTGGCTAAGTTGTCTCATGTCAGAAGATGCGAACATAGTATGGTTTTCCTGCGAGCGTTACATGACCAAAGTTGCTCTTTTCTCCAATAGCGAGATGCATTGTTACCTACTAACCATTGATATCACGAGCCACCTGCTGCTCTACCTGTGGCGTTCTATCCTGACTCAAAAGCACTCCGAAAAAGATAATTCCAATCGCTATCCATTGAGTGAGAACCAAACGCTCGCCTAGCAGCAGCATAGAGAAAAACAAAGTAAATGCAGGGATTAGATTAATATAGCCTGCTGACGTAGAAGCTTTTATCCGAGTCAATGAGTAGTTATATAGCCCATACCCTCCAAGAGATACCACCAGACCTAGGTAGACAATACTACTAACAGCATTAAACGAAATTTCGGTTGGCCAATCAGAGCTTAATGCCAGTGGTAAAAAGAAAATGGTGCCGACAAACGTTTGAATAGCAGTTAAAACAAAAGCTGAGTAGCGCTGAACGAGTTGCTTAATCAGTAGCGTATACCCTACAGCAGTGACCATCGCGCCAAATTCCAATAGATTACCTAATACTGGATTGGGGGCTTGCTCGCTTTCGGTTCCGCTCAGCGTCATCCATACCACACCGAGAACAGCAATAATTAACCCGACCCATTGACGCGGTGTATTACGCTCCTTTAAGTGAAAGTAAGCGGCAACAGCAACCATTAAAGGCAGCATGGAAGTGACCATACCGGCCTGACCTGCACTGGTAAAACGCATGGCTTGAGCTTCAAAAATAAAATAGAGACAAGGTTCAAGTAATGCCATAGCTGACAATAATTTCCAGTCTCCCGCTTGATAGTTTATTCCGTTACGAATCCACGGCCAAACCACCAAAAAAGCGAGTGAGCCAATCACCATACGAAAAAAGACCACGACCATAGGTGCAACTTCACCAATCGCGACTTTCAAGGCGATAAAAGACGTAGCCCAAATAACGACAGCCGTCATTACCGCCAAATGAGCCTTTAACAACGATCGATCCATAGAGATCCCCAAAATATTTTGAACGTGGTAGAAATATATTCATTATCGAGTCTGCATGATGAGCTTGACCGCTATAACTTGCTCGCTGGTCTCATCATGATGGAGTATTCCGCTTGAGTAACGGGCTCTAAGAAAACACTTATTTCTGAGTAACCTAACTGGCGGTAGAATTTTTTCGTTCTAGGGGTAAATGTCTCTAAGTAAGTAGGAACATCAAGCTGATCTGTTTGTGAAAGTACCGGCGTAATTAGATTCGCTCCATACCCTCTTCCTTGATACGCAGGGAGAACACCGACAATAGATAAATACCAAGCTTTGGAACAAATCAGCGGCTCTGCTTGTTCCGACATAAAATCAACAATCTTTTTATATGTAGCTAGAGCGTTTTCTCCAAGCTCCATTAATAAGAACGCCTTTTTTGATTTCGACCTTTGTAATTCAATGTCATCAGCAATAGGTCGACTCCATACAGACACTCCATAAGCATCACCTTCCGGAATCAGTAGCTCCCCATACTTTTGGCTTTCATCAATTGAATAGTCAAAATACTTCAGCATCTTCTGTCTAACATTCTCGCGATCATCAATCGCACTTTCTATTGCAATATAAAATGGGTCGTCTTTCAGGGCTTCATACAGAGCGTGCGACATTTCCTGATATTTAAGTTGGTAATTCACTTTTAACCTTCCATTGTTCTTTGGTGTGTCGAGCCGAGTACTTCCCTTGGTTCAGCAATAGATGCCTTTAGGGGTCGCTTTGTCGGTCCTTGACAGCTAGTTAAAGGAGTGTAATCTCGATCTCAACATGAAGGTAGTGCATTTTTTTCAACCACCAACTGAAAAATATACATGACTTTTAATCAAAATATCGATTTGAACCTAATCAAGCTATTTGCCAGCCTTTATGAAACAAGCTCTGTTAAGGCAACGGCAGAGAGCTTAAATATTAGCCAGCCAGCATGTAGCCATGCTCTGCAACGACTCAGAGAGCGCCTGGGAGATGAGTTGTTTGTCCGTGTTGGCAACAGAATGCTACCGACACAGTATTCCGACCAGATAGCCAACGACTTGATAGTAGGATTAGAGTTGATCGGTAATGGGCTGGCCTCTTCACAAGTTTTTGATCCAAACGATAGCCATACTTTCCGCATTGCAACCACTGACTACACCGGGTGGTGTATGCGACCACTTGTTGTGAGTTTGGCAAACAAATACCCGAATATTAATATTGAGTTTGTGCGGTGGGATGAAAGGTCGCCTGAAGAAATGTTGAGCAGAAATAAACTCGACCTCGTCTGCGGCTTTGTCCATCAAAAAGAGACCTCTGAAAGCCTCGATCATCAGGTGTGGTTCAATGACACTTACGTTTCTGTTCGCTGTAAAACCCACCCTTTAAAAGGCACTCTCGATCTTACTCATTTTCTTCAATATAAACATGTCCTTATCAACCCTTGGGGTGAGACAAGAGGCATTATTGACCTAGCGCTATCGAGGTTGAGGAAAAAGAGACAAGTTGCCGTCAAAACCGCAAGTGTCATCACAGCACCTAGTTTTGTCCAGGGCACACAATATTTGTTAACTCTGCCAAGAAAATATGCTCTTGAAGTAAAAAAGCAAATCCCACTGATTATCTCCCCACTGCCACTGGAGGTTCCGGACTATTGCGTGCAGTTTTACTGGCACAAGACAAGGGGCAACGATCCTAAAATCAAATGGATTAGCCAACAGCTTAATGAACTGAATGGAGACACACCTATTGAAGCCTCAAACTCTGATCTTGAAGATTAGAGGAATTAAAAACGGTAAGAGCCATTACCGAGACTAACTAAACTTCTTTGAGTTTCAATGCCATAAGCAAGGCTGCAGCACTGCTTATTGAAAAGAGGCCCAATACCGCCGTCATATTCCAGTGGGCTACGAGCGCACTTATTAATCCATATACCAACAATAGAAGCCCAATGACAGTATTGCTCACTGATACATAATCGGTTCGTTGGTTGCCTTCAGCCATATCAATCAGGTAAGTCTTCCGGCCCAATCGCACTCCTTGGTGCGTTATTGCGAGAAGAAAATACAACAGAAGATAAACGAACGTGATCGCCACTGAAGATACGCTCGGTTCGATTGCGATCTGGAATATAGCCGTTATTACAAAAATACCAATAGACAGCGCTGCGGTTAGCAGGAGGACATAGCGGCTGCTTCGATCTGCTAATAGCCCCCAAAACATACCACTAACCAAATTTGCTACTCCGGTTAGAATAACAAACAGAAGAACGCCTCCAAAGTTTGTATGAGGTGTTGCAAGTAACACAATGAATGGAGCAGCAAGACCAGAACTCATCAACAATGCGCGTACCGCCATAAAGCGTTGAAATTGAACATCGTTACGCAACAGATTCAGGTTTTTTAACGCTACTTTAAATCCATTTTCTGCGCCTTCAGTCGCCCCAGCATACTCAACAATCGAACCAAAGCTTATGGCGGCGAATAGCCAACAAAAGCAGGCAATTGCCAATAGGACAACCATAAAGTTCATCGAAGTATCTTGATAAGCAAGCATGCTGCCAGTAACCAACAAGGTGATGGTACCTGATAAGCTGGCGCTTAGCCCCCCTAACCGTCCTCGTCGGGCTTTTGGTACGGTTTTTCCTAGTACGTCTTTGCTGGCAATAGAGCAAAGCCCTCGACTAAGCGAGAAAATGATCAACAACGCGATGATCGTCCAACCAAACTGAGCACCATTGAGATGAAGAGCCGACAGCGCCATTAGAGCAACCGCTGTGCCTTGCAATAAAGAACCAACGACATAAAACTGTTTTCGATACTGGAATTGACGAACGATTCCACCTAGTACCAACTGTGGAATCAAAGATCCAGATTCACGAATGGGAACTAGTAACGCAGTGAAAAATGCAGGAGCTCCGGCGGACGTGAGAAGCCAAGGCAATACAACTTTACTACTACTGAATGAGTCAGCCAGCTTAGTACATAGTTGGGCAATCAATATTCTAAAAAAATTACCGGGCACCTCCCTACAAGCGGAATCTGAGATGCCAGAACATGCCCTTGCATCCTCCTCATTTGAAAGGCGCTCGTATAATGTCGTGCTATTCAATTTCATTGGTGATCTCCTTTTGTGCCGATACGCTTAGCGAAGAAAATATGTTCATTAATATTTTCAAATATGCGTTGGGAATAGCATTTTCGACGGTGTGAGAGAATGAAACGTTGTTAGCGAAGTCTTTGAGGTGATTTTTAGCATAGTTATATCCCCGCGCGAGCAAACCCACCATTATTTATCCTGAAGATCATTTTAGTCATCACACTGATTCATCTAATTACATCAACTTTCTAGAGTTCACTTTGTCATGGCCATGGCTAAAGCACACCTCCTCACCCAGAGCCGGTCAAAATACTTACAGAACTAATCTTTCTATCATCACGATAATCAACAATTACGCGGAATACGCGCCATTTAAAAAGAAACATGACTAGTGTATCATGAAAAAATATTTAGTGTTCAAACTAATTTTCACCTAAACCAATATCACAAAAAGGGAGTGTATGTCTCATACGGTTGAAAAAATAAGTGGTTCTTCAATGACAGCATTTGATGCTGTTCTAGATAACATTATTCTCAAACCAGAGCCTCAAGCCATATACAACAGAATCCTTGTGATTCCGGCATATCAGGGGATCACAGATGCTCTTTTAGAAAGTAAAAAAAACCATGAGCCAGGCGTCTATCATTATGCTCTAGATGGGAGCAATTTATGGGAAAGTAAACTGGATAGCGTTATTCAACGACTTTTGTTGGTAAATGAAAGTGTGTTCGCGGACCCTATGTTACGCAGGAAAGCTGATGACTTTATTATCAAACGAAGCTCTGATTCTCGACGTTGGATACGTGAAAATTTGTCCACCAAACGTCATCAAACCAAAATTCGCGAACGTTTAGCCGCTATTGGAGAGGCGCACAGTGCGTATAACACCGCATTAAAGGCTGAACGTTATGGTGTTCAAACAAAGTTCATAGATTTAACTGACTCTTCGAACGATTCTGATCAATCCTTTGATACTAAAGTAAGAAATAACCTAGAAGATGTAGATTTAAGTTGTGAGCTTCCTGTAGTGGCAGCCTATTCTTCACATGAAATCAATAATACCTTTCAACATGATCGCCGTTACGGTGATTTGACCTTAAGCAGGATCGCCGCAATAACCGATGCCAAGCAAGCTGTTATCCATAAATCTCATCATCTGAGCTCAGGGGATCCAATATTAATTGGCGAAAGTCAGGTTTCTCCGATGAGTAACTCAAACTATCAAGTAGTCAATCAGCTATCAGCATTGTCAAATGAGGTTGTTCACCCGGCAGCCCTTGCAGAACTCTCTCAGAAAAACATAGACCTTCAGGTGAAATGTACCTTTGAACCCGATCATCCTGGTACTTTCATTAGTCGCAGTCACCGTTCCACCAGCCACAAAGTTGAATTGGTATCAGGTAAAGAAGATGTGTGTGCCCTGAAAATAGAAGTGAAAGATGACAGCATCGACTTAAAGCAACTAGAGCAGCAAATCCAATTGCAGTCTGAATTTAGCTTGTTACATAGGTACGTGAAGGGAAAACATGTGCACTACTATTTTGATTGTGAAGCAGTTCACTTTGGAGCCATTCTAACGAACGTAAAAAAGCTAATTCCTGATAGTGATATTACGATTCAACAAGTGGCTTTGCTTTCAGTTCTTGGCTCAAAGATAGCACTTGAACAGACGATTCAAGAAGGATGTAATGCTTTGAAAAAAAATGGAATCAAGCCTATCCGCAAATATAAATCTGGCAACAAAAACAGCGTAAAATTTATTGTGACAAGTGCTCAATATCGAGCTGCGTCATGCGCCTTGCATGGTGCCTTTTTACAAACGTAAACTTGAATGTGACATTTCCTTATTAACTCCAGAGGTAAATAAAGGGCAATACTCCAAAAATTAAATGGACTCGCCAATAGCGTAATGGACTGAGTAAATTTTCTTAGTTTCTTTTATTGGCAAATCCAACGAGAACCTTACCAACGAGCTTCAGAAAAATAGCCCGATAAATGGTCAATCAGTGCACGCACAGTTGGTGACATATACTTTCTGGAAGAATAGAGAACATAAATGGTTAAGTCGTTAGGTTTCCAGTCCGGCAAAACCTGCTGAAGCTGTCCACCTTTAATGTACTGATTCACGAGATAGAATGGCTGGATAGCTATGCCTGCACCATGCAATGCGGCTTGCAATAAGGCGGTTGCCTCATTTGCTGTCAAGTTACACTTAACTTCTACCGATTGTTGTGTGTTGTCTTTTGTTAAATGCCAAATATGTTGTTGAAAATTTTTATACCCAAGACAAGTATGACCTGTTAAATCGCTTGGTTTAGAAATAGCACTATTTCTATTCAAATACTCTGGCGAAGCGACCACCACTGACTCACATATCGATATCGGTTTACCTATCAAAGACGGATCCGGTGTCGAGGCGATTCGGACAGCAAGATCTATCTGGCTTTCAGTTAGGTCTGTTACTGAATCATGCAAGTCGATATCGATCTTTACGTTGGGATTCTCCGCCATAAACTCTTGAATGGCTGGCACCAATTGAGAGTAACCAAATGACATGCTGGTTGCCAACCGAACTGTACCCGACAACTCACCACTGTTATCTGCTAACTCGCTTAGGCTTTCGGCTTGATCAAGCCACTGTTTAACCTCTTCCAAGCATGTTTGGCCCGCTGTTGTTAAAGATACTTTTCGAGTAGTTCGATGTAAAAGGCGGGTATTCAGCCAAGCTTCCATCGTCTCAATGTATCTCGTCACCATAGGGCGAGACATATCCAGCCTGTCTGCTGTAGCAGTAAAACTACCCGTCGCTGCAACATCAACAAACACTTTTGCAGCTGTTAGCCTATCCATACATTCGCTCGAATTAAGAAACAATAATGCTCAGTTTGGTGTGTTTTTCTGAGCACGTCAATTCCTTATTATCCTCTCCATACCCAAACACATAGAAGGAGAACGGTATGAAAAATTTAACTCTAATGGCCGCATCTATCTTACTCGCCACTAATGCAACCGCAGCAGAAAACACGCCACTAACTCTTGATGTTTATAACGCTGACAAGAACAGCTTCCACGTAAACTCAACATTGGTAATCGGTGAAAGTGAAGTCATGGTTGTCGATACCGGCTTTACCAAAGCAGACGCTCTGCGTATTGCCGCAAAAGTTCTTGATAGTGGCAAAGAGCTGAAAACCATTTTTATTAGTCAGGCTGACCCAGACTACTACTTTGGTGCTGAAGTGTTGCATGCACTGTTTCCGAAAGCGCAAGTTCTGAGTACGCCGGCAGTGATTGAGGTTATAGAGAAGAAGTTAGCTGGCAAATTGGCTTTTTGGGGACCTAAAATGGGGGGCAACGCTCCGGTCGAGCCGTATCTAGCACAAGCTATCGAAGACAATATGTTGACCGTTGACGGGCACAAAATCGAGATTCGTGGAACACAAGGTGAATTGGCTCATCGTCCTTACTTGTGGATCCCTTCTAACAAAGCGGTTCTGGGCAACGTCGCCGTATATGGCAATTTGCACCTTTGGATGGCTGACGCGCAATCGGAGAGTAGCCAGAAAGCATGGGTTAAACAGTTGAAAGAACTGCAAGAACTAAAACCAGATATCGTCATTCCAGGACATATGAAAGCTGGAACCAAGCTTGACGCTAGCACTATAAGCTACTCCCAGCAGTACCTTGCAGACTTCCAGAAAGCAAAAGGTAGCAGCAAGAATAGCACGGAAGTGATCGACAAAATGTCGGCAAGCTACCCCGATGCACAACTACCAATGGCGCTAAGTATTGGTGCTAAGGTCCATATGGGTGAAATGAAGTGGTAAACTCACAACACAGATACAAACAAGGGGCTCTGCGCCCCTTTAAATCTAAATTGTCTTATCTACTTATAGCTAAGCTCTGTCGCTTTGCCTTTGAAGATTCGATACACCATAAAGGTGTAAAGCAAAATCATCGGCATAACGATCATTACGCCGTAGCCTACAATCATTAACGTCGCAGGCGAGGAGGCGGCTTCTTGTGCGGTCATTAATCCCGGCACAACTTCTGGGAAGAAGCTATACGCAAGACCGAGAAAGCTCAACGCGAAAATGACGGTGACACCAAAGAAAGGCCAGCGTACACCAAGATCATTCACCATTGGAACCTGACGCAAATAGCGATCAACGAGGAAGATGGTCGCCAGCACAATCAATGGGACTGGGGCAAGCAACAACACTTCTGGAAAGCTGAACCAACGCAAGGCAACTTGTTGATTTACAATCGGGTTTACAACGCTCACTACTAAGATTCCCAATGCAGCTAACCAACCCGCACGGCGAGACCAACGTGCCGAACGTATTTGCAAATCACCTTCCGTTTTCAGTACCAACCATGCGCCGCCGATGTAAACGTACGCTGCTGTTACACAAAGTGCGCTTAACCATGCAAAGCCAAATGCTTCGGTTGATTGCTCAAATCCCATGATGTAACGGCCCACCATGTAACCCTGAGTTAGTGCGGTGATTAGCGAGCCAATTCTGAAGCACCAATCCCAATGAGGCTTATGATCCGAGTTCGCTTTGGCTCGGAAATCGAACGCCACGCCACGCATGATTAGTGCGATAAGCATGATGGCGGTCGGCATATAAAGCTCCGTCAAAATCAAGCTATGTGCAGTAGGAAAGGCAATCAGCAGAATACCGACGGCTAATACCAACCACGTTTCATTCGCGTCCCAGAAAGGGCCGATAGACGCTATCATTCGGTCACGCTGAGCTTCATTATCACTTGGCAACAGGATACCGACACCAAGGTCGTAGCCGTCGAGCACGGCATACATAAAGACCGAGAAGCCAAGCAGCAGAAGGTAAATTTCTGGTAGATAGTCGAGCATGATTAGGCCTCTTGTTGTGCCAGTGGGACTTCATGGGCCGCAACGTCTTTGCGCGCCAAATAGAACAGGGTATGGATGTACGCAACCAGCAATGCCGCGTAAATGGCTAGGTACATAATGAGCGAAGTCATCACACTGCTGCTCGCAACCGTGGTGACGGCTTCTGATGTACGTAATACACCGCTGACCAACCAAGGTTGTCGACCAATCTCAGTAACATACCAACCCGCCAGTGTGGCTACCCAACCAGAAAACGTCATGGCTAATACTGTGTACAAGTAAGGTTTAGGTAGCGCTTTTTTGCGTGCTAGCTTCACCGCGCCATACCAGCTAACCAGCAGCATAAGAACACCGACACCAACCATCACGCGGAAACCAAAGAACAAGGGCTTCACTGGCGGGTGGTCAGGCGCAAACTCGTTAAGTCCTTGGATTTCTCCGTCTAAGTCATGAGTAAGAATCAAACTCGCTAACTTCGGGATGCCAACTTCAAAATCATTGCTGCGAGTTTCTTCATTTGGCATCGCAAACAGAAGAAGAGGCGCGCCTTGCTCGGTCTCCCACACGCCTTCCATTGCTGCAATTTTTGCAGGTTGATGTTCAAGCGTGTTTAACCCGTGCAGGTCTCCGACAAAGATTTGAATTGGGATGAATCCAGCCGCCGCGAACAACGCGACTTTTAAGCCAAGTTTGGCTGAGCGGTGATCTGGCTTTTTCATTATTTGATAAGCCGAGATACCCGCAATCAAGAAGCTGGCAGTCAGCGCCGATGCTAATAGCGTGTGCAGAAGACGGTAGGGTAAAGAAGGATTGAAAATAACTTCCTTCCAACTGGTTACATGCACATTTCCGTCAATCACTTCATAGCCACTTGGTGTGTGCATCCAGCTGTTAAGCACCAGAATCCAAAATGCGGACATACTTGTCCCAACAGCAACCAGAACGGTGGCGAGAGTATGAACCCATTCCGGCACTCGTCCTCGTCCAAAAAGCATCACGCCAAGGAAGATGGCTTCCATAAAGAAGGCAGTCATCACTTCGTATCCGAGCAATGGTCCTGCTACGTTTCCGACTCTTTCCATAAAGCCTGGCCAGTTGGTACCAAACTGGAAACTCATCGTAATGCCGGATACTACACCTAAGGCGAAAGTAAGAGCGAATATCTTGACCCAAAAGTAATAAACATCGAGCCATACGGGAGCTTGTGTACGGTTATATCGCCACTTGAAAAACACCAACATCCATGCCAACGCGATGGTGATGGTCGGAAAGAGTATATGAAAGCTGATATTGGCCGCGAACTGGATCCGCGACAGCATGAGGGTATCTAACATCTTGGTTCCTCAAAAACGTGCCGTGATAAAAATCGTGTTTACTTGTAATTTAATTACGAAAAATCAGGCAGTTTGGATCATGTATCGAGAAATGCAGGTGGTTCTGATTTCTTCCAGCCATGATTTATATCAACTAAGGAAAAGGAAGGAGTGTAGAAAATTGTCTCAAAATATCGCGAATAGTCTCAATAAGTGAGCAAAAGAAAGCAAATGTAACCAAGTTAGCGCGAGTAAAGATTAGTTCGAATTATCCTTATAATCAATTCGATAAATGTGAAATAAAATTACATAATCAACATTTCTAATAAGGGTATTCTCTTAGATGTCCGAATAAAAAACCAGCCTACATCACTATAGGCTGGTTTCTGTGATTTGAGGTTTATCACCTCTACAAGTTAATAGATTAGAGAGACTATGCTTCTGCTGTCACTCGTTCGCCCTGCTCTACTGGCTCTGCTTCATCTTTATTGAAGCCTTCGTGTAGGCGGTAGTAGCGTTGGTAGATAAGGCCACTGATGGTCATCATGATTGCCGGTAGGCCGATCATCATGAATTCTAGTCCCATAATGGTGCTTGCTGATTGTTCTACGTTTGGCACATAACCCACAACAGATAGACCCACACCAACAATGAAGCCACCCGCAGCACCTGCGAATTTCACAAGCATTGTTTGTACAGAGAAGATAACGCTCTCGCTGCGGCGGCCAGTTTTGTGTTCACCATAGTCCACTACGTCTGCAAGCATGACTGTTTGCAGTGCATTCGCAATACCGACACCAAACTTGATTGCAGCGCCTGCCATACCAATCATTAGCGCGTTAGCTGGAGCGATGAAGCCCATCAATAGTAGAAGTACACAAGATAGAACTGGGAAGCCACAAGCGATAGGCCATAGAAGCTTACGCGGTAGGAATGCCGCAATACGTGGGAACAAGAATACACCCGCTACCTCTGCTGCGCCCGCAACCGCCATGTAAACCGGGAATAGTTCTGCGTTGCCAAGTGCATAAGAGAAGTAATAAATTGCGAAGCCACCAACAAGTAAGTTAGCAATTTGGAACGACAGAACAGTACCAATCAGTGCTTTAAGCTGATCGTTCTTACCGATGATAGTAAGCACATCTTTAAAGCTGAATTTCTCTGCTGGTTTTGCGTTTTCTGGTGCCGCTTTTTCTTTCACGTTACGAGCAATCAAGAATGCGCTCATCACGAACAGAACCGCGATCAACATAGCAACATTGAAGAAGCCGTCACCTTGGTTACCGTTACCAAGTTCACCCACAATGTGCAGGCCGTAAGTACCCGTAATAAACCATGCAAGGCTTGCAAACAGACGTGGCCACACAACCAGCTTTTCACGCTCTTGACGCTCACTAGACAGTGCCGGAATCATTGACCAGTAAGGGATGTCCATAATGGTGTAGGTAAGACCCCATAGGATGTACGCCGCTGCTGCGTAGATGTACAAAGTCGTGCCTTCAAACATGTGCGTGCTGAAAAGACCGACCAACACAATCGCGTTGAGCATTGTGCCAATCACAATCCAAGGGCGGAATTTACCGAACTTTGAGCGAGTGTTGTCAACGATGACGCCCATCATTGGATCGGTCACCGCATCAATGATACGCGCAGCTAAAAAGATGGTACCTACGAAGGCAGCAGAGAGGCCTGCAACATCCGTAAAGTAAAACATTAAGAAGATATAGATGGGTGCACAGGCGAAATCTTTACCGAGTGCTCCGAGGCCGTAGGACAGCTTGGTTTGTAGCGTAATTTTATCAGACATTTTCGTTCCTTAGTGTCGTAC
Organism: Vibrio fortis; assembly: GCF_000695685.1. Taxonomy (GTDB): domain Bacteria; phylum Pseudomonadota; class Gammaproteobacteria; order Enterobacterales; family Vibrionaceae; genus Vibrio; species Vibrio fortis_A. The sequence goes on along the minus strand of NZ_JFFR01000013.1, from coordinate 206,667 downwards.
TGCTGTTCATTCCCCTAACTAGAATGGAGAGCGTCGACGTCTTTTATTTATATTTCGAGGGTAATGCTACTCACACACTAGCCACCTTACTGTGATCAAAAACCGCCTTATGGAAACGTTTCCAGCAAAGTTACAGAAATGAGACATTGAGCACGAAAGGTTACACACCACTACGAAATAAAAATAACTTTCTCCTTTTAAATTAACAACTTAAATTAAATGATAATAATAACAATTATCAATAAGGTATTACGATGAAACGCAAAAAGCCACACAAATTTCAAACTTGTGCGGCATTTTATTCCCTGGTGTAGGGACCTATTTTTCGTTGAGGTGAAAAGCTGTGGTTCTATGCTATGTCGATACGCTGAAGCTTGATTAACATAGCACTCTCGGCATCCAAAATTGGCATCGTGAGACCAACCTCTGCGCACCAATCACCTGATAATTCGCAGCCCGATTGAGTCCAGGGTGGCTGATAGTTCACGATATCGTCATAATTAGATGGTTTATCCAATACCGTGACTCGGTATATCGCTTGTGGATCCAACCCAGGTACACGCAAATGGCCACTCAATGAATTGGTTGGCATCGCAAGCTGTGCAATCATCACGACAGCTTCCGACTGATCGTTAGAAACAACCGCATGAATTTGATGCGCTTTATCGTCAGTTGGGATACGCCAAGTGCTGCCGCTGTGCAGCAATGGACGAAGCATTTTGTGTAGCTTGATGTAATGCTCAAAGCCCTCTTTCTCCGCTTGCTCTTCTTTCACTGGGTCAAGCTCAATACCCATATGACCGAACAGTGCGGTAAGCCCGCGGAACTCGATACTATGGCGACGGCGAGTACTGTGGCAATGACTCGCACCAATATGACTGCCCATCACTTCAGGTGGGAAAAAGTAGCTCATACCACGTTGAATAGATTGACGTTCAAGCGCGTCATTATTATCTGAAGCCCAGAATCGATGAGTACGTTTCAGTACCTCAAAATCGATTCGACCACCGCCCGCCGCACAAGACTCAATCTCTACTTTCGGGTGCTTTTCGCGAACTTTATCGACTAACTGATAGTAGCGCTGGGTTTGATTGTGCGCTGCAGCCTGACCTATATGCGCAGGCTGAACGACTTCGCGGTTCATATCCCATTTGATGTAAGCAATATTGTAGGTCGAAAGGAAATGGTCCAGTCGCTCAAGCAAGAAGTTAAACGCATCATCATTTTGTAGGTTGATGACGTATTGGTTGCGACCCGTTGGTTGCTCGTAGCCATCGACAGCCAGCAGCCAATCGGGATGAGTGCGATACAGATCTGAATCTTTGTTGATCATCTCTGGCTCAAACCACAAGCCAAATTCCATGCCCAATTTGTTTACGTGTTCCACAATCGGGTGTAGGCCATTTGGGTACTTAGCTTCACACAGAAACCAGTCCCCTAGCCCTGCTTTGTCACCGTTGCGCCCTTTGAACCAGCCATCATCAATGATAAAACGTTCAACTCCCATCTCTGCCGACTGAGTAGCCATTGACATAATGTATTCTGGATCGTGGTCGAAGTAGATGCCTTCCCACGTGTTGAGGTGGATTGGGCGAGGCTTGTCGTTGAAATCTCTTGGTAAAATAGTCTCGCGTACATGGGAGTGAAAATGGTGACTCATGGTATTCAAACCTGAGTTGCTGTGGCTCGCGTACAACCAAGGTGTGGTCAAGCTTTCACCCTTTTCCAACGCGACTTCACCCGGCAGATAGATCACCTCTGCCTGCATGTATCGACGACCATCGGCCTTAACATCAACACGCAGCCTGTGGTTACCGCTCCACGCAAAATGAAAGCCCCATACGTCACCACTCATCTCATCAAAGTGTGCGGTACCAGCAACCAAAGCGGGATAATGCTCATGCGAAGTGCGACCACGGCGGTTCTCTTGTTGATATCCACCTTGCAGCAATGGCTGACGAACCGTTTGGAATTCATGGACCCAACGACCGTAGTAAGTCATTAGCTCATTCGCTCGTGCAGGCAAAGGTAAGGTGTTCGCAAGGCGGTTGATCTGATACACCCCCTCTTTGGTATTCGTTAGCGTATGACGCGTTTTGACCACGTCATTGGCGTCTAACAACAGTTCCGTTTTTAACTGCAAACCAGCAATGGCATCTTCACTCTCAACCACGATGCCATTCTGGTTTTCTTCAACATGACGGACAACAAATACCGGAGCCCAATCTTGACCATTGCGATGTCCTTCAACGCCAGGGCTGCTAAATAAACCACGACCAAGCTCTGGGTTCAAAGTCATCGAAACATCATTATCTAAACGCCCGTACGGCACTGGGCGATGCAAAGCCCTGCGATACTCTTTGTAATCACCGCTTACCTTCTTACCCCAATGCAGGATCTCGGCATAATCGCCTAGCTCTACGATCAGCTGCGTTTGCTTACCTGTTAGCTCAACCAGTGTTTTATCCGTCATCTTGTTTTACCTTGAAACTGGAAATTACGTCGCATCATAATGAAATCTTAGAAATAATCTGTGACGAACTCCTAATGATGGAAACGTTTCCACTAAATATAATTCAACTCATAAGCGAGTAGCATAGAAAAAGCCCCTTCTTATATTACGTGGCTATTCATTGGAAAAATCACCCGCTTTTTTTCCACAAAGATAGCAATATTTTCGATATAAACGACTATTTAGCTATCATTTAAAATCAATTATTATCAATAACTTAAAAACAACACCCTATCATTTAGGCGACTAAACACCCATTTAACACGCGCTACTCTTGCAGTCATCGAGTAGCCCTCGTATTCTGAAGCCTTCGAGAACGCGATGAAGTGTCTCTATTGGGTCCTAACTTAATACCCCAAATTGACGGTGTACTCAGAGTAAGGCGTTCAGCCTTGGTTCATATGACTACATTTGACTTCTTTGTCTCACATGCCCAATTGATTTCAGTTGGGCTACCTTCCCCCCTCCAACCCAAAAACCATATATTTCAATACGTTAGCACTCTACCACTTCATTACTTTCAAAAGAATTCCCCACCACCCAAAGAAAACGATTTCACAAAAACACCACAACAAATCCCTAAAAAACACCAAAAACCAAGATAAAACGGGATAAAAATCACATTAAACATCCAAAAAGCCAGTCATCGACAAAAAATGCCAACCTCATAATGAAAACGTTTCCAAAGTTTATTTACACTGCGCAGCGAGTTAGGACTCAATAAAAAATAATCCATAAATAAAAATACAATGGAGACACTTCATGAAACAAAAGACGCTTGTAAGAGCGCTAGGGCTAACCCTCGCCCTTGCACCGCTTGCTGGTATGGCCGCAGTGGAGAACATCAGTTACTTCGGTTATGCCAAGTGGGGCAACATTTACACCGATAACGACGAACATAACTCAGGCAAAGGCGAGCGCAACGATGTAATTCGAGCGAGCCAAGGTTACGGTAACTACCGTTTAGGTAACGAACTGAACTGGTGGGAAGCAGGCCTCAAAGCCGACGTTTGGCAACAAGGTGACGCGTACTTTGATACCACACTTTACCTAGGCAGTGGCGAAAGTTGGGGCGACGTTAGCTTGATCCAAATGTGGTCTGCAGGTCACGGTCTCATTGACGGACAAGCCGACGCAAAAGTATGGGCAGGTGAACGCTTCTACCGTCGTCACGAAGTCCACATGATCGATATTAAATACTGGGATACCTCTAGCACAGGTATTGGTCTAGAGGATTGGGACTTTGGTTTTGCTAAAGGCCACATCGCATGGATGGCACCAAACTCAAGTAAAGACGGTCGCAGCCTGCACAACCTTGATGCGCGTCTTAGCGACATCACGCTCAGTGAAAGCGCTGATCTGACCGTTGGTCTGAACTACGTCTTCACCCAAAACTCTAGCTACGACGAGAGTGACATCACCACTTCTGGCGCCATGTTATCGACACTCTACCGCCAAGCTTGGGATTACGGCTCAAACACATTCGCTTTCCAATACGGTACCGATGCGTTAGCGGGCGGTTTGATGAGTGCTGAAGGCGGCTCAAACCGTAAGTACAGCACTGGCGTCGAGCACGATGGTTATAGCTGGCGTATTTTCAACTCAGGTGATCTAAACGTGAGTGAAGACTTCCAGGTGATGTACTCCATCGCCTACCAAGATAAAAACCTCGACAACGATGAAGGTGAGAAGTGGTTCAGCGTGGGCGCTCGCCCTCAGTACAGCTGGACGGATTACATGGCAACAGCGCTAGAAGTGGGTTATGAGTCCGTAGAAGCTCAGAACGGTGCAGGTACCAACGACATGTACAAAGTGACAGTGTCACAAATATTCCAAGCGGGCAAAGGTGTTTGGGCTCGTCCATCACTTCGTTTATTCGCGACTTACTCAGAGAAAACTGATGAGTGGGGACGCGGGGGTGATGTCTATGGCCAGGCACAAAGCATCGCCAAGCAAAATATCGACGAGATCACTTTCGGCTTTAACGTCGAAACGTGGTGGTAATCCTACCCGGTTACTATTTTTAGACCCACGGGGTGAGCAAAGCGTTCACCCCTCATAGGACATACGCAGATGAAACTAAAACCGCTAGCCACTCTTTTTATGGCATTGTCTTTGAGCGCATGCAGTGGATTACCTGAGCAGGCTTTTAATACAGATTTGGATAAACAAACGTGCTGCTCAAACCTAGAAGCGCTGCCACTCACAACGCTGTCTACACCATTCCACCAGCAAGTTGTTGTGGACGCTGAACTGCCTATCTTGAGTGACGCGGTACTACTTTCATCAAGTTCAGCTTCACACCAAGCGCTTCCCGTTGTCGGCTATGAAATAACGTCAGATGCTCCATTTGCCCTGCTTGTACGCTCTTATGTCGATAACCAAGCCTTATTTGCCGCGAGCGTCTTAGTTTATGACGAAAACTGGCAGCTTGTAGCTCGTTACTCGGCACAGGATTTCGAGTACCACCCAACTGGTATGCGCGGTTTAGAACGCATCGAGAAGGTAATCACGATCAACCCACAGCTCAACGGTGCTCAATACATAGTTCTCGCTTCTGACTTCTCAATGCTTGGACAAAAACTCGCACGACAACACCCAGAACAGGTGTATGCGGAATCTCAGAACATTATCGGCAGTAAACAGCTTCCTCTCGTCGCGGATTACCAAGCATTTGGTGTCATTGAGGTGACCACCAGCGCGTCAAGCAACAGTGCCGTACTCACACTACTGACTGAACTAGGCACACAAACTAAGCAGGAACAGAATTCTCAAATGACACCATCCACCTCTCCAGAAGCGCTGGATGAGTGGGAAGTGTTTCAATCTCAAATCGATACAGCACTCGAAAACAACGATGTACAGCAAGCCGCTGCGCTAGCCAACCAAGCATCACAACAAGGCTATACCCAAGCCAAAGATTATCTCGTAGAGCAGCTAGCGAAATAACGATTCGTCGCTCTCCGGCTCATTCGCAACGCCATTCACTTTATTGCGCTGCGAAATGATTGCGAAAACAGATTAATAACAAAGAAATTTAAGTAGGAACATCATGACAGCATTCTCAGATATTATTCAAAGACGTGATTGGGAAAACCCACAATCGGTCAATATCAATAACCTTAAGGCGCACAGCCCACTTGCAAGCTTTCGTGATGAAGAAGATGCTCGTGACAATGTTAATGCCCAGCGTCAATCACTGAACGGACAATGGAAATTCAAACTGTTTGATGCGCCAGAACAAGTTGACGGCGAGTTCATCGAGTCACAATTTAATGACAAGGACTGGGACGAGATTGCTGTCCCTTCAAACTGGCAAATGCAAGGTTACGACAAACCTATCTACGCCAACGTGAAATACCCATTCGAAGTAAACCCACCGCTTGTACCGAGTGATAACCCAACGGGTTGCTACCGCACTACCGTGTCACTTTCTGAGACAGACTTAATCAATACACAGCGCATTATCTTTGATGGCGTGAACTCGGCTTTCCACCTTTGGTGTAACGGTACTTGGGTTGGCTACAGTCAAGACAGCCGCCTGCCTTCTGAATTCGACCTAACGCCTTACCTTGTGGCGGGTGACAACAGCTTAGCCGTCATGGTGATTCGTTGGAGTGATGGCAGCTACCTAGAAGACCAAGATATGTGGTGGCTAAGTGGTATCTTCCGCGACGTGACTTTGCTGTCTAAACCACAACACTGCATTGAAGATGTGTTCATCACACCGGATTTAGACGCGTGTTACCGCGATGGTTCACTGTCGGTTGTGACGTCGATTTCTGCGCCGGACACCTACCAAGTTCAAGTGCAGCTGTTTGATGGCGAGCAAGCCGTAACAGAGCCTCGTATTGACCGCCCACACAACCGTCGCATTGATGAGCGTGGTACATGGGATGACGTGGTATTCCAAACATTGCAAGTACGCGAGCCAAAGAAATGGACGGCAGAAACACCGAACCTTTACCGCTTAGTCGTTTCACTATTGGATGAAAACGGAACGCACCTAGAAAGTGAAGCGTACCCTGTGGGCTTTCGTAAAGTCGAAATCACCGATGGCCAATTGAAGCTAAACGGTAAGCCGTTGTTGATCCGCGGCGTGAACCGTCACGAACATCATCCAGAGCTTGGTCATGTGATGACGGAAGAAGACATGATCCGTGATATCTGCTTGATGAAACAATACAACTTCAACGCGGTACGTACAGCGCACTACCCGAACCACCCTCGTTGGTACGAACTGTGTGACCAATACGGCTTGTACGTGTGCGATGAGGCGAACATCGAAACGCATGGCATGCAACCAATGAACCGACTATCGAGCGATCCACAATGGGCGCACGCTTACATGAGCCGCTACACCCAAATGGTGATGCGCGATAAGAACCACCCTTCGATCATCATCTGGTCTTTAGGTAACGAATCCGGTCACGGCAGCAACCACAATGCGATGTACGCTTGGTCAAAAAACTACGACCCTTCTCGCCCAGTGCAGTACGAAGGCGGCGGTTCAAACACCACGGCAACCGACATCATTGCGCCAATGTACGCACGTGTGAATACGGTCATCGAAGACGAAGCCGTGCCTAAATGGGCAATCAAGAAATGGGTGTCGCTACCTAACGAAACTCGTCCTTTGATTTTGTGTGAATACGCACACGCGATGGGCAACAGTCTAGGCAGCTTTAATGATTACTGGGATGCGTTCCGCGATTACCCTCGCCTGCAAGGTGGCTTTATTTGGGATTGGGTCGATCAAGGCTTGAGCAAATGGGATGAAAGCGGCCAACACTTCTGGGCTTACGGCGGCGACTATGGTGATGAAATCAATGACCGTCAGTTCTGCATCAATGGTTTGATCTTCCCAGATCGCACGGTTCATCCAACGTTGGAAGAAGCAAAATACTGTCAACGCATGATCACTGTGTCACTGCGAGAGCAAACCAAAGAAGCTTGCACACTCTTGGTAACTAACGAGAACTTGTTCCGCGCAACCGATAATGAACAATTGAACTGGTCTCTGTTAGAAGATGGCAAAGTTATCCAAACGGGCTCATTCGCGCTTAACGTAGAAGCGGACAGCCAAGCAAGTATTGAGATTGCCCTTCATTTCACGCCAAAAGCGGAAGCGCAATATCACTTAAATACCGACATTACCCTGATTGCTGCAACGCCTTGGGCAGACGCAGGGCACCTAGTCGCTTCTGAGCAAATGGCGCTACGCAATACAGCAGGCCTTGTTCTAACTACATTGGAAACGCAACCGGCACCAATGCTAACGCAGCAAGACAACGCTATTTTGGTGTCTAGCTTGGATGAAAAACATCAATGGCGTTGGGATAGCCAAACAGGCTTGATGACCGACTGGCGTGTCGATGGCAAAGCACAAATGCTTGCAGCACCACAAGATAACTTCTTCCGTGCACCACTAGACAACGACATCGGTGTGAGTGAAATCGATAACGTCGATCCAAACGCTTGGATGTGCCGTTGGGACATGGCGGGTATCGGCCAATGGGAACGCCAATGCGTCGCTTGCCATAGTGAAACCCTAACGCACGCTGTGAAAGTGACCTCGACGTTCGCTTACCACTTTAATGGTGAAGTTCTGGCGATCACGACTTGGACACACACATTGAGCAATAACGGTGAAATGGCATTATCTGTCGACGTGAAATTGGCTGATGATTTACCACCAATGCCACGCATCGGTTTGGAATTTGAACTGCCATTGAACGAGCAAAACGCGCCGATCACATGGCAAGGCTTAGGGCCATTTGAAAACTACCCTGACCGTTTGGCAGCGGCGCGCTTCGGCCAGCACACACAAACACTCGAGCAAATGCACACGCCGTACATTTTCCCAACCGACAGCGGTCTGCGCTGTGGTACGCAATGGTTGAAGGTGAATGAGTTAGAAATCTCGGGAGACTTCCAGTTCAGTGTGAGTCAGTACGCTCAGCAGCACTTAGCAGCAACGAAACACACCAATGATTTGGTTGCAGACGAGAAGATTTACGTTCGCTTAGATCATAAACACATGGGCGTAGGCGGTGATGACTCTTGGAGCCCAAGTGTGCACAAGGAATTCCAGTTAACGGACAATCAATACGCTTACAAAGTGACGTTTAAACCCGCTCAGTAATCGATAGATGACATAAACACACGCCAATGTAGCTCAATCCCCAAGTTCCGGCTTGGGGATTTTTTATCATCTTATAAAAGAGAAAACAGAAAAAGCGCCGTCGCAGCATAGGCACTATTTGATGAGGGATAAGATCTCTTTGAACTCTGGAGCGCGGCAATCTTCAACCATTTCATACAAGCACATTTCAACGCCCGTCAGCCCCACCCCATTCGCAGTGAGCTTGGCAAGCGCCAGCGCTTTGTTTGCTGCCGTTCTTGAAGCGGTACAGTCTGTAACAAGCTCTACTCGATACCCCATTTTTCGCAGAGATAACGCAGTTTGATAAACACAGATATGAGCCTCAATACCACAGATTAGCCATGTATCGACTTTGGTGTTTTCTACCGCGAGTTTAAACGTCGCTTCTTTACAACCATCAAAGGTGTATTTAGCGATGGCTAAGTGATCTTTTGCTAGCACTTCACGAATCGGTTCAACGGTTGGACCTAAACGATCTGGATTTTGCTCTAACCAAACAATGGGTAAGTTTAGCACTTTGGCACCTTTAACTAACCTAGTCGTATTTTCAATGTTGGCGTCGCTTTCATGCATCAAGCTCGCAAGCTTTCCTTGCACATCAACTACAATCAACCCTGTGTTGTTTTTCGATAGCATTTTCACTTCCTGCGAGCGTTTGCCCATCTAATCTTAATCAAAAAAGTAATAACAATGTATCAAAAGGCTGACTTGATAGTTGAGCAGCTCCTCAAGGTTTTGCTTGCGCACTTAATCATGTTATGGCCACAGAGATATTTTTCAACCTGATGACTTCAACAACTTTTTGATATCTATACCCATTCTAAGACAAATTTTGTTAACAATCATAGGAAGAGCACATAGAATAATAATTGCATAATCAAATATATTTAAACTTCGGGATCCGTCATAAATGATCTTCCCATTATATTCAATCTCATTGACTATATATATATCACTGCCTCTATTTAAAGGGGCATACTTAACAAGCATTTTCTTGTCGTAAAATACTCCTCCAGGTAAAAAATTATCGTATTGACGATGAAAACCCTTTACACGCAATTGGATCTTATCATTACTTTTTAATACAAAAATTGTTGTGATACCAGCGCTCCCTCTTGAATTGCCGGGCTCTTTCTTTACGGGGACTAGAACATCTACAACATAATTTCCACCGGCATGGGTTTCAAATGGAATGAACAACACCAATAAAAAGAGCCATGTTGAAGCAGTAGCCTGAATTTTTTTAATCATAGTTTCTAATCAAATTACTCTTTAATAATTGCAACGTATGTCGAAGTTTGATAGTTCTATATCCTAATTTGAAACTTACTTAAATAAACTCGATCTCGACGAGCTCCAATAAGGCACTTCAGCATTTTCAAACGCACCCCAGAGAGCATCTTCTCCATACTCTTTTTTATAACTTAATTCTTCTTCAAATAAGGGCACCAGTTGAATAAACCAAATCTGTCTACCATGCTCATCCTTTGTTGACGGAACTATCTCATCCCCATCTGTAAACATAAAAGATCTTGCCTTGGTACCATGCCAGAGGTCATAAGATAACGTAACCGTATCTCCACTATTTGGTACATGGGTAGTGCCATTCCCATATAACGCAACTTCAGCTAACGCATCGGCTATATCATCCGCATCCGGCGTTAACCCGATAAAGAACTCGCAGCTCTCTTCTTTATCTCCAAGAGTAATGCTTGCTCCCATCGTTGCATACATCACTACCCCCTCATCGGTCTGATCTTCGTCCCACTTAAAAATCTGAATCACTTTTCCATCTGGAGATTTATATTTAGCTTTACGAGTGGGCTCGCCATACAATTCAAGGTAGTTCTTGAAAATACTATTAATCACTCAAAAAGCCTCTTTGTTAAATTGTTACTCAAGGGGATCATCTTTCGTTTGCCATACAAGCAACTCACGGTGAGAAAAGTCGACATATAGTGGTTATATACTCCAAATATAAATAGTCTCATGTTTTTATTTTAGGTCAGATTAACCAATGTTAAACAAACTATTATTACCAATATGGCTCGACCTAACATCCATTATAAACAATATTTTTTAGGGTTTGCTTGCTAACTGTATAATGCTTAATCATTGTTTACTATTGTTGTGTGGATAGATTAATCAAATAGGTAGTAGTCTCTTTCTGCTATCACCAATAGTTTATATATTCGTCAATTACTGACTCAAATTCAGGTTTAACTTCCTTCGCTTTAATTAATTTTTGTTGAGCATAATTACTTCTGATCGAATATATCGATGACAATGCCATACGAACATATGACTGCCGCTCTGTAGTAACAATCAACTCAAACAAAGCATCGACAGCACGATCATCTTGAAATCTTTTGACTGCACCTATTGCGCCAGATTGTTCATAATTATCATCTTGTTTTAAAACAGTTTCTGCGAAGCTTCTTTCCATTTCTAAAGACGCTGGCGCAACATCAGAAAAACTGGTTACCTGGCCTAGGAGAGTAGTAAGTATTACATTCCGATTACGTTGAATGAAATGACTATCAGAGTTTCCGACGCAATCTTTAATACTCAGGTATCCATCAAAGCTTGTATGACCTTGATAGATTTCATTAGTAAGCTCTGTAATTAGTTTCATTTCTTGTTCTTTGCGCACCACTCCAAAAATGAACTCTGAAACTGTACTCTGCCTAGTATCTACATTTATACCTTCGTATTCAGAAATCAATTCGCAATTCAGCTGTGTTGAATATGCCGAGTTTGACACTACGATGCATAAAAACACGAGTGTTAGCTTACCTAATAGGCTGTGATAAATTTTTCCCTGTTCTCCGTCACTCATAGTCTAGTAGTCACCAATTCATAATCCTTTCTCTAAAAAGGTAATCTTCATAAAAATTATCCCATCATAATCAGCAACTTAACAAACCACAACAACCTCTTGCAATGTTGTGATTTAGCGGCACTCTTTACCATCGGAATTTTGTAGATAGGTTGTATATCTTATGTGTGTCTATGTTTTATTCTCGCTAACGAACACTTTTCATCGCGAGGCGGTATTGAGTAGGTGTGGTTCTTTTATAGGCTTTGAACTGTCGGTTGAAATTAGCTTGGTTATCATAGCCAACTTTTTCGATAATGATGCCAATTGGTAGGTCTGTATTCATCAACATATCGCAAGCTACGTTTAATCGAATCTTTTTAAGCCGCTGACTAAAACTTTCGTTGAAGTGTTTTGCAAAGATCCGACGCACGCTGCTTTCACTCAAGAACAAATAGTCAGCGAGATCACTTGGCGCGATATTCTGATTGAAGTGTGACAGAAGATATTCGTCAATTTTTTCTAGGTTCTTATGAGTCTTGCTAGCATTAGTGTCCACCTTCAAAGTACTCGCATTTATCAGCCGAACTGCACCATCATCTCCCAGTAATAATCCGAAGATTGCCAGCAAGTCGGAAAGCTGTTGTGTCGGTGAAGAATCGAGAATATTGCCTAGCAAAGCGACAACTCGCTCGGTGGTTTTCTCGGAAAATTGAACACCTCGGTGTGCATCTTTAAGAAGATCTGACAGTGGTGTGAGTTCAGGGCAAAGATGAATTAAAGACTCAATCCACTCTTTACGGAACCAGATTACGTGAGTCTCACACGGCTTCGAATCCTCGACAGAGTCTGAATAGATCGCATGAGGAAGGCCGGAACCCAACAAAACCATGTGGTTGTGTGACACTTCACTTATGTGATTTCCAACGAAACAACTACCTGAAAAGTAACGATGGATAGCAATCTCGTACTCTTCATGGCGATGCCAGCCATAACTCTTTGACGATTCTTCAATCTTACGATATCGCCACGAGACGCCAATTCTTTGTGGTACTCGTTCTAAACTGCCTTTCATGTCCGAACACTTTGTACTTATAGATTCAAAAATGTATAAATTTTAGCAAGAAATAATCGAAATGTACTTAAAGATAAACATATACGATTACCGGCCCTTTGGTTGTGAACTTAGACTGAAACGCAAAGAGACCACACATGGGAGGCACCATGAAGCAGCTAAGATTGCAACTAAACCAACTATTAAGCGATACAAGAAGAGAGTGGATGCGAGAGGTTCTATATAACTATCGCCTCACCAACAAAAAGCTTTGGTACTACTACGGCTACCAGTCGTTAAATGAGATGAAAGCAGATCTACTTCAGAAAGGAAGTAAGCAATCACTTACTGTTCGATAGTTCACTCTTCGATTCACTAGATGCTCGTTAAGAACCTAAGTTGATCATCAAGCATGCTCAAATGGGCATGCTTTTCATTCAAATTCATGATGTATAACGACAATTATTACTTAACTGTTTGAGTTCATTCGCCACACATTGTTAAATAGCTCAAAATTTCTAGTTCTGAGTCCCCTATGGCCACCATAAAAGATGTCGCAAGAGAGGCTGGCGTATCGATCGCTACCACTTCTCGAGTGCTCAACAATGCCCCCCACACCAGCGAAGCAGCGATTGTTGCTGTGAAAAATGCGATGGAAAAGCTGGGCTATCGCCCAAATGCCAATGCGCGTGCACTCGTAAGTAAGTCTTCTAACGCTATAGGTGTGTTAGTCAATGATATGTCTGCACCGTTTTTTGGCTCTATGATCAAGGCCATAGATACCATTGCGAGTGAGCAAGAAAAGCAGCTGCTGGTGGGCAGTGGTTACCATGATGCCACTAAAGAGCGCAATGCCATCAACCTACTGATCAATAGCCGATGTGAATCGTTAGTGGTACACAGCAAAGGTATGTCGGATGCAGAGCTCACCAAACTTGCAGATGAGATACCTGGAATGGTGGTTATCAACCGTGTCGTTGACGATATCGCCCCGCGCTGCATTGCTCTGGATAATCGACAAGGTTCTTACATCGCCACCGAGCACCTTATCCGTAATGGTCACAAGCACATTGGCTACCTGTGTTCTAGTCACGACATTGATGACGCACGTGACCGTCGCGAAGGCTATCTCGACGCTCTACGTAATAATGGTATTGAACCCCGTGACGAGTACATCCAATACGGTGAACCTGATGAAACCGGTGGTGAACAAGCCATGGTCGATTTGATGGCGAGAAATACACCGATCACAGCAGTCGCGACTTATAACGATTCAATGGCAGCAGGATGCATGACACTACTTCAAGAAAACGGGGTTCGTATCCCTGAAGATATGTCAGTGATAGGTTTCGATGATGGCCATATTGCGCGCTATATCTACCCGCGTTTAACCACCATTCGTTACCCAATTCAAGTCATGGCAGACGAAGCAGTGAAATTGTCTTTGCAGCTCGCAAATAAAGAACAAACGCAACTGAAAGAACACAAGCTGTTTATGCCAATACTGGTAAAACGCTCTTCTGTTAGTACAGCCAAATAAAGGATTAAGGAGGCGGTCTCCCCTCCCTTAAAACGGTAATATGCTCAATTACATATCAAGCAAAGCCCCATGGTTACTCATCGCATTCTGCTTTCTAGGATTTCTTGTTCCTGGCATCTCAATGCATGTGTTTAAGATATTGCCGTTTGTCTTGTTCTTTTTAATGTTCTTCACCTTGGTCGGACTCGACCAAAAAGCACTACTCAAATCCTTAGTTCGCCCGAAAGGCTGGCTCTATGCGGTAATACATACCTTCGGCATGATCGCGCTCTGCGGCGCTGTGATAATGATGTTCGGCTTAAATCAGGACCACGCCTTAGCCATGTTAGGGGTTGCGGCTACTGGCTCACTGTTTGCCACTCCCGCGATCGTACGCTCAATTGGCTTAGATTACTTTTCAGCCATGACATACACCATCACATCCACGCTCTTGAAGCCTGTCGCTCTCTACGCAACGCTGTGGTGGGCTTACAACGATCACTTTGAGTTGGACATGCAGGCCTACCTAATCAAGTTGATCGTTTATATCGTCGGCCCTATTGCACTCTCCTTCGTGATCCATGCCTTCGTCGATCTCTCCAAGATCAAAAAAGTGCATGCTGAGCTGGCTAAGTACAACATAATGCTGGTGTTTCTTTTCCCGCTCGGATTAATGGGCGACTTTCGTCAATTGTGGGATTCAAACCCAGAGCACGCGTTACACCTTTTCATGCTGGCTTTTGTTTTGTGCTTGAGCTTTTTCGTAGCCGCTTACCTCATATTCAAATTTACCGATCGCGATGGCGCGATGATTGCCGCTATCACGTCGGGGAACCGCAATGTGCTCCTTACCTACACCATAGCAGGGGCTTACCTTGGACCGCTGTTCTTGCCTCTTGTTGGCGCTCTGCAGCTACCAATCTACTTGCAGCCTTTGTTGATAAAACGTTTATTGAAGTAAACGACTATTCGAAGTCTTATTTTAAGGCTCGCGTGACCAGGTTCTGATCGCCTCGATTTCACTCTCATCAATGTTGAGTGACTGAAGAAACTTCAAATGACCAAGCGGCTCCATCTGTTCAAATCGTTTGTGCCAGTTATACATGTCTTGGTCATCCATTCCCGACTGCCTGAGGATTTCCACCCAGCGCTCCTTGGTCATTAACCCTTGCTCTAGGCCCTCAGGCTCTTGTAGCAGAGCAAGAATAGAGTGCTGTTGCTGACGTAGCTTCTGTATTTCTCTATCGAGTGCGGCGAACTGTTGCCTTAACGCCATATCTCGTTCTTTCCCTTCAGCATCGATCATTAGATACTCAATTTTCGATACTGGGATACCATAAGAACGATACGCTAAGATGGCAGAGAAGCGCTCAACGTCCTTTTGATTGTATTGGCGATAGCCACTTGACGATCTCGATGAGGGTTTCAAAAGCCCCTGTCTTTCATAGTAAAGAACCGTTGAACGAGATACCTTCATTCTCTCGCAGAATTGCTTAATACTCAGCATCAACGTATGACTCCTTTTTTGACTCGAAATATGACCAAACCATGGGGATGATTGCGCTCGCTAGAATGGTTAGCACGCCCACGAAAGCCCACATGTTAGGAAGCTCCGAAAAAAGCATCCACCCTATCAGTACAGAGTAAATGATCTTCACATATTCCACATTAGCAATAATGTTTGCCTCCGCCCATTTGTAAGCCGAGATCCCAACGTATTGAGCAATAGAAGAAATCACACCGATTGAGAGAAGCCATAGTAGATCCTCAATAGTCGGCGTTTGCCATTGATGAATTGCCGGAATCAGTGCAATCAAGCCGACACAGACCGCTTGATAGGCTAATAACGTTATTTTCGGTTCAGTCTGTGCAACCGCACGAACACAGATGACAGCAATAGCCGCTCCAAACGCTGCCGACACACCTGTCACAACATAAACGAACTCATTTCCAAAAAACGACGGTTGTACCACCAACATCACACCAGTAAAACCTAAGGTGATGGTAAGACAGCGACGCATCGTTACTTCTTCTTTCAAAGCTAAACGAGCAATAAGCGCGACAAAAATGACTTGTAAAAACCCAAGAGCCGTCGCGTCTGCGAAAGCGATATTACTGACAGTGACAAACCCCAAATACAGCGCTGCAAACGCTCCAAGGATGCGAAGAATGTGAAGCCTAACCTTATTCGGCTTTAACAGTACTTTCATGTTGTTGCGCATTGCAGGGACAAGTAGAAGCACAAAAACGAGCTGTCGGAAGAATAGGATTTGAAAAGCATCATAACTATCGCTTAATTGGCGAACCAACGCCGCAACTAATGTGAAGAGCGCCGTTGAAAAAAGAGCAAGAAAGATACCTTTTGCGGTCATTGGCAGCGATTGAAACCACTGACTCAATACAGCTTGTTTGCTCGATAATCTTTGATATACCTTCATAGACTCCACTTCGACTTATTGAATTAAGGCGTGGAGTCTAAACCTGAAACCTGTAGACAGGTCAAACGTGCCCATACAAAAAAGCAGCTCTTATTTGAGCTGCTCATAGAAAGGTCTTAACACTAGAGAATGACTAGAGAACATCACGCAAGTTCTTGCGCTCTTCGATCTCTTCCTGCTCGGGGATGGTCCCGGACAGTGTAATAGATTTTGGCGCGGCTTTAATTCGAGTCGTCGTCCTAACACCTTTGCTGCTCGCGCGCGCTTTTGGATTATACAACTCAGGGTTTATAGTTAGGCTTTGGCGAACCTCAACCGCAAACTCTTGATTCTCGTTTTCTGGTAGATAATTACTTTTCAGGTACTTAATCGACATTAAGTCTTTGCTGCGTTTCAAAGTAAATAAACACTTGGTCAAACGCATTACCGATGTAAGCCCTGCTCCAGACGCCATGGTTATCTCTTGATTGCCACGAATTTCATCTTTGTTCACGTGGTGAACTAGTAATAGGCTTGCACCTGAGTCATTGGCTAGCGCCTGAAACACATTCTTAATCAATCTGTCGTGCTTCACTTCCTCACATCGCCCGATTGCTTCAGTTACGGTATCGATGATCACTAGGTCAAATTGAGCGAATGTTTCTTTAAGTTGAGCCAAGTATTGTTGATGCTCTAATTGTTCTTGGTGTGAGCAATCAGGTGGTATGACGATAGGCTCAATATCGGTCATGAAGTGCAAGTTGTTCTTCAGTTCAGAGCGAATTGTAGGAGTACAACTAGCTAGCTTATCTTTCATTCTGGTTTGAATAACACCCGCCCCATCCTCCGAGCTCAAGACCAGTGTTTTGGCGGGCCTATCAGCTGCACTCATACCCAATAGCGTCATCGAAGAAGCATGTTCCATAGCGATACACAGTGCTAAGTGAGACTTACCGACATTAGGAGCTGCTATCAACATCCCAACATGACCTTTAAGTAAACCTTTTAAGCTAAAGCTCATTTCTTGACTTGCACGTGACGACATCAGCGTATCAAGAGACTGAGTTATCATGATTCACTTTCTCCGATATAGAAAATTTGAATACCATTTCCGACATCTCGGAATTGTAGACTGAAGTCTTTTTCAATTTGTACTGCATTTGCTAAAAGATCTTTTCTAAGATCACTACGGAAGCTGTGGCTGACTTTCGAAGCGATAGACTGAATATAGCTATCAAGCGCCCACTCAAACTTCTTGTTATGCAGAAACTCAGCTTTATGTGTGGTTATGTATTTCAAAAATGAGCGTACTGACGGCTTGCTGTAGTTCGTCATTTTGTGTTGTTCGAGTCGGTAATAGTAACCGTGATCACGAATGGCCTGCAGCAGACGCATATCAGGAACCAAAAATACATGATTGGTTAAGTTCTTGGTTGTCTTACGACCAGTTTTGAATTTACTACGATCACAATAGAATCGGTAATCTTGTACAAACTCTAGTGGTTTTTTACCGACGACATTTTGATCATCATCGAGTTCGTTGATCACTAGATGTGCAGTTGCCAATTGAGTGATTCTGCGCTCAATTTGATCGTAGTTAGCTCGTGTCGTTGCCATGCCCATTCGCGTAGCCAATTCATACATACTCATCGATAGAACGGTTGCATCTCGATCAATAAATGAATCAAAGCCATCCTCTTGTGTATCCGAAACATCGCCATCGGTAATTGTTTGATATACCTGTGACCAAGTCAGTCGTGCACCAGCTTCATAAGAAGAGTCATCCAGTTGGATCGTTTGTGCGTAAGCCAACATTGTTTCTAAGATATCGCGGTGAGGTTGCAGCAAATAGTCAACATGAAGATCAACTCTAAAATTTTTACCGTAGCTATTGATGTTCACACTTTCTAATGGATAGTTAAGATCCGTACCACCATTTTGCGCAATCTCAACCAACTTGGACTGCATAGTTGACGTTAACCGAGATGCGGGATGAAAAATCGTTGCTCTAGAAAACAAAATGGATGAGATGAATCGATTCTTTCGATCTTCTTCATTAATAACGGTTAAGCTGGATGATGAAGTCATGATCATTACCTATGGATACGATTTTATCAGTCTAACAGAGATCTTCGATTAACTCATTAACTTCGGTAAATATCTATACTAGATCGGTAAATATTGATAGTAGATCACAATAACCCCCTATAAACATCGGTAGATGTTTAGTTGATTCGGTAAATGTTTAGTTCTTATAGGTTGATCTTCATTTACCGATCTCTTCCCTTATGAGACGTATTGTGGTTACTTTGTGTGCTTGGATCGCCTGAAGATCATTGAGCTTCAACAAATTAAGATCTTACTCCATAGGTGATCGGTTAATGTTGATATTAAAACAATCTAGATCGGCAAATGTTTATATACGAAATCGTCTAATGTCATTAGATAATCGGTAAATATTTATATCTAATCGGTTAATATCTACGTTTAATCGGTAAATGTCGTTACTTAAAGCGTTATACTAAGAAACTAGAACCTTTAGGATCTAGTTTTAAAAAATTACCAACTTCACTTAGGTTCTGTCGGTGACTCAAAATCTCATCACAAAACTCAAGAGAGTTTTGCAATGAGCTGTTGAGTTTATCGACAAACTTCAGTTGTTTAACGCTCTTTTTGCTTGTTATTTAAGCTTTAAGCGATTGGTTGAATTTTTGTTTCAATAAACTAAATGGAGTTAAAAATTTAAGATCGTTAAATGTCATTATCCCTTGCCTCTTAGATATAAACATTTAACGAAGTTGATATGATTAGAAGAAGGTATTGTAGAACCTTCATGATGTTTCGATCGTAAAGTTAAGATCAAAATCATATTCGTTACACTGTTACCAATTGATCATAAGTAACTCAAGTAGTAAGTACTTTGGTATGTTAATTTTTTGTCAATGTTCAGGCTGAACATTGACCGATTATTGATGATATTGTGTTCAGTATAAAGATCATAATATAGATGTTTCTAAAGAGTTTTAGTTAATTGCTTTCATTAATAATCCACCTAAGGAACGATTAGTTTTGTTCTTTCCTATTAGTGATCATATAAATTGAGATCGTTTTTTCAGTAAGTAGTTTATTTTTATCATCAAACCTCACCAGTGCGTTACGACGTAACATTTTAACTATCTCGTATTATTCGTAGTATCCTCATTGTTATTAAATTCAGTGTTCAAAGTGAACATTGACACTGTTTCGAGCAATGTAACCATATTTGATTGAATGACTAATGATCAGAAAAATAATTTTTTCCTGATTTATCAATGATTTGTTAGATATTTAACTAGGTTACTAAAAGTATACTAATTGAAAGTTGTTTTCAGGTTACCATAATAAACCACTATCGGATGGGAACTCCCCTCTCCTATTTTATTTACGATAGTTAAAGGTAATGAAAATGACTAATGTACTGATTATTAACGCACACGAAGTTTCTCCTTATTCTCCAGGTCGTTTGAATGCGAGTCTAGTTGATAAAGCTCAAACACTTTTACAGAGTAAAGGCTATGAGGTTCGCACGGTTTCTATGCAAGATGAGATTGATGTTGAGGAACAGCTTGGACATTTTGCATGGGCCGACAGAGTGATTATCCAATCTCCTGTCAATTGGATGTCTGTACCATGGTCATTTAAAAAGTATATGGATGATGTATTTACTGCAGGTATGGGGGGCTCTCTTTGTGCATTCGATGGTCGTAGTGAAAGCGATCCTAAGAAAAATTATGGTACAGGTGGTACTCAAACTGGAATAAAGTACATGCTATCACTGACATTCAATGCTCCTGAAGAATCGTTTGATGATGACAACGAATATTTATTCCAAGGTAAAGGTGTTGATGATCTTATGTTCCACATGCATGCAAACTTTCGTTTCTTTGGCATGACTTCTCTTCCAACTTTTTCTTGTTTCGATGTAATGAAAAATGCGGATATTGAACGTGACTTCGAACGCTTTGAAACTCATATTATGGCGCACTTTTAAGTCTGTATTGGTTACGCGTAGGTTTAAGATTTTTACTATTAGCGTGAAAAGGCCTTCGATTGGTTGCTTTCATAACTAATAGGTAATATTGAAAAAGCGTGCAGTATGGACTTGCTGTATACTAAGCACAGTTTGTAATTAATGTAGAAGTTTATCGGGGTATTCATTATGCAAAGCTCCATCACTATAGATACTAAAGGTCGTAAAACGGTTGCTAATGTCTGCACGGAACCGTGTGCTATAGAAAAAGGCATGCGTTTAATTGGTGGTAAGTGGAAAGGCTCCATTATCTATCACTTAAAAGATGGTCCTGTCCGTTTCAATGATTTAGCGAGAATGCTGGGTGGCGCGAGCAAGAAGATGATTGACCAACGATTGAAAGAGCTTGAATCTGAGGGCATGATTATTCGTAAAGTAATCAGTGACCGCCCTATTGCGGTGAGCTATGAACTGACCGAGTTTGGCTCAACAGCGTTGGGTATCCTTGAAGAGTTACGTGTATGGTCGGAAGACCACAACATACAAATTAAGTAATTTGTATTTTACTTTAGATAAATAAAAGCCAGCTTAATTTACTCACTTAGCTGGCTTTTTTACTTCAACTCTAGGTTAATAATCTAGTGTGCCGCGAATTGGGTAATGGTTATTGGGATCTCGTATCCAAGCTAATCCGCGCGTTAACGCCCCCAGTTCTGGACGTACGAAAGGGTTATTTGAGATATCAACGACGTGTAACTCCCCTTTTTCATTAACGACGAACAATCCTGGTTCTGCAAAGTTATGATCGGTTTCTTGTTCTGAACGTGGGAGAGAAATGTAGACGCCGAGTGCTTTCATTTGTTCTTCGGTGAGTCCGTACGCAATTGGGAAAGAGATGTCGAGTTTCTCTAATTGTTCTTCTGCCTGATGTTTTGCGTCTGCTGAGACTGCAAGAATATCGACACCAGCATCATTGAAGGCTTGTTTATAGCTTTCAATCTCATTGAGGTATTTTGTACATAATGGACAGTGCTTGCCCCTATAAACGAATACAGCTTGCCATGTCATCCCTGACTTTGGCTCACCTAAGGTGACATTTGTTCCGTCGAGTAAGGTTGCATTAATTGTAGGAAATGAATCCCCGGCCTTGAGTTTGCTTGAGTGTCCCATCTGGTTCCCTTTTTATTGAAATTGGATTCTTAAACCATTTCAAATATAGAAGTGATCTCCTTTAGTGACAAGCAGTTACCATTTAGTAACCTACCCCATCTACCTCCCCTATGAGGAGTTTTTTTGTCAATGTTCAGCCTGAACATAAGGTAATGTTACTTGTCCTCAAACCTTGTTAGCCTTCCCTACTCTATTGCTTACTGCCTTTGAAGACTTAAAGAACAGGGATTCGTTGTCAACATTTAGCCCTATATCAATATAAAGAGTAAGCGGAGGTTGTTTAGTATTACTACCACTACCTATCGCGACTGGATGAAAGATTTTCGGCTTGAGATGTTGTCAATGTTCAGCCTGAACACTGACACGTTTATTGTTGTTTCTTTGTATAAATAGTTTTTGTACCAGATGTTGCTCGCCGGGACACATCAAACCAATAAACAATGTTATATGCTTTTCAATAAGTAGAACCAAACATTAGTCTTTGAGGCCTCTCATGTTTACAAGCTTGGCAATACCAGAATTACCTAAAGAGCTGTACTTGTCTGATACGGTAAGGCAGGGAGAAAAACGAGTCGCAGAACTTCTCGATATTCCAATGCACGAATTGATGGAGCGAGCTGGAGAGTCAGTATTTTCTTTCATTCAGCAAAGGTATGAGCATTGTCGCCATGTCTTAGTGGCTACTGGAACTGGTAACAATGGCGGTGATGGCTATGTTATTGCAAGACTAGCATTGATGTCGGGATACAAGGTGACCTTATGGCAAGTCGGTTCATCTCAAAAGATAAGTGGAGATGCGAAGTCTGCAGAGCAACTCTTTCTATCTGCTGGCGGCAAAGTGCAGGAACCAAGCGCTGAAGTAGACGATTGTATCGATCTCATTGTCGATGGGATTTTGGGGACAGGGATTACTGGCAAACTCAGGGAGTCTGCCGAGTCTGTCATTACCACATTAAACAAGTCTAAGTGCCCTATTATCTCAATCGATGTTCCATCGGGGCTAGATAGCGACACCGGTAGACAGCTTGGAACGGCGGTTGAGGCAACGGCGACTGTCACCTTTATTGCCCTCAAAAGAGGCTTGGTTACTGCTCAAGCTCGAAGTCATGTTGGGGAGTTGTTGTTTGCAGGGTTAAGCATAGATAGAGCTTTTGCTGATCATAATGAACCAGATGCTTTGCTCACGAGTTCGAGATGGCTAGATAGATTGAAAGTGAGAGCTCAAGACTCACATAAAGGTAACCACGGGCGTTTATTGGTTGTGGGCGGCGGTGACGGCATGAGTGGTGCAGCGTATCTCGCCGCTGCAGCTTCATTGCGTTCCGGGACGGGGCTGCTGGCCTCTATTGTCCATAAATCTAGCTGCCTCCCTATGCGTTCTTTGTTACCTGAAGCTATGGTGTCAGATGTCGAGCAACTATCAGAACGACTTGAATGGTGCACGAGTATCTGTGTGGGTGTCGGTTTAAGCAGACTCGATTGGGGTAAAAATGCATATGAAGCGGTTATGAGTCGAGCTTATGATGTGCCTAAAGTGATAGATGCGGATGGCTTATATTGGTTAGCGCAAGATGACCTAGATGCCCGTCCGATAGAGAATACAGTTATTACGCCTCATCCTGGTGAAGCGGCAATGTTGCTCAATTGCAGTGTCAAAGAAGTTGAAGCCGATCGCTATCTCTCTATTAAAAAACTATGTCAAAAATATCGATGTGTCACTGTACTTAAAGGGGCGGGAACCTTAATTAGTGATGGCCACAAAACGGTAGTATGCCACGCAGGTAATGCTGGGATGGCGACTGGTGGGATGGGGGATGTACTTGCTGGCCTCATCTCGTCACTCTTAGCACAAGGGTATCAACCTATTGATGCAGCAATACTAGGTAGTGTCATTCACAGTATGGCTGCGGATCACAATGCCAATACGTATGGACAAGTCGGTATGATGGCATCCGACGTATTGGGCTCTATTCGTCATATCATTAATCGTCTAGATGACTAATCTTAGACTGCGATTGTGTCTCTTTTTGTCAATGTTCAGCCTGAACATTGACAACATAAAACCGCAATTCACTGTAGAACGTCGTGCCTAAGTTAGCGTTACGTACTGCTGATGCCTCTACACTTACATCGAATCAAGAGTTTGATTTCTGTATATCTGAGGTGGGGCTAGGGGAGCTAAACTCCCAAGTGAAGAATGTCGCTTTTGATATAGGCTTAAAAAGGTAAAACCTCAGAAGCCATCTATAATATCGTTCTAGCTTGATCGTGGTGAGTGACTAGTCATAGGACCTTGTTTATTAGAAAGCGTAAACGTTCACTTTGGTGACATTGTCACTTTATATTCCGAGATAGAGTTCATACTGTAAGATTTGTAGCACTATAGCGCTTTAAATAACGCAATCTAGAATAAGTAATTCTAAGGCTCGTATTCTAAGATGTTGTTATTCGGATGATTGAGGAAAGCAACAATGAAAATAACTGTGACTAGCGTACCTGTTGAAGATCAAGATAAGGCTCTCGCGTTCTATACTGATGTACTTGGTTTTATTAAGAAGACAGAAGTACCACTTGGCGAATACAAGTGGTTAACCGTGGTATCCCCACAAGAGCAAGCAGGTGTCGAGTTGCTGTTAGAGCCAATGGCATTTGAACCTGCTCGCCACTACCAACAGGCACTAAAAGAGGCGGGTATACCATGGACATCATTTTCTGTGGACGATGTACAACAAGAGTATGAAAGGCTGATTGCTCTCGGCGTTGAGTTTTCAATCGAGCCGAGAGAGGCGGGCAATGTCATGATTGCGGTGCTTGATGACACTTGCGGGAACTACATTCAGCTGATGCAGATGCTTTAGTCTATCGCTAACTTATGTCTAGAAGGCGCGTCATAAAGTGTGGCGCTCCTTACGTTTCTATCTTCATCTCATGCTAGACTTCCTGTTATCCCTAATTGACGGTTTTGGTCACGATGGCATCAATCCCTAAGACATTCTATGAACAAGAGATAGATCGCTTATACAGTGACATAGCAACGCCTCAACGACACTATGTTCTGATCAGGCAATCTAAAGCGTTCATGGAAAAGCACTATGCTCAAAAACTCGAGCTGGATGATTTAGCTCAGGCTGCTTTTATGTCTAGATTCCATTATGTTCGTATTTTTAAACAACTGTATGGTCTGACGCCAAGAAACTACCTGCGGGATATGCGAATCGCAAAAGCCAAAGAACTTCTAAAGCAGGGATACTCGATCACTGATACCTGCGCTGATGTCGGCTATGAGAGTCTGTCTACCTTTTCGAACACCTTCAAAAAAAGTACCGGATATTCACCAAGAGAGTTTCGTGAGTACCACCTAAATCTGTAGCACGGTCACGTACAGCGGCGCTGCATTTCTGCTAATCAAAACGCCATTAGAAAGGAATGTTCAGGCTGAACATTGACAAGTTTGAAGCGCATTCCAAAGTTGTATTCCTTATTTAACTTTTGGGTGAGTAGTGTCTATTTGATTATTTGATGCTAAAGGGACAGTGTCACGTCCAACCTATAGGTGACATAAATTCAGCTTAGTGCCTAAGCAATCGTTATGAGTTTGTGCCGAGAGATGTAGCTGTGTGCGCTGTCTAGAAACGGATTGTTCCTTCAATTTCTTAAGAAAGTGCACATGCTTTTGATCTGGCTTCTTGCATAGCCAATGTTACGGGTGGTGAAACAGAGTTTTGTTGTAAATGAGAATAGCTTTCAATACTATGTGGAAATCTCACCTATGACAGTAGTATTCGAAATGCATTCACAATCAGTCACCAAGGTAAAGAAGGCGTTTCTTTCCGGTATATGGGCAACATTAATCAGCATTGCGATAGGTTTTACCTTTAAGATATGGCTTGCGGGCTGGGTAGCAAAAGCCGATTTGGCGCTCTTTCATACTGTTGTTGATATCATTTCTCTGTCCATGATACTGATGACGGGCTTCCGCTCGTCCATGGTCGTGACCTATTCTCAAACCAAGAATGATATCGATATTATCAATATTTTCCGCTTTACCCTTATTTTCGTCGTCCTAATGACGTGGGGTGGGGTGATTCCTTACATCAAGCACAGCCTCGATATCGGAGTCGAATACTTACAGTTGGTGGGCATTATTTTTGGTTTGGGGCTGAAGCTCTACTTTACCAATTTAGTTGCCATGTATCGTTTGTACGATATTACTAACCGTACCACTTGGCTTGACCCTGCGTTGAACGTGGCTCTGTTTCTATTCGCTTACTATATTGCTGGATTCAGTGCGTTAACGGCGCTGTTCTATGGTTTGACCATATCTTCGTTGATAACAGCGCTCTATATGTATATCAGCCGAAGAAAAGAGATATCGACTCTGCCAATCAAGCCTGTACAGCTTAATTCAGACATGTACGGCTATGTGAAAAAGAGCTTTACTGCGACACTCGAAGCAGGAGCAAGCATTCTTATGATTTACATTGCTGTGTTGCTGACTATTCGCTACTTCAGCGTTGATGAATTGGGTGATTTTCAGGTTGTGGTGCGTCCGGTCTTCACATACATGACAATGTTATTTGTATTCCCAATTTACCGCTTTGTTCTGCCTGAACTGTCTGTGAAGGTTCGAAATGGTGAGTTCTCTGAGATTCAGCTTATCCGTCGATGGGTGTTTAAGTTGTCATTTATTGTCAGCGGCGCGTTTTTCTTGACGATGCTGTTGTTTGGTTCGAACCTTGTTGAAGCGCTTTTTCCTGCTGAGTATGTGGGCGCAACACCTGTGTTGTTCCACTTCTCTATCTTCTTCATTTTTATGATGCTAAACGCCTACCAACTGGCTTACATCAAAGCAAACGGACACTTTAAAACAAGCCTATTTATTCGCTTAACAGGTATCGCGACGCTGGTTGTTATGTTCTACGTGATATCGGCTTTTACTGACAATGTCGTGGCGATCATTATCGCATTGTGCTCTGGTTACCTGATGATGTTTATATTATCGAGTTTCAAAGAGAAGCAGATTCGAGAGTCTGCGCTCCTTGCCCAATCTCAAACCGTGTAAGTAGGTAAGAGTAGATCTCAACTTCTGTGTTGTACGTAAAATGTTGGCTTGCCTTCGCATAGGCCAATAAATACGTCTACTCTAAATAGTATGAGTCATTTAGATTAATGCTATCAAAGAGTTATAAATGGACCCATTGACGCAAGGGATGCTGGGCGCAGCGTCGACACTGTCAGTAAGTAAGAGGAAGCACTCGAGGGCTGCCGCGGTTTTGGGTGGGCTTTCTGGTATGGCGCCTGACTTGGATGTACTCATCCGTTCTAGCCAAGATCCATTATTGTTTCTTGAGTATCACCGACAGTTTACTCACTCTTTGTTGTTCATCCCCTTTGGTAGTTTGCTTTGTGCGTTAGTCTTCTATTTCATTTTTTCAAAGCGGTGCGATCTCTCTTTCCAGCGGACATGGTTCTATTGTGCGCTGGGTTACGGCACCCACGGCATGTTAGACGCTTGCACCAGTTACGGAACACAGTTGCTGTGGCCGGTATCCGATGAACGAGTAGCCTTTAACATCATCTCCGTTATCGACCCGGCTTTTACATTGCCATTATTGGTACTGATTGCTTTCGCTTTCTTGAAGTACAGTTCTAAGCTTGCTCTGGTGGCGATGAGCTGGACATTTGTCTATTTGATTATCGGTGGAATACAGAAAGATAGAGCGGAAGCGGCTGGGGTGGAGCTAGCTAACGGGCGTCAACATGCTCCTGTAGTCGTGGAAGTAAAACCAACTTTAGCCAACCTCCTTGTTTGGAAAGTCGTGTACGAGTTCAATGGTCTTTATTTTGTTGATGCTGTTAGGGTTGGGGCTGATATTAAAGCATATCCGGGAAATTCTATTGCGAAGCTGAATGTGACTACTGACTTGTCGTGGGTGACGCAAGATAGTCAGCAAATGATAGATGTTGGGCGGTTTTCTCGCTTTTCTAATGGCTACCTCGCATTAGATCCCTACAACCAACAGCGTATTATCGATGTGCGATATTCAATGGTACCGAATCAAATCAACGCGCTTTGGAGTATTGAGCTATCTCCATCCGCCAAGAACAATGACCATGTCAAATACATAATCGACAGAGAGAGCACGCCTGCGTCGAGAGAGGCCTTTACCAGAATGCTCTTAGGGCGAGATTAAAGAGTCGATATGAGCCAGGCTCAATGACGGCTATTCCGGTACAGGGTTAACAGCTGCCCATGACGATGGCTCACCATCTGTGGTTAGTGGAAACACACTTTTGTCTGGCTTAGCGTAGCTTAAGCGGTTGATACGTTTGGTTCTGTGGTAACTATCTAGCCCTGAAATAGTGACTGTACCTAACGCATCTAGGTCTAGAAAGCCATCATGCATGATCGCCATTCTTGGCACGTGAATGGTATTGACCTCACCAATGAGCATAACCGTGTCATTGCTTTTGATGTCGATACGCTCCTTCAGAGTTAGGGCGATTTTCAAACTGCTCTCTAGAACAAACGGGGCAGGGCAGTTACCGTCGTAATAAGGTGTGAGTCCTACCTCATTAAACTCTGAAATTGATTTTGAGTATCGAGCCGATGTTTGATGTGCTTTTTGGAAAATCTTGTCGTTGACGCTGTTCACTGTGAACGACTTGGTCTCAATGATGTTTTGAAGCGTGTGTCTTGGCGTTTTACACGGGCGAACAATAAAGCCCAACAGGGGAGGGTGTGAGCCCAAATGGACGACAGAACTAACGATTGCAAGGTTCTCTTGTCCTTGTTCATCTCTTGTCCCTATAAGATTCGCGCTTTTAAATCCCGATATCGAGTTGACCAATCGAGTACGGAAGCGCTTTTCCATGGTTTGAATATCATCGTGCGAAAAAGTTAACTCTCTCATGTGTCTACCCATAGTCTCAATGTGATTGGCGAAGGCTTTGTTTAGGAAGATATTTACGTCAAAGGTTTGTTTTGCGATCAACTGGTTGCGCGTTTATTGGTTTGACGTACATGCCTAGCTAAAATTCGCGCTCCTTCATTTTTGACATCAATGCGTTTTTTCCACGACCACAGTCGTTCTCTCGCTTCGCGAGCTCTCTCGTTCAGGTCGAAAATTGGGTCCAGGTATGGCGAATCTTGTTCCACCTGATACATCGCGGCTTCCATTGATGTCATCTTCCACGGTTCAAATATCAATGGCGTAGGAACTTGCTCTAATTCAGGCACCCACTTTTTAACAAACTCCCCCTCTGAATCATGTTCTTGTGCCTGCTTGATAGGGTTGTATATGCGGATGGTATTAATGCCGGTCACGCCAGCTTGCATCTGGAACTGGGAATAATGAATACCAGGCTCAAAGTCGAGAAACAACTGAGCTAGGTGAGTCACGCCTTCGCGCCAATCCATGTTCATGTGGTGGGTAAGGAAACTAACCAGCATAGCCCTCATTCGGAAATTGATGTATCCGGTGTGATGTAAGCAGCGCATGCAGGCATCAACCAAAGGAAATCCAGTATTACCGGTCTTCCAAGCCAAAAGATGATTTGGATTTGTATTGCAAGATTGTGAGAGCAACGCTTCATAGGCCGTATTGGTGCAACGAAACTCCATCTCACACTCTGATTCGAATTTTTGGATGAAATGACAATGCCAGTGGAGCCGAGATGATAGGGCGATTAAGCTACGACGAAAGCCCGGCACGTTCCAATGTTGCAATAGTTCTTGGTAGACTTCGCGCAGTGAGATGTTGCCCCATGCAAGATAAGGAGATAAGCGTGTGCAGGCATTTCTCGATGTGATTGGGCTAGAAAGGCTGCGATAGTAGTCTTTACCTCTGCGGTTAAAGAAGTCGTGAAGGGTTAGCCATGCAAGCTTACTTCCGCCTGTTTGCATACCACTACTTAAACTTGTCCATGATTTGGGAGGGATGAACGCATGGTCAACTTGTTTAGAGTCTAAAGTATGTAAGTGTTCACTACACATTTGAGGCTTTAAAATTTGAGAACGCATGACCAAAGACCAGTTCTTATCCCAGTTCTCTCTGTTTGCTAATCCGCGCAAGACGGCCCCCTGCTGAGACTCTTGCCAAGCGATACCTTGGGCATCAAACCATCCCTTGAGCAAGCGGTCGCGCTCGAAAGTACAATTCAAGCCGATCTCTTGATAGGAATAGACGGTATCTATCTGGTACTTAGATTGTATCTCTTGGAAGCACTCTAACGCCTCTCCCTGCATTACAGAGACTTGATGTCCGTGATGAGCTAGCGTTTCGTTCATGCACTCAATAGACTGCCACACAAATCGCCAATGCCGCTCTGAGTAGTGAAGGTTGTTGAGCAATGATGGCTCAAATATGTAGAGCAAAATTGTCGGTCGCTCGGACGATAGTGCATCGAATAAAGGGGCATGGTCGGTGATCCGAAGGTCGCGTTTGAACCATACGATGTTGACTGTTTGCATGTGGTTTCTCGTTTTTTGAACCACTACGTAGCAATAAACAAAATGTCTCAATTTTCTTCAAAACTAACGATTAAAGTAGGCGTTAGAGGTTAAGTGTGGATGATGAGATTGTCTTAATGATGCTGGCGATCTTGAAGGGAAAATGTAACCTAGGGGGTAGAGGAGCTCTCAATATTGGCATTAACTGAGTGCGATTGAATTAATTTGAAGTGTGCGTCGAGTTAAGTCACAAGGCCATCTCACGCTCGGTATTCATATAAGTTGTTCTCTAAACCATACAATTCGATGGTGCCCTTTAGTTCAAAACCTACTTTTGTTAGTACTCGGTTTGAACCTTTGTTACTGGGGAAGGTAACAGCTAGCACAGTATCTAAAGATAGAGCTTTAACAGCATGTTGAAGTACTCCAATAGAAGCCTCCGTCGCATACCGTTGATTACAATATTCCGGTAGCAATGCATAACCAAGATCTGGACTGTCCAACTCGGGGCGTTTTAATACGCCACAGATTCCTATCGGTGTACCCGTTTTGCGTAACGAGACTAGGTTCAGGCCAAAACCGTATGTTTCGTAACTAGCCAATGGACCATTGGTAAGGTAGTTTTCCGCATCTTCTGAGGTACGGATGTTTTTGTCGGCAATATTGTGGATAAAAGACTCATCATTGTATAAACGGATGACAAAATCCGCGTCTTTGAGCGTAAGCTGGCGAATAACCAATCTTTCTGTTTTACATACTAACTTCAATGAAGACACCTCTGGTTGTGATAAAAGTTAGTGGTGGACTTTGGAAATCGTGTTTAAATGAGAGTGCCAAGTGTTATGCATCACCTTGATATGCTTGTTGTATAAACATAGTTTCGATTTGTTTAATGGCTTTACAAAACACCTTGTGACAATCAAATTCCAAACAACCTCCGAGCTTGTGCCAGAAAAAATTGAACTCATGGCCGCCATCATCTTGTGTATAGAAGGCCCAGTTGTTTGGCAAACTTTCCGAAACTTCGCACAGGACAAAATGCCAAAGTTGATTTTGGAAACCACTTTCCCAACTTCTGAGGTATTTAGTACTGGAAACTTTGGATATACCTGACTCCTCTGTAAGCTCTCTAAGCGCCGCGCTCTCCGTTGAACTGTCTGTCAGCTCTAACGTACCTTTTATTAATTGCACATCGGCCAAAGGATGTTCGAATACTAGCAACTCCAAATTCGAGCCTGATTTGCGCAGTACTACTGGACACACTTTAACTTCTCTATTTTGAATCCTTTTAGTCACTGGCTTTTCCTTTGTGTATGACATTGCGTTGATGTAGTGATCAACGCCATCAATTAATCTATTGTGCCGAGGTTACTAAAGCTGAATTAAACTGAGAATGCTAAACGCTTTGTATGTTTTCACGAATTCGATGCTATTTCCATGAATAGTACGGCAGAAAAACCTAAAACGAACCCTAGAAAAGCGAGAATTGTCATTATCGTATCTGGTTCTGAATGAGCTCTTTCGATATCTGGGTGCTTTATAAAGATTCCCTTTATGGGAAAGCCTCTCAAGTACAATCGTGGATAAAAGCCATACTGCTCTTTGACTTGGTAGCTATAGCGTAACTGTGCTAAGAAGCTTAATAGCATAGCTGAAAACATAGCGAAAGATGTAATGTCACCAATGGAATAGCCATAATTGAAGTTGTACACGCTTAAACCAAGGTAGAGAAATAGTAAACCTGAAACTACTTTAAGCGCTTTTTTATGATGATAAATTGGCTGCAAAATAATGAACGCAATGACATATGCACTTGTAGTGCTAGTGACAAGATTCCAGCTCATATGACCTCAAAAATATAACGACCAAATAATTAGTGAGCAACGCAATACAGAAGCTGCTGCATACCTACTTAACCACTAAAACTAACGCATGGTGAAAATGCCACGCGTTGGGAATACCTCTTCACAGTGTGTTATATGTTTATTCTCTGAAACCGTAGATACGTAACCCTCTATCTGTGAGCTTAGTATCGAAGTGCCCAACCGAGTTTAAGATATTCAATGCTTCATCTATATCTTGATGCCAGTGCTTAAAGGGCACATTTTCATACTTACTAGGCTTACCTACTTTGGGGATTTCTAACCACTCAATTCGCTTGTAGGCAAAAGGCCCTGATCCATAGTCACCTACATACTTTTCCATTAACTCATCTGATTTAGTAAACCAACCTAGAAATTCACAATCGTTATCAACAAACTTCCAGTAACACTGGTTCAACATCAGCTCTGGCACATCCAATACCGTAAACACTTTACGCCATTTGGCATTTGACATTAGTGATATTGAAAATCGATTTTTAATAACCTTATCTAGGTATTCATCCATTCTTGCTGGCATGTCAAAATCTCCAAGTGTATAGCGTATTGTTATATTTTTTCAGCAGTTCTTAATGCTCGCGACAACCAGTTATTGACAGTTCGAGGCTTTTATTATCATTGCAATTAACGAAAAGTCTGGAACCATCAGAGAATTCTATGCACAGTTCACTTTCTCGATGGCGATAAATCTCAGATACTTTTTTTGTTGTCGAGTAGGCTTTTAAGCTTTTTCGCTTCTAATTCTAAGTTCGTTCTCATCTTGGGAAATACTCGTCCTTTAACTTGACCATACGCCCTGCTAGTGAGCGGACTCATTTATTGCACTTAATGCTTTGATATACAAAGCCATATCTAATACGAAACTTTCAGTTATACCATCAGACATAACTGAGTTCTAAAGTAGTTCTTTTTGAACCAAAGACTCGATGGCAGAACTAGATAGACCAAGCCGGTTTACTTGCGAAAATGCAAGGGCTGTTCCCCCTACTTCAACAAATGCGGTAATCACTAGTTTTTCATGCTCACTGAGCCCGTTATACGTATATCAAGACCAGTTAGGCTTTCCATATGAGAAATCTATGACATAGTTCCCGTTTGACTTTAGATTGTACAAACACCTCGTCCAAGCGCCTTTCTCGTTAGGTGAAAATTATTCGTACTGCACATATGGTTGCGTGTAAGCTAAAATACTTACGCACTCATTAGCCCCCGCTACCATAAATTCTTTGAGCTCACCGCCCTCTACTATTAGCGGTGCAGTTTCACACATGTTCTCTGAAGCTAACCAGCCATTAGCTTTAACTTCAAATAGCCAATACCGAGTCGCAGCGCCTCCCCAAAACTCTAGTAGTTGCCCTTCATCAAGAACTCGAAAGCCCTCAACATTTTCACAAGCAACGTCAACAATTTGGTCTGACGGAAAAATCAATTTAATGCGCAATACCGACAAATCATAATTCAATGATAAAACATCGGGAGTTTGTCCTTTGACTCTCTCTTCAATACCAGAAATGCTAACGATATCCATATTTCACCTTGCGGCAATCAGGCATTAAGATTACCTCTATCACCTTGACTTTATGATTAAACCTAACAGCTCTATTAAGCCGAATATTTCTACCTAGTTCTTCATATGCATTATCCTAATGTAAATTATATCGAATAAACAGTGGGTTACGTTCTATGTAGTGTGGCTGAGTCTCAAATATTGAATTATTTTGTATCGTATCTCGAGAAAAGGGAGTCGTCTTTGGAGGGAGGTTTCGCTAGGCGGATATCATCTTTCGTTCTGGATGAGTTATTGATTCGCCTGAACACGCCACGCTCTAAACAAAAACTTTGATTCGTAGATGAACCCAACACCAGCTCTGAACGTAAAATTCTTCTTTTTTAGTGTGGAATTGACGAATGATATTGAGCGAAGAGAGTGAGTCTCGGGTCATAGAGATGGCTTGGGAAGATCGGACTCCGTTCGAAGCCATAGAGCTACAGTTTGGGTTGAGCGAACCAGAAGTGATTCGATTTATGAGAAAACAACTGAAACCCGGAAGTTTTAAGCTTTGGCGAGCGAGGGTTTCAGGGCGAAAAACCAAACATACCAAGTTTCGCAGCTCTGAAGTCACGCGAGGTTATTGCCCAACGCAATATAAGCACCGCTAGGCGAAAGGCTAAAATGAAAAGGCTGAAACTTATATTGGAACTATAAGTTTCAGCCTTTTTTTGAACTAGATAAACGGGCTTATTTAAGCTATTGCGTTAGCTAGTCTTGGGTTGCTTTATCCAGTACAGCTTGAATCGCTTCATCAAGTTCTGACTGCAGTTCTTTCGATAAACGGCCAAACTCGTAAGAGAAGTTACGACCTTTGACTTTCTTACGTGCAAACATACCTTTACTAGCAAATTCAGCGAGTTGAGTGACTTCAGCTTTGTCGGTTACCTTTTTAGATTCCGCAATTTTTAGCTCTGATTTGATCAAAGAGAGTAGGGCTTCTTTGTTCTCGTCACTACAATGTTCAACCTGAACATTGACAGCTTTTTTACCCAATTTTTGGATAAACGCGGTTAAGCCTTTACTGTCTTCTTGGTATGTCTTCATCACTTTTCCAAGAAGAGCATAATCTGTGTGTGATAATGCATTTACTACTGGGAATAGGGCGATAATACGCTGATCTATGCTTGCTGCTTTCAGTGCTTTGCTCACCGCTGGGCGGCTGATACCAATCATCGCAGCAACGTCTTCTTGAGTGTAATTACCGCTGTTCATGATCGTTTGGCATTGAAGACCAATTTCGCGTTGGTTGTGTTCTTTTGCCGTTTGTAACTGTTTCGCTAGCGCCTTCGCATCAGAAGTCGAAATCTCATCTTGAGTGACAAGAATTCTGAACTCTTTTACGCGTCCTTCTTGAAGTAAGAACCAAGCACGACGACGAGATCCATCAAGTACATCAATCTGACCATCGACTTCACGGCCAACGGCTGGGTAGAACTGCTGGAACTCAAGAGAGTTAAGGTCTTCCAGCGATTCTTTAGTAAGCAAGCTTTGGTCGCGACCATTTACGTCGAAAGTCACGTAAGTATCTGCTTTTACTTGATCAAATGACAGTGTCACTTCATTGAACGTTGCTGTATTGCCTGAAGCCAGTTTCCAAACCATCTGTTGGCCAACAGAGCCAATACCAAATTTCTCTTTGAGGTAGTCCGACGCTTTTTGGCCCGACTTTTCTAGCTCTTTAGTCAATTGGCTAGTCAGTGTTTCCACTGTTGCTTTCGCTGCTGACTGCTGCGCTGCAATGGAGCCAGGTGTATTTCCTAGAGGGCTACCGCCACGTTTCTTAGCCATTAACTATTCTCCTGTTCACGCCACACGTTCAGAATATCGCGAAGGATCTGGCTGGTGACTTCGTAGCTGTTTTGTTGCGCGCTTTGGAAGGTCGCTTTACTTTTTGGGTACTCACTCTTCGACATATCAAAGACTGTCGAAAGAAGAGAAGATGCTTGACGAACCGCTTCGCTGTGCTTGAACTCTTTCGAGTAAAGGTATGGCGAGAATTGGTCGTATAGGTTGTTCATCAAGTCTGTAGTTGTTGAACTATCACGATGATTTGTAAGCAAAATCTTCATGAAGTCATAACCTTGGTGGTTAGCATTTTCTAGCAGTGCCCAAACTTGTGGGATGTAGCTAAAGTATGAACAAGTCGCATCTATATCGTTTTCAGTAATCGATAGCGGGAACACTACACTGGTCGCTGCGTAGTATGCGTTAAATGTCGCATAGCCAAGTGATGGTGGCGTATCGATGATGATGATATCGAACTCATCTTGAACACTTTCAATAATGTCATGCAGCAGCGAGTATGGTGATGCCAGAGTTTGGCTAAATACTCGTTCGTGGAACCAACCTTCCATAGCACGATCGCTTTGCGCTGCAGGCAGAATACGCAAGTTAGGGATGGTGGTTTCTAAGAATGCTTCTGAAACGGCTTGTTCAAATGTTTCACCTTCATCTAAATCAAAAGTGCGCATCATAAGATCGCCAACAGAAAGGTAACCTTCTTGTTCCGCTTCTGGAGCGTAGTACATAGAGAGGGTTGCTTGGCCGTCCATATCAATAAGGCCAACGCGATACTCTTGGTGGAATTCAGTCGCTAAACCAGAAGCGATGGTCGCTGCTGATACGGTTTTACCAACACCACCTTTTTGGTTTTGGATAACCATAACCTGCGCTTTTTGCTTATCACTGCGGATAAACTTCGCATCTTTGCGTAGATTTTCCGGCAGTAGGTCACGCACTTTGTACATTTCTGAGATGTCGATAGACCACTGTGAGTCTTCATGACGGCGTGGATCGATGTCAGCAGAAGTCACGTAACGATCCAGTGTTTTCGCATCAATACCTAAGTAGGTTGATGCTTCTGCTCGTGTAAAGTTACGCAGTTCTTTACGGTGGTTGGCTAACAAGCGTTGATTACGACGCTGAATGTATGCGTCTGCACCGGTTTTTAGCTGTTGAAACGTAGTCGTGGTGTTTTGGGTATCCATTTCTGCCTCCATCTAGGGATAAGAAAGAGTATATACCTCAATTTTAAAGGTGGGTAGTAAAAAATGATGGAATTGTTTTTTATGGATGGTCGATTGCGCGAGATGTGACCGATCTCGCGCAAATAATGAACAAGTCAACCTGTTTGAAGGTTAATCGGGAGGTAGGTTAAGAGTACTACTCGGGATAACGTTCTATAGTGTTTAACTAAAAGTACAATTTTCCTGAGTGGTACTTAAGTCCGTCTTCAACATCATCGCCAAGCAACACTGGGCCATCCAAATCAACCACCTCTGCGTTGGTGGCAATGGGTAATGCGGCTTTCATAGCGATCGAAGTGCCCAGCATGCAGCCAGCCATAATGGCGAAGCCTTCGTTTCTGGCTTGCTTTTCTAAGAGTAATGCTTCTGTTAACCCGCCTGTCTTATCGAGTTTGATATTGACCATCTCATAAAGCCCCTTCAGGTCAGCGAGTTGTGCTCTTGTGTGGCAGCTTTCGTCTGCACAGAGTGGAATAGGGTGCGCAATACTCGCTAGGAGCTGGTCTTCTCCTGACGGTAAAGGCTGCTCAATCATGGTGATATTGAAAGGGGCAAGTTGTTCGAATAACTGTTCTAAATCGAGAGAACCCCAAGCTTCATTTGCATCGAGTATGATTTTGCAATGCGGTGCAGCCGATCTAACAGCAGCAACACACTCGACGACCGCTTCGCCATCCAACTTCACTTTTAACAGTGTTGCACCTTGGTCTACGTATTGCTTGGTTTGCGTTGCCATGGCTTCTGCCTCACCAATGGAGACGGTCATGGCAGTCTCTATTGCTGGGCTAATAGTAAAAGTAGGTGATGGAAAGGATGTCCCTTCTAGTTTGCTAATCAAATCCCAAAGCGCGCAATCTACGGCATTACGAGCTGCGCCTGCTGGCATTGATTGTAAGTGCTGTTTTGCTTCTTGTGGTGAAAGGCTGACTAAGTCTGAAGTCCAGCTCTCTATTTGTGCTATTACTGATTCAACACTCTCACCGTATCTTGGGTAAGGTGTACACTCTCCAATCCCTTGCTGGTGGTCATGAGAGACGGTTACTCTTACCGTGTGGCAATGAGTTCGTGCACCTCTTGATATGACAAAAGGGGTCGCTAATTCGATGCTGTACGGAGTCGCTTCTAATAACATGGTCTGTTCTCGCAAGTTAAAAGTTGGCATTGAGATAGCTGGCAATGGACTGGATGCCGAAACGTACAGGGTCGGTTACAGGTACGTTGTAAGTCTCTTGCCAATCTGCACAAAGCGCTTTGGCTTCTTCTTTATTCAAAGCAGAAGTATTCAGACTAATACCCGCTAATGCAGCATTTGGGTTTGTTAATTTAGCCGCCGCTAAGTTCGCTTCTATCGTGGCAGAGATGGAAGGGAGTTGGCAATGAGGAAGGTGGCGAATGTGAGGTCTACCGATTTCATGACATAGTACAAGCGCATCCGCTTGGGCACCATGAAGCAAGCCTAAGCTTACTCCTGCAAAGGAAGGGTTAAATAGAGAGCCCTGACCCTCGATAATATCCCATTGATGATTGTTAAAACTTGGACTGATCGCCTCTACGGCGCCAGAAATGAAATCGGCAACTACAGCGTCGATAGAGATCCCATCGCCTGCAACGAGAATCCCGGTTTGGCCTGTCGCTTTAAATTGCGCATCAACTTTTAGATCCTTTAACGCTTTCTCTAAAGCCAGAGCGGTAAACATTTTTCCGACTGAACAATCTGTTCCGACGGTGAGAAGGCGTTTGCCTTGGCGAGCTTTGCCCGTACCGACAGCAAGAGGCGCATCATAGTGACGTACATCGTGAAGTTGCGTCTTTCCTTTGGCTTGAAGCTCTGCAAGCTCCGGGATCTCAGTGAGTCGGGAATGCATGCCTGATGCAATGCTAAACCCAAGTTGTGCTGCTTTGATTAGCGTCGGTTTCCAAGTTTCAGGGATGACACCTCCGGCATTGGCAGTTCCGATGACCAGTGTTCTCGCGCCTTTTTCTATCGCTTGTTCTAGCGTGAGGTCTTCCAGTCCTAAAGAGACAGTATCTGTTGTTAGTCTTAGCTCCCCAATACACAATTCAGGTCGCCATAGCGCAATACCACGCGCTGTTTTGGCTGAGATTGGGTCAGTAACGTCGCCTAAGAAGAGTAGGTAGGGTTGAGCGATAGACATAAAGCATCCTTGGTATCCTGTTGAATTAAAAACAGAGTAGAGGTTCACAGAGAAGGGTTCGAATGCTTATTTGTTGGTTGCCTATAACAACAGGTTATAGGCTGGCTTCCAATTGTTGGACGAAGTTTCTTGCAGAAATGCTTAATGGATTATGTTCGGCATAAAGTAGCGATACCGTAATATCAATGGTCGGCGTTAATCTTGCTCTGTGCACTCGATCTTTGTATTGGTGAGCTGTCCAAGGGTCGACAATCGCGCAACCCACTTCGTGGACGACTAACTCAGCTGCGGAGCTATAGTTTCGTACCGATATTGAAGGGTGGTATTCGGGTTCTAGTGCATGGATGGCTTGATGAAGCTGTGCACCCAACGGATCTCGGCTGTCGAGACCAATCAATGTTTTGTCAGAACTGAGTAGCTGTTTTAGGCAGATAACCTCGTCACTTGAATCTTGAGGAGGCGTGATCACACACATTTCAGATGTTAATAACGTTTTTTGAACGAGAGAGGGCGGAGCATCTTGACCAAAACAGATCGCAAGGTCGATCTGGTTCTTTAATAGGGCGTCGCATAGTTCATCTTGATTCCCTGTCGAGATCTCTATGTTGTAATCCCCACTTTTACACAATTGAGCGATGAGCGGCGACAACATGGCGGCAGAGAGTATCGGAGGCGCGCCAATAGTCAGGTGTTTTTCCCCAGCTTTGATTCTATTCGTCAGATTACGAAATTGACCTAACTGTTGATAGATTTTTTCTGCTTCGGGAAGGAGGAGATGTGCTTCTTTGGTTGGGACCAGCCTGCCTTTGACGCGCTCAAACAGTGCAAACCCCAATTGCTGTTCAGTATGAGAAAGAACACGAGTGACGTTTGGTTGCGACACATGAAGTTGTTTAGCTGCGCCAGAGACGGTGCCAGACTTCATCACAGCATAAAAGATTTCAAGTTGTCTTAGATTCACGTCGTCAACCGCTGTCAATTTCAAGTGTCATTACAGTAAATGAAAAGCCAAGCTAATTAAAGGGCAAAGTTATAGTGTAAAATTGTAACTAAATATTATTTTGGATGGTTGATTTTGGTGGGAATTGCGTGCTACAAGATGGTTGTTCTTTATTTAGACTCATTGAGTTGGTTTATTAAATATGAATAATTATGCTGATGCACTACTCTTTTTGAGATTTAGATTACAGTTGGTTAGGGTAATTAAGTAGTCGTTTACTATATATTACAAATAAGAATAACTCTTAATTTTAATATAACCCTAACCTTTTAGTTGTATTGCCACGCGGTACAACTGCTTTGAAAATATCAAGTAAAGTCAATCACTAAGTTTGGTTCACTTTTGAGACTATGGTGCAAATTCCATGGTTTCATAGTGGTTTTTGTTTGACATTTAAGCTGTTGTTTTGGTTGCGAGTTCAACATATATTGTTATTTTAATACCCAACAAGATTGAAATCTCATT
Organism: Vibrio fortis; assembly: GCF_000695685.1. Lineage (GTDB taxonomy): Bacteria > Pseudomonadota > Gammaproteobacteria > Enterobacterales > Vibrionaceae > Vibrio > Vibrio fortis_A. Next base: position 166,471 of record NZ_JFFR01000013.1, on the reverse strand, counting down.
CTGATTACTTTTGTTTTTACTTAATTCATCACTGTTGGTAATATTATTTTATAAATTTAAATTCTACTAATGCTCTCCTATTTGGTGATGAATATCATCCAAGGAATAGGGGGGTATTTTTTTTCAATGGAAGTCAGGCATGACGTCAGTGATTGGTCATCGAATTAACTTACGACTACTTGTCTTATCTTTGTGTATCTTGAGTGTCGCTATTACGTTGATGAACGTATTTCATTCAAGCTACCGCGCTCAACATGAATTAATAATCAATAAAAGCCTAGAGGCTAATCGAGTCTATGCTGACAAAATGGCAGCAATGACCGATGTATACGTTGAGCAAGTTATGACTCAACTAAAGTACAGCGCACGACTACTCTCTTCTCGTGTCAATGACGCGAACTTTGTTGCTCAAGAGACGACGAGGCTCAAACAACAGACAGACTCATTTAACTCTGTGTATGTGGTAGATCATGACGGTGTGATTGCTTCAATTATGCCTACGAGTGTCAACATTCAAGGGGTGAAACTGACATCGGAGCGTTCTAGACAGTCCATACGAGCAAAGGCTCCGTTGATCTCCGATCCATTTGTTTCGCCTGCTGGGAATTACCTTATAAGCATGACGTATCCGATATTCTCGCCTCAAGGCAGGTATCTTGGATATGTGGGTGGCAGTATTTATTTAGAAGACTCCAGTCTTTTGAGTAACTTATTGAGTCGTCACAACTATAAGGATGGTTCGTATCTGTATGTGGTGGATCGAAACCGCTCTCTGATTTATCACCCAGAGAAGAATCGTATTGGCGAAGTGGTACTGGGTAATGATGCGGTAGAAGCTGTACTGAATGTTGGCGATGGATCCAAGGGGATTGTAAATACGCAAGGTGTTGCCATGTTGTCGGGCTTTGCCATGGTGAAAAGCACTGGCTGGGGGATCATCGCTCAAACTCCAAAAGACCGAGCCATTATGGAGCTAGAGACTCAAATGCAGTATGTGATGTTTGAGTCGATCCCAGTTGGAATTGGCACTTTGATCTTCATTTGGATTTCTGCGATTTGCATCTCAAGGCCGTTGTGGCAGCTCGCCAATACCGTAAATAAATTTGATACCACGCATTCGTTATCGACTGAGCTCAGTAATGTTAACCCTTGGTATTTTGAAGCGTCACAACTGAAAGTGAGCTGCGAGAATACCTTCAATTTGGTATCGAATCAGATAGAGAAATTGCATTCCGAAAACCTGACTGATCCAATGACAGGTCTGTTGAATCGCCGAGGATTGAAGCGAGCAATAGAGAATTTCCAACAGAGTGAAAAACCAATATCGGTATTGGCGTTGGATATTGATCACTTCAAAGCTGTAAACGATAAATATGGTCACCAGTTTGGCGATCAGTTGCTTAAGCAGACTGCAAAGTTGATGAAGGCTCAGGTAAGAGATGCCGATGTTGTCTGTCGATCTGGGGGAGAGGAGTTCATTATCTTCCTCGATGGGTCGAACATGGATGTGGCTTACGAGATCGCTGAGCGCATCCGACTGTCAATTGAGTCAGATATTACATCGCTCGAAGAGGGGACGACGATCTCGATTGGCGTGGCGCAATGGTATGGTGATGCAACGCCAATATCCCTCACGTTAGAGTTGGCGGACAACGCTTTGTATGCTGCGAAAAGAAATGGTCGAAATCGTACGGAGTTGTTCTCTTAAACCATTGTCTTGTCCAATACTTGATAGTTGAATGATGTGGGGCGCGGTTATAACCGCGCCCCTTTTTTTGATTTTGGGCATTCCTAAAACGTAGGATGCGGGTGGCCAACCGACAGAATAAGCAAGTGTTAGTTGCTTGATTGTTCCAGATAGAATTGCATTTCTGATTGTGGAACCATGCCACCTCCTGTGGCCCAAACAAGGTGAGTTGCGTTAGCCATTTTGATATCGTCGAAGCCCATTCGAGCTCGGTATTCATTACTCTTGGTTAAGATCACCGGACCAAGCATGCCGGCTAGCGCTGAAGGCTCAAGTTGAATGCCTTCCGACTCGCTGAGTTGACGGAGTAGGCGATACATACGCTCATCAGAGATGGTGATATATCCGTCTAACAGTCTCTCCATTGCTCTGCCAACAAACCCAGAAGCGCGACCAACAGCAAGGCCGTCTGCTGCGGTGATATTATCGATACCAATATCTTGGACACTGATTTCATCGTGAAGCCCGGTGTGTACGCCAAGCAACATACATGGTGAATGGGTCGGTTCAGCAAAAATGCAGTGGACGTGGTCACCAAATGCGGCTTTTAGTCCAAATGCGACACCGCCCGGGCCTCCGCCAACACCACAAGGAAGGTAAACAAACAGTGGATGCTCAGCATCGACCACAATATTCTTCTCAGAAAACTGCTGCTTTAAGCGCTCTCCAGCCACGGAATATCCAAGAAATAGTGACTGCGAATTCTCGTCATCAATGAAAAAACAGTTAGGATCTTTCTCCGCTTCTTTTCGCCCTTGAGCTACCGCCACACCATAGTCTTGTTCATATTCGACGACCGTTACTCCATGAGAACGCAGTTTGTCCTTTTTCCACTTCTTGGCATCTGCTGACATGTGGACCGAGACCGAGAAACCTAATTTTGCGCTCATGATCCCGATAGACAACCCAAGATTCCCGGTCGATCCAACGGCGATGCTGAATTGGCTAAAAAACGCTTTGAACTGTTCGGTTGATAATAGGGTGTAGTCATCACTTTCATTGAGCATTCCAGCGTCGATTGCTAATTTCTCTGCGAGTACCAGTACCTCATAGATACCACCTCTAGCTTTAATAGAACCTGAGATAGGTAGGTGACAGTCTTTCTTTAGCATCAGCCGCCCAGTGATATGGGTGGCGTACTCACTATCTAAAATTGCTTTCATCGACGGGATGGTAACCACGTCGGATTCAATGATCCCGTTACTTTCTTTGGTTTCGGGGAAAACATGGGCGAGGTAGGGCGCAAATCGACTCAACCTGTCACTGGAGTCTTTAATGTCGCTCTGATCAAGTCCAACATAAGGCAGCCCTTCCTCAAAGCTGGTGATAGCAGGGTTGAACCAAGATGTTTCTTTGAGCGAGATTAGCTCTTCAATGAGTGGATATTGTTGTGTGAGTTGGTCAATTGCAATCGTCATCTTGATACCTTTCATTGTGACATGTGGAGGTGAATGTCTCTCGTCAAGCTAGCACTCACCATAGCCTTTAGCTCCATTAGATAGATTTTCAAGATTGCTGACAAATGACGATAACTCACACATGGATGAGCTAGATTCACTCAAAATCTAAGATTGTAAGTGTTCAGAGTGAATAGGTGTAATTAAGGATAAAATATCTCACACCTATGGTGTAGGATGATTTTTCCATTGGTGTGGAAAGTTGGGGAAATTATGTATACCAGTGACAATATGTTCACCAAGCAGAATCGATTAAACAGCTTTCAATTGTCGAAGCTGCATACCTTTGAGGTGGCGGCTCGTCACTGCTCCTTTTCATTGGCTGCGGAAGAGCTAGCCTTGACCCCCAGCGCGATCTCACATCGAATCACTAAGTTGGAAGAAGAGCTGGGTATTTCACTGTTTATTCGAAGCCATCGAAAAATCATCCTCTCCGAAGAAGGACAACGCATCTACGAGTCGGTGAGCCGAGCGTTAGATGCCTTGAACCAAGATGTATTTGATGTTCAAAATGGTGACGTTTCAGGGCTGCTGACAGTGTATTGCCGCCCTTCATTCGCGCAGTGCTGGTTAGTACCTAATATTCGTCGTTTCCATGAGTTGTACCCCTCGATTGAGCTCAAATTGCTCACAGGTAACGAGAATATAAAGCTTCAAGGAGATGGCATTGATGTCGCGATCTATTTTGATGCCGACCAGCCTAAACATCTCAAGTGCGAATCGCTTTTTTCAGAGACCATTATTCCTGTATGTACACCAGAGTATGCCGATAAGCTGAACTTGAGAGAGTCGGTAGAGCAACTGCGTCACGCCACATTGCTGCATGACAACCAAGCGTGGGATTACGACTCAAATGAAGACGAATGGAAGGTGTGGGCACATGCGAATGACCTCGAAGGTGTTGAGCAATATTCTAGAATGAGTTTCGATCGCTCTGACTTAGCCGTGCTAGCTGCGCAGCATGGAGTAGGGGTCGCCATGGGAAGAACCAGCTTAATTGAACCACTGCTTTTGTCAGGCGAGTTGATTGCCCCGTTTCCGAATACCGAGGTGACCTGCAAACAACACTACTATGTTGCCACCTCACCTGAGAGGAAATCGGACAAAGTGAATCTGTTTGTAGAATGGTTGAAGGGGGTGGTGAGGAAGGAGTGAAGTAAGGTTTAAGGCTGTCGTTAGACAGACACACGTTAGGGGTTGAGGTCTAACACTCTGATCTGCTGCCACAAATTTTAATGTTTGTTTACCAACACCTATGCATACTACCTTAAACACTAAAACCAATGCACAGTATAAATGCCACGTGTTACGAATCGTACTTGGGCAATTTGTTGTCCTTTTTGTCAAAGCGTTTCAGTCTAACGATAACCCAAAGTGCAAGTAGCCCTAAAATGGTAGCGTTGAAGAAATAGAAACCACCTTGACTCAACCATTTTGTTGAACCATAGATTGAGTAACCATTTTTAATAATGTGGTTAACATTAAATGGTGGCATCCCTTCTACTGATTGTTGAGGTATGAACAGAACTTCTACCTTGCGGTTATAGTAATACCCCTCCTTAACGAAGCTTGATGATATATCACCATCGGCAGTGAACAAATCAGGTTCTGAACCCAAGCTAAAAATCGTATCACAGATTGTACTCCGTCCAATTGAGTAGCAATCGACCGATTTTATGTTCACAACACCCACCTTATGAGACAAATCGGATAAGTCCTTATCTAAAAAGGTCATGCCATAGAAAATAACGTAAGTTAAGACCAGCAATAAAAGCTCTTTCATAAATCTCTCTTAAACCGTTTATTGATCTCATAGCCAAAGTTGGTAAAAGTCTGTTTCAACGTGCTTGGGATTCTTACGTACGAACTCCCAACCATGGCGCTTATAGAATGTAAGAGCTCGAGAGCTAGTCCGACTTACTGAAAGTACCGCTCTCAAACAACCTGCTTTACTCAAAGTGCCTACAACATATTCCTGCACTTTAGGAGCGAGCCCTAACCCACGAAAATTCGGTGTTAAGTAAATAAGATGTATATAACCAGTGTCTGGTTCAGGTGAAAAACTACGAAACTCTAACTGCCCTGCAAACTGACCATCCACGAATATATGGATATAGAACCATCCTGATGTTGCTAAGCGATCAAAGACTCGTTCGCGATAACCACTGATGAAGTCGTTGAAGCCGACGTAATGCCCAAAACTACAAAAGTACGCATCTTTTCTCGCAGCGACGCATAATTCGAAGTCATCCAAGTTTATCTGCCGAAATGCAATTTTCATATTTCCCCTTTCTTTCAAGCATCAGAACAGAATAACTTTTACTTCTTCTGGTTGACCTTGTTACACATTAGTCTTCCATTAAGATCTTCATCATTTGCTGATGGTGATTGAGAAAGTCTTTAGTGATCGCGTAATGCTCAGTGTCTTCATACGCGACTTCATAGATTCCCGTATTGGAGAACTGATATATCTTGGCTCTTGGGTAAGCTAACAAAATAGGGGAGTGTGTAGCGATTATAAATTGAGAATTCTCTTCCACCAATTGATGTATCGCTGATACAGCAGCCATTTGACGGGCTGGTGATAGCGCAGCCTCGGGTTCATCCATGATGTATAACCCGTTCCCACGAAGCTTATTGGTTAATGTTGCCATGAAAGACTCACCGTGAGATTGCTGGTGAAGAGATCTGCCTCCATAACCTTGTAAATATCCAGTTTCGTCCATCAAGGTTGCGACATTGTAGAAGCTCTCTGCTCTAAGAAAATAACCGTCTCTAGGGTGCTTAAAGCTCTTTATCGGCTTGATGAATTCGTGCAGCTCTGAATGCGTACGGCTGGTCGAGAAAGTTGAATTCTTCGTCCCTCCTTCTGGGTTGAATCCTTGCGAAACGGCAATCGCCTCGATAAGAGTGGATTTCCCTGTCCCGTTCTCCCCGACGAAGAAGGTGACATCAGGATGAAATTCGAGATGGTCTAATTCTTTGACCGCAGGAATAGAGAAAGGATAGCTTTCGAAGTCACTAATGTTGTCGCGCTTTAGCTGTATTTCTCTAAGATATGGTCTGTCTTCGAAGCTCATGCTTTCCTTGTGTGACATGTTGTAAATCGATACGCTCGTTATCCAACGATATGATCTTTCGAGAAATATCACCAATATCAATAACATTCAATAGATTTTATAAAACAATGTGCATATTTGATTGATTATTGTTCGGATGTTTGAGTTCTGTAGCTTCGAATGAGGGAGTCTCAAGCAATGTAACGAGAGAAATATCTTATCAAGACGTATTAGTGCAGGGCGTGGCTAATTTCAACGTAAAGCCTCAAAGTTTGTGACGTAACCTTTTTCCCTCAATATATCATCAAAACAATCGAGCCAGGTTTTGATGAGCAGTTCGTTGCTGCGCGCTGTTTTCATCACGACGCAGTAATCAATGTGGTTGTTAAAGTCCTGTGGTCTTAACGCTTTCATTCGACCGCTGTCTAGCCATTGTTTGGCGTAGAAGCTCGGTAAGTAGCCAGTGAATTCATCAGTCAAAATCAAGAAAGCCGTTGCTTCTTTATCGTCGGTCGTCGCCTTGGTGTTATAGCGTGACCACTCAACACTATTAGAATAGTTCGATTGTATTGTCGGCAGCTGCAAAATATCCGTTTTACTGATGTCGAGATAGCTGCGCCTGAAAATGGTGTGGTTGCTTGACGCGTACAAATACTCTTTTTCTTTGTACAGGTCGAGATAGGTCAATCCGGCGTCAGGCGTTGTCCTCTGCATGACGGCAATGTCGACTTCATCATGACTGAGCTTCTCTTTCGCAGCTTGGCTGCTTCCCATAGTGAGGTACAGGTTAATGTTGGGAAACTTTTGGCTGACCTTCTGTAAGGTGTGGGTGACCAGCATCTCTTGGTGATTAATAAAGTTGTCGTCGATGTAGATACGTAACTCGCCACGGGTGGTTTCATCGATGGAATTGATCACATTAGTGAAGTTATCAATCCCTTCATGCAGGGCCAAGTAGGCACGATAAATCACTTCCCCTTCAGGTGTTAGCTTGAAGCCGCCTCTCCCCCTTTGGCAAAGGGAAAATCCAAATCGAGTTTCTAAATCTGACAGCGCGATGCTGATGGTTGCTTTGTTTTTGCCTAGTACGTCTTGGGCAGGGGTAACGCCATTATTCTCAACCACCACTTTAAAGATGTTCAGTAGGCGTAAATCAGAGTGGGAAAATTGATTAATCGTTTTCTTAGCCATTGCTATCTCTAGTTAGTTTGAAATAAGCAAACTTACGTTTTGGTAAATGCAATTTAATGCGAGCAAGGTGGTATGTAAAGTAAATGTTACTACTTTGTTTAATTGCTGTTTTGGCTGGATGTCGTAACGGCAGATAAAAAGGAACGTTAACATGAATGGAGCACTCACCCCGAATCAGTTGGATTCTCTCTGGATGCCGTTTACGGCGAATCGTGAGTTTAAAAGTAATCCGCGATTAATGACTTCTGCGTCAGGTTGCTACTTTACCGATCAAAACAATCGCAAGATCTATGATTCGCTGTCTGGTTTATGGACTTGCGGCTTAGGCCATAACAATCAATATATTAATGAAGCCATAACCAAGCAATTGGCCACATTAGATTACGCCCCTTCGTTTCAATTTGGTCACCCCACTGCATTTGAGTTAGCGGAACGGATTGCAGACTTGATGCCTAAAGGTTTGGATAAAGTGTTCTTTACCAATGATGGCTCAGAATCTGTCGATACGGCTCTGAAAATGGCACGTGCATACTGGCGTAAGAAAGGTATGGCGAGCAAAACCAAGTACATCGGCCGCGTCAAAGGCTATCACGGAGTGAACTTTGGTGGAGTCAGCGTCGGTGGCATCGTTGGCAACAAGGCACTTTATGGGCAAGGCTTGGATACCGATCACTTATCGCACACCATCATTCCCGGTAACGAGTTTCAAAAAGGGTTACCAGCTCAAGGGGCTTATTTAGCTGAGCAGCTTAATGAAATGATCGCTTTGCATGATGCCAGCAATATTGCCGCGGTGATTATTGAACCCGTTGCAGGTTCAGCTGGCGTGTTGCCACCTCCTGTGGGCTACCTGCAAAAGGTTCGAGAGATCTGTGATAAGAACAATATCTTACTGATCTTTGATGAAGTCATCTGCGCGTTTGGACGAATGGGTGCTTACAGTGGCGCAGAGAAATTTGGCGTCACGCCAGACATTATGACCACAGCGAAACAGTTAACTAACGGCATTATTCCGATGGGTGCTGTGATCTGCCAAAGTGAAATCTACGACGCTTTCATGGCAAACAGTGGCGATATCAGCGCGATTGAATTCCCTCATGGATACACCTATTCCGCATCTCCGGTTGCGTGTGCCGCTGCAATGGCCACGCTCGACGAACTCGAAAATCAAAACATCATGGAACGAGTGAATGGCCTCTCTCCTCAGTTTGAAGAGTCGGTCCACTCCCTGCGTGATCTTCCCTACATCAGCGATATCCGCAACTACGGATTAGCTGCTGGAATTACCCTGACACATAAAGACGGCTCACCAGTAAAACGACCTTACGAAGTGGCAATGCGCATGTGGGATAAAGGGTTCTACCTGCGATATGGCGGCGATACGGTTCAACTGGGCGTCCCATTTATCACCACCCCCGATGAGATTGATCGACTGGTTAATGCACTAGGCGAAAGCATTGAGAACAAATAAGACAAGGAGAAGGTAATGAACATTATTGGTCACTATATTAATGGACGCGTGGTAGAAACCAGTGAGAATTTCTTAGATGTCGACTGCCCATCAACAGGAGCAGTGGAGTCTAAGTTGGCAATGGCTGATAGAGCCTTGGTCGATGAAGTCATCACCATTGCTCAGCGAGCACAACAAGATTGGCGTAAAACCCCACCAGCAAAACGCGCTCAGATCTTCGCTAAATTTAAAGTGTTGGTTGAAGACAACGCAGAAAAACTGTGCGAGTTGATAGGTAAAGAGCATGGCAAGATAAGCCACGACGCGATGGGAGAATTGATCCGCGGGATTGAAAATATTGAGTATGCTGCCGGGGTTCCTGAACTGCTTAAAGGTGAATTCAGTAAAGATGTTGCAGGCCAAATTGATTCTTGGAGTCAATTCGAGCCACTTGGGGTCGTTGTTGGTATCACGCCATTTAACTTCCCGGCGATGGTCCCGCTTTGGATGTATCCGATGGCGATCGCTTGCGGTAACAGTTTTATTCTCAAACCTTCTGAACGTGTGCCTTCAGCGCAGCTATTTCTAGCACAACTTCTTCAACAAGCTGGCCTGCCAGATGGTGTGTTCAATGTAATAAATGGCGATAAGCTGGTGGTAGACGCACTGCTAGAAGATCCACGAGTGGAAGCTGTCAGCTTTGTGGGTTCAACACCGATTGCTCATTACGTTTATCAAGAAGCCGCGCGTTATGGCAAGCGATGCCAGGCATTAGGTGGTGCGAAAAACCATGCGATTGTGATGCCTGATGCCGATTTGGATAACGCCGTGGACCAACTGATTGGAGCTGCTTTTGGTTCTTCTGGCGAGCGTTGTATGGCGCTATCCGTTGCAGTGGCGGTTGGAGATGAAGTTGCAGATGCAATGATTGCCAAACTGACAGAGCAGATGAGTTCTATAAAAGTTGGCCACTATGCCGAGAAAGAGAACAGCTTTGGTGCGGTTATCAGTCAAGAGCATAAACAACGTATCGAAGAACATATTACGTCATCGGTTGAGCAGGGGGCTCGCCTTGTTGTCGACGGACGCAACATCGAAGTGGCTGGCTGTCAGGAAGGGTACTACGTCGGCGCGACTTTGATTGACAATGTCACCACGGAAATGACCAGCTACCAAGCGGAAATCTTTGGCCCAGTGCTGCAAGTGATTCGTGTTGAGTCAATGGATCAAGCCGTGCAAATCATTAATGACAACCTATACGGCAACGGCACGTGTCTATTTACCCGAGATGGTGAAGCGGCGCGCTACTTTAGTGACGAAATTAAAGTGGGCATGGTCGGCATTAATATCCCTCTACCTGTCCCTGTGGCATACCACAGCTTTGGTGGCTGGAAGCAATCGCGATTTGGCGACCTGTGTATCTATGGGCCAGATGCGATTCGCTTCTACACCGACCGTAAAACCATCACTCAACGCTGGCCATCTTCCGGTGTGCGTGAAGGTATCAAGTACTCATTCCCAAGCTAAATTTCCCTAATGAGTTGTTCTAACTCATCTTTCTACCGGCTTAATGCCTTATTAAGCCGTCTTTTTGACAAGGAAGGAACTATGAAAACTAACAAGTTATTCAAGTCTGTAGCACTCGCAGCGATCAGTTCATGTGTGGCATTTAACGCAGCCGCTGAGCGTTTCATTTTGGCTCAAGCTTATCCAAACGACCACATCTTTAACTATGCCGCTGAGACGTTCATGCAAGAGCTTAAGGAAACAGGCTCTGATTACACACCTCAATATCACTCTGGGGGCGATCTCGGTGATTGGCAGTCTCAGTTCGAGCAAGCGGTTGATGGGGTGATCCCGATGACCATCTCATTTGGTGCGTCTGAGTTCGATAAACGCCTTGATCTGACCTGGCTCGGTTACGTTGCCGACGATTGGAACAGCGCTAAACAGATCTATGGTCTGAAAGGTGGGATGCTCGATATCTACAACGACATCTTTGCTGATATCGGCCTTCATGCTCTTGGTATCGTACCGACGGGTTTTGGCTCTATGGCTATTCGAAAAGGGGTGGGGAAAGTGCCTGTCGAGTTCCCTGAAGATACCAAAGGGCTCAAAATTCGTACGGTCGATGTGCCTGTCGCGGTTGACCGTTTTGCAGACTGGGGATTCTCAGCGGTACCCATGCCCTATGGCGAATTGTACACCTCTCTTCAACTTGGCGTGATTGATGGCCGTGGTTTTGGCCCTTCGATCGAAATCTGGCAAATGCGTGATGTACTAGAGACTTACATCCTTACCAAAGATTACTTTGAGCAAGGGTTCTTTCTGGTGAACAAAGATTGGTGGGACGGATTGCCAGACGAAGAGCGAAACAAGATGCAACAAGCGGCAGACAAAACCATGCAAGTTGTTTGGCAAAAAGCAGAACAAATTGACGCTGATTACCTTGAGAAAGTAAAAGGAGCGGGCATCAAAGTAGTCTCACTTACTGACGCGCAAATGGATAAAGCGAAGGCCAGTATTTACAGCAACGAATGGCCAAGTATGGAGAAAACGGTAGGTAAAGACATCATGGATCAAGTCTATTCCGTCTCCGGTGTTCAGAAGTAGTGATGTGAGGCAATTATGAATGACTCTCTTGCACAACGTGATGTGCCTGCTTTTTACAGCGTGTGTGATTTCTTAGAAATGTTACTTCGATTCATAATGATTAGCTCGGTTATTAGCTTGTCACTATTGATGTTCTTTCAAGTAATCCTGCGCTACGTGTTTGATTCTCCATTTACTGGTATCGAAGAAGTCGCATTGTTACTTGGGGTATGGGTTTACTTTTCAGGTATGGCCTACGCAACTAAGACGAAAGAGCATATCACAGGGGGAGTCATTCATCTTATCGTCAATAATCCAAGGACTATCGAGCTGATTAAGCTGTTTGGATATCTAGTCTCTCTCAGCGCACTGATGTTCTTCTCTTATCTTGCTATGGAATATGTGATGAAAATTTATGACAGGGGACGGCTAAGCACCAACCTAGCTTGGCCTCGTTGGGTGTGGTCTTCTTCGATGGTGTTTGGCTTTGTCCTTTCTTCACTCTATTTGTTGCTCGATATTGGTCGTGACGTTCGCGAACTGTTTAAACCGGAGGGCAGATCATGACTTTATTTATTCTCGCAATGGCAGTCACAGTCGTGCTGCTGCTGATCGGTGTCCCTGTGGCATTTGCTTTTGGGGTAGGCGCACTACTCTTTTCTTATATCACCGGTAGTAACATCTCGTTCTTGCTACCGCATGGTTATAACACAGTAGCCAGCTTTTCACTGTTAGCGTTGCCATTGTTTATCTTTTCCGGTTTTGTCATGGCCGAAAGTGGCATCTCTGAACGTATTCTCAACTTCATTAATGCGTTTGTTGGGCGCATCAAAGGTGGCCTGGGAGCTGTGACCGTGATCAGTTGTACTCTGTTTGGAGCTATCTCAGGAAGTTCGACGGCCGCCATCGCTGCTATTGGCAAAATCATGATTCCACGAATGGTCAAAGAGGGTTACCCAGAAGGGCACGCCACTGGTTTGGTTGCTTGCTCGTCGGTATTGGCGTTGTTGATACCGCCATCCATCCCTATGATTATATTCTCGATTACTAGCGGTATTTCTGTGGGAGCAGCGTTCCTTTCGACCATAGTTCCGGGGCTGTTACTCGCTCTCTGGTACTGCGTACTCAACCACTTCATCTTGAGAAATGAGCAGGGTATCCAAGTACATAAACCCAAGTCTTATAAAGCTCAGTTTCAAAATATCCAACAGACCGGAAGAAAAGCAACGTTCGCTCTTCTTATGCCAATCATTATTTTAGGCACCATATACAGTGGCTTGGCGACACCGACTGAGGCTGCATCTATTGCTGTGGTGTACTCAGTTGTCATTGGACTTATGGTGTACAAAGGCATCAGCTTTAAACAGCTAATGGATATTACTGTCAGTTCAGTAGCGATGACAGGATCCATTATCGCAGTGTTGTTCTTTTTATTTGTCATGAGTCGCGCAATGGTATTTCAGCAAATACCGAATCAGATCGCGGATGCGTTGCTGCAGATTAGCGATAACAAATTGGTATTACTCTTATTGATCAATGTGTTGTTGATGCTGATAGGCATGATAGTAGACGATATTTCCGGAAGTATTCTTGCTGCGGTTATTTTCCTGCCAATCATTAAGGCACTAGGCATCGATCCGATTCATTTTGCTGCTATCGTGGGCGTTAACTTAGGATTGGGGAACATCTCGCCACCGTGCGCGCCTATGCTGTTCATGGCTGGGGGAGTGGCTAAGCTCTCGCTCGACAAATACATTAAACCAACCATGAAGCTGATTCTGCTTGGACATCTGCCTATGGTGCTCATCGTAACCTTCATTCCGAGTCTTTCTTTATACCTGCCAAGCGTACTGCTTTGATTTTGTTATGGAATTGACTGAGAATTGGGCATGCAGTCATTGAATATCACAGATCACTTTGTGCTCGAATGTAATGCTTTTTAATCCGCAAGAGATTTAGATACAAAAGCGCCTCCGTTACTTGGAGGCGTTTTCATATTAAAGATTGAAACTGTTTTGGAGTCTAGCGAATTTCTGGACATTTATGAGTTTAGAATACCCTTCCATTAGCGACTCAGGAATAACTACAAGTTATGGCAAGTCTTGTCACGTGATAGCATACTATTTATTTCTCTCAGCTTGCTGTTTTAGTACTACCTTCAATTCCCGAACCTCTGCTCTGAGAGCATTCACCTCTTCTAAGACCTGAACCTCCATCTTGCGCTCGTTAGAAGAGTCCATTATCCAAGAGGCGAGAACGGCGGTAAAGCTACCAAACATACCAACGCCGGTGGTGATTAAGATAATGGCAACAATGCGCCCTTCTAAAGTCACGGGGAAAAAGTCTCCATATCCAACCGTCGTGATGGTGACGAATGTCCACCAAAACGCATCACCAGCAGTGTGAATATTGGCCCCCGGCATGTCCTTCTCAAGATAGAGAATATAAATCGAGCCAAACACCATCATCATCAATGAAGTCACCACCATAAAATGCAGCGACGTCGACGCTTTGTTCTCATTGATTGCATGAGAAATCATAGAGATAGATTTTATTGCACGAATTAGGCGAAACACACGAATCAACCGAGCAAACTGGTTCATCTCCATCAACGGAATGCAAGAGATAAGGTCAAGCCAACCCCATTTCATGTATTCAAGCTTTGATGGTGCGGCGCGATACTGCTGCACAAAATCGATAAAGAAGATCACGCAAATAAAGGTATCTACGTATATCAATATCTTAAGAATTTCTGGCGGTAACTTAAAGATAAGTTCAACGGTTAACGAGATCACAACAAACAAAGACAACATTAAGACTGCTAATTGAAAGCTTGTGATTTGTTCCGGTACTTTTGGTCGATACATTATGGCAATCCAGTGAACCGCAGAGTAGATCGCCCTGCAGTTCAAATAAATGGGCTTGATCGAGCTATTGCCCGGCTTCTTGCTCAGTTTCTTGAGTCAGGGTTTTAAATGCGGTCCTCACAGGAATGACGATCTGAGAGAACAGTGCGGTTCCCCACATGACATTGGCTACAATTGAAGGAACAAACGACACAATAGCAAGCGTCACAAAGCACAGCGCAATACCGATATAACGAACTTTCGCAGTAGCAAAACGATGGGCAGTGCGAAGTTCAATCACGTTTTGAATCTGAAGCAAGCAGTACAGATATGTTGTCAAGCCTAAACAACCAATCAACGCATATTTGAATGGGTATTGATCCATAAAGCCAATCTTTACTTCCGCTGACAGTGCAACACCTATCATGACAGCAGAAAGCATCAAGAACAGGTGAGAAATAGTCCATTTAACCAGTGTTTTTGACTCATTATCACGCGGCTTACCATTGCCAACAAAGTCAAAATAGATCCAACATAAAACGAAAATAGAGAGACCACCAAATGCGTAATTAACAAACACATCACCCACCACATTATCGATGCCCTTTTCTGCAAGAGTGATGACAAGCTTAAAGAAGCCCTCACCAGCAACGATTAGTAATAGCAGTGCAAAACGTTCCGCCATATGGCCAAAGCGCGGTAAGAATCGCTTGCTGTAAAGTACGCCCACTTTTGGAGCGGCATACAACGCCGCTAAAATCACCATCCCGGCAGCAAAGACCATGTGGCTGTATGGTGCAGGAAGAAACGCACTAATAAAGAAAATGACTGAGCCAATGGAAAAGTTTCGAGACATGCGACTTGGTAGGCAGGTTTCATTATCCTCTACCGTTTTAGCCCTGAAATAGAGCAGCGACATAATCGCTCGGTTTATCGCGTAACCTATCGCAAAATAAACCCAACCAGCGCCATCAATATGCACTATCGCTGATGACATGATCATAATGGTGATAATCTGCGCTGCCATAATGTAACGGTGCTGGACATCGGTGCTGACATAAATGGAGTTAAAAAGGCTTAAGTCAAACCACGCAAACCAGATCACAGTAAACAGAGCAGCGAAAATCACAAATCCTCCAAAGCCAAGATGATGGCTTAAGAAGTTCCCAAGAACAAAAATCGATACCACATGCGCTAAATCGTAGAAAAGCTCAATCCAATGCACATGATCATTGCTGCTATCGGTATCAAGATGATGTTTTGGTTTGCGCCACAGTGGGTGTTTTGGGGATAAATCCATACAGTTACGTCCTATAGATTGGTGCTCTATTCTGTTTATACGGTTTATTATGGTAACCTCCTGAGATACTTCAAGTAGTGTACTTTTAGTAACCTATTTTTGCTTACCTACGCCCGCGCTTACCCCTCAAAAAAAATAAAACAACTATTAAACATTAACTTACTGTCAATTTGACTGAGATTTATGGTGGTTACTAAAAGTTAACTAGTTGTAGTCTAACTCCAGGTAACCATAATAAACCGCAAGGCAGCGAAATCATCTTCGCTTTGTAAAGCAGTCAATTTATTGAAGGGTTAATTATCATGAGTAACATTCTAATCATTAACGCACACGAGCCATCTCCATTTTCTGAAGGTAAGCTAAATGCTGCTCTAGTCGAGAAAGCTCGCACCACGTTAGAGTCAAAAGGTCATGAGGTTCGTGTTGTTACCATGCACGACGAAATTGTTGTTGATGAGCAACTGGCACACTTTGAATGGGCAGACCGCGTGATCCTTCAGTCGCCTGTTAACTGGATGACGATTCCATGGTCATTTAAAAAATACATGGACGATGTATTCACTGCTGGTATGGGTGGTTCTCTTTGTGCATTTGATGGTCGCAGCGCAGAAGAACCTAAGAAAAACTACGGTACGGGCGGCACTCGCACTAACACAAAATACATGTTGTCTTTCACATTCAACGCACCGGAAGAATCATTTAATGATGACAATGAGTACTTGTTCCAAGGCCGAAGTGTTGATGATTTGATGTTCCATATGCACGCAAACTTCCGTTTCTTTGGTATGTCTGCACTACCAACGTTTGCGTGTTATGACGTAATGAAAAATGGTGACATCGAAAATGATTTCGCACGTTTTGAAGCACACCTAGACGCTAACTTCTAAGGAGAAAACCATGAGTACTGAATTTACTTACTATGATGCAGAAACTGCGCCTGAAGAGTCTAAAGTT
The DNA here is from genome assembly GCF_000695685.1 of Vibrio fortis. Classification (GTDB taxonomy): domain Bacteria; phylum Pseudomonadota; class Gammaproteobacteria; order Enterobacterales; family Vibrionaceae; genus Vibrio; species Vibrio fortis_A. The sequence continues at coordinate 149,875 of NZ_JFFR01000013.1, read as the reverse complement.
CTGGTGGAACAGTCTCTGAAAGGATTTGGCATGCTACCAAACCTACATGCTGTTCTTGCCGAAGCACCCGCAACATATGAAGCATACAACACGGTTTTCGAACTGTTTATGAACAACACAACATTCAGCCCGCTAGAGCAGCAGGTAGTCTTCATGACAGCAAATTTTGAAAACAATTGTCACTACTGCGTTCCGGGTCATACATGGATGATGAAAGCAGGCAAAATGCCAGATGAAGTGATTGAAGCACTGCGCGAAGGTACAGCAATACCAGATACGAAGCTCCAAGCTTTGCACGATTTTACCAAAGAGCTACTTGATAATCGCGGACATATTGGTGATGAAAGACTGCAAGCCTTCCTAGATGCTGGTTTCACTAAGCGTCAAGCACTTGAAGTACTTACGGGGTTGTCTGCGAAGCTTATCTCAAACTTTACAAACGCAATCGCACATACTGAACCAGATGCGCCATTCCAAAAATATGCTTGGACGCATCCTAGCGAGCGCTAATAATTAATCTAACACCATTCAAGGCACTGTTTGCGTAACGCCTACAGTGCTTTCTAATAAGGAATCATCATGAGTAATATGATTAAACTCGACATTATTAGTGATGTCGTTTGCCCTTGGTGCATTATTGGTTACAACCACTTACAAGCCGCTATTAAAGAGCTTGGCATTGAAGACCGCATCGAGATTGAATGGCAACCTTTTGAGCTCAATCCGGATATGCCTGTTGATGGAGAAAACCTTCGTCAGCACGTGGCCCGTAAGTATGGCAGTACAGTTGAAGAGAGTAAGAATGCTCGTATCCGCATTGCCGCCATTGGTGCAGAGCATGGCTTTGAATTCAACTACTTTGATGAAATGAAGATGGTGAATACGTTCGATGCCCACATTCTGCTTGATTATGCGAAAGAGTCTGGCAAACAGACTGAGCTAAAATTACGTCTGTTCAAGGCATTTTTCAGTGAACAGAAAGATGTATCTGACCGCGAAATTCTGAAACAAGAGCTTATCTCTGTTGGTCTTGATGCAGATGAAGGAATGCATTGGCTTGACGACACTCAGCGACGCAGTGCGCTCCGTAACGCAGAGAAGCAATGGCAGCAAATGGGGGTTTCAAGTGTGCCAACGGTCGTCTTCAACCGTGAATCTGGTATTTCTGGTGCACACCCAGTTGAAGGTTACAAACAAATTCTGTCTGAGCTGATGGCTAAGATGGGCGCGGACTAACGATTTGCTGTTTTCATCCAGACAGTGTAGATGTTCTCATGCTGTTTATCGAGTTGAGCTCTGGATAAGCAGCGTGAATTCAAGCTCACAGCTAGGTTACTAAAAGTATATCGTATGCAACTGGCTCTTTGTGAGTTATCTTTTGATCTACTTAGTGGCAAATTGAAGTCAAAGAGTCGAGGTGACGCACCCACAGAAGCTAAAAGTCGTCGCTCCCTTCCCTAGATTAGAAGCAACAAGCTTAGCAAGCGGTGTTTATCTGTCGCGGTGAGCATTGCCCGCTTTGCATCAAATGCCTTAACGAAATTTAGACTTACAAACAAGCCTTTAGTGATACAGGTGTTGATATTTTAGCCGTCTCCGACGATTAATAATAACAATTAGAGTACCCTCTAGAAAGCTCGATATCAGTTTCCCAATTGCCGATGGTCTAAGTGAGCAACAAATGAAGACGTTAGGGCTCTCTATTTCTCATCCTCTCTTCCACGTTCTCAAGCAGAAATTGACCATAACTTTGCAGTGTCAGGGTTATTTGTCATCAATGAGCATGTAGCTGACCTATCAAACAACCCGTTTGTAAGACCAGCTCTTGACGTATTAACTCGCGGTCTAGCGTGGATTCGTAATCCAAATAACCATTACCCAACCCGAGGTACGCTAGACTACTAAGTCTCAAAGAAGGTATTGATAACATTCTTACGTCCTTTTGGTTCTGCCTATACTCTTGCTTCTATATAACCCACCAACCAAGTCACCAGATAGCTGGGGCTTACTCATTAAAAGAAGTCACAAATATCTATTTTAAGTCTTACACTATAGTATAACTGCGCTGCAAATAAATTAGTTTCCAGTTGAGGTAATTAACGAACCTTATCTACTCTTGTTAATTAAAATAGCTCGTTAAGGTACGATTTAAAGCGTGCAGAATCATCTTCAATATCGCCATTCTTCATAACGTAATAAAAAGCAAAAGTCGGCAATGCTGACATACCAAAGAAGCGAAAGTTAGCGTGCATATGGAACACTTAATCATCCAAAGATTCTATTGGTGCAATGAATATCAATGAAAGCATGTATTTGCTAGTGAAGGTTTTAAATTATCTCCCAAGCTTTTGGGAGGCAGATATATAAAGGAAATACGGGAGCTTAAGCGCTCTCCTACTCAAAAGTAGCTCTAAGGAGGAACTTAAAAGTGAGGAGAGCTGTATAGTCAGTGAAACGTCTATATTACGGAACGTAATAAATCTAACTCAATATGATTACTTACCACCATGGATAGCTTGAGCTTTCCTATATTCAATCTCCGTTTGCTCTGCTTTTCTAATCACTTCATCCAATTCCGCTCCTCTCGTTTTGGTTGCCGGAGCATATACTTCAAGATACACAGATTTCATAAACCCATAACTCATCATCGTAACCATAATGGCAAAAGGACATCCCATAATAACGAGTAGTGATTGAATAGCTGTCATACCTCCACTCATTAACAACAAGCTAGTGATACCAGAAATAGCAATGACCCAACCAATGCGTTGTGAAATCGGAGCATTGTCTTCGTCTTTTGATGTCAGTGTATTGATAACAAGCGTGCCCGAATCTGAGGTCGTGATAAAGAATACGAAAATGCTGAATAGTGCTAGGTAACTAGGCAGGCTCCAATCAGATACCAACTCAAAAAACTTAAACAGTGCTGATGAAGAGTTTGTCATTACAGCAGTGCTTAGCTCCTCAATACCTTGGTTATGAATAAGATCCAACGCACTATTACCGAATATTGTCAGCCATGCAAAAGAAAAACCTACAGGAATAACTAGTACACCAACTACGAACTCTCGTATTGTTCTACCGCGTGAAATGCGAGCGATGAACAATCCAGTTGGTGCAGCAAAGGCAATCCACCACGCCCAATAAAAGAGAGTCCAACCATAAAACCAATCAGGGTTGGTAAAGGCATAAGTATCAAACGACAGTGGTACAAAGCTCGCTAAATAGTTGCCAATATTTTCAACGGTTGAGTTAAGGATGAAGGTGGTATTAGAGGCCAAAAAGACGTATGTCATTAGCCCAATGGCAACACAAATATTGATGAGTGATAGCGCTTTAATCCCTTTCTTCAGGCCAAGTACTAACGAAATACATGTCATTACTCCAATGATTGTAATCAGAACAATTTGATTGCCTGTGCTGATCTCGACGCCAAGTACGTAATTTAAGCCAGCGTTTATTTGCTGAACACCAAATCCTAAAGGGGTAACGATACCAACCACTGTGGCGAGCACAGCAAAGACATCAATGGCTACGCCCAATGGCCCGTTGATTCTCTCGCCAAAGATTGGGTAAAACGCACTTCGCATTTCTAGTGGACGGCCTTTACGGTAGGCTGCGTAAGAAATAACAAGCGCTACAATGGTGTAAATAGCCCATGCATTGATTCCCCAGTGAAAGAAGGTGATATTCATTGCTTCTCTGACTGCGACATCGGTTTGAGCCTCAACGACCGGAGGGTTCATGTAGTGCATAACAGGCTCAGCGACGCCGAAAAAGACAAGCCCAATGCCCATCCCAGTGCTAAAGAGCATCGAACCCCATGCAAACCCTGAAAATTCAGGTCTCTCATTATCTTTACCGAGCCTTAAATCTCCAACACGGCTACATGCACTAAAAATTAAGATAGAGATAAACAATGCGACACTGCCCATATAAAACCAGGCAAACTTATGCGCGATATAGTTTTTCAGATTTGAGAACATGTCAGTGCTTGCTTCTGCAGCAAGTAATACATAGACAAAGCACAGAGTTAAAATTATCCCAGCTCCTGCGCTTACTAGTAATTTATGAGTGTTTTTAGGTACGGATGTCATGTGCTGCTCCTACTTTAATAACTCTTTTTCAAATGGGTAGTTCGTTAGGTTTTCAAACCCATCCTCTGTGATAATGACTTGGTCTTCCAATTTGACCCCTTCTTTGCCGCCAACTGCGCCAACATATGCCTCAACACAAAGTGCCATGCCTGGCTCCAATACACCGTCATACCCATGACCTTCTAGATCTTCTGGATATCGTATTGAAGGGTACTCATCACATAAACCGACACCGTGCATCATTACTCCATAGCGTTGTGGTCGGTATTGTTCAGGAAGTAAAAGTCCAGAGCGTGTGACTTCTTCGAATGTCATACCTGGCTTTAGTATTTCCATGTTGTGTTGGATATGTTCATAGGCCACGCGGTATAAATGTCTCTGTTCTTCGGTAGCTTCTACATCACCGATTAGCCACGTGCGTGATAGGTCTGCACAGAATCCATAAGGACCAATAAGATCGGTATCAAAAGCTAACAGCTCTCCTTCTTTAACTACGCGCGGGCCGCACTCTTGGAACCATGGGTTTGTACGAGGTCCTGAAGACAGGATTCGACACTCAATCCACTCTCCACCGCGCTTAATGTTTTCAGCATGTAACACCGACCAAATATCGTTTTCAGTGACGCCAGGAACAGTTGCCTCTTGCATTTTTTTCATTGCAATCTCTGTCGAAGCAATCGAACAGCGCATTGCGTTGATCTCATCAATGTTTTTGACTGCTCTAGCTAGCTCCATCACTTCTTGGCCATCAAAGATATCAAGGCCTTGTTTATCGAGCTCACGTAAACCAACAATCTCTATCTTGTCTACAGCGATACGATTGCTCCCACCACCGTGACGCTTAACGATGTCTGCAATCTCTTTTGCAAAATGATGAGCGTGTTCATTGGTTCGATTTCCAGTTTCGAAGTAGAAGAATGACGCTCCATTGCGTACTTCTTTCACAAGCGGTAGGTGTGCAGATAAATGCTCACAGTTATGGAAATCCCAAAGAATCATGTAGCCCTCTGCAGATACAAAACAAGCACGAGCGTGGTTGTGTGCAATCCAAAGCTGCATGTTGGTGGAATCTGTTGCATATCGAATGTTCAAAGGATCAAATAATAACACCCCTGCCAAATCACGGGCTTGCAACTGGTCTACAATGCGTTTTAATCGATACTCTCGCATTTTCTGTAGATTTGGGGGAGTGAGACCTAGGTCAGCCCATTCTTGGAATGCAAGAGCAGTAGGCCCAATTTCGACTCGATCATTGTCGTTCACGCTTCCATCTGGTTTTAATTGTGCGGCACGTCGACGTGACGGATCTATTTTTCGATTGGAGCCAAGTACAAATTGGTTTGTCATTTTATTTCCCTTAATAAACCACCGTATTAATTGGATTTAATGTTACAGCAATGTTATTGGTGAATGATGGAAATAAAGTCCCATACCTAAGAACAAAATTCACTCGGTAATGAATCCTCCAATTAAACAACCAGTTAGATTGAATTGACCTTGAATGTCTATATTCCAATAGTGATAGTCATCAATAACATGTTGTTAATCGAGTGTTGCATTTTGAGGGGTTTACTTTTAGTTCTGTGAGCTAAGTTTAATTGCCAGACGTGCAAAAACGCCTATATCATCATAGGTATCAGTAAGTTAAGCTGATTTTGTAAAACCAGTGGCTTGTAAAACCCTTGGGTTAGGAACAGAAGTTGATGGAGGTAGCCGAGCTAATTCTGGACTTCATCCAGAAGGGGTAAGGAAGTGTCGAGTATGATTAGCTGACTGTTATAGATGGGGTTTCCGTATTAAAAATACAAAAAATGGCACGTTAAGTGCCATTTAAATACAGTTTGAGTTATATGCTATTTATTTAGCGTAAATACCTTTGGGGAGGCGAGCTTCTCGAGGGATACGATTTCCTGCTGTGTAATCGTTGATTATATCGCAAGGCGTATAATTGCGTTCTAACTCAAATATATCATCTTGATCTAGATTCATTTCCAAAGCAGCTAGAGCGCTATTGAATTGTTCCGGAGTATCAGCACCAACTAACATCGAGGAAACGTATTGTTTAGATAGTACCCAAGCTTGTGCTACCTGAGCGGGAGCTACATTGTGCCTCTGGGCTACGCGGGCAACAGAAGTAGAAATATCAAATGAAGCCTTGTCGTTATACATTTCGGCAGTAAAGAAATCGGTTTTGTTTCGGTTAGACTGCATATCATTAGTGAGGATACCCCGAGCAAGAGGACTAAATACCGACACTCCGATGCCTTGGTCTTGGCAATATGGAATCATCTCTCTCTCTTCTTCTCGGTAGGCACAATTATATTGTAATTGCATGTTGATAGGTTTTACCCAACCGTTTTGATCACATACCTGGATGATCTTAGCGAGCTGCCATGTATACATGGTTGAAACACCAATATAGCGAGCTTTGCCTGATCGAACGATATCATTCAGAGCGCACATTGTTTCTTCGATAGGGGTGTTTACATCAAAGAAATGAAGCATGTAAATATCTACATAGTCCATCTTCATGCGCTTTAGCGATGCATCAATGGAGTTCATTATATGCTGGCGAGAGTGGCCTTGTGCGTTGATGTCATCATTCATTTGGTAGCCAACTTTAGTTGTGACAATCAGTTTGTCACGTTGTCCAATGCGATTGAGTACATTACAAACGACTTCTTCACCTGCTCCATATGAGTAAAAGTCTGCTAGGTCGATAAAGTTAACACCATGGTCGATAGCATGACGAATGATTGGCTCGCTCTCTTTCTCATTAAAGATCCAAGGCTTCCATTCCTTAGAGCCCATGTTCATCGTTCCAAGGCACAAACGAGACACCTTGAGGCCAGAGTTACCTAGTTGTACGTATTCCATATTCACCCCTCGCATTATGTAAACGAAATGTTTAATTTTTGTTTGTTGACCTGAGTATTTAGATTCAAAAGCCGACAAAACACGAGTGAATATAAGTTAGGTATGCATGAGTTTAGTTCATTGTTGCATGCGATGTGAAATTAAAGCCTTAAAAAACAATTGGTTATATTTTGATTGTTAATAGTGGTTGTTTGAAAAATTGAAGCTAAGACACGCTAAGGCACTCTTCTTTCAACCAAGACACAAATGCTTCAACTTTACTCGTACCGACTTTGGGAGTCGGGACATGAATGAAGTACCCATAGCGACTGCGACATTGCAGAGGGTGGAATTGGATTAGTTCCTGTTTTTTAAGTGAGTGATAAACCATATTGAGATCGACTACCGCGAATCCACCTCCAGCGATAGCTGTATTTATCACCTGCTCTTGAGTACTCATCGAAATCCCTTTTCGATGTCCCTCTGTCAATTGAATATTGGCAGATTCAAGCCAGTCTTTCCATGCCGGGAGGTTATGACCATGGTGGCGAATATGGAGCATCTTATGTGTATGGGCCTCAATATTCATGCTCTCGGTAACTAGGTCTTGATTACAGACTGCTACGTATTTTTCTTTAAACAGCAAGTTGTCTTTTGCGTAGAATTCACTGACTTCATCAAAGAGGATTTCAATATCGTATAGGGTACTTTGCTCTCGTTTGCTATAGATCTGTAAGTCATACTGAGGAAATGCTTTAGCAAAGTTAACGAGGTGAGCACTCAACCAACGGCTAGTAAATGTTGGAGGAGCAAGGACAACTAATCGCTGTTGAAGATTGGGGTTCCGTATAACCTCTAATCCTTTCTCAACCTCAGAAAGAGAACGAGAAATCGTGTCGAGAACTTGCTCGCCAATCGGAGTTAACTCAAGGAGACCTCGAGTAGATGTGCGTTTAAAAAGCGGTACACCCAAATACTCCTCGAGTTGTTTTATCTGTTTGCTAACCGCCCCCTGCGTAACATTTAAAATGTTTGCCGCAGCGGTGAAACTTAAGTGCGTACCTGCAACTTCAAATACTCGAACTGCATTAAGCGAGGGTAGTTGTCTCATTATCTTGCTCCTAGTCACAAATACAGCGACTTAGAACTCAAACTCGGTCACTGCGTTTCACATTAATTTCCGAAATAGCGAGCTCTTATCGGTTTTTTTGAATTCTAACGATTAAATCTCATATGTTAATTACTTTTATTCAGTTGTTGTGAAATTGTGATATCTGTAAATTTTTAAGGACTGACCACAATGACAAATGCGCAGTTTGGAGAAAATATGGATACTCAATACAACTTAGCGATCGCTACAGCTAAAGAGTGGCTAAGCAAAGATAAAAAACAATTTATTGGTGGCCAATGGGTTCTTGGCAACTTAGAGAATAACTGGATGGTTACCAACCCTAGTAATAGAGATGTGTTATGTAACATCCCTTTAGCTGATGAGCAGCTAGTTGAAGAAGCAACTGTTGTTGCCTCACAAGCTCACCAATCTGGTGTTTGGAGTAAAGTTAGTAGGACTGAACGAGCTAAAGTTCTTCGCGATATTGCGCAAGTTATTCGCGATCATACTGAAGTCTTAGCGGTGCTAGAGACGCTACCAAATGGGAAACTTTTAACAGAGTCGTTGGCAGATGATATCCCAACTTGTGCTGATATCTTTGAGTACTATGCAGGTTGGACTGACAAATTTTATGGCGAAACGTCACCTGTCGATCCTGAATACCTTAACTTCACGAATAAAGAACCGGTTGGTGTGTGTGCTCTTATCGCCCCTTGGAATTTTCCTCTTTATCAGGCCGCGTTGAAAATCGCTCCGGCTTTAGCTATGGGGAATACGGTTATTCTAAAACCGTCCGAGTTTACACCTTTGACCTCCTTATATTTGATAGAAAAAATTGTTGAAAACGTTGATATTCCAGACGGTGTTTTAAACTTAGTAATTGCTGATGGAGCGGCTTCAAATCAACTAACAGTCAGCAATAATGTGCAAAAAGTTTCCTTTACGGGCAGTACACCAATTGGACGCAAAATTATTGAGAATAGCGGCCAATCAAACATGAAATCAGTCACGCTCGAGCTTGGCGGTAAGTCTCCTTGTATTTTCTTTGAGGATACTGAAAACCTGGATGCTGCTATTGATCGCGCCTTTACTGTTATGTTCTCTCATAAAGGTGAAAAGTGCTCCGAACCAACACGCTTCTTAATTCAAGAAGGGATTTATGACTATGTTCTTGAGAAACTGATAGCTAAAGCAGAAGCTGTTAAGTGTGGTGATCCGTTAGATCCTCAAAGTGAACAAGGACCTCAATGTAATGAAGCGCAGTTCAATAAAATCATGTCTTACATTGAGATAGGTAAAACCGAAGCAAAACTGGTGGCTGGTGGTACGCGAGATACATCAAATGGGAATGACAACGGCTACTTTGTGCGACCAACAATTTTCTCAGAAGTACCTGAAGATGCACGTATAGCTCGCGAGGAGATCTTTGGGCCAGTGCTTTCCTGTATCAAATTCAGAACTGAAGAAGACGCCGTTAGAATAGCTAACAACACGGAATATGGGCTTGCAGCAGGTATATACACATCTAATGTGACTCGCGCACATCGAATGGTTGATCAGATTGATGCTGGTATGGTGTTTGTAAACAAATATGGCTGCTATGGACTTGCCAGCCCATTTGGAGGCTTTAAACAAAGTGGCTGGGGTAAAGAAATGGCCATTCATTCGCTATCTTCTTACACAAAGACTAAGAGTATTTGGGTCTACTACGGCGAAAGCTAGTCAAATATGTTGGGCGGTCCTATCTGCCCAATTAAGGAAAAATATGCAATACAGAATCGAAGTCGATAATATTGGTGAAGTGAAAATTCCAGCGTTTCTCCCTTATGGTGCTCAAACACAACGAGCTCTAAATCTGTATCCTGTAGATAGTCAAAAAACACTTGGTGACTACGCTTTACTTGTCACTGCTGTTTTACGCGTCAAATTAGCTTCTGCTCGTGTAAACAGGGAAATAGGAGAAATGGATCCAGTGCTTTCATTGAACGTTGAAAACACCTGTCAGTCCATACTAGAAAACTACCAAAAGGAGCTATTCCCCGTTCACGCCTTTCATGGTGGCGGTGGCATTTCAGTTAATATGAATGTCAACGAAATCGTCGCTAACATTGTCAATCATAGCTACTATGCCCAATCGTACGGCTCGTATTCACCTGCTCATCCGAATGATGCTATTAATATGAATCATTCAACGAGCGACTGCTTACAAACCGCAAGTCACTTAGCTACTATTGAAGCCCTTGATTGCTTAATGACTACTATCGAGCGATTGATATATGCGCTTGAGTATTTAATGGTAAATCATGGCGACAGTTCTAAACTCGCTAGAACCTGTATGCAGGATGCGGTGACAATAAAGTTTAAACAGTTCTGGAGTGGTTACTTAGCATCACTACGCATGTATCAAATGCATCTTAAAGAGTGTAGACATGACCTTCAGGCTGTGAATTTAAGCGGAAATATTATTGGTCGAAATGGTGACTGCTCAACGGCTTATGCTGAGCGTTGTATCTCAGTGCTTTCAGAAGTTACTGGCATAGAGCTACGTAAGAACGACAATTTGTTTCAATCTAGCCAATCGTTTGATGCTCAAGTCCGTTGTGTAAGCCAAGTTGAAAATTTAGCTGGTTTTATCATTAAAATGGCGAAAGACCTGCGCCTGATGTCTTCTGGTCCAGAGGGCGGCTTATCGGAAATTACGCTTCCAGCTGTGCAGGCTGGTTCAAGCGCTATGCCGGGAAAAGTAAACCCTACGATTCCCGAGTTTGCGATTCAGTCCGCTATGCAAGCACAAGGGCATTGTTACTCATCTAAACAAGCACATGTTCATGGAGAGTTAGACTATAACCCGTGGGGAATGCTACTGACTACCAATCTACTTGATGCAATAGATCACTTAGATAAGGGAATCTCAGTACTGACTGAAAAGTGTATTTTAGGAATTGAGGTTAACTCAGAGACCGAATCTCGTAATGAGTTCGCTTTAGTGCCGCTCGTTGTTCGAGTTAAGTCAAAAATTGGATACAAAGCTACTTTAGAATGTGTCAAAGAGGCTAAAGACTCAAACGAGTTAAAAGAGATGTTACAAGAGATACTCAAGCGGTGACCTCTACTCATTAATAGCAAATAATACTGTAACCGGAATGCTAGATTATGGCACCTAGTCTATTAAAGCGTGCTCTAATCTGTTGATGTCACTCTACCCGTGAGTGACAGTTCTGTAGACATTATTTAGATTAGAATAAATAGGCCAAATACCTATCTGCAAAGCATCATACGAAAATTATGTAGCTTGTAATGGGGCACTTTCAACGCAGAAAGTGCTCCGGCTAAGAACTATCCGATAAGTATTCTGGTTTAGTCGTTTATTAAGCGTCTAGCTTCAAAAACTGCCTTACACACGTTGAGTCTGGGTTAGTAAAGAATTTTTCGGGGGCGTTTTTTCTATCAATATTCCCTTTTCTAAGAAGACGAATTGGTCTGATACTTGGCGCGAATTCCATTCTGTGCGCCATGAGCATTACTTCAAGCTAGGGCTAGTACTTGAGTTAGCATGGCTGGGTTTCGATTCACCACGTTCTATCTAAATCCTGAGCGTATAAAGAAATGGCACGCTGATACTCTTTAATGGCATCACTGTTTGTGGTTGAGACTAAAAGTTCAAGCAGTAATGAAGTTGCTTCTTTATGGCGCCCTAAGTTGTAAAGACACATTGCATAAAAAGGTTGAACTTCAATTGAATTGGGATATTCGCTTAGCGTTTGCTCGAAGTAGGTTAGTGCCTCCGAGTACATTCCTAGACTTCGATAAGTACTCGCTAGCCCAAACAACGCATCAAACCTTTCTACCGACGATAGTGAACCTGAAAGAGAAGATAGATAATGCTTGATCGCTTCTTGCTCTTTGCCCTCATTGTCGTATGACCAAGCAATTTGCAAGTGAGCCTTAGCACCAAAAGCTTCATCGTTTAATAGTGTTCTAAGTAGGGCTCTCGATTCTTGGTACTTCGATTCTTTGCGTAATTCGATTGCTTGTTTGATGATACTTTCCATAGTCTTCCCTTTAGGCATAATCCGAAAGCACTTAAACAGAAAACTTCTATACGTAAATACAGGACTCTTCTATCTAGCTCCTTGTTACCGCAATCTTACTAGAAATGTATATTTGCAAATAGTGGTGTTTTATTAAAAATATGATAATAAAAATCAATAGCATAGAGCTACTCAGGCGGAATGGTTTTGGCAGTGATAAGCACATAAATCAGATATACATGAGGACAAACATGTTAAAAGTAAAGCGAGTACAAGTCTTGCTTTACTTTTTATGAATACTACTTGGTAAGAAGAGTTTGTCTATGAATAGTATACATCGTATTCACTTAAATTTATTCGAATGCTTATAGTCAGGTCGTTGTTCGAAATTAAGCAATGTTCGAGAGTGATTTCTGATTCTTACCACCTCATATATAGCATTCATATTGAGGTTACTTACCTCTGAGTGAACCTTAACCTCTTCTAACCAAAAGACATCAAACAATAAATGAAGGTCATTCGCTAGTGCTTTCTCTAACATTCCCGTATCTTGATGCTCACAGTTCAATAGTCCAGATATATCAACAATAATGACTCTTTGAATTGGCGAGAGTCGAATCATCGCCTTCAGGTAATCTTCTTCGCAACTTACAATGATAATACTGCATTCACCTTCTCCCATATCCAGTACTCGATATGGTCTGTCGTTAAGGTAAATCGTTGTTTGGTAATGTTCTTCTATTAAAGCTAGATTTGATTTCATGGGTTTTCCTATATTTTATTCTATGTATTAAATCTATACCTCCATGTTCGTAGTTAATATGAATAAGAGATATTCAAGTTTGGATTTTCACGAGCAGATTTGAATAACTGTTATCCATATAAATAGTAAAAAATAAGTTTATTATCTCTCTCGTCAAACGGATGAAAGGAAATATAGGGAATGAGTATATTTAAAGAGAGATACAAACATGAACAAAAAAAGCATTCTATCAATCGCAATCTTATCTTCATTTGCAAGTAGTGCATTCGCGCTTGATTCTTCACGATTTAGTGGTGAAATCATTTTCGCTTCTGGTTATGTGTCGACGAACTCGAATCTTAGTACTGAAAGTGATGCCTTGCTAAAAGATCGCACAAAAAAAGGCTCACACAATGATGATTTTGTGGCGATGCCGCTAGGTACCTTAGCTTATGATCTTGGCTCAGAACGAAACCAACGTGTTTACTTGGGTACATCTCGTGATGACTTAGCGGTGGGTGATCTTGCTTTTGAGCTTGGCTATCAGTATGACATGAAAAACGGAACTCAAATTGATGTTGCCTACCTGCCAACTGTATTGTCTGGTGAGGTATGGAAAGATCCATATTTAGAGGGACGTCGTAGCGAAACTGATGTTGATGGGCATGCATATCGAGTAAAGTTGAGCAATATTGCAGGCTCAGGGTTCTCTGCAGACATGGCTTATGCCACGACAGAGGTTGACCAAGAACACATTCAGCGATCTGAACTACTGCGTGACAGTGATATGTACTACGTGAAAGGCAGCTACTTGACTCACTTTACGCCAAGCATGGGTTTAAGTACAAGTTTCGGCTATTTGCACAATAATGCCGATGGTAAAGCAGAAACTTTTGACCAATATGAAATAGAAATGACTTACTTCCTAACTCACAATGCACACACTATAGCTCTTACGAGTAGTTATGCTTATCGAGACTATGATGGAAGTAACTCACTTTATGGAAAATCGCGTTCAGATAATAGACATAAATTCTTTGCCGCGTACGAATATGCAGATATTGCTGGACTCAACAATTGGAATTTAGTTTCTTTCGCAGGCGTTAATTATAACGATTCAAATATTGATTTTTATAAGAATGAAGAGTACTTGGCATCAGTAGGTCTTAGCTACAAGTTTTAAACCTTATTATGATTAAAAATAGCCTCTATTGATAATACGATAGAGGCTTTTTATCGTCCAACTAAAAACAAATTGATTATTGGTTACTAGGCTGAATAATAGAATTAAAAAAGCTCTGTACCGCTTGATGTATATGTTGATTAAGCGGGTAGCCTCTTTTCGATTGTAAATACCCTCCAGAAACACTCACCGTTTTAATCCGATCAGGCATTTTGGGCAATGGGTAACACGTAAGCCGATTATCGTGCATAAGCAGGTAACTGCTACTAAATGCCATTGCATCTGAGTGTACAAGTTTATCTACCATTACAGGAACGCTGTGGCTGATCAAAGCAATATTGGGCTCAACTCCCTGAGCAAGAATCAACTCATCGTACATATCGTGTTTCGCAATGGTTGAGTCCGATGCGTATTTGACGCGAGGAATAGTTTTCACTTCATCCCAGTCTGACGTTCTGCTGAGTATTGGATGATCTTTTCTGGCAACCAGATTAACAACAATGTCTGACAGATGATGAACATAGATATCTTGTGGAAGTTGGAACAGGGTGTAATGCAGCATGTAGTCGACCTCTCGGTCCAAGAGCTCTTGCAGCGAGTTCTGCTGCCAATAGGTGATTTTAAACTTAGCTTTAGGCAGTGCTTTGGAGAGAGATTGAAACAGCCCTCTGCCGAAGACATCAAGCAACGTTAATTCCACAGCAATAACAACGCTTCCTTCGTACTCTTCAGGGTTGAACTCTTGATAAGCTTCAAGTACTTGAGTAAACGGTATCAGCATATGCTCTGCTGCTTCTGCCAGCTTCTCTGCCAGCTCAGAAGGCTCTACACCATGTGCCTTCCTAATAAAAAGTTGATCGCCAAATGTTTCTCTGAGCTTTGCCATTCCGCGGCTTACGCTGGTTTGAGATATACCTAACTTTTCTGCAGCAACAGAGGTATTCCGAGTTTCTACCACCACTTTTAACAGCCGCAGTAAGTTCAAATCTAGACCTTCAAGGTTCTTATCCATGACGCTTTTCTATCCATTGTCTATGTCGCTCTTGTTTACAACATATCATAAAGTACTGTTAGCTTAGTTGTTTATCGAACTTTTATCAGCCAAGTTTACGAAAGCGGGCTAGAAACAGGTAGAAAAAAACCGCCTAATTGGCGGTTTTAAACAATAAACAGACTTAGAAATGCCACTGTAAGTAGAGCGAGTTGTAGTCACTTCCCCCTTTGATTCTTCCAAAAGCAGACGTGCTGGTAAAGATGCCAGAACGATGATGCAAGCTATAACCCAACCACAAATTGCTTAGAGAGTTGTTGTTTAACAAATCTCCCATATTCACATCCGCACTGAAGTCTAAATAGTTCATCAACTTACTTGGCTCATAGCCTTTATCATTTAAGTTTTTGTTCTCAATGTGACTAATTTTGGTGCTGTAGGAAATGCCTTCAGCAAAACCTAATCGAGTTCTAACCGCCCAATCAAATGTGTAGTAAGCCTTTATAGCCAATACATATTCATCAAAGGAGCTCTGAGTATCAGAGCTATGATGGTAAACGTAGCCTGGTGTTAAATAAAAATCGAGTGGGAGGCCAAACACTGAACCTGCCAAAGGGTGCCCATAGAAGACCGACATCATGGTGTTTCTATCTGGGTCTGTCTCGTTGTCAAACATGAATATCTCAGTTGGACCTGATTGTGTCGCTAGTCCACTGGCTAAACGAAGATATGCCCCATCGGGCAGTTTTGCTTGTGGAGAACCTATTGAGCTACCAAACATCGCCAACCCCAAGTAGCCTTCCCATTGGGTATGTGAATCTATTGTCTGGCTAGAGTAAGTATCGTGGTCAAAAAAGGTGGCACCAAAATGACCAACCGCATAAAGGTTTTGATAGATCTGGGTACGACCTTTGACGCCAACCTTGCTATCGACACCGGAGCCAATATCATCGATTTTCAGACCATAATAAGTATTATTAAACCGAGATGATTTCGCTCTCAATGAAGCGTAAAGAGAAGCTTCCCACCCTTTCCCCTCTAGTTGGTAATCGCCTGTCAGGTTCGAGTACATACGACCATCATTGTCGCTGAGTACCTCCAGACTAACGTCAACTTTCGGAGAATAATGCCATATGGCTTTCGCCCCAAAATCAATCTGCGATCCTTGAATCTCGTTCTGCGCGTACCGTGGAATATCAAAAAAGCGCATTTGAGCAGCCAGTCCAACACTAAAATCACGACTTTGATACAGGTGGTAACCACCAGACGCGCCATCGAGATAGAAGTTGTCACCTTTGTAGAATAGCAATGGCATCACGTCGTTAACGGTGTTTCCGTCCGTTTTAAAAGGCATAGAGGCGCTTCTGACACCAATCCCAACTCCCCAGCTTTCTTCTTTCTCAATGGCAGAATACTCAAGTTCACTCGCTATCGATAACGGAACCGTAAAAAGTAGAGGTAATACAAATTTATGCTTCATCTTTCACTCTTTTCATTTTGCTAGAGTGCAAGAGGCACTCTTTAATTACTCACCCTCCTTAGATGATTACCAATGCCTTGAAACATTGACCTCAAATATCCTTGACACAAAGATTCTATTGAAGTGACGCATCAATCGACACGTTTTACAGTTATTCATATTTGATGAAATAGCGGGCTTTCGTTAGCCATACGAGCAAACACAAATAAGCCCATCGATGATGGGCTTAAGGTGAAATTTAGATGAGTTATTGAGCTAAAGTAGCTTTCGGTTTTACTCGGAAGAACAACGCGTAGTTCAGAGGTATCACCACCAACGTCAGAACCGTTGCGAATAGAAGACCGAACATAATGGTCACTGCCATACTCTTGAAAAACGGGTCTACCAGCAATGGAGCTACACCAAGAATGGTCGTTGTTGCACCAAGAATAACAGGTCGCGCTCTGCTCATTGCGGCATCGATAATAGCGTCGTACGCAGCTTTGCCGTTGTTGACTTCATTCTCGGCTTGATCAACTAAGACGATTGCATTTTTCACCATCATTCCGACCAAGCTCAAGAAGCCTAGCGTCGCCATAAATTCAAATGGCGTTTGGAAGACGACCAAACCAATAGCGACACCAAGTACTGCTAGCGGAACTGTACACCAGATAACCAATGCCTGACGAATACCATTGAACATGAATACAACTGCCAACACCATTGCTGCAAAGCCATAAGGAGCAGATATCATTAAGCCTTCATCCGCCTCTTTTGCGTCCTTATATTCACCAAACCACTCGAGTTGGTAACCGACAGGTAGAGGCATGTTTTCAATCTTCTCTTTGACCGCATCTAGCGCTTCTGAAGTTAATACTCCTGAGCGAGGGTCAGCTTGAGCCATAATTGTTGGTACGCGATCGATACGGCGTAACATTGAGTCCTGCCACTCCAAATCAACACGGTCGACAAACTGTGCGAGCTGTAAGTACTGACCTGCAGTCGGGCTAAATACTTGTGTATTCTCGATACTTCGCTCATGCGTACGCTCGCTTTCTGGTGCTCTGACAACAATCGGAACTAAATCATTCCCTTCACGGTAGACACCCACTCGAGAACCAATTAACGACTGCTCCAATGCTTGATTCAATTCTTGCGTTGTCAGGCCAAACTGCTGAGCACGATCTGAAGCGTAGACAGGCTTCACAACTGGCACTTGCTGGCGCCAATCATCTTGAATAGCAACCAGTTCCGGAGTCTCTGCCATCAATTGCTTTGCTTGCTCTGCGAGTTGTCTTAACACATTGCTGTCTGGACCGCTAAACGCAGCTTCAATCTTCTTGCCACCGCCAGGTCCCAACATAAACTTCCACACATTAACCGACGCCTGCTCATATCGCTCATTAAGCTCAACTTGAAGCTCTTCGATAAGCGGTTCAATCACTTTAAAATCATCCACATCCACCAGCATTTGTGCGTAGCTTGTGTTCTGAGCTTCTGGTGAGTAAGTCAGCATAAAGCGTAAGCCACCAGAACCAATGAACGTCGTCGTATTCGTTACACCCTCTTTTGCTTTGACATCACGCTCAATGTCTAACATGACACTTTCTGTCGTCAGAATATCTGTGCCTTGAGGAAGAAAGACATCAATCACAAACTGCTCTCGTTGGGATTCTGGCATAAAGCCAGGCGGAACGTAGCTGAACATCTTCACACCTGCTAGAAACACCAAAACAACAATCGCTAACCCTTTCTTTTGGTTGTTTAACACCCACTCTAATGTTGATTTGTACCAAAGGCTGACTTTGCTCGGCGCTTTGTCTTGCTTATGTTCATTTACCTTCAAAAAATCATGACAAAGTAACGGCGTTACAGTGATTGCTAACACCCAACTTAGGAACATCGAATACAAGATGACCCAAAATAGAGAGCCTGCGTATTCACCCATGTTCGATGGAGACAAACCAATGGCGCTAAATGCACAGATACCAACGATAGTACCGCCGAGCAAAGGCATTTTTGTCTCATTAACGATGTCGTTGATGACTGATTTTTTATCAGCGTTTGGATTCTTCTGTAATCGAGTTATTACACCGTCAGTTACTACAATGGCATTATCAACCAACATACCGAGCGCAATGATAAGCGCACCAAGTGAGATGCGCTGCATTGCAATGTCGTCGATCAGCATAATGATCAACGTACCCGCTACCGTTAGCGTCAGAACAAAACCAATGACGATGCCCGTTCTCACTCCCATGAAAAGCAGTAGAACGATGAATACAATGACCACTGCCGCGATTAAGTTGTTAATGAAGTCAGCTACAGAGTCGCGAACAGAGTCAGATTGAATAGAGATTTCATGAAGTTCAATACCATGTGGTCGCTGTGCCTCTAATTCCGCAATGCGTGCTTTAACAGCATCACCCATCTCAACGACATTTCCACCTGCAACGTTTGAGATGCCCAAGCCAATTGCTCGCTCTCCGTTATAGCGCATTAAAACGGATGAAGGCTCTTCGTAACCACGTGTCACATTTGCAATATCCTGCAAACGCATCACCGTATTACTGTCCCCCAAACCAATTTGTAATGACTTCAACTGTTCAAATGAGCTGATGCTTGCGCTTGGAATGACTGAAATACGCATACCATCTGTATTTAACGCACCAGCAACGGTCACGACATTTTGCTTTTCTAATACTTGGTAGACTTGTTGAGCTGACACGCCAAACTGAGCCAAGCGGTCACTTGAGATTTCGACAAAAATCGTTTCTTGCTTCTCTGCAAGCGTTGCTGTCTTAGAAACGCCAGGCACCAACACCAACTCTCTGCGCAGCGTGTCCACATAATCTTGCAACTGCTTATCGGTAAAGCCATCACCAGTCACGGCATAAAACTGAGCATATACATCGGCAAAGTCGTCATTCACAATAGATGGCGCAGCGCCAGGAGGCAAAGAACGTTGAGCATCACTTACCTTTCTTCTCAACTTATCCCACACCTGCTGCAGCTCAGCTTCGGTATTGGAAAATTCACGTTTAATTTCAACTGTGACCTCCGACATTCCCTGCTTCGATACAGAGGTGATTTCTTTTACCTCTTGCAAAGATTGCGCAGCCCCCTCGATCACATCCGTCACTTCATCAGCAACTTCTTGAGCCGTAGCACCCGGATATGGCGTCACAATAACCGATTGGCGAATAACAAACTCAGGATCTTCAAAGCGACCCAACTTCAAGTAGCTGATGTATCCTCCAATAAGCATTAGAGCAACCATCACCCACACACTTGTGCGTTTTGCTATGGTGTATTTCGCGATATTCATCTTAGTAAGCCTCCGCGACTTGAGGACGTACAGCGATGCCCTCTTGAAGTTTTTGAGTGCCGGAAACCACGACTTTCTCTCCTAACTGCAAGTTAGAAACTTGAACACGCTCACCATTCAAGGAGCCGGTGAAAACCGTTCTCTTACTCAAGGTATTTTGTCCGTCTACCACCCAGACATATTGATTACCCATATTGTCTGGAACCACTGCCGAAAGTGGCACTTGGATCGCTGTTGTCTCGCCCTTCTGCCCACTGGAGTAAACTTGAACGTTCATTCCTGGTAGCAAGCGACTGCCTTCTTTCGAATCTACAGCAAACGTAACGGCATAAGTGCCTGTTACAGGGTCTGGCTCTGTTTCATACTTTTTTAGTGTCAGTGACAACTTTTCATACGGCGCAATAGGCGACTGAGCAAAGATTTGCGTCGCTTCAGTATTACGTGTCATGACACTCTCAGGTACGTGAATAGTGACATCAAGTTGAGACAAGTCATGCAATGAAGCGACCACTTCATTGCTCTGTACCAACACATGGTTATCAATAAGAGTACGACTCACAACGCCAGAAAAAGGGGCTCTAAGATTAGTATCATCAAGGCGGCGCAATGCTTCTGCATGCTGATTTTGCGCTAAGTTAAAGCGCAGCGTAAGCTCTTCAAACTGGCTTTTAGAAATTGACTGGCGTTGTTCAAACAGCGTCTTCGCTCGCTGGTACTCAGAGCGGGCATTGTTTAGTTCGACTTGTGCAGAGGTAAGTGCAATCTCTGCATCAGCCGAGTCTAGTTTCGCAATCAGTTGGCCTTCTTCCACTTGATCGCCTTCCTTAACCAGCATATCTACCACACGTCCGCTAGTTCGAAACGACAAATCAGCGCGGCTTGCAGAAGAAATCGTGCCGCTAAATGATAAGTCAGCGACTTGAACATTCGACACCACCTCAACAAACACGGGACGAACAACAGGCTTTGACACCTCAACTTCAGCTTCCGATTTACAACCAGTGAGCAGCACAGAAAATGCCATGGTCATCGCCATTGCTACTGGGCGTAATTTCTGAGCTTTAAAAGTATTCGAGTTTTTCACAACCATCTCCAAATGAATTAATTGATTAGTCACGTGTGTCATCCACGCTATTCATCCCTATTTGTTTTCCTTTTGCTGAGCAGTGTAACGAGTCGAGAAATTAACTCGACGGATAAGAGTTATTCATTTTTGCATTAGCAACTTCTACCTTTTGCATTTCACCACTTAAACAAGCCGGAACTTGGCATTCACAAGGAGCATTGTTCTGTCGAGGACTCGTTAAAGATTCCTCTGAAACAAACTGGAGATAAGTGGAAGTCGAGTGGTCATCTAAGAGATCGTTACCGCCACTGTAGTAGTTCATTGATGCCAATGTAGAAATGAGTTTCTTGATGTATCGCATGTACCACTCCTTATTCACGAAAGAAATTGGGAATAGGTAAACATTAAAAGAAAGGCCTTAGACATGACTATGGGTTAGAGATATTCAGATTTGGAACGGTGATGACTAGAGCTCACCAAAATTGAATATCTCCTATTCGTGTCGATCCAACACCCGTTCAAGCAAACTAGGTTCAACACTTTGAACAGGAGAGAAAGATGAAAGGCTACATTCCTGCTCTGATTATATTTTCGAGTTATCTAGTGTTCTTTTTCACCCTGACTCGACACATGGCATAGCAACCAACACATAACACTTTACGAATTAGGTTATTGAATTATGCAAGTTATAGAAATTGATGGGTTTCTTTCTTTTACCCTCGCTATCGTTTTGCTGTTTATCGGCAAGTTTGCCACGGTGCGTTTTAAAGTTTTGCAAAAATACAGTATTCCAGAACCCGTCATTGGTGGGTTTATTTGTGCACTTATCGTCGCCATCGTTTATTCAATATTTGATCTAACAATCGAGTTTGATTTGGCGATAAGAGACACCTTGCTGCTCTACTTTTTTGCAGGGATTGGTCTCAACGCAAGTTTTAAAACGCTGATATCTGGCGGTAAGCCATTATTTGTTCTCACTTTACTTGCCGTTATCTATATTGTTTTGCAAAACATCATCGGGGTTAGTATCGCTTCATTGCTGGGGTTAGAACCTTTACTTGGTTTGATGGCAGGCTCAATTTCACTGATCGGTGGTGTGGGCACGACAATGGCATGGTCTCCAACCTTTGCCGATATGGGACTAGAGGGTGCGTCAGAGGTTGGTCTTGCAGCCAATACTCTCGGCCTAATTTCCGCGTGTTTAGTTGGCGGACCTATCGCTAACTACCTGATCAAAAGACACAAACTGACTCCAAATACAGATCACAACTTAGATATTGGTGTTTGTCACAACGAAAAAACTAAACTTGATCACTTTGGTTACTTGTATGCTTGGTTAATGCTCAACGTGAGCCTAATCGTTGGATACTTCATTAACCTAGGGTTTGAAGCAATTGGCTTGCAACTGCCTATGTTTGTCGCCTGTCTCGTCGCTGGTATTTTGATTGGAAATGGTAAGTCTCTGCTGCTACGCAAAGAAAAAAACAAAAACGCCCAACTTGGTCATGCACTTATCTCGGATATTTGTTTGGGTATGTTCTTAACGATGGCGTTGATGGGACTTCAACTTTGGCAGCTACAAAGTACGATAATGTTCCTCGCAACTGTAATGTTCTTCCAAGTGGCACTATCGATCATCTTTACGATATGGGTGGTATTTCGTTTTATGGGGAAAGACTACGAAGCAGCGGTGATAGGCTCAGGCTTTGGTGGCATCACACTCGGCTCGACAGCGACAGCCATCGTCAACATGACCGCTGTGACACAGCAATATGGCGCAGCACATAAAGCATTTATCATCGTTCCTTTAGTGTGTGGGTTCTTCATTGATATCGCTAACGCTTTAATTATTAACTCGTTTACTACTTTCCTCTAAACACTTTTTATAGGGGAAGGAGGGGCACTTTCAACTTAGGAAGTGCCCTGATTAATAAGGATATTAAGAGTGTTTTGGTTTCGCCGTTGACTACACTTCTAGCTATAAAAACTGCCTTACACGTGTTGATTTTGGTTGGTAAAGAATTTTTCGGGGACGCTTTTCGTTATCAATATCCCCTTTTCTAGGAAGGTGACTTGGTCCGATACTTGGCGTACGAAGAATGTAGAGCTTAACTTTGCGTTTGAATAGCTAAACGGAATACATCACCGTTGCTTCACCGTCGACTGCGACTTCACCGTTCGCGTTCAACACTTGAGTCGATATCACTGCGATGGGTTTGTCGTCGCGTACGCTAGTCACTTCCACTTTGGCTGTGACGGTTTCGCCTACAAAGATAGGGCGAACAAACTTCAAGGATTGTCCTAAATAGATGCTGCCAGCTCCGGGTACTTTTGAGGCCAATAGGCCAGAGATAAGGCTAGATGCCAGCATGCCATGTACGATTGGGCGCTCAAATTGCGTGGTTTTAGCGAAATCTTCATCTAAATGGATTGGGTTGTAGTCCTCTGAGACACTCGCAAACGCTTCGACGGTTTGTTTATCTAGGGTCTTTTCTATGGTGGCAGTTTGGCCGATTTCTGGCTTCATTATGCGGACTCCTTTTCCATTTCTGCTTCTTGTGCGATGACATCTTGAATGCGTTGTTTCACGTATTCACCTGGCGCGTCGAGTTCTCCATCAAGTTCACGAGCTTCAATCATTTCAGAGAAGTTACGCTCATCAACCCAAGCTTGCCAATGCGCCCACCATGAGCCTTGATGTTTGTCGGCACTTGCAAGCCATTGAGAAGGAGCTTGGTCGTTGTTGTCGTTGGTCCAGAAACCATATTTATTTGAGTCGGCGTGATTCATTGGCCCAGCAATGTGCCCGCTCTCGGTAAGGACAAATTTGTTGTCTCCACCCAATAGTTTAGTGCCTTCAAAATTGCCATCCCACAGGGCGATATGATCATCAATGGCAGATAGGAAGTAGGCTGGTGACTTAACTTTACCCAAATCGATAGTCACGCCATCAATCACCAGTTCACCTTTGGCGAGTCGATTCTCAAGGTAGCACTGACGTAGTAGCTGGTTATGGGTCGCAGCAGTCACGTTGGTGTTGTCACAGTTCCAGTAGAGTAGGTCAAACGCCATAGGGCTTTCGCCTTTCAAGTAGTTAGAGATGTAGTAGTTCCAATACAGGCTGTTTTCACGGAGCAGACTGAATGACACCGCCATTTGGCGACCGTCCATATAACCGCGTTGGTTGTTTTGTGCTTCAATGCTGCTGATGATTGGATCATTGATGAACACACCTAGTTCACCGGGTTTAGTGAAGTCGAGAATGGTGGTGAGTAGAGTGACCGACTTAATACGTTGCTTGCGGCGTTTACCTGAAAGATAAGCCATAGCTGCGACTAAGGTTGTGCCACCAATGCAGTAGCCAATGCCATTGACTTCGCGCTCGCCGGTAACACTTTCAATTGCATCAAGCGCGGGTAACACGCCTTGCGTAACGTAGTTGCCGAAGTCGACATCTCGCATTTGTGCATTCGGGTTTACCCAAGAGATCATAAATACCGTGTGACCTTGGCTGACCAACCATTTCACGTAAGAGGTCTCAGGGTTAACGTCCATGATGTAATACTTGTTGACGAAGGGTGGTACGATCAGTGTCGGGCGTTTATAGACTTGCTTTGTGGTGGGTTTGTATTGAATCAGCTCAAACATCTCATTTTGGAACACGATCTTCCCCGGAGTCGAAGCAATGTTCTCACCTAAGGTGAACTGGTTCTTATCCGTCATGCGAATGTTGAGGATGTCGGCACTTTGCTCCAAGTCTTGACGAAATTGCTTCATTCCTTGGATAAGGTTTTCACCTTTACAGTCCATGGTCAGCTTGAGTATCTCGGGGTTGGTCGCAACAAAGTTGCTTGGCGACATGGCATTGAGGTACTGGCGAGTGAAAAATGAGAGGCGCGTTTTGGTCTCGTCATCCAAACCCTCACTGTTTTCTACTGATTGCTGAATGTTGTCACAGGCGAGTTTGTAGCTCTCTTTGATGTAGCGATAAAGCGGTGTGTCGTTCCAAGAAGGGTCACGGAAGCGGCGATCGGTCTCTTTGGTTTGTTCTTGATTGCCAAGAATACAATCGTTGAGTAGATTGACTTGTTGTGTCCACCAATTCATCTGCTGCTCAACCATATTGGTTGGGTTCTGCACCATTGAGTTTGCCCACTTTGTAAAGTCTTCTGATTGGGTTTTCATCAATGTGGATTGTGTTGGCTGACCTAGGTTGTCCATCCATGCTTGCCCATATTGGGACATAAGATCCATCATACCTTCAAAGGGCGATTTATTTTCCATTCTGACATCCTTGTAAGAAGTGATGCTGAGAGATGGCGATGCTTACCGTTGAGCTTCGCCATCAACCGACAAACAATAAATTAAGCACTTTTCGCGGTTTTAACCGCAGAAGCCGTCAGCTCATCAGCGGCAGATTTAAAATCTTGACCAAGTTGGGTCAGCTTTTGGCTATCTTCCATTAGCTGCTGTGAGATTTTGCTCGCGACTTCCATTTGTTTTGAGCCGTAAGCAGGGATGTCTTGCGGTTGCTTTAATGATGCGAGGCTTTGCAAAGATTCATTACCAAGCGCACTGTATGCTTGTAGGCTATCAAGTTGAATCTTGGTCAGTGTCTCGATGTTTTTAGTCACTAGCTGATTGAAGTTGTAGAACGGGTTAGTTACAGACTCTAGCTGTGAAGTGAAGGCTTTAAAGGTTTCCTGAGTAGACATAGTTTCATTCCTTGTACTAAGCAAATGGGGGAAGTGAGTATTCACTTCTAATGCAAATTATTGTTCGAAATGTTGCGCAACAGTTAACATATTGATCAAGATCAAAGCGAAAGTCATCCCGTTAAATGAGTGGAAAATCGCTCCAAAAATTTATGAATTTAAACATTTGTTTGAATTTTTTGTTTGAACGCTCAAACCCCAAAGAGGTAGGTGGGTTCAAGCGAAGTTTAATATGAGTCGCGTTTAATACAGCGCGCGCAATTCAGGAGATGAATTGGCATAAATGTGAAGTTTGTCACGTTATGGGTTTGGTTTAACCAGAGTGGTGAGCGCGAGTTGAACAAGTAGAGTGCGGTATATGGGCTCTTCCACTAGAGAGTTCGATGTTCTAGAGGGAGAGTTAGTCTGGAAGAAGGCCAACCTGTTACTTTAGGTGTCTGCCGCCATCAAGGTGCAGGGTTCTTCCTGTCATGTAGTGACTAGCCAAAACATACTTGATGCCATCCACAATTTCTTCAAAACCGGCCTCTGCAGGGATCAAAGCTTTTTGTAGAGCTTTGGCTTTGTAAGCATCGTCATCATGATCATTGAACTTAATCATAGCCGGAGAGACGGTGTTTACTTTTACCTTGGGAGCAAGCATGGTAGAAAACGAAAGTGTCAGGTTGTTGAGCGCGGCTTTACTTGCGGCGTACGCGATATGCTTTTTGCTGCCTTTCTCCGCGACATAATCACTGATATGGATGATGTCTGAGGTTTCGTAACCTGCCATCAATTGGTCTTTGAGCGTTAAGTTGACAAGATAGGGCACGCTCGCATGTACCGTCATCATCTGGTTCATGATTTGAAAGGCGTTTTCACTCGGGTTCTGTTTGTTTTCTGGCTTCCAATCAGAAGCATTATGTATGACCGCTCGAAGTGTTCTGTACTCTTGAGCAACGTAATGAAGAAAACCCTCTACGCTGCTTTGCTGATAAAAATCTACCTGTTGTAAGTCAGCTCCACAGTCGCGCAACTGTTTCAGTTGAGGATAGTCGCTTCGGTAAGTGCCGATCACTTTGTATCCATCCGACAAGAGTTGCTGAGCCAACGCGAACCCTAGTCGCTTGCCCACGCCGGTTATTAGAATTGTCTCACTCATCGTAAAAACTCAGCTCTGGTTTGAGGGTTAGTTTTGAAGATACCACCCAACGCAGTTGTCGTGGTTTCAGAGTTGGCATCCATAACGCCTCTCGATTTCACACAGTAGTGAGTGGCTTTGATGGTTACTGCAACGTTCTCTGTTTCAACCAATGCTTGTATTGCGACTAAGATTTGTTGCGTCAGACGCTCTTGCACCTGCGGGCGCTGAGCAAAGAAGCGAACAATACGATTGATTTTCGATAACCCCAGTATTTTAGATTCAGGAATATAGGCAACTTGCGCCATGCCGTCGATGGTGATGAAGTGATGTTCGCACGTCGAAGTTAAGTCGATGTCGGACACCTTAACCATTTCATCGACGGACATTTTGTTGTCTATCATACTGATTTTTGGGAAGTTATTGTAGTCGAGTCCTGAAAATATCTCGTGTACGTACATCTTTGCAATACGATGTGGCGTCTCAGCGAGACTGTCATCGGTTAGGTTCAACCCCAGTGTGCTTACCACTTCCGTTAACAGACCCTTGATGCGATTGTACTTCTGATCGCTGTTCATTTCGCTCGGCGTCATTGGCGTTTCAAGCCCTTTGGCGAGCAAAGCTTCTCTTACTTTTTCTGCTTCTGTGCTTAACATTGCCTCGCTCCTTATGAGTTGTTGTCTTGGGCTGCTTCATAGCTCAGGGTGAGCGAAACGGAATCCGCAAAACGAAGTGCGTGAGGTTTATCAATTCTCACTTGAGCGTATCGAACCCATGAATGATCGATACAGATTCCGAGCACATCGCTAGTCAATTTTTCTAGAAGCAGGAATCGTCCAGATTCGACGTGCTGAATGATCTTTTTACAAATGTTTTTGTAGTTGAGTGCATTGTCCACATCATCAGAGAGACACAAATTGTTTGCTGGATAGTGAATTTCCGCGTTGATAACGATGTCTTGCTGCTTGGTTTTCTCTTCTTCGTTGAAGCCAATATAGGTTCTTAGTCGGAGATTTGTAATGGTGATAATGGCGTTGTGATTCATAACAGTGTCCAATCCTTAGAAAGTGAAGTCAGTTACGTGCTTGTTTTGAAAAAAGATCAATAAAACTCAGGCGATTCAGTAGTCAGCGTTCTTATCAAAATGTTTACAGGCGCTATGTGAAATTGAACTCAAAACGGATGGGTTCGGTTTTCTGACTCAATTGGTCGAAGTTGTCCCAGAGCTGCTGATAGGAAACGTCGAGAGTAGGGTGGCGTTTTTGAGCGGCGATATCGACAAGCGGTCGAAGCACAAAGGCGTATTCGGTGATTTCACCTCTAGGCAGTTCTACTCCGTCAATGGTGCCTACTAAGTCGTCGTAAAGAAGGATGTCGATATCCATTTTTCGCGGCGCATACGCTTTGGTCTCACGCTGGCGACCGTTCTCCAATTCGATTTGACGTAGAATGCTTGATAGTTCAGCAACTGGAAGAGCGCATTCAAAGCCGACGACTAGGTTTAGGAAATTGTCGCCTTCAAAGCCAACAGGTACACAATCGTAAAACCTAGAAACCCGTAGAGGGGCGAACCGATCCTCTAGTGCTTTAAGAGACGCTGTAACGTGATGTTCTCGGTTGATGTTACTACCGATGCTTACATAAACGGTGGCCATAGAATTTTCTTTCCTTTTTAGGCAGCTAGTTACGTTTCATTTCGCAGTTAAGATCAGGTGTGTTTTTAAGTGTTGGGAAGTCAATCGACTAAAGGGTGGGTTTGGCCGAGCTGTTTTCGGCTACAACTACTGTGGTGACCACCCAGAGCAGATGGTTGAATGGTTTGATCGCTATATGAACATTTAAGCAATAAGAGACCTGGGATGTTGATTTCAAGGGTATGAAGATTACTAACCTCGGAATCTCACCGCGATAAAATATTTGCTCCTACAGGCGGTCCATAAACGCCCAACAGCTGACACTACTACATGTCGGGCGAAATGTGACGGTAGCTCTGTGAATCTTTCTCTAAGGTTTAGAAAGAGCCCTCAGTAAAATTTGTACCGTTTTGGTGTTTTTAGGGCGTTATTTTCTTGCCGTAATACTTCTATACGCCATGTCTGTTAGGTAATCGTTCAAGCGGTGTGATGCAGCGACGGCTTCTTCTGCATCAGTATGGCTTACTGCTCTCAATACAGCAGCATGGTGAGACGAGGCATCTACAAGATCAGAATTTTGATTTTTGTAGGCAAACCAAAAGCGGCGTGATAAGCCTTGAAGAGGAGCCATTGCTAACTGCAGATACTCATTTGCTGCCGCTTTGACCAATAAAATGTGGATTTCTTTTAGTAGCGTCGCATATTTTAGGTCGTCTTGGTTTTTCGCACACTCCTCAAGCTTGTCTGCAAGCATCAACATTTGCTGTTTCTCTTCGACACTCGCTCTGGCAGACGCATATTTCACACACAAAGCTTCAATATCACGGCGAACCTCAAGGATCTTGAGCTGGCTTTCGACCGAAATAGGTGGGATTTGGATCCCTCTGCGAGCATGGATCTCTACCATGCGTTCGTATGATAGACGTTGAAGAGCTTCTCTTACTGGCGTCCGACCAAGATCCATTCCTTCAGCAAGCTGCTTTTCACTCACCATACTTCCAGGTTCCAGCTCTCGGAAAATAATCATTCTTTCCAATTGGTTATAAGCCACATCAGTCTTATTTGCGTTGTTTATGGACATTCTACGCGCTATTCCTTTGATCAATTTTTTAGTGAGCGATCTCACGATAACCAGTTTCGCTATTGTACCACAAAAAAAAAGGGAATATATTTCAAACACACAACTGATATATCAGATGAACATCAGTTATCTATTAGTGAGGTAAGTATGAAAGATTGGAAAATTGTTCGTCGTTTTGAACAAGTACCGGATCTGCCAATTTTGGCTGAAGTTGATGTACTAGTGATCGGTGGTGGTGCTGCCGGTGTAGCTGCTGCTGAAACAGCTGGCTCTATGGGGAAAGACACCTGGTTAGTTGAAAAATACGGCTTTTGTGGTGGAGCAGCAGTGGCCGGTTTGTCGGGTACTATTTGCGGCATGTTCATGGCTTCAGACGAAGAGAATGCTCAACCTGAACAAGTAGTATTCGGATTCACGGAGCGGTTCCGTCAAGAGCTGAAGAAACGCAATGGAGTGACCGAACCTCAAAAATATGGAAAGACATTTACTGTTACCCATGACCCTTTGATATGGCGTGAAGTCGCCGACGATCTACTTGAAGATGCTGGTGTTACGACTCTTTTCCATACATCAGTCACGGGTGTGATCATGGAAAAAGATGCGTTCAAAGGTGTAGTCATCGAATCCAATGCTGGTCAAAGTATCATCCTTAGCAACATGATCGTTGATGCATCCGGTGATGCTGCGGTAATTGCTCGCGCAGGTATGGACTACTACTTCGGTGATCAAGGTCGTATCCAAAACCCGACGATGTTCTTTCGTATTGCTGATGTCGATATGGAGAAATATTTGGACTACTACGGCGATGATACGATATGCCCGCCAAAAGTGACCGAAAACATTCTCGCTGCTAACAAGAGCGGTGAATACACCTTACCACGTCATAAAATTTGGATTTTTCCAACCACTCGACCAGGCGAACTTATGGTCAACGCAACGCGCCTCGCCGGACAAGACGGCCGCATGTTGAATGTGATTGACCCTAAAGACTTTACAGAAGCTGAAGTTTTTGGTCGTCGTCAAGTTCGTGATTATGCCCGCTTCCTAAACCACTTTGTTCCCGGCTGTGAAAATGCCTACGTTGTCGATACTGGTGTTGAGGTCGGCATCCGACAAACACGCTCCATCGTTGGTGTCGAGACGCTAACTAATGATGATGTTATCAATTGCAACAAGCGCAAAGATGGTATCTGTCGCACACCTTGGCCAATTGAACTGCACTCAGGCGACAAACCAAAACTGCATTGGTTGATCAATGACTACTACGTCGTACCTTACAACACGTTGGTCCCGATCGTTGGTGAAAACATTATCGCCGCGGGACGCTGCTTGAGTGCTGAACATGAGGCTCTCGCATCGGCACGAGTAACGGCGCAATGTTTTGAGTATGGGCACGCAGCAGGAATCGCAGCTGTAAAAGCAATTAACGAGAACAGACGAATCCGCGACCTTACGGGCGAGGAAATCCGCGCAGTCATGATTGAAAATGGCAGCGCTTTATAAGGAGAAAACCCAATGAAAGATACTGTGATCAAACGAGTTGAGCTCTACGCTGTAGCCGATCGCGATGCTCCACCGATCCCTTGGGCCGACAACCAAGAGCCGCTACTCTACACCAACAACATCGTGCGTATTATTTGTAACGATGGAACCGAAGGTGTTGGTGCGACTATCAGCTATACAGAGAACGATTTTGACCGTTGCATTATTGAAGCCATGCGTACCATTGTGCCTGGGCTAATCGGAAAAAATCCATTAATGACAGATGAACTTAACACATGGTTAGGCGCGCGTTGTTCTTGGGGTGGTTTGCCAGCCAAGTCACCCATCGATATTGCTGCATGGGACATCAAAGGTAAGAAAGCGGGCATGCCACTATATATGCTGCTAGGTGGTGCACGCCACAAAATGAAGTCTTATGCATCTACTCCTATGTTCGACACGGTTGAAGAATACTTCCCATATGTTGATGACTGTATTGAGCATGGATTTACCGCAATAAAACTTCATTGCTACTGCGTATATGAAAAAGACGTAAAACTGGTAAACGCGATTCAAGAGCGATACGGCAAGACTGGTATTCGATTCATGCTCGATACGGCCACTTTCTATACACCAGCAGAAGCAATGAAGATGGCTAAGCTGATGGAAAGTTACGATTGGGAGTGGTTAGAAGCGCCGGTTTCTGACTATGACTACAAAACCTATCAACGTTTAGTCGATAAAACAGACCTAGAAATATCAAGCCATGGTAATTGTCTACTGACGCTTCAAGAAGTGACTTATGCGTTAGGCAATGGTTTTTGGTCAGATGTTCGTCAAGACGCAACAGTTTGTGGCGGCATTACTCCGCTTAATAAGTGTTTCGCAATCGCTGAAGGCCACTCTAAAAACTTAGAAATACAGAGTATGGGTTACACCATTACGCAAGCGGCCAACCTACATGTCGCCCTTGCACACAATAACTGTAAGTTCTTCGAACAGTTTTATCCATACGAAAGCTTCGAGCTTGCTTCTAAAACTCAAATCCGAACAGACCGAGACGGTTTTGTTCACGCACCAGAGGGTAATGGTTTAGGCGTTGAGATGGATTGGGACGCTGTAAAAGAAGCATCGATCGCTACCTATGTATTCGAATAATTAAAACAAAATTGACGTGAAACAGTTGTTCTCCTCTCAGAGGTGTGGGGAGAATAACAAGGAGTCCTCTATGGAAACTTACAACTCTAGCAACTTTGACCGAACTACGGTCTTAATCTCTTTGATCATTATAAGTGGGCTATCAGTCTTCTTCCTAACAGATACTGAGCGCGCTATTAGCATCGCTGGTGATATATTTACCATGATTGCTTACAACCTCGGTACCCCTATCTTATGGTTCGGTTTTGCCATGGTCGTTGTCTCGGTTTACTTAATGGTGAGCAAATACGGCAACATTCGAATGGGTAATGAAAAACCGGAATACTCCAATTTTGCTTACATTACTATGATGGCTTTGGCCGGTGTAGGCTCAGGTACTGTTTATTGGGCGTTCTTGGAGTGGTCGTACTACATTAAAACACCACCATTTGCCATTGAAGCGGGATCGGTGACAGCGCATGAATGGGCAGTCACATACTCTTTACACCACTGGGGTATTACGGCTTGGGCGCTTTATGCTATCAGCGCTGTGCCTATCATGTACTCTTACTATGTTCGCAAAAATCCATCGCTAAAAATAAGCGATATCATAAAAGGCATGATTCAAAACCAAGCGGTAGGTAAGGTTGTTGGTCGTATCATCGATATTACTTACCCTATTGCTTTAGTCTTTGGCCTGATTATCGTACTTGCTTTGGGCGTGCCAATCGTGTCTGCGGCAGTGGCGCAATTAACTGGGTTGCAAGACACCCTGATGCTTAAACTTGGAATGCTCGGCATTGTTGCTGCTTTGCTTATTGTCAGCTCTTTTGTCGGTATAGAGAAAGGGATGAAAAACATCTCAAGCTCTGGAACTTATTTCCTAATTGCTTTGGTTATTTACATCCTTATTTTTGGTCCGACTCTGTTTATCTTGGAGAATACCAGCACTTCGATCAGTCTGTGGGCGTCTAATTTCATCCATATGAGCCTTTATACGGATGCAATTACTCAAGACAAGTTCCCTCAAAACTGGACCGCTTACTTCTGGGCTTACTGGATGATCTTCATTCCTTTGATGTGTATTTTCATCACAAAAGTATCGAAGGGACGCACACTGCGTGAAGTAATCGCTTGTATGGTGGGGGGCGGTACTGTCGGCACTACAATCCTATTTTCTATCGTGGGTTCGTTCATGATGAAAACTCAGCTAGACAAACAGGTGAACATTAGCCAAATGGTTTCTGATGGCCAAGCCAGCCAATCGATTGTAGAAGCACTAAACACACTGCCTTTCTCATCATTGATTCTGGTTGTATTTATTGTTTCCACCTTCCTATTGTTGGTTACCACGTTGGATGGCTCTGTGTTTACCGTTGCGTGTCAAACTCAACACGTGCTTGATAAAGACAAGAACCCAGCAAGAATGCTGAAGATCTTCTGGTGTCTGGTTATTATCGCGATTCCAGCTGTATTCATCATCGTGAAAGCACCAGTAGGCTCTATGCAATCTGCGATATTGATATTTGCAGCACCCTTACTTGTTCTGGTGAGCTTTATGTTGATGAAGACCTTTAAATATATGAATGAAGACTATGGGCAATTCACAGCTCAAGAAATTCAACGCATGCATCAGTTAGAAGTGTCACCAAAAAAAGCTGAAAACGAAAAAGAGGCTGTCGACGCAGAACCTGTTTTAAACTAGGCATGAGGTAACAACAAGTCATTTACGCCCTACGTGTAAATGACTTGTCATTTGTCGTTCTGGCAACCCTCGCTTTGCTTGGTTAACTCTAAGCCGTCTAAGCTTGCATGAACCCCGCAATAGAAAACGTACTCTGAACAGTGATTGTTTGAATCATTTACGAGTAGTTTGTCTCCTTGAACCATCACCTCTAACTCACAATCAATACTACATTCAGGCTCACTGTAACGATACACAAGTTTATCGCCTGACAGTTTCATATTAAGAGACCCATCAACATCTTCACTAGGTGAGCCCTACGACCCGCAATGTATCTTGCTTTTATTCGATCCCTACTCACGAATAAGGGCTATTGGTAATAACGTATTCTTAAATATCCTGAATCAGGTCTGGAACAATCGTGTTCCACAAGGGTAAACTTCAGCCAAAGCCTATCGTTTGGCACCTATGACAAGCGTTGCTCGCCAGCACAGCGGTGAAGCGATGTTCTTATCACTTAACTAAGTAACAGTATGACGAAAAAGTACACAACCTCCAGTCACTGGGGGGCAGGGATCGCAGAGGTCAAGGACGGCAAATTAGTTCGCGTCAGTGCACATCCACTTGATACGGATCCTTCTCCTATTAATGACAACATGCACAGCTCTCTATATGGCTCAGCCAGAATAAAGAAGCCGGCTGTTCGTAAAAGCTATCTTGAGAATGGCCCACAACATAAAAATAACACACGAGGTCAAGAACCTTTTGTTGAAGTGTCTTGGGAAACAGCCTTCGACCTGATCAGCAAAGCGGTTAAATCCACTCGTAATGAGCACGGCAACGAAGCGATATTTGGCGGTTCTTATGGTTGGGGTAGTGCGGGGCGTTTTCATCATGCTCAAAGCCAGCTTAAGCGATTTTTAACCTGCGCCGGTGGCTTTGTAAGTAGCCAAGGTAACTACAGCTACAACACGGCACTTATCCTGTTGCCACATATAGTTGGTGATTTTGACAAGCTGACATCTACTGCAACTCGCTGGTCGACGATCGCCAAAGAGGGTGAGTTGGTCGTTATGTTTGGTGGTGTACCACTTAAAAGCGCTCAAGTTTCTCCTGGCGGTTGTACACGTCACCGATTGAAAGACGAACTGCTGGCATGTCGCAAAGCAGGTGTGGAGTTCATCGACATCAATCCGTGTCGTTCAGACTCTCCGGCAGAAATTGAAGCAGAATGGCTGGCAGCAGTACCGGGCTCTGATTCAGCGATCATGCTTGGACTTGCGCATACCTTGCTTGTTGAAGACCTTCATGACAGCGCATTCCTCGACAAATATACCGTTGGGTTTGATGAAGT
This sequence comes from Vibrio fortis, assembly GCF_000695685.1. Lineage (GTDB taxonomy): Bacteria > Pseudomonadota > Gammaproteobacteria > Enterobacterales > Vibrionaceae > Vibrio > Vibrio fortis_A. The sequence goes on along the minus strand of NZ_JFFR01000013.1, from coordinate 114,804 downwards.
TAAGGCGTACCTGCTTGGTAAGAAAGACGGTGTCGCTAAAACAGCAGAGTGGGCGAGCGCGTTATCGGAAATCCCAGCTGAACGCATTAAACAACTCGCTCGCCAGATGGCAAAGTCACGCACCTTTATCTGTACCGCGGCAGGGGTTCAGAGAACGGAGCATGGTGAGCAGACGCTGTGGGGGACGATCACTCTAGCTTCTATGCTTGGTCAAATTGGTTTACCCGGCGGTGGCTACGCGATTGCGTATGGCTCTGACGGTGGGATTGGGCTGATGCATCGTCCTATTCGCTGGCCAGCATTCCCACAACGCAAAAACGACGTTGATGCTTTTATTCCGGTGGCGTGTGTTTCCGATATGTTGCTCAATCCGGGGGATGAGTACCAATACAACGGTATGAACTTGACTTATCCGGATATTCGTATGGTTTGGTGGGCCGGTGGCAACCCATTCCACCATCATCAAGACATTAACCGCTTAATTGAGGCATTCCAGCAACCTGAAACCATCATCGTTAATGAGATCAACTGGACTTCAACGGCAAGGTTTGCCGATATTGTGTTACCAGTAACGACAACGTTAGAGCGAGAGGATATCGGTGCTGGCTCTCGTGACAACAGCTTGATCCCGATGCCGAGAGTCGTTGAGCCTGTTGGCGAAGCTCGTGATGAATTCGATATTTTCACAGAGATCGCAAAGCGTTTGGAAATTGAAGAGGACTTCACTCAAAACAAGACCTCACGTGAGTGGCTTGAGAGCATGTGGCAAAAGCTGATCCCTGAGTCGAAAAATTTAGGTGTTGAGCTTCCAGATTTTGATACGTTTTTAAATGGGGACGTCATCGAGTTTGCGGATCCTAACCCAGACACTGTATTGCTTGCAGAATTTAGACAAGATCCAGATTTGCATCCATTGACAACACCAAGTGGTAAGATCGAGCTTTATAGCGAACGAATTGCCTCGTTTGGATATGATGATTGCCCGGGGCAGTTTACCTGGCTACCTCCGACAGAATGGTTGAAATCAAAACAAGCGGAAACCTTCCCGCTGCATATGATTTCAGGGCAGCCGAAAACAAAGCTGCATAGCCAACTCGACTCCGGTAGTTACAGCCGAAACGCTAAGATTAAAGGGCGTGAGCCAGTGATGATCAATCCGGTAGATGCGAAGGATCGAGGAATTGAGGACGGCGATATCGTTAAGGTCTTTAATGATCGAGGAGCGTGTCTAGCTGGTGCGGTTGTTACTGAAGACATTCGAGAAAGAACCATCTATCTGTGCACTGGTTCATGGTATGACCCGATGAATCCAAGTGAGAAAGGTAGCCTTGATAAACACGGTAACCCGAATGTTCTCACTCACGATAAACGTACATCGAAGCTGTCACAAAGTACTGCCGCTCACAGCGCGTTGGTCAATATAGAGAAATTTGAAGGCGATTTGCCGGAGATAACTGTATTTGACTCACCGGAGATGTCAGCCGAGTAGTGAACTTCCTTGTTGACTCGTGTTATACGCGGGTTCTGATGAACTAAAAGAAAAGGGTAGCGAAATGCTACCCTTTGTTTTTTCTGAGCCTAAACCTTAGTTCAGGTCAAAACGGTCTGCGTTCATGACTTTCGTCCATGCCGCGATAAAGTCTTTTACAAACTTCTCTTTCGCATCATCACACGCATAAAGTTCAGCGAGTGCTCTCAGTTGAGAATTAGAACCAAAGACTAGGTCAACACGAGTTGCTGTCCATTTCTTCTCACCCGTCGCTCTGTCTGTACCTAAGTAAGCGCTGTTGTTTGGACAAACAGGTTTCCATTCAGTCGCCATATCAACAAGATTTACGAAGAAATCATTGCTTAAAACGCCAACCTTATCGGTCAACACGCCATGAGGCGTATTGTTGTGGTTCGCGCCTAGTACACGCAGACCACCGATAAGTACCGTTATCTCTGGCGCTGAAAGACCAAGTAGTTGTGCCTTATCAAGCAGCATCTCTTCTGCTGGCACGGTAAACAGCTTTTTAGAGAAGTTACGGAAACCATCCGCTTCTGGCTCTAAAACTGCAAAAGATTCAGCGTCTGTGTGCTCATCTGTCGCATCAACACGGCCTGCTGAGAATGGCACATCGACATTAAAACCACCATCTTTAGCTGCTTTTTCAATCGCAGTGTTACCTGCCAGAATGATCAGGTCAGCAATTGAAACACCACGGTCATTAGTGTTGAATGCAGAACGAACGGATTCTAGTTTGGTCAGTACCTTGTCCAACTGTTCTGGTTGGTTTGCTTTCCAATCTTTTTGAGGAGCCAAACGGATACGAGCACCATTTGCACCACCGCGGTAGTCTGAACCTCGGTATGTCGATGCACTAGACCACGCTGTGTAAACCAGTTCAGATACCGTTAGGTCAGTTGCTAGAATCGCTTGTTTCAGCTCCGCGATGTCGCTGTCTGATAGTGCACCAAAGCTTGCTGCTGGTAATGGGTCTTGCCAGATCAAATCCTCTGCTGGAGACTCTTCACCCAAGTAACGGCTCTTCGGACCCATATCACGGTGAGTTAGCTTAAACCAAGCGCGAGCAAAGGCGTCAGCAAACTCTTCAGGATTCTTGTGGAATCGTTTTGAAATCGGACCGTAGATTGGGTCCATGCGCATCGCCATATCTGCTGTGGTCATGATGGTTTTCACTTTCACAGAAGCGTCGTGGGCTTTCGGTGCCATGTGATCTTCAGTTACGCCAATCGGCTCCCATTGCCACGCACCTGTTGGGCTTTTCACTAGATCCCAGTCGTAACCAAATAGCATGTCGAAGTAGCCGTTATCCCACTGAATTGGGTTTGGTGTCCAAGCGCCCTCAATGCCGCTGGTGGTTGTGTCGTCGCCTTTACCGCTGCCGAAGCTGTTTTTCCAGCCAAAGCCCATCTCTTCAAGTGGTGCCGCTTCTGGCTCTGGACCCATAGCTGATTCAGGGCCAGCACCGTGCGTTTTACCAAAGGTATGGCCACCAGCGACTAGAGCAACGGTCTCTTCATCATTCATACCCATACGAGCGAAAGTATCGCGAATGTCTTTGCCTGATGCGAGGATAGTAGGCTCACCATTCGGACCTTCTGGGTTTACGTAGATTAGACCCATCTGTACGGCTGCCAGTGGCTTTTCAAGCTCACGGTCACCAGAATAACGCTCGTCACCCAGCCATTCGCTTTCTGCACCCCAATAGATATCTTCTTCTGGTTCCCAAATGTCCTGACGACCGCCAGAGAAACCGAAGGTTGGTAGACCCATTGATTCGATTGCCACGTTACCCGCTAGGATAAACAAGTCTGCCCATGAAAGGCTGTTGCCGTATTTTTTCTTGATAGGCCAAAGAAGACGACGCGCTTTGTCTAGGTTGCCGTTATCTGGCCAACTGTTGAGTGGTGCAAAGCGTTGGTTACCCGTGTTACCGCCCCCGCGTCCATCTGAAGTTCGATATGTGCCCGCTGCGTGCCAGGCCATGCGGATCATGAATGGGCCGTAGTGGCCATAGTCTGCAGGCCACCAATCTTGAGAGTCTGTCATCAGAGCTTCAAGGTCGGCTTTAACAGCTTTGAGATTCAGCGCTTTGAACGCTTCAGCGTAATTGAAGTCTTCATCAAGCGGGTTCGACTTAGTATCGTTTTGGTGGAGGATTTTTAGGTTCAATTGGTTAGGCCACCAATCGACGTTTTTCGTTGCTTTACCACCAAGGGTTGTATTCCCGCCGTGCATTACAGGGCACTTGCCCCCATTACCATTTTGCTCACCGTGCATATCTATCTCCTGATTGTGACACAGTTAAACGCTCTCCAATTCCACTTAGCGATGAGCTAAATCTGTTGGTGCGCTGAGATAACCATTTGTAAACTATGGTCTATATCGTTGTGTTTTAAGAATGGCATCAAAGCTGAAAAAAAGCAGATCACTTATTTCTATTTCTTTGATAGAAAAATCCTATTGATCTCTTTTAGGAAGGATGGTCGGCAGGTGAGTTAGGGTGCTTGATTTGGATAAAAAAACGCCTCAAACGAATTGTTCCGTTTGAGGCGTTGTATTGTTTAGCCGAAACCGTTACTTAGTGTGAAAGATTTGCTCGGTTTCCAAGTGAGTCATTGCGCGCACTTGACGCCAGATGTAGTAAAAAATACCAAACATCATCAGCATGCTTGGGATTGCAATTGCTGGGTAGCTGTAAAGAGTGAGTTTGCCTAGCTCTTCGTTAAACGCTGCTGTGCCTGCAGGGCTAGTCACAATCCACGTCGCTAAGAAGTAGTTCATTGCTGAAGAGAAAGCGAACGTACTTGCGAATAGGTAGTTTGAAGACATCAAGCAGCGATCAAAGGCTTCTTTTTTGCCGTTGGCTTCAAGACGTTCATTGATGAGCGGCAAGTTAAGCACGCTGTCGTTAAGCAGCATTTTTTGCATCAATGGGTAGCGAGTAAAGGTTGAGCCCAATACCGCTAAGCCGATAAGCCCCGGAATCAAGGCTTCTTTAAGTGCTAACCAACGAGTGTCTAGCTCCAGTAGACCAATGCCACCCGTTAATAAAACGCTGATGAAACCAAGAGCTGCGATGAAATTGAACTTCTTGTTACGGATAAGATCCATGCCACCGTAAATGACAGGAAACAGCAAAGCAACAACCAGCGCCATGGCAGTGCCTAGGTGTTCTTCACCGCTAAACTTCATCAAGATAAAAGATGGGATAAATACGTTAAAAAGGATCTCGAATAGGGGATTCGACTTTTTTTCGGTCGTGTTGTTCATAATGCTTTATTGACTCTGTTATATCGATGCTAGTTACTTCATTAGAAGTGTCGATTGCATGGCAGCAGATGTAAAGTGTTCATGCGTCGCGTTGTGTAACGAGTTATGAAATATTTGCCGCCATTGAGCCACAAACTGGAGAGTCAGGCAAGGATACAGGGTCAAAAGTTGTCACGAGAAGCGAATACAGTGGCTTTTATTCTCTATATTTCCTTTCGGTCAGTTGGGCACGGGTTTTTGCAATATAGGCCGTCCAACGTCTAAAAAGTGAAACCACTGCAATTCGCTAACTCTCTGATGTTCGGTTAAAAAGGAGCAAATGCGTCTAGTTTGTCAGTAGGAGTGGTCCAACGCTGGGTGGCATCGATAGATGTATAGTTAGCATCCTGCATCGGAATTTGCCCACGATTTCCATACAGCCACAACACGATGTTTGAACGTTCACCTTGGGTGATTGGGTGAGTTGCATGGGGTACATGACCTCTATGGATCAACGCTACGCCCGGTTCAAAGGTTTGGTCAACTAACCCTCCGGTTGTTGGATCATAAAAGCTGACTTCAGAACCTGAGAAGGTTTCTTCAGGAAGGTTCATGTTGATGTTCATCGTTACCGAAGACGCATCAGTATGCATTCTCAAAGAAGTATCCGTGTTTGGTTCATATCGAATTGAAAAACCGAATGTTTGTGCATCGTAACCGACTATTTCAGGGAACAGAAGCCGGGCGATCGGTCTCATGTACTTATCCAGCATTTCACGATAGAACGTCTGAAAGCTTGGTGCGGCTAGATAACCTTCCGAACGTGCGTCCAACATTGCACCACCTCGATTCAACGCAATGCCGTAAGGTGGTCTTAGTGGGATGTCTGCACTCGAAGCAGATGAAAAGTAGTTGCGAAGTTCTTTGATTCCATCAATATCAAAGAATTGAAACTTGAAGACGCCAGGCGCTACTTCGCTTATCAACTCTTTAACTAAGTTTTCTTTCGCTGGGTCAGCCCATGAATTATTGATCGCATCACGCAATTTATGATCGATAAGTAATTCCGTTAATGGCGCTAAGTCCTGACTCATTTCCCATTCACGCCATGCGTTCTCAAAGAGTGCTCTATTGTTGTTCCAGAATGCGTGGACTTCAGGTGATCTCTTTAACATTGCATCTCGGGTTGGGCGTTGCACGTCGCGTGCTTGTTGTAATTGGTTCAGTGTCATCGTTCCATTTCCTATTCTGATTTCTTATGGAACGAACTTATTACTTCTCATTTCGTAGATAAATAAGCCCAATAAAGAAACACTATCAACAAATCGTTGAAAAATAGCTCCAATAATCAATTGAGAGAGGGATTAAGCCATAAAGTCACCCACTTGTTTTGGTTGAAGTGTATTCGCCAACGCCCTGTTCTTAGCTCGTTTTTTATCGTTTTGGGTTCTATATTTAATGATAAACGATAAATTTTTGTTGTTTATTCGTCATCTCTGATTATAATCAAGTCTACATACCAATATGTTGGAGAGTTCATATGAAAGAAATTCAGAGATACAGCCGTAACATTAGAGTGGTTTTGCAGGCTTTAATGTTGTTGCTTCCACTGTCAGTGGTCTACTTTTGGGCATTTGTCCAAACACCTTGGGATTTCTTAACGACGACTGGCATTATTCAGTTCAGTCACGATATATCGAGCTACACATCTCAACCGCTTTCCATCGAGACAAGAATGTGGGCGCTAGTTGTGAGTCTTCTTCCTTGTGGTGTTATCTTCTACGCGCTTCTGATCTTAACCAAGCTATTTAAGAGTTATGAAGCGAGTGAAGTGTTTACTGTTGAGACGGTGAAGTATTATCGCAAGTTAGGGTTGAGTTTCTTTTACTGGGCATTTGGGGGGCTTGTTTATGGTGGTCTCATTTCTGTGGTTCTGAGTTTCAACAATCCTCCAGGACAACGAATTTTATCTATTAGCTTTACAGGCTTAGATGTTGTTACACTGTTTTGTGGAATGATTGTATTGGTTATTTCATACGTTATGAATGAAGCTCAAAAAATTGCTGATGAGCAAAGACACACCATCTAAGGCGCGAAGCATGAACATAGTTATTAACCTTGATGTAATGATGGCGAAACGCAAAATGCGTTTGAAGGAGCTGTCTGAACAGGTTGGCGTCAGCGAACAGAATCTATCGATTCTAAAAAATGGTAAGGCGAAAGCGATACGATTTAGTACGTTAGAGAAGATATGTGAAGTCTTAGAGTGCCAACCCGGGGACATCATCGTCTATCAAGCGACTTAAGGAGGGTTGCTTGGGCTATAATCCGATGTTGCAGCCCAACCTTAATGAGCGATACTATATGCCTCTTTTGTTCGCCAAGGTTTCACGATGTCAGACGAAGAATTAGCGCTAGAGTGGATGCGCCAACAAGCTCACAAAATCGACCCATATGTTGAGAACCCGAGTTTCGACGAATGCGCTGAGCTGCTTGAACCTGCTTTTAAGAAAGGTAAAACGATCGGTCAGCTAAAGTTTCTGTTAGGCGAAGCAGACCGAAGAGCAGGTGCGGCGGAACGTAAACACGCAGCGCTGAAATATGCGAAAGAAAAAAGTCCAAACGCAGGACAAATTTTACGATTGCAAAGTAAGCTTCAACAAGTTCAATTGGCGCTTAAGTTAGCGACGGGAGATAACAATATGACCATCTCTCAATTCTGTGCCGAATATGAAGTGAGCAAGCGAGACGGAAGTACTGCTTGGCATGAGAAATTAGTACAGCAGGGTAAGAAACGATAGCTTCAATGTAATTGATGCTGGTTTCAAAGCGAGCTCTACACTTTAACATTTGGTTTAAGTGATTCGAAAAGCCACTGATTTATCTAACGTTAAGATAAATCAGTGGCTTTTTTAGTTTTGGTCTTCCGAATAAAGTTAACTTTGTCATATCGCGTTACGTTTCGCGTGAGAATGAATGGTGTGAACATGGCTTTGGTTGTTATATTATAACAATATGTAAAGCCGTAAATGTTAACCATGAAATCTTACCTGTTATTTATCTACTCCTTTCTGCACATAGTGCCTCGCTTTATCAATCATTTGTTGAATGCTCGCCTTAAAAGAATGGCTTTCTCTTGTCTAGCATTGCTCTTTTTGGCTCCTAGCTTACAAGCTCATCCCCACTCTTGGATTGAAATGAAAACCCATATAGAAGGGGAGAGTGGGATGATCACCGGCCTGTCGATGGAGTGGTCGTTTGACGCCATGACCTCTATGTACATGCTCGATGGTGAAGACATAGCCGCAGAGAGTGAAGAAGAGACCTTTAAGAAACTTGCGTCATCAGTCATAGATAACATGATGTATGAGCACTACTTCACTTACTTTTATGATGGTGAAACGCCAATAAAATACGCCATCGCCGAGAACGCTAAGTTCAAGCGAGATAAAGCGAAACTTGTGATGACTTTCGATCTACCACTGTCTAAGCCTAAGGCGGTGACGAGAGATACGTTACGACTATTGATTTTTGACCCGAGCTACTTTGTTGATATGTCGTGGGATTCTAAGAGCGACGTTAGCTTGTCTCCTGAATTAGAAAGGCAGTGCTCACTGGATCTAGTTGAACCTAATCCAACCCCAGAACAGATGAGCTACGCAATGTCGCTATCGGTTGATGCTGATCCTGATAACACGTTAGGCCAGCTTTTTACTCAAACTATTAAACTCAACTGTGCCACAGTCACCGATTCTCAGTGATGTTGTTGGTTATAAATGAACAATCATAGGTGCTAATCCAATGCAGAAAAGTCAATTCAAAATAAACCACTGCCTGATCGGTGCCGGCGCAGCACTGCTTGTTATTGTTGGTCTATATCAACTTTGGACAATGTGGCCGTCTTTGGTTTTATCGAGTATTCAGTGGCAAAGAGAAGTAAACGCCCAACTTGCTGATTTGCTCTATGAAGCAAAGTCTTCACCATGGGTTGCAGGGAGTTACTTAATTGGTTTTAGTTTTGTCTACGGTATGCTTCATTCACTGGGACCTGGACACGGCAAAGTGATTGTTTCGACATACTTAGCAACGCATCCCACAAAGGCTAAAGCGAGTTTGGTGCTTACTGTCGTTTCCGCATTACTGCAGGCATTGGTTGCTATTCTGCTGGTTAGTGTTTTGATTTGGGGCTTCAACGCTTCAATGCGCGTAGTGAATGATAAAGCAAATATGTTTGTTTTATTGAGTTTTGCTTTGGTTGCTGCTGTTGGTGCTTTGATCTGTTGGAAAGCGCTGCGTAATATCTATCAAACTATGCGTAAACCTAAACTCAAAGTGAAAGCCATTACTGACCTGGCGACGAGTGGACAGTCACCGCTGACAATGCAAGCACCAACCTTAAACTCGATAAGCATTCAAAAGCCAGTTTCTCATACGCATCACGCAGACTGTGGATGTGGCCACCAGCATGTCGCTGACGCAGAGGCAATTAATAAAGCTTCAACCTTACGAGAATATACCGGGATTATTGTTACTATCGGCGTGAGACCGTGTACTGGTGCGGTTATGGTACTGCTGTTTGCCAATGTTGTTGGTATGTATTGGATGGGCGTATTGAGTGCGTTGGCGATGGCTGTCGGCACCGCGTTGACCACTTCGCTGATCGCCATAATGACGCTTACTGGAAAACACTTAGTAAAACGTTATCTATCGGCAGGTAATAAAAACGGTAACGAAACATGGAAAGTTGCCGGCCATTACTTGCAGCTGTTTGGTGGAATGTTACTAATCGTCATCGGAACTCTACTTCTAAATGGACAAGAGAGCGGCATGTCGCCTGTCTTTACGATGTAATGTTATCGAGTGAACAGGTGGATTATATATAGAAAAAAGGATTGGTATGCCTACCAATCCTTTTTGACTGACCTTCCTAACGATCATTCGTTAGATGAGACTTCTGAGTAAACAGTTGTTGTCATCACACCTTGAAATAAGCGACTTCTTGCTTGAGCTGAGAAGCTAATTCATTCAGTGCATTGGTCGCATTATCATTACTCTGCATATGCTCAATTGACTCACTAGACATTTGTGAAATATCGCCCATTGCGTGTGAGATATCGCCAACAACCGTTACCTGACTCGACGTTGCTAATGCGACTTCTTTGACTTTCTTGAGAGAGTCATTGGCTTGCTGCTCGATATTTTGAAGTAATTCTGAAGCACTTTGAGTCTGCGCTTTACCATTTTCAACCTGAGGCTGCGTTGTGTTCATGGCGGCTACTGAGGCAGCTGTTTCGGTTTGAACTTCGTTAATCATAGTCGCGATCTGAGAGGTAGCATCACCGGTTCTTTGAGCCAAACTACGCACTTCATCGGCTACAACAGCAAAGCCTCTACCAGATTCACCAGCACGGGCAGCTTCGATAGCGGCATTCAGCGCCAGTAGGTTGGTCTGATCAGAGATTTCACTGATTACGTTGACGATACTACCAATTTGTTTCGTTCTGTCTTCTAGGCGCTCAATTTGTTCCACTGTTGTGTTAACCGTTGAGGAGATTTTCTCCATCTCTAGTGCAGCCTCGTTCACTACTTGACGACCTTTAAGTGCAAACTCCACTGTCATCTCTGAATTATCTTCTGTATGAGTCGCGATAGAGGATACCTGATCGATACTGTGACGCAGTTCGTCCAACTTTTGAGCCGTTTCTTGCGTCAATCTCGCTTGGTGAGTCGCCGATTCTAGTACTTGAGAAGAGCCTTGGGAGACATCCTCAATTTTACCTGCAAGACTATTTGAAGCCCCGATAATGTTCTTGACGATGCTGGTTATCTTTTGGTTCATATCAGACAACGAATCAAGAATACTGCCGTGATAATTGTTGGACGCGACATTCGTGAGATCCCCTTGCGCCATTTGCTTAATTGCCGATTGCGCAACAAATGGTTCACCACCCAGTGATTTTCTGAAGCTGCGCTCAATAAGAACTCCAATAACGACAGAAACAATGAGAGAGATAAGAGTAAGGATTAGCATGAGGTTTTGGAAACCGCCAGCAACCATTCTCGCTTCAGGTGTGAGTTTTTGGTTCTCCGCTTCTTGGTAATCAATAAACTCATTGATGGTATCTAGCCATGTGATAAATGCCGGCCTGACTTGATCAAGGACGACATCCGTTACTGGCTGCATGTCTTTTTTTGCGGTCAAGATTTCTTCAACTAAAGGAAGAGTGTGTTTTTGAATTTCATCTATTCGAGCAAGAATGTCACGCTCTTTGCTTGAGAATGGAGCACCACTGGCCAACATTCTTTCCATATTTTGCTCAGATTCGGTATAGAAACTTTCAAGTTCACGAATCGTTTTCTCGAACGACATGACTTCTTGTACGTTTCTTGCGATTGCAACATCACGAATGGCAATGGCTCTGTCATGAACACTGCCGCGGTAATTAATGGCATACCGCTGTTTAACTGAGTTTATGTCAGTAATCTCAGCAAGCGTTTTGTCGATGGAGTTAACCTTTTGGATCCCTAAAATGGTCAACAGAGTCATTAGAGCTAGTATGGCCCCAAAGCCAAAAGCTAGGCGGTTCCGAACAGTCATCGTTGATAAGTAGTTCACGCTACACCTCATTTATAACCCTCAAAGAATAGAGGGCGGTTTGTAGTTTTTTTGGTGATGCATGTTAACACTATTACAACATTTGGTGCATCTAACTTAAACGGGCTACCATATTTGCTAATCACTGTTCAGTTGTTTTTGGCAAAGACCTATCAATCTGAACATTGATCCATTCGAACAGTTAATAACAATAGATAGCTAAACTACGCATTAATAAATCTAATGTGGGAAGTTGGGTGTTGGTAAGCGGAATGATGTGTGGATATATGGCTTTCTTAAGAATGGGAAAAGCAAGCTCTGCTCGATCGTGGGCTGTAAAAACACAGTAAATTGCCGAGCTATTCTGTAAACCGAATATCGCTCAGAGGGAAATTGGTAACGATCAATCTCAAAGGGTATGGTTGTTTTTGAACGAATGTTCACCAATGTCATAATAATACAGAAAATGCCACTTTTAAATTGACGCATCAACATGTTCAATGTCTATCTTTTTGAATCTAAACATTTATATTTACTATGTTATTTTGTAAAGTGAGTACTCAGCTTGGGGTTGATTTATCAACCTCGAAAAAAGTGAAGGAGCATGCTCCTTCGCTTTTTTTAACTAAACTCAATAATGGAGTTATCAATGAGTTATAGATGGGCACTTTTTCGTCATAATTATTCATTTATAGGCGCTGCTTTCGAACTGTTTATTGTAGCACTATGCATTTTTTCATTGGCGTTACCTCTTGTATCTGAAAGCTTGCTTACTTTACAAATTTCATCAGCTTTACTGCTCTTCTGTTTTATCTTAATGTTTGTTTTTGCTCGAAGTGACAAACTACGCAGTTCGATGCATTGAGCCAACGAAACTACCTCAGTTCGTACCGAAATCACACCTTTATACCGGCGCGGTTTTGCTTACCGCGCGCCATATTGTCACCATCTTTCCCATACCTGTAATTATTCATGATTTGCTAATCTAGCAAGCTCACTGATACATAATCATTCATAGCTAAGTTGTCCTGATTAGTCGGGGGTTATGATGTTTGTCGATCAGAATATCTTGTTGATTAGCAAGTTAGCTTCGGTCTGCTCAATGCCATCGATAGAGCGTATTCGGCCTAGCACGCCACCCAACATTGAAAGATTTGGGCTGCGTAGATTGGCTATCAGGTCCCATTTTCCATTCGTGTGATACACGCTTAATACCTCAGGAAAACTCTGCAGGTTCTTAAGTACATTGTTCTCATCCTTAGCCGCTACACAAATGCTAATGATTGCTTCTACCTGACTCTGCTCAGTATCTTCGCTAAGTTTGACTGTATAACCGAGGATCACGCCTAACCTCTCCAGCTTGCTGATCCGGTTTTGTACTGTAGCGCGTGATACCTTCAGGTGCTTGGCGAGATTAACTACTGGCATACGTGCATCTTTTCTTAGCAGAGCGATTAACTCGCGATCCTTGTCGTCTAGGTTGCTCACGCTTTCTCCTGAATAGTTTTTTACTGACATATTGATAAATGATGCTATCAAAATGCCAGTTCTAGATAAATATTTGTACACTTTTCTGTCTTTTTGTTGGCTTAAGTCGCGTCTAGACTATCTCCATTCACAGTATGCATTGGAATAATAAGAGATTGAGGAGCTGTTGGATGACACTATTTTTGGATGTACAAGCGTTAGGCCGCCTAGTGAATACGCAAGGTGCCGATACTTTCATGGCTGATCTACTTGGATATATGGAACAAGATTTCTGTCGTTGGCCAGAGTTTGATAAGTCGGCTCGAACCGCAGCGCACAGCGAGGTTGGGGTTATCGAATTAATGCCAGTCGCAGACCATAATCTATATGGCTTCAAATACGTGAATGGCCATCCATCTAACCCAAATCAAGGCCTCTCGACGGTAATGGCGTTTGGTGCTTTGTCCGAGGTGGCGACTGGTTATCCACGCTTGCTGACCGAGCTGACTATTTCAACCGCTCTGCGTACAGCGGTCACTTCTGTGATGGCGGCTAAGGCGTTGGCACGAAAAGATAGCCAGTCTATGGGGGTGATTGGCTGCGGTGCTCAAAGCGAGTTTCAGGCCATCGCATTTCATGCCATTTTAGGTATTAAAGAGCTGCGAATCTTCGATATCGATTCGGATGCGATGGATAAGCTAGCTGCGCATCTTGAGGCTTACCCTGATCTAAAGGTGATCAAAGCGGACAGCGCAAAGTCGTGCGTGCGCGGTGCTGATATTGTCACAACGGTGACCGCGGATAAGGCGTATGCGACTATCTTGACGCCTGATATGGTTGAGCCGGGTATGCACATCAATGGCGTGGGCGGGGATTGTCCGGGTAAAACCGAGTTGCATCTTGATGTATTGCTTGGTGGCAAAATCTTTATAGAACATGAGCCGCAAACTCGTGTTGAAGGGGATATCCAACAGTTGCCAGATCTGCACCCTGTTTACCCACTATGGGAAGTGATTGCGGGTAAGAGCATTGGACGGGAAAGTGAACAGCAAGTCACTATCTTTGATTCGGTTGGCTTTGCCCTCGAAGATCTTTCAGTACTGCGTTATATCTATGATCTTGCTACTCAGCTCGGCTTTGGCGAAACAATAGAGTTAGTGCCACGTATGAGCAATCCTAAAGATCTGTTTGGTCTGATGAAAGCGACGCAATAACTCGTAACCTGGCGCGTTTAGATTTGCGCTGTTGTTGCGGGTTAAAGTGACAAAGAAAGAAAATGCCCATTAGCAATAGTCGCTAATGGGCATTGAAAACTTGTTTACCTCTGAGTAAGAGGATTACTCGTAGTCAGAAGCGTATGTGTCTTCGTAAGAGTGTGAGTAGAACTCAAATAAGTTACCAAACGGGTCTTCTAGGTAAACCATTTGTGCTTGTTTTAGTTCGTCTTCTGGGTGGTAACGGTGAATATCCATACGCACTTTACCGCCAAACTCTTCAACACGTTTGATTGCTGATTCAAACTGCTCTTTTGGTAGTTGCAAACAGAAGTGGAAGATACCTAGACGAGAGAAGTCAACGTTATGACGTTCTTCACGGTCAACCATCTCGAATAGCTCAACGCCAATACCATCTGATGTTACTAGGTGGGCAATGTTGAAACCTTTGAAACCTTCACCAAACACAGCAATACACATACGGCCAATTGCTGACTCACGCTCTTCCATCACTTTAGTGTTGTTCATTACAACGCGAAGACCTAGCGCTTTCGTGTAGAACTCTACCGCTTTGTCCATATCGCCAACCATGATTCCAACGTGATTCATTTTCATATTCTGCTCCAAAATCTGTCTAGATAAATTGTCTTGTTTTCAGCGTTTCGCTTCGATGGAGAGAATAATAAGATGTTAGATTGATTAAATGAAATTATCATAATTTATATTAATAATAATTTTTTATTATTGATGTGATTGGAGAAATAGTTCAATAAATCTTGTTCGAAAAATTCGAATTAATGCATCAAAACTGTCGGATTCTTTCTGTTGGCAGTGCCACCTAGACTGTTTACCAACAGCTGAGGGAGACCAGTTAAGCGACCTCATATTAAACGAACAACTTTAAGGACAAGATGATGAAAGCATTAATTCAAAAACTCGTACAATCAAACGCTGGCTTTGGTGCATTGGCACTTCGAGTACCGGTTGGCATTATCTTTATGGCACACGGCGCTCAGAAACTGTTTGGCTGGTTTGGTGGTTATGGCCTTGAGGGCACAGGGCAATGGATGGCATCAATTGGTCTTGGCCCTGGCGTGTTGATGGCCTTGTTAGCGGGCAGCGCAGAGTTTTTCGGTGGCCTGTTTATTCTTCTTGGGTTACTTACACGCCCAGCCGCGGCTTCACTAGCGGTAACGATGTTAGTTGCAATTTTTGCGGTTCATTTTGAAAACGGCCTTTTCATGTCAAACAATGGCTACGAGTTTGGTTTAGCGCTACTGGCCGCGAGTGTGTCTTTGGCGTTCTCAGGTGCAGGAAAAGCAGCCATTGACGAAACTATAGCTAAAAAGCTGGCTTAAACCGCTAGCTGAAGGGGGAAATCATTATGATCACACTACGTCATGCAAACGATCGAGGAACAGCAAATTTCGGTTGGTTAGATAGCAAACATACATTCTCATTTGGTCACTACTACGATCCAAAGCACATGGGGTTTTCGGCATTGAGTGTGATCAATGATGACCTAGTCAAGCCGGGCGCGGGCTTCGATACTCATGGACACCGTGACATGGAGATCATTAGTTACGTCCTTGAGGGTGTGATTGAGCACAAAGATAGCGAAGGTAATGTACAAACGTTACCTGCTGGAGAGTTCCAACTCATGTCTGCCGGGAGTGGTATTTATCACAGTGAATACAATGGTTCACAGAGTGAGGACTTAAAATTCCTACAAATTTGGATACAACCAAATACTGTCGGCAATAAGCCGGGTTACCAACAGAAAGATTTCGGTAACAACACTGGCCTTACGGCGATAGCAACACCCGATGGTCGTAATGGCACCCTGCACATAAAACAAGATGCCACTCTGCACCAGCTTATCCTGGAGCCAGGACAGAGTATTGAGCTACCGATTATCAAAGGCCGGAATGTGTATGTTCATCAGGTCACTGGGCAGCTGTCTGTTGATGAAGTGCTTCTCGATGCAGGAGACGGCGCTAAAGTGGAAGCTCAGAATCAGTTGAAATTTGCTAACCAATCAAGCGAGTCAGTTACGGCACTGGTGTTTGATCTGCCATAACAAAGAGTTCCTAGGCGACCCATTCTGAGTGGGTCGCTTTTCGTTATTGGTGGTCTATGGCCAAGGTGCCTGTACATCTAAAAGAGTGTGCTTCTATCTCTTCAGGTAATTCTTCGCAATTTGCGCAATCGTTGCGATGATGTCTGACTCTAGCTCAGAGGCTTCAGAGGAGAGGTTATAAAACAAAACGCAATCTTGCCTAATCAGCTCTGGCGCTTCAATGAGATTCAGCTGTCTGATCTCTCCCTTATCAATGTAGGGTTGCATGTCCGCTTTTGCGGATACTGTCCAACCGGATTGCTTTAGTTTCTCGATGAGCAGTGTTTTGCTGGAGACTATTTCGCTATGACAGCTGACATTAGTGTGTCGCAGCCCATTTGAACGATCATTTTCAGTGATAAGTTGAAGCTCAACACTTAATTCCGCTATCGATATAGGGTGATTGGGTAGGGAAGATCTTTGCGCTGTGAACAGCCCTAACTCACAAGTCCCCAAGTTGATGTTACCCACACCTGAAGTCGGGTGGAGATTACCAAGCCCAGGCATGATCGCGATAAATGCGTCTCCGTCTTCGACACGTTTTAAGCTCTCATTTCTATCCTTCTGCAACCAATCAATCGCTATCTCGTTGTGCTTTTGTTTAACGCTACTATCAATGAGTGAGAGTAGTTGAACTGGCGTTGAAGAGTCATGGTAGATGCTGATTCGACTTAATTCGCCTTTGTAAGCTGAGAAGGCAATATTTTCAAATTCTAACGATTGACGAGCCAGCAAGCGAGCGCGAGGGTAAAGCCGATGGGCAATACTTGTAGGCTGTGCTTTCTTACCTTCAATAGTGAAAAGCTCAATCCCCATTAAATCTTCCAATGCATTAATACGCTCACGCACTGTAGAGCGAGCTTTGTTGAGTTGAACGCTCGCTGCGCTATAGCTCTGAAGTTCGTAAACAGTAGTGAAACAGGTAACTTGCTCAATCGAGATCATGAACTCACCCTTGTACGTTTAAGGCGTACATTATGGATTTATATGTTCGAAATTATCACGATATTCTTGCTGCGTACACAAAGACTATTCTTGGAGAGTTTGAACATGAAACCATCATTACTTACTGCCGTTATTGCGAGCACTTTCTCTATCGGAGCAGTTGCAGAAATCAAACCTATGTCGACAGTACCTGCAAAGCCTGCCGAGCAAGTGACATTGAGTAACTACACAGAGCATCCATACAATCATTGGTCGTTTCAAAATATGGGTATTCACCCGGTGGTGATGGTTCCGCGAGACGGTGCGATTAGTGAACTTCCACATAATTTAAGACCTGAAATTATTGAGCACAAATTTAAGTATGGCGAAACTGAATACACTTTTCGAGACGCGATGATCAATGACTTCACTGATGGGTACATCGTTATTAAGGATGGCAAAGTCCTGCATGAGGAGTACTTTGGCGATTTTGGCCATAGAGACAAACACCTTTGGGCGTCGAGTACCAAATCACTCGTTGGCCAAGCACTGGGGTTGTTGGTAGAGCAAGGCAAAGTCGATGTGAATGAGAAGGTGAGCAAATATGTAACCGAGCTTGCTGGCACTCACTTTGGTGAACAGTCTCTGCGCACCGTTCTGAACATGACATCTGCGCTCAACTACCGTGAGGACTACGTCAACATGACGCCAGGCGAGGTGCATTATGAATATTTCCGCCGCTTAGGGTTTGTGCCTGGGTATGACTTAATGGCTATCGACCCAACCAAAGATGACACGCCGCGTGACCTACTCAGTTTTGCAGGTATGTTTGAACAGTCTGAAGATTTACCAATCAACAACACCTTTGAATATCACAGCCCAAATGTGGATGTTATCGGGTGGGTGATTGCGCGAGTATCGGGGCAGCCGCTGAACGAATTCATTGCAGACAATATTTGGAACAAGCTTGGCACTGAGCATGATGCCTTCTTTATGTCTGACATCGGCTATAACCCAATCGCAACCGGTGGATTTAACACGACATTGCGCGATTTTGCTCGTGTGGGTTTGGCCATGGTCAACAATGGGCAATACAACGGCGAACAGGTTTTCTCCGAGAAGTGGGTGAAAGATTCATTCAATGTGGATGAGCAAGACAGAAAGGCGACCAACAACAGTATCTACAAACAGAAAGAGGGCGCAGTGTATGACTCTCATCTAGAGGGGTACAAGAACTTTTTGTGGGTGCATGACTCTGAGAAAAATATCGCGACCTACCGAGGTGTATTTGGTCAGTTCCTTTACATCAACCAAGATAAAAATGTTGTTATAGCGACGTTCTCTTCTGCCGACAGTGCTTCCAATGCAGCAAGGGAGACTTCCAAGATTCGACTGGATGCTTTTGAGTCTCTGGCAAACTCTCTTTAATTTTCCAACTACACAAGGCGTTCAGAAGAGCGCCTTATTTCTATCTGATGGATATTCGTATCGGTAGATAAAAAAGTTGCGATTCGATGTTGACCTGTCTATAGCTTTACACTTTATAGTTTGATTATTGAAAACGCTGAGACGTTAAATCGTTGTCGGCGAATACTCATTAATCGGATACACAGATATGAACATTAGACATGAATCAGAACTAGACATAAATTACATAGAGTCAATCACTTACCAAGCATTCGAAAATCACCCTCACCATGAACCAGGTGCAAAGCCGACTGAACATTTGATCGTGAGCAGATTGCGAGAAGCAAACGCATTAACGCTTTCTCTTGTTTGCGAGGAAGAAGAACAACTCATCGGACACATTGCTTTGTCTCCAGTGCTAATTGGTGGGAGCGAAAGCCGATGGTTAGGTTTAGGCCCTGTGTCCGTAGCTCCTTCTCATCAAAGTAAAGGTATTGGAGGTGCATTGATTCGCGAGGCACTTTCACAAGTGCAAAGCTTAGGTTTTGAGGGCGTTGTGTTACTCGGTGAACCTCAATATTACGGCCGATTCGGCTTTAAAGCACAGCCAGAATTAACGTTATCAGGTGTGCCAGCAGAGTACTTCCTAGCATTGTCATTCAACGGTGAGTTCCCTGAGGGCGAAGTGAGCTATCACTCAGCGTTCTTTGGTTGACTTGTCTACAACTTCATAGTTTAAAGTAGTGAACTTAAGCTAAAAAGAGTGAGCGTAAACCATGTATCAAATATCTGAGCTCGCAAAGAAAGTAGGGCTGTCGCGAACTGCACTGCTTTATTACGAGAAGCAAAACCTTATCTCTGGTCGCCGATTAGAGAACGGGTATCGCGTATACAGTGACAAAGATGTGCAGCGTGTGCGCTTGATTCAACAGTTACAAGCTGGTGGTTTGACGCTGCAGGAATGTAAGATTTGCCTTGAGGCTAAGGTAGACAGGCAATTACTTCAGAATCGACTCATAGCATTAGATGAAGAGATAGAGCAGAAACAAAAGTCACGAACCCTATTAGCGGCGATGCTCGGAGAGGGTGACTTAAAGGCATGGCATGAAGGGCTAGATAAACTGGCTCCAGATGCTCATCTTGATTGGTTAATGAAGCAAGGCTTTAGTGAGAAAGAAGCGTTGCGATTGAAATGGTTATCAAAAGATATGAACGAACATAATCTCTATATGGCTGACTTTATGCGTGTATTTGAAACGCTAGAGCGATGGGGACCAGGCAGCGAAGAAGAAACTAAGAAAGCACTGTCGCGAGTACCGACTAAGCCGACTAAGATCCTAGAGATTGGTTGTGGTAAAGGGCTGGCGACACAAGTATTGGCAGAACAGACTGAAGCGACGATTACCGCGATTGATAATGAACAGTCAGCACTAGACAGATTAACCGAACGATTTGAGCAACTCGGATTGTCTCAGCGTCTCGAAACGGAATGTTCGAGTATGACTGAGTTACCTTTTGCGAAACGAAGCTTTGATCTAATGTGGGCTGAAGGCAGTGCTTATATCATGGGCGTAGAGAAAGCCCTTGCTGCGTGGAAAGATCTGCTAAGTGATAATGGTTACGTCATGATCAGCGACATGGTTTGGCGCACGGATTCGCCGAGCAAAGAATCTATCGACTTTTGGAACCAAGAGTACCCAGATATCCAACTGGTACAAACGCGTATCGAACAGATGAACAAGATGAGTTATCAGGTCGTGGACCATTTTCCAATGAGCGAGGAAGCATGGTTGAACTATTACGGTCCATTAGGTGAAAGAGTCGCTGAGCTTGAGAGCGAAATGGCGGAATCGCCAGCGTTTAAAGATATTAAACATGAAGTTAATTTATGTACGCAGCGCGCTCATGAGTTTGGCTATCACATGTTTGTACTGGCGAAACGTTGATTTGTACGCTCTGATAGGCAACCACTTTCTCTGTTCAACTCAATCACAATGATAAGCGGACCTTTTGGGTCCGTTTTTTGTTGGTACTTACTGCACTGTTTTTGTTCAGGTTTCTTTTGATAGGTTTTACCTACTGAATTGATAGAAAAGTTCAAATTTACCCTCCTAAAGATTCGATGCAATATAACCCCAACAGCGCAAGAGAGCGCAAACACAAGCGAATTATTGAGAGAGCAAAATCATGATCAACACAGAAATCAAACCATTCAACGCAACGGCATTCAAAAACGGCGAATTCGTAGAAATCTCAGAGCAAGACGTGAAAGGTAAGTGGGCAGTATTCTTCTTCTACCCAGCAGATTTTACTTTCGTATGTCCTACTGAACTTGTAGACCTACAAGAGAAATACGCAGAGCTTCAATCTCGTGGCGTGGAAGTTTACTCAGTATCAACAGACACACACTTCTCTCACAAAGCATGGCACGACACTTCTGACAAGATCGGTACTATCGAGTACTTCATGGTAGGCGACCAAACTGGCACTATCACAAACAACTTCAACGTAATGCGTGAAGGTCAAGGCCTTGCAGACCGTGCTACGTTCCTAATCGACCCAGAAGGTGTTATCCAAGCAATGGAAATCACTGCTGAAGGCATCGGTCGTGACGCTGAAGACCTACTACGCAAAGTTAAAGCGGCTCAGTACGTTGCAAACAACCCAGGTGAAGTTTGCCCAGCTAAATGGAAAGAAGGTGAAGAGACTCTAGCGCCATCTCTAGACCTAGTAGGTAAGATCTAAGCATCTGCTAACCCGTTCTACAGGCGTGCCTTAGCCTGCCTCCTAAAGGGCTTTGGTGCGCCGACCTACATCTTAACGCTTCACCATGACACCGAGATATGTCCGCTTGGTTTTACGAAAGTAAGTCATATGGTGGGGCGTAAGTTCTCCCTCTGTCCAACACGTTCTTGTTAGAAACTTGTCGCAAATTCGACACCACTCCTATGGATTTAGGAGTGGCTTTTTTGTTGTTACTTCAAAGCAGCCAAAATTGTCTCGGCTTTGCTTGCTTCAAATTGTTTTGGTTCTTCAACATTGAGTTGTGTGACTACGCCATTTTCCACGATCATTGCGTATCTTTGAGAACGCACGCCACCAAAGGTCGCGGTATCCATCTCTAACCCAAGTGATTTAGTAAAACTTGCATCACCATCGCCAAGCATCAGAATCTCAGATGCGTTGTGTGCCTTACCCCATGCGCTCATCACAAATGCGTCGTTAACAGACACACATGCAATCGCGTCAACGCCTGCGGCTTTGATTTGGTCTGCTAAAACAACATAGCCAGGTAGGTGGGCTTCAGAACACGTTGGTGTAAATGCGCCTGGGACTGCAAAAAGTACGACTTTCTTGTTTGCAAAGAGCTCTTCAGTTGAGTGATTCTGCATTCCTTCATCGGTCAGTTCGCTAAGAGTTGCACTCGGTAATGTTTGGCCTTGCTGGATCATGTTTGCTTTCCTTGTTGTGTTTGTAATAAACAGTGTAGCGAGCAATGGTGGATTGAACCACCGACAGAAAGTAAGGGATTGAGAATATTACTAAAAGTGAGCAATAGACTATTCGCATCACTCGCGATATCTTGCTGCTTACTTAAGAGTTTTTTCTGGATCAATGATCTTTGATAACTCGTTGAAGGTTAAAAACAGGATAGATGAAGATTTGGCGGCAGGGTCAGCACAATGCTCGTTAGCTCCGTATTGGTTTAATAAGCTTGGCGTGGAAACTCTGAGTGTTCGCCAATTATCTAAAGCGGGTGGTCTGTTTCATGTCGAGAAGGCTTCAGACTCGTTGATCACCGTTATCGCCAATGTGACTCTTCGAACATAAACAGTAGATAAGCGTAAAAGGAAGTTATGAAATTATCTGAATTACAAAACCACATCAAAGCGTTTGATCATGCCCCTGAGCTGTCGGAACACTATTTCTTAAAGTTGATAGAAGAAGTTGGTGAAGTGTCGGAAGCCATTCGTAAAGGCCAAAGTGGTCAGCCAGCATTAGAAGAGTTAAAGGGTTCGATTGCTGAAGAGTTGTATGATGTTCTCTACTACGTCTGTGCTTTGGCAAACATCTACGACGTGGACTTAGAGAAAACTCACGAACTTAAAGAAGTTCTAAACAAGGCTAAATACAACCGTTGATCGAGGGCAATAAATTCAGCTTATGTTTGAAAGATCTCAACTTTCTTTTCCTTAATACAATACCTAAAAGAGTCGGGTTTCGAGAACAGCTGCGCCCCGGCTTTCTTGGTTAATACCCCGTCAAATGACCATATCCCAAAAAGTTATAGTTTTGAGAAGGTAGATCACTAAACAAGATTTGTTTGATTTCGTATCTGTGACTTTGTTTAAACAATGCTAATTATCGCCTATTTTCCTTCCTAGCTCTGTGTGACCATTTATTAAAAGAAAGCGCTTTCATTTTCGAGGGCGATATGTCGAGTCAATGAGGTAATGTATGGAAACAAAGGGAAAATTTAAGCTATCCAATATCGCCATGTGTGTGGCGCTTGGTCTGACATTGGTCGGATGTGATAGTGATGATAATGATGCGGTAGTAACGACACCTTCACCATCGGAAGAGTATGTTGCGGACCAAGGTTTCCATATATCACCGACGCAAGGCGTATTTAGTGGTGAAGATGGTGAGACGCCAACTTTTGTTGTTCCGGCCAACGCACATACGCCAATCGTCACTTCTGACATCGCAGCACAAAGTGGAACAACCCGTAATGTTGTGCAGTTTACGACGGCTGATGATTCAGGTTTAGTGGGAGGTTTTGACCTTGGTGAAGTTGCTTTGGATAGCCTTCCTGACGCATCAACGATTGAGTTTGATGTTCGTCTGGTAGGAGCAGCTAACGTAGCGTCTTCTTCAGCCTCTATCGCGAGATATAGCGATAGTGCAACTCAGTGGACTTTTGTTGTAGAAGGACAAAATGGAAGTGGCACTGATGTAACAACAAGCGTTGATTTTGCATCAGAACCTACAGAGGAGTGGGGGCATTTTGTTTTTACTAAGTCTGAGTTGCTGAAAGGGAATGCCGATATTGCAACGATTCAGTCCATTAAGATGTACCCACATGCGGATGCGACAGTTTATAACGTTGATAACGTGGCGATTTATCCAGAGTATCGTGACTCAGAAGGCCCTGAACTGACACTTGTTGGCGGTGCATCTATCACCCAGCTTAACTATCCAGATGCAACGGATTCGTTCGTTGACCCAGGCTACTCGGTCACTGATAACCAAGATGATGAAACTGAAATAGTCGTCACCAAAACGTACGGTGAGCTTGGCGAAGTTGATGCAGATACAAATGGTACTTATCAAATTACTTACAGCGCAGTCGATACTACTGGCAACGTAGGTAAGCCAGTTACGCGAACCGTCATCATTGAAGCAGCCCCAGATGTAGAAAATGATGTTACACCGCCGGAACTTACTTTAAATGGTGCTTCAACAATACGTGTCGAGCTCGATGGCGAATACGTTGAACTAGGTGCAACAGCGACTGATGACGTTGATGGGGAGATTACTGATATCACGATCACTGGCTCTGTGGACGTGAATACTGTTGGTGATTACACCATTAGTTACTCCGCCACGGATAGTTCAAACAACACAGGTACTATTGAGAGAACGGTAACGGTTTACGAACCTGTAGCATCTGAGAACCTAATCGTTAATGGTGATTTCTCAGCCTCAATTGGTGAGGAATGGGTTCTTGACCAAGGTGAAGGTAGCGTGGAAATCGTCGATGGGCAACTCGTTGTGTCAGAGTTTACGCCAGGTGCGTCATGGCAGCCTAGATTGGTTCAATCTTCTGTTGTGTTACAAGAGGGGCAAACTTACGTAGCTAGCTTCGACGCCAAAGCGGGCGAAGCGCGTAATATCGTTTTGCAAGTGGGTGAGCTGTTAACAGCAGATCCATGGTATCTACCTGTTATGGACGATACAACAATTGGTCTATCTACCGAACTTGAGTCATACAGTGTTCAATTCACTGCAAATGAAAATGCAGCAAATCCTATCCACTTCATCTTTGCTGTTGGCGGTGGCGTGGCTACACCAATTACATTGGATAATGTTTCTTTAAGTGCGATTACCGCAGAAATGATTGCTCCGGTGATTACTTTGTCTGAAGGCGCGGTGCGTATGTCGGTGGGTGAAGAGTACGTCGAACCGGGGTATTCAGTTACGGACAATGTAGATGGTGATCTCACTGCCTCTGTTGTGGTAGTTGGTGACGACTTTAGTACATCAGAAGTGGGCACTCATACCATTACTTACACAGTGCAGGATTCTGATGGTAACGAATCTGTTGCAGAGAGAACCGTCTACGTTGTTGCTGCGGAAGACGTTGATAACCTAATGATCAATGGTGACTTCTCATCTGGCTTGGACGGTTGGCTACAATTCAGTACTGATGCACAAGTAGTTGACGGCGCCGTGATGTTTAGCTCTGGTGTTATCAAACAAGAACGCTTTGCTCAAGGTTCGGTACAGCCGGGCGATCAACTGGTTCTCTCAATGAAGCTTAAAGGCACATTTACAGCGGGTGGAGTGTTTAAAGCCGGTCTTCATAGTGAATCTGCGGAAGGGTCTGGCCTACCTGCATCTTCTCAGTGGGAGGAGTTCTGGACTGTAAATGAAGATTGGCAAACTGTTGAGATTCCATGGACTCTGGGGGAAAACGCCGATTCACTTTCTGTTGAACTACTGGTTGCTGGCCCAGAAGGTCAACAAGTGTATCTTGATGACATTACCGTAAAACCCGCAACACCTTAGATTCAATTAAAAATGGCCTCTCTGCGATTGGAGAGGCCAACTTTTTGGGTATCGAGTTTGTATCAAAGGTCGATTTGTTTCTATGGAACGGGCTTGAATATAAATTTGAGAGAGTTTTTTATTTTTACTAAATACCGACAGTCATGAGTGTCAATCTCGGAGATAAAAATTCATGGATAGAGACAATTTATTAGTAGTTCAGAATAAGCTGGCTCCCATCAGTAGACAGGCTGCTACCGAAGGCATTGTTTTATTGAAAAATGATCAAGCAGTGCTTCCCGTTAAACAAGGCGATAATTTGGCCATTTTTGGACGCTGTCAGCTGGATACTTACCGCAGTGGCACTGGATCAGGCGGTGCAGTCAATGTCAGGTACTCTATTTCCATTATTGAAGGCCTATTAGGAAACGAAAAGGTTCATATAAATGAGGAGATAGCACGACAATATCGTGAGTGGGTTAAAGCGAACCCATTTGATGATGGCGGCGGCGGTTGGGCGGCGGAGCCTTGGTATCAAGAAGAGATGTTGCTGACTGACGAATCAGTTGAGCGTGCTTCGTCTCAGTCTAACAAAGCCATGTTTATCATTGGCCGAACGGCAGGTGAAGACCAGGACAATGCTGACGCTCCCGGCAGCTATAAAATGACTGATATTGAAATGGAGATGTTAGTCAAAGTTACACGATACTTCGACGATGTAATCGTTGTAATGAACACTACGAATATTATGGATATGTCTTGGTTAGTCACCATGGAGAATCGCAATGCGATTAAAGCGGTTCTCTATTGTTGGGCTGCTGGCATGGAAGGAGGACATGCACTCGCCGATGTTATTTCAGGCGATGTTTCACCTTCTGGAAAACTCACAGACACTATTGCCTATGATCTTTGCGACTACCCTTCTAGCGCTAACTTTGGGGGCACTGGTTACAATTGTTATGCAGAAGATGTGTATGTTGGTTATCGTTATTTTGAAACATTTAAACCTAACTCTGTACAATTTGAGTTTGGCTTTGGTTTGTCCTATACCACCTTCAAACAAGAATTGACGGATTTTGACATAGCTGGTCAAGGCAAAAACGCCGTTGTGCGTATGTCTATTAAAGTGACTAACGTGGGTGATTGCTATCGAGGTAAAGACGTCGTCCAAATCTATTTAGAAGCCCCTCAAGGGCGACTTGGTAAATCGGCACGAACGTTAGTTGGATTTAAGAAAACGTCGCCACTTGAACCTAGTGAATCAGAAACTCTTCATATCTCTATCCCGGTAAGAGACTTGGCTTCTTATGATGACAGCGGAGTAACAGGGAACAAAAGTTGTTATGTATTAGAAGAAGGGAATTACCGTTTCCATGTTGGTTCGAGTGTCCGTGATACCGTAGAACTATTGCACATGTATCATGTATCTAAGCTTCTCGTGACTGAAGAGTGCCAAGAAGCGTTAGCGCCATTACGCCCATTCGAGCGAATTAAACCGAAAGCACAAGCCCAAAGTGTTAGTCCTTATGGAGTTGAGTTCGAGCCTGTTCCAACTAGGAGTGTGTCACTACATGAAAGAATTGAGTCTAAATTGCCTCGTGAATTTGAGGTTACTGGGGACTTAGGTTTTAAGCTTCTTGATGTGAGTTTAGGAAGAGCCACTATGGAGCAGTTTGTTGCTCAACTGTCTCTTTCGCAATTGGCGACATTGGTACGTGGTGAAGGCATGTGCAGCCCTAAAGTAACTCCTGGTACAGCTGCGGCATTCGGTGGTGTATCTAATGAATTGGTCGACTTTGGTATTCCTGTTATAGCGGCAGCGGATGGCCCTTCTGGAATACGTATGGATAGTGGACATAAGGCAACCCAAGTTCCAATTGGCACTTTGTTAGGCTGTACTTGGAACTCCGATCTAAATGAAGAGCTGTTCTATTGGGTGGGCGAGGAGCTTCGAGCGTATCAAATTGATACCTTACTAGGCCCTGGCGTCAATATTCATAGGCATCCTTTAAACGGTCGAAACTTTGAATATTTTTCAGAGGACCCGTTTATCACGGGAACATTAGCGGCCGCGCAGGTTAAAGGCTTAAAAAAAGCAGGAGTGACAGGCACACTTAAGCACTTTGCTGCCAATGATCAAGAAACGGGCCGGATGGATGTAGACAGTGTGATGTCGGAACGTGCCATTAGAGAAGTCCATATTAAGCCGTTTGAAATGGCAGTAAAGTCCGGTGGTGCGACGACCATAATGACATGTTATAACCCAGTTAATGGCCATTGGGGGGCGTCGAATTACGATTTGAACACCAGCGTACTTCGTGAAGAGTGGGGGTTCAAAGGCATTGTGATGACAGATTGGTGGGCAAAAATGAACCACCCATCTGAAGCAGGTTCTGAAGACAAAATACATACTTCATACATGATCCGATCTCAAAATGATCTCTATATGGTTGTAGATAATGATGGTGCTGCCTCGAACGTAGCCGGAGATGACACCCTGCAAGCCATCGAGCAAGGCACGCTGACACTCGGTGAGTTACAACGTAGCGCGATGAACATTTGTTGGTTCATATTGGATACACCGGCCATGAAACGCCCTGTTGTGCGTTATGAACCAGTGAAGGCTATCCGTTCATTTAATGAATATTTAGGGAATGACGCCGTTGCTCTTGAAGCTCTATCGACTCTAGAGATGAGCAAGACAACAAGTTGTGTTGTAGAAGTAATCGAAGGTGCAACTTACCAAGTGTCTGCGTTGATGAGTTATGCCAAGCCGTCACTGGCTCAATCTTCTTGTGCTTTGAGTCTCAATGATGAATTTTGCATGTCTTTGTCGGTACACGGAACTGAAGGTGAGAGAATCAGCATTGAAGGTTCGCAAATGCGCTTAGAAAAGGGCTTTTACCATCTGTGTATCGATTTTGTTAAAGCTGGAGCGACATTGCACGAGTTGAATTTCAGCCCATGTTAATGCCTAGGCGCTTAAATTAAAGTGAGTAAAATGCAGTGTAGAACGCTGCATTTTTTTATGGAATGGGCAGCCATGCGTTACATTTTGAGCCTCGATACCAAAAATAGGCTATGTGATTTTAGTCACGTTAGGTCATCACAAAGTAACCCCCCTTTTATGATAAATGACGAACTAAATGGTAGATTGAAAGCGCTTTCAAAATAACAAATGAAGTTGCGTGATATGTGGAATACAAATACTAAAAAGTTCACCTTAATGGCACTGGTGAGTGGTGCATTTATTTCAGGTTGTAATAGTGGTTCTGACTCATCTAGCGCTCCATCAACACCTGATGTGAGTGGTTGGACAATGGTTTGGAATGATGAGTTTTCCGGCACAGAGATCGATACAACTAAATGGGGTTTCGAAGTTAACTGTTGGGGAGGCGGCAATGGTGAGCAGCAGTGTTACACCGACCGTCCGGATAACTCATATCTAAACGACGGTAAACTGTACATTTTAGCCAAGCAAGAGACGTTTACCGGGCCGAATAACCCCGATGGAGATTGGAGTAATACGGTTACACTACCTTATACCTCAGCACGGTTGAGAACCATGAACAAAGGCGATTGGAAGTACGGTCGCTTTGAGATTCGAGCTAAGCTCCCTTCAGGTCAAGGTACTTGGCCCGCAATCTGGATGCTACCAACTGACTATGTTTATGGTGGATGGGCGGCTTCCGGTGAAATTGATATTGTGGAAGCAGTTAACTTAAAAGCACCATCCGATGCTGGTGGACAGCTTAGCGGCACTCCAGAAAGGAGAGTATACGGGACGCTCCATTACGGTGCGGCTTGGCCTAATAATGTCGAGTCAGGTCAAGAGTACTACATGCCTGACGACGTTAACCCTGCAGACGATTTCCACACTTACGCACTCGAGTGGGAAAAAGACGAAATTCGTTGGTATGTAGATGGCGTACATTATGCCACGCAACGTTCAAGTGGGTGGTATAGCCAATATACAGAAAATGGCGGAGTAGTAATTGGTGAGGAAGATGCGCCTTACAATCAAAGGTTTCATTTGCTTCTTAACCTGGCCGTTGGCGGAGGATGGGCAGGAAACACCAACGACAAAGGCATCGATGATTCAGCATTACCACAAACTCTCGTTGTGGATTATGTTCGAGTTTATGAATGTTCGGCAGATACTGTGACGGGTCAAGGCTGTGCTTCGGTATCTCCAGATGCGGTGCTAGTACCAGGACATTCTGCTCCATAACATGCAGTTAATCTTTTGAATAAAATGGCGCAGCTTAAGGACTATCTGCGCCATTTTTTTATATGGCAAAGGTCAATCAAAAGGCCATTCCACGCAAATCTTGGTTGCAAAATGTACTCGACTTCGTTGGTTGACGTGACGGATGTTGTCTCGTTACAAGCTTCACTGGTAGGAAAATATGTAAACATCAAAGGAAGCGCTTTCTTTTGTGAGGCATGAGACTGTGGCTACATATTCATATTGGAATTCGTTATGTACAGATTCCAACTGTAAATAACTAGGAATATTAGAAAGGAGATTGATATGCACAAATATGCGAAAGGACCATCTTTGGCAGGACTTGATATTAGTTCATACAGTACCGATGAACTTAGAGAGCTGGTCAGTAAGCTTTTGAACCGAAAAATCCATGGTATATCGTTTAGTCCTTATGTTCCCGGACAGAGCCCTGGCTCCTTACTGACTGAAGAACAAATTCGAGAGCGTCTCTCGATTATTCGCCCCTACGTTAAGTGGATACGTACTTTTTCATGCACCGATGGGAATGAATTAATTCCTAAGATCGCGCACGAAATGGGGTTAAAAACCTTAGTGGGTGTCTGGCTCGATGACGATCTAGAGATGAACGATGCCGAGCTAAAAAATGCAATACAGCTTGCTGAGGCGGGTTACGTTGACATGCTGGGAGTCGGTAATGAAGTGTTGTTGCGTGGAGAGTTATCTGCTGAGCTGTTAGTGGGATATATAGAGAGAGCCAAAAGAGCATTGCCGAATATTGATGTGGGTTACGTTGATGCGTACTACCTATTTGAACTAAGCCCAGAAGTGACCAATGCTTGTGATGTTGTTTTTGCCAATTGCTACCCTTTTTGGGAAGGCGTACCAATTGAGCACTCATTGGTGTACATGAAGGATATGTACCAAAGAGTTTCTAAGGTATCTGGAGGTAAGAAGGTTGTTGTGAGTGAAACTGGTTGGCCGAATGAGGGACCAAGTGAACACGGAGCAGTGCCTTCATGGGAAAATGCCATTCGATATGTGTTGAATGCTTACCAATGGGCGGAAGACGAAAACATCGACCTATTTTACTTCTCTTCTTTTGATGAGGCTTGGAAAGTTGAAAAAGAGGGCGGAGTAGGTGCCTGTTGGGGGTTATGGAGCGAAGAGGGAAGACCAAAGTATGCCTAGTAAACAGATACCACTTCCATATGGTAAAGCCATTTGTTATTCAGGCTATCGAAATGGACAGAGCCCTGTAACCAGTGACTATCCTAGTTACGAGCAGATTAGAGAAGACTTGCTCATCCTGGAGTCCGATTGGGATTACATTCGACTGTATGACAGCAGCGTTCATGCTGAACGTGTTCTAAAAGTGATTGAGGATGAAAAGTTATCTCTAAAAGTATTGCTGGGCAATGACTTAGCAGCAGAGCTTAGCAATTCCAATTGCCCTTGGGGCGCCGATTACTCTGTCATGCAGCTGGCAGAAAACAAGGCTTACAATGTCAGAGGGCTACTACGTACTGTTGAACTATCGAATCGTTATAGTGACATCGTAGTCGCAGTGTCGATAGGCAATGAAGCCAGTGTCGATTGGACAGATCACTTGGTTAGCGTCGAAAGCCTTGTCGCTTACGCGCTGATTCTTAAAGAAAAGATATCTCAACCTATTACTTTCTGTGAAAACTATGTGCCATGGTGGAACAAGCTTGCTCCACTCGTTGAGGTCATCGATTTTGTCTCTATTCATACTTACCCTGTATGGGAATACCATGGTCTTGAAAGTGCCATGAGTTATACCATCAGCAATTATACTTCTGTTGCCAGTAAGTATCCGGACAAACCCGTGATAATTACTGAAGCGGGTTGGGCAACTAAATCCAATGGCAGAGGAATTGAAGTTCACAATGCTTCTGAAGAGCTACAATGTGAATATCTAAAGCAGTTGGTCGACTGGGCGGAAAATGAACAGGTACTAACATTTGTATTTGAAGCATTTGACGAGTTCTGGAAGGGATCCGAGCACAGTGATGAGCCCGAAAAGCATTGGGGAATTTACTATGAATCCAGAACCGCAAAACCAGCGGTAAAGGCATTACTGTCAACAAATCGTTGATTTGACGAATACGCTATACCCAAGCACCATTCAACCCAGCATAATAATAGGGCGAACTTCAGTGTATAGAAGTTCGCCCTTGTTCATATTGAACTTAAGGTACGAGGCAAATTGCCTAATTGTGACTCTTTTTAGCAGCTTCATTTAACCCCAAACTACTCTCAATTTTTGCTATTTCCTGCGTATAACCAGTGCTCTTTCTTATTGAGTTGACACGATAGTTTCTTGCATTGAATCAGTGGAACAGGAGCGTATCTCAGTCTCGGAAGAAGGGACGTTTGAATGGCAGGTTAAAATTGTTTAGACCATTCTTCAGAATACCCTCGCTCACAATAAGAGAAACTCGATGCCATCTAGTGATAGCACCGAGTTGTTTTCTCCGACAATGACCTAAATGGAACTGATAGGAAGTTGCTCTCTAAGCTTAGTTATCGACAAAGGAGCTGCAATCAACCGCTTTGTTCTGTACCTCTGAGTGAGGCACAATTCTAACTCGACCAAGGTCAAACTCTACGCTTTGCTTACTGAACATTAAAAATGGTGTGCTCATCCTTTGAAATGACATACCGGCTTGTTCAAAACACTGAAGTGGTACCTTGATGGTCGTCCACTCTTCTGACGGGGCAGGCAATACGCGGTTGATCTTCAGCTTACCGCTACATGGCCATTCACAATGCGTTGCCAATGACATGCTTTCCGGTGCTTCAGTGACCATTCTAATATCGAATTCGAGTGTTGCATTCGCATTACTATATCGGCTGTAGTCTGCTCCTTTTTTGTCGGGAGTCTGCATATACAATTGCGCGGCTTCTTGATCCTGATATGAACGTTCGGAACCAAAGAACTTCACATTGAGTGCAGATTGTTGCATCCCATTGTAGTTGATGCCTGTGGTTGTCAGAGATCCAATAGACGTAGTGCCTTTGGTTACCGCCGATGCCTCCCATTTGCTAGCCGCGCCCGATATTCTTGTAACAAACTCGCCTTTGGCTTCTTTCCCGAACACTTCGAGCGGTATCTGTGCGACACCGTTGTCTGGTTCTGACATACCGCAACCATAATTTCTTGGATCGAGTGGAATTGCATCCAGATCCTCATATCTCGCTGGTATAGTTTGCGCATTGCCATAACTTAGCCCATACCCATATGGGAAAAGAGGCTGGTGTTCACCTGTGATGTCTTGTTCGATCAGTTGGTCATTCAGTCCATCAACCGGAGTCTGATAATTGGGGATGTTTGGGGCAGGGCGATTGATCGTTGTAGAACACTTTTTCGCACCCCATGAGTAACTGAGTTTCCCTGTGAAATCTTGCCCATTTTTCGCGAACAGGACGTCGGTGATACCTAGCCCTTCTGTACCTGGAAGCCAAGCTGCAACGAACGCATCGGATAAGTTAATCTCTTCATTGACATAGAGTGGGCGGCCAGAGTAGAAGATTGTGATGACTTTGTACCCTCGCTTTTTTAGAGTTCGAATGGTTTCTAAGTCTTTGGCATAGGCTGGTTTTAGCTTGGCAAACTCCAACGTTTGAGTGCGACTGATATCTCCAAACATTTCGGCATAGGGGTCTTCACCAATGACGACAATAGCCGTTGTATCTTCAGGACTTGCTTTTGAAACATCTGTAACGACATTTTCAATGCCAGCCTCTGCTTGCATTGCCATTAATAACGTCTGAGCGTTAGGAAAGTCTTTTTCGATCGAATTACCATCTCCTTGCCAAGACAGAGACCAGCCTCCTGTCTGCTTGGTTATGTCATTGGCTGCAGAGCCTACAACCAAAAAGCGACTTCCCGAGGAGAGTGGGAGTACATTGTTATTGTTTTTCAAGAGAACGAGTGATTCCGAAACGGCTTGGCGAGCAAGGGCGACATGTTGTGGTGCACTTAATATCTCCTGTTTCCCTGCTAGTGAGCGTAATGACGGCATAGGCTTATTCCACAAATTGGCTCTCATTTTTACGCGAAGGATTCTCGTTACGGCGTCATCAATTCGAGACATGGGAATGACACCTGATTTGACTTGCTCGATAACATTCTCGTAGAACGCTTGCCAGTCTTCACGAGCAGTGATCATGAAAACGTCATTACCAGCTAAAACCGCTTGTGGGCAATTGGCCGCAGTACAGCCGTTAATCTCACCTTGTCCATTCCAGTCAGTAACAACGATACCGTCAAAGTTCATCTTACCTTTTAGCACATCGGTGATTAGGTATTCAGAGCCATGAATTTTTTGGTTGTTCATGTATGGATGATCGAATGTTGCGGCTTTGTCGCTACTCATTGGGTCATAGTTTTTTGCACTCCACCAAGAGTTGAATGAAGACATCACGACTTGTGCGCCGGCATCCAGTCCGCCGACATAACCCATTGCATGAATATTACGAAGGTACTCTTCTGTATAGCGGTTTTCACCATGGTCTATCCCATTGAGTGTACCGCCATCCCCAATCCAGTGTTTTACATTGGAGATCACATGAGTATCTCCCCTCAAACCATTCTCCCCACCTTGAATACCTGTCACCATGCGCGAGGCATATTGATATACAACTTCTGGGTCTTCTGAGTACCCCTCGTATACACGCCCCCAACGATAGTCTCTTGGGGTGGCAACAGTCGGAGCAAACGTCCAATCTAAGCCTGTTGCGGCGACTTCTCTGGCAGTCGCTGCACCTATTTTTTCGATTAGATCAGGATTACGTGCAGCCCCTAGACCGATATTGTGGGGAAAAAGGGTCGCACCAAATACGTTATTGTGACCATGAACTGCATCTGTTGCCCACATAAAAGGTATGCGAAACCCTCTGTCTTCATAACCCTGTTCAAGCGCTAACCAAAACTTATCAGCTTCTTTCGCCCAATCCTTTGCAGTGGCGTATTTGTTGTCGTTTGGGAAGCCTCCTCCACCATTTAAGATTGAACCGAGCTTGTATTCTCGTGCTTCGGCTGGCGTGACTTCACGAAGGTCAGGTTGAATCATTTGTCCAACCTTCTCTTCAAGTGTCATCAGAGACACAATTCTTTTGATCTCTGTTTCAATCATGGGATCTTTTGAGATTTGACTCGATATTGGTTTCCAATCGCTCAGATAAGGTAGAGTATTTTGTGAGTTAGACTTCGTTGGAGAATTAGGTACTTGGTCGGCTGTCTGACAGCCCAATATGAAACTTACAGAGATACATAAGCTCAACATCGATTTTTTATGAGTAAACACGTTTTAACTCCTGTACATCGCAAGGCGATACAGCATTTTCTGGGATGGTATAATCTGAAAACCATTAACTAAGTCAGTGACTTAATTAATGGTATGAAAGTTGGTGAGATGTGAAAGAGGGAGAATGTTTGCTCTCTTTCAAAAATAATATTTGTTGTAATCACGTGCGGTTAATACACCAGCGGTTACTTTAAATGGTAGGCCTGCAGGCACCACCAATGCTCGTCTTTTATAACGAACTAGATCTTCCAAAGATTTTGCATAGGCGTATTTTTTTGAGAGATCTTTCCAGTAGTTATCAAAGCTCATAGTCGTCGCCTTTTATTGTGAGTGACTTTATGTTGGGCCACTATCCGTACAATTCGATTTGAATAATGAGAGTGAGTGTTTAGCTCACTCTCACGCCTTATCTGAAGCACTCTCTATTTCGAAAATTGCATATCGGTTAGGTAGAATTTGTCCCCAGATGCCCCATTGATACCAAATACAGCCACCTGCATGATTTCGTTAGGGTCAATTGGCAACTGCGACATATCAAACGAGTAAGTCGTCCAGTCACTGCTCACCACTGGTGTTAGAAGAGTCTCGTATGCAGCCCCTTTTGTTGTATTGAAGGCGATTTTGAAGTCGGATAATGAACCTACAGAGGCAACTTTAAAGCTGAAGTTTTTGTACTCGTTCATATCAAAATCAAATGGTGAGATTTCGCCATAAACATCGCCCGTAAAGGCAGCAACAGCGCCCCAGCTGTCTCCTTTGGTCATTTCCCATGCATTACTACCTTGGTAGTTCGACTCTAAATCAAAGCTTGTACTCGTTGACCATTCATTGAAGCTGGCATTACCAACATTGATATACGCGCTGTCATCATACGTTAGATCTGAATCCAAGCTCGTTGATGAAATCATCGTAAAGGCATCACCATAATCATTGTGGTTACGAGTAGGGTGGATACCTGTGTCGTAAGCGACAAAGTCAGTGACATATAGCTTTTGTCCTGACGTGCTTGGCGTGTAAACACCGTAGACCGCGATTTGGTTGATATCACTCAGAGCGAGGCCGAATGCATTCAAGTCGATGTCAATCTCATTCCACTGAGCTGGATCTTCAAGTCCGAACGGGATAACGGAGCTGCTTGCTTTTCCATCAACGTTTGTTCCTAAGAACACTTCAAATCGGTCGAAAGCACCTTCTGCAGCGACTTTCAGCTTTAAGTTAGTGTAGTTTTCGAGGTTAGCGAGATTCACTGGTGCAGCGTCAGTGTTGTTTTGGTTTGTCATTGCTAACACTGCGCCCCAGCTACCGTTCTCTTCAAGGATCCATGTAGATAGATCATTAAATGAACCAGAAGAAATGACAGTACCCGTGCTCCATTCACCATAAGCCACGTCTTGAAGCCCAGTTTCACTGGTTGAGTGCAGAATGATAAAAGGACTTTCTAGGGTATCATCCACTTCCGGTTCTTGAGTTTTTACGAATTTATAATCTGTAACGTAGAAAGTTGAAACGCCAGGTGTGCCGCCCACACCCATGATCGCGATCGAGCTGACGTTAGATGTTTCTAACGAAAACTTGCTTAGATCAAGTCTGATAGATTGCCATTGGTCATTGATACTATCGTCAACCGGCAGAAGAAGTTCTTTGCTGACACCATTTGCTTCAATTGTCACAGCGTATTTTTCGAAACCGCCTTCCGTAGCAACATCAACATCTAGGTATGTAAATCGGCTTAGGTCTTGCTCGATGCCACCGTTAAAAACAAGAACCGCGCCCCAGTTCCCATCTTCTGCAGACTTAGGGCCTGAGGCGATGCTCCAAGCGTTTTTACCTAAATAGTTAGCCTCACCATTAAACACGGTACCTGTACTCCATTCTTGTACCGTATCGTCACCAAATGTAATGTCAGAGCCTTCGTTACCTGACGTGATTAAAACAAACTCGTCTGTGGATGGCTGAACGACAACTTCTTCGCTCAGATAAACATCGGCTAACTCGACTTGACCTGCGTTAGCAAAAGTAAGGGCGAACCAAGAAGTTTGTGTGCTAGGTGTGACAGGTACTTGCATTTGTACCCAACCATCAGAAAGTGCCGTTCCACTTGAAAGTTGATAGCTGTCTTTGTATTCGGCAGAGAGCGTAACAATTGCAACTTCCACACTGTCTGCGGCGGTTGTTCTTACTTTGAAGTTTGCATGCGTGATGTAAGACGCATCAATTTCGTTACCTTCCGATACGCCCCAAGCAATGTTGGAAGTCGGTGCGCCCCAATTGGTACCTGGTTGCATTACTAAGATTTCGCCATATTGGCTGTCTTGTGCTGTTGCGAAAGAACTGCCGCTGCCCCAAGTGTCCCAAAACTCGAATGTATGGTTTATTTCTTCTGATGAGTGAAGTATGTAGATGCTTTCACCAACAACAACGGGTGGCTGTGGATCGACAGGTGGAGTGGTTACTTCGTTTAAAGGGTCATCACCACAGCCAGCAATAGCTAGCGCTGCTATTGTTGGTGCTACATATTGGTATAGTTTCATTGTTGACTCCATTCAAAGAAAGCGCTTACAAATTGGTTTAAAAAAATGTATGCGACTTTCTTTTTTATAATAATAAGAACTAATTAAATGCGTAGGGGGCAGCGTTCAGTTGAAAGCTGAAACCATCTCTTAGCGTTCGAATCGAACATTATCCAGTTGGAAAATCATTTCTCCTTGAGGATCAAGAACAAGTAGGTTCTTGATTTTAGACATATCGACTTTGCCAGCAGCAAATGAGTTACCGTTTTGCACGAGCTCGTTCAGGCTAATGGTCACGGTATGCCATTGGTTGTCTTTAGGGATAGTTACTGGAAAGTCACTCACGTTTGGCCAGCCACTGTCAATTTTGACGCTGATTGTGTCGCCTTTGGTTACTTCTTCCATTTTGATATCGAAAATAAGCTTCGCGTCTTTGGTCCATGACGTAAGGTTTAATTCCGGTGTAGCGAAGTAGACATTACCTGTTTCACCTGTCTTAGAGATTTGCATTACTTGGCCGCGATCACCTGAGTCTACATAAGCAAAGTCCATGATGACGCCCTGTGGGTCATATTCATTTTGCTGTAAGTACTGACTAAGCTCACCATCAAAGACGTTAATGGTTTGTCCAGTAATATAGTCGCTAGGTAGCTCGACGGTAATTGGCGGTTTATTGCCTTTCACATGAACGGCGCTGTCGGAAACAGTTGCACAGCCTTGCCCTGTTGTCGGGTTTTTTGAACATTGGTAAACGCGAACGTAATCAACTTCTAGTGCTTGTGGGAACACCGAAGCATCGATACCTTTTTCGTTAGTATTGCCTGCCCAAGATCCGCCAATGGCTAAGTTAAGTAGCAAGTGGAATCTTTGCTCGAAAGGTGCGTCATCAACACCGATGATCTTCTCTCCATCTTTGGTATAGATATTGTACCAACCGTCTGAAGTTTGCGTTGCAAAGTGAACATCATCCACATACCAGCGCATTTCGTCTTTTTCCCACTCTAATGAATAGGTGTAAAACTCATCGCCAGGGTTTTGATTGTTTGGAAGAGAGTAGGGCTGGCCGGAGTGTTTGTTGTTTGGCCACGTGCCACCGTAATGTAGAGTGCCGTATGTGCGATTTTCCGGTTGACCGTTTTTCTCGCCATGAATGTCAGATTTACTCTTTAGGTTAACAGCCTCAACAATATCAATCTCACCAGAAGCTGCCCATGTGCCATATACCCAATCTGAAGGTAGCATCCAAATAGCTGGCCATGTTCCTTGTCCTACAGGCATTTTTGCTCTTACTTCAAAGCGGCCATAAGTCCAGTCGCCTTTGTCTAAAGAACGTAGACGAGCGGATGTATAGGGCAGGGTTGTTAGGTCGTCGTAATCACCATCGACATTGTTAGGACCTAAAAAGTTCTCTTTATGCGCAACGATATAGAGTACACCGCCTTCAACAAAAGCATTTTTGTCTCTTGCTGTGTAGCACTGTTGTTCGTTATTACCGCCGCCCCAGCAGTTTTCTTCGAGTGACCATTTGGATTTATCGATTTCTGTACCGCTGAATTCGTCACTCCAAACTAATTCCCAACCATTACTTTTGTTGATGTCTGGATCAGACAAGTTCTGCTTTGGTACAACAAACTCAGAACTGGAACACCCTGCGAGTATTGCTGAACTGATAATTAGTGCCAAAGGCGTTGGCTTGCTCATGAACATAAGATATCCCTGCATAAAATGAAAAAGAAAGCCCTTTCTTTATAGTCATTCCAAAATTCGCTTTCAACTTATAAATAACTAATGCGGTTTTTCCATCCTTAATTTGTGATGTGGCGCAACAGTAGAATTTCATATTATGTTTTTTATCAATAAATTTGAGTATATAAAATAATCTAGTAATCCCATATTTATTCGCTTGGTTTATTATCTTTTAGAATATCATTTCAACAAGGAGTTTTTGGTTTAACTCTATGTTTTTGTTGTGTTTATTTTATTTCCGGTTAAAAAGGTTACGTGTTTTATAAATTCAAACGGTCGTTTTTTTTCATGTCTGAAAGATTACTGAGAGCATCTTCTTATTCTTTTCTCTTACAAGATATACATAGTAGTAGGCATAAGGTAATTAATATGCAACCTGTTTTCCTTTTATATGTCATATTATTTTCTATATTTTGAAAGCGCTTTCTTAACTATGAGTTTGATCACGGTAAATTGGGTTTTTAGTTACTAGTATTTAAGCCCTAACGTGTCGCTTTGAAGAATGTCGATG
Source organism: Vibrio fortis (assembly GCF_000695685.1). GTDB lineage: Bacteria > Pseudomonadota > Gammaproteobacteria > Enterobacterales > Vibrionaceae > Vibrio > Vibrio fortis_A. Next base: position 75,220 of record NZ_JFFR01000013.1, on the reverse strand, counting down.
CCAATAGAAAGCGTTTACAATAAAATATCAGTAGGGATGACAATGAAAAAATCACAAGTACATTTAGCATGTATGCTTGCGTTAACAGGGGTAAGCAGCTCATTTACAGCATTTGCTGAAAATACTGAAGGCTTTGAATTTGGCGGGTACTTCAGACAAGGCGTACTATTTAGCGCAGAAAACGATTTCAAAGATTCAGACTTTATCGGTCAAAAAGAAACACTTGGGCGCCTCGGCTTAGAATACGACAATCAAACTAATATCGATCTTGGGTATCGATGGCTATATGGTGACGGGCGTGAACTCAAAATTGGGACAGGGGTTTCTGAAGGTCTGACTGCAGGTTCTGGTAGTGGCTTCATCGAGATCAAAGGATATACTGATACTGGTACTATTTTCGCGGGTAAACGTGATTATGGTAAGGAACGCTATATCTGGATGACAGATTTCTTCTATTCAGATATGTCAGGTACCGGTATTGGTATTGAATCGATGAAGGTCGGCAGTGCGATCGTGAACTTTGCTTACATTGCGAGTTATCGTGATGATTATGACTTAGAAGATAATCCAACAAACCCAAACTCTGACAACCTAAACAATAAAATGCATGCGGTGAATATTGCAGCAAAATATGGTGTTTGGGATGTTTCTGCGACTTTCAAATCTATGCCAGATAACTGGGATCGAACAGGTAAAGAGTGGACTGAGACTGGTTACGACCTTACAGTTGGATACAAGCTTTTTAACTTCTTAGGACTTCAAGGTGATGGTAGCTCGCATACCAATATCGTGTTGCAGGCAGGTAAAGGCTTAGGTGCTGGTCAATTGCTCGGTGGTACCATTACTGACTACAACGCATACAAGCCGGGTGCACTTCGCCATGGTGAACATGAATTTGAGTGGGGTGTCGGTAACGATGCAATTTCTTTGATGACTCATCTTGAAGATGATGATACTTCATACCGCGCATTAATTTTTGGTGGGCACAAGTTTGACAGCGGTATTAGTATCTTCCCATCAATCCAGGGCCAGTACAACGATTATGCTGATGGTACCTACGACTACTGGGCTTCAGCCATGGTTCGTCCTGTAGTTGGTATTAACGATAAGATGTATCTTCAGGGTGAAGTCGGTTACGTTTATAACAACTGGAATGGTGACTCGTATGATCAAGCGAAGATTACGATTGCACCGACACTAATGTTCCCTACTTGGACGGGAGTGAACCCAGAAGTAAGACTTCTAGCAAGTTACGTTATGAATTCATGGACGACTGATCCTGATGAAGGACAGTCTAAGAACGACCTGATTATCGGTATACAAACTGAAGCAAGTTGGTAAAAGAAAAGCCACTTTTTCAAATTAAGCAGCTCTCTCGGGAGCTGCTTTTTTGATCGTCATACCCAGCCTTTCAAATCTGCATTGCTAGATATCTATATCGAAGCCTACTCAAACCCTCTCTGAATCTTTGTTCTGTGGAGCCGCATGACTGCCTTAAACACTGAAGTGAATAAGGTACCTTAACCTCAATAATATTAACGAGTTGTCACAGTGTATACGGTGATTTGATCAAACTGTTTTAGTTTTGGTTCTGATTGGTCGGGATTGAGTATGCAAAGTCAGTTTGAGGCGAGGTAGCTATACCAATCGTAGTAAATAAATGCTCACCCTAACTCGTTAAAATGAACGATAACTGCGTTAGAATTTTTGTTTTTAGAACAACTGCTTACCGAATTTCTCTGTTGAAAAAAGCTGCCTTTTTCCTGCGCTATTTATTATCACTTACCTACTGTGATTGGTAATAAAGTATTGTTTGCTAAATTAAAGGCGCCAATCAGGCGCCTTAATGTTAGTTTATAAATCGAATCACCTATTGAAGAGTAAATCCATTTGGTGCGGCTAAGACAACAGTACCATCACTAAACGTTACTGTTTTTTCGGTCGTATCATAGTTATAAACCGAATAAGTTTTTTGTGACGACTTTTCAAAGACAACGGCAGTCGGGTGGTTGGCTTTGATATCCGTTCTCATCGTACCTAGTTGGTCCCATGCATGGAGCCAATGGTAGGTATGTGCCTTACTTGAACCGCGTTCTGCGACGTAATCACCATAGCTTTCATAGTCAGAGATAGCGGCGTCTGAGTCGTGCATTGCAGTGATATTCCACCAAATGTCACGCCACTCATCTTCCCCAAGACCAGAAGGCTTGCCGTTAGGCGTTTCGCTCAACCCTAGAGAGATATAGTCCGTCATGTAGTCAGTATGTTGCCCAAGGTGCAGAGAAAGTGTATTGGATGGAAGGCCTTGAATTCCTAAGATATGGGTATACTTGGGGCTAAACCACGTTGAGAATGTCGCACCATCCCCCCATATGATAGATGTGGTTATGCGGTTGTAACTCGGAGGGAAATTGTCTTTGTCGGTATCATTATTTTCAACACTATAAGCGTCGATGTTATTCCAATACTCCCAAAATGAGTTAGTAGTTGATGCATGGGTATACATACCTCTCTCAACAAATTCGTCTTTGCCTGTTGCTAGACCGTAAAGTACCATTGCGCCATAGGCGTTGGCCGCTTCTGAGGTCGATTCATTGTTATTACCTCGTGTAAAGTTCACCATTCCAGATGCCCATGAAAAGCCGTTTGCTGGGTCAAAGTGACGCATGTATGGGAACATGTCGTCATCTTTTCCTGCGGCGTAGTCTCTTATCAGTAATTCGATCATAGGTCCGTACTGGGTATCACTACACCAATTCACATCTTGACGACAAATTTCGGCAGCGGCGCGTACAAAGTACCCATAATGAAAATGGTGATCGTTTAATTGCTGGTGGGACAAAAATGATTCTTTAACGCCAAGAAGTGTGTTCCATTGTTGGTCGTAGACAAAATATTTTTGTGTATCGAGATCACCCGTTGTATTTGCCGTAAACCAGTCTTCTAGCTCAACTTTAAGCCACTGAATAAACTGAGAGTTTTGAGCTTCAAGACCTAAGGAATCGCTGATGGCCGCCAATTCAGCGACTTGCCCATAAATTTTACCTGCCCAATAGGTGTCCGCATACTCCCCTTTTATGGTGTAACCGTCAGAGTCATACTCGTTAAGCCAGTTCTCTTCGCCGAGAGCAATGAAGTCATTAATATGCTGAGTTAATGTCGCTGTGTCCAAAGAAGAAATATCTGCAGGTAAATAAGGAAGCGCGCCAATGAATGGCAGCGAGTAACTGAATGAATCCGTTTGGGCAAATTTAGTCACTCCGCGAGCACTGCGCATTTTATATTCAGAGTCAATCGCGTCTTGGTTCTTCCACGCCATAGGAAGAAGCCCTGCAACAGTCTCTATCTTTTGTCCATTCTCATCCGAATAGGAGTGAGTTATGTTGACCTCACCATCGTCACGGTTTACTTGGTAATCGACAGACACTGACTTGACAACATTCCGAGCTTTTGGAGCATAAAAGGCGACTTTTTGGGTTATGCTCATACTATCATTGGGCAATAAAGCGATGGTGAACTCATTGGCATCATTGTTGATACCAATTTTATCGCTGTTGGTGTCGGTAAACTCTGTCTCGCCTTCGCCAACAATTAACACTTCTGTTTTGTTGCCAGCTACGTTGGTCCAAACCCCCAGTGTATTGTTGTTCTGTGGATAAGAAATTCCTTTTTCTCCGCTATCGGATCTAAAGGTATGCAGTTCAGCGTTACCGCTATGGACTTTGAAAAAGGCGTATGGGGAACCATGTACAAATGTTGCCTCCATTACTGCTTCACCAGCTTGAGTTTGCCATTCGACAGTGACGGAACCGTCGCTCGCTTCTTGGAGTTTGGCTTCTAGCTGATCATGCGCACTGTTTACAACGGTTACTCCATCGAAGGTCTCTGCGAATGGATCTGGGATCTGATATTGGAACACGTCGGTTCCTACGCCCCTCAAACCTGATGGAATACCTAAGATACGTACGCCAGTGTTAGTAATGCGCACGAGCATCGGATCTGGCGTTAAATAACCTGCGTGGTTAGGGTTACCGATCTCCATCTCACCCATAAATGAAAGAGATCCCCACCAACGGTGAGCCTGTACTGGTAAAGAGGCTGCTTTTCCAGTGACTTGTGGAACGACCGGCTGAGCCTCTCCAATAGGCGTACCATCTGCGTTACACCCCGCAACCGCAGGGCTGACTACCCCAGCGCTGTGAATCCAATGACCATAGTCAATGGTACATTCATAGCTTAAAGGGTTGAATTTAGTTGAAACATTACCAGCACCAAATACTAAGTAATCTCCCGTAACAGGAGGAGCAGGGCTTTTTACAGTTACGGTACGAGTTTTTTGAGCAGTATTTCCTGCGCTGTCAGTAGCGCGGTATTGAATTTTGTAGACGCCAAGCTGATTGATATCGACATTGCTATCGACGATGAGGTCAATATCTGTATCAACGTTGTCAGTAACCGTCGCGCCAGGATCAACATAGCTGTGACCGATTTCAGTGGAATCGCTTTCAAGACCAATGAGGGTGATCACAGGTGCTATAGTATCGGCATCCGCGTCGGGAACACTGCTGCTATCTCCGCTACTTCCACCGCAGGCGCTAAGTGCCATAGTTAACGACATAGATAAGTATATCTTGTTGTATTTGAACATGTTATTGAACCTTATTAAAAGTGTAGATATAAGTTGATTTTCGGATGGAAAATGCTGAGAAATCTTCACGTTGACTAGGTTTCAAACTCTTCACATCCGTTGTGATTTTTAGATAGCGCTTACTTTTTGTTTTAATCGTGCTTAACGTTTGATGTTTTAATTTGGGAGTAGGTGGCTTTATATAATTCCTAAATTTCTTGTTGGTAAATAAATACAGATTCTAAGTGAAATTCTTCGATTAATATCATTTAGTGTTTTCGGTTATTTTCTTGACGGATTCACGAACTTCTAATGAAGGAGTTAACTTTTTTCCTTTCAAATTGTCTTTGTTAGATAGTTGATCAACCAGCATCTGTCCGGCAATCATCCCCATTTCATGAATAGAAAAACCGACTGTCGTTAATAATGGTCGCAAGTGCTTAGACATTAGATCGTTGTCGAAACTCACGATAGATAAGTCGTCACCGACAAGAAGGTTGTGCTGAGAGCAAGCATCATAAACGGCTAGGGCTATATTGTCGTTTTGACAAAAAACAGCTGTCACATCATTGATGTTATTAACTAACTGATTCGCTTTTGCTAGGTTGTCTTTGTGATCAAATCGTCCTTCGATAATCAGTGAAGGGTCATATTCGATGTTAGATTCAGCCAAAGCTTTCATGTACCCAAGTAATCGATCACGAGCTTCATGCTTAACAAGTGGACCTGTAATACATGCGATCCTTTTATGACCATTTTCAAGAAGATGCTTGGTTGCAAGGTAACCGCCGAGTTCGTTGTCAACATATAGGCAGTGAGGTTCAAGGTCAGGTAAATAACGATTTAGAATGACAAAGTTTTTGAATGCTTTGACATAATTGACCAACCCTTCGTCACTAATTTTATCAGAGTGTACGATTGCTCCATCAACCTGTTTTGACTGAAGGAACTTGAGTGATTCAGTCTCTTTATCTAGTGAATCTTGCCCACTAGTTACGATAAGGTGCAGACCTAGTTTATAGATCTCGTTTTCTGTAGCGTGCATCAGTGGGCCGAAGAAGGGACCATCAAGGCTGCCTACTAACATCCCAATGCTATTCGATTTCTTAGTTGCTAGTGCTTTCGCTGTTGAATTGGGTGTATATCCTAACTCCTTAATTGCATTTAATACTTTGATTAAGTTCTTTTCTTTTACTGTCGATTGTTGATTTATAACTCTAGATACAGTCGCTTGAGATACATTGGCATATTCAGCGACCTCTTTTATGGTGATTGTGTTCTTGTCCATGATATCCATCTCAACTTATCAAATATAATTCCAACACTTAGTTAATTATCTATAGATAGAGTGAAAGTACTCCTTCTGAGGTCGTTGAATTAATACTAACTCAAAAATTTAGTTTGTAAGCGTTTTCTTTTGAGGTGGTGGTCACATTTACAATGTGTTTGATGTCAAATTATGTTTTGTGTAACCTGTTGATATTAAAGGTTATTTTATTTATATTGATGTGTGTTTGTTTTATGTTGTTGATTTTAATGGTTATTTTATTGGTGTGATGATGTTTGCAAAACAAGGTTTCCGCGTTTGTTTCTGTCATATCTTTGCCCTAGGATTTCAATTACAAATTGAAACCGCTTACTTTTTGTTGGTGTGGCCTTGGGTCACTGCATTAGATAAAGGGAATATTTATGAAGAAACGTATGTCTGTAGTCATTAGTGCGGCACTTAGCAGTGGCTTATGTGCAGCTGATGTAGATCAGGTGAAGCAGGGAGGTTCAATTGCTGTTCCTATTATCAACACTGGTTTTCTAGATAACTACAACCCATATACAACAAAAGATATTCTGCATGGAACCATGTTCGAGCCTCTGATTGTCTTCAATAATATGACTGGTGAAACACATTGGCGCTTGGCAGAGTCCGCGACATATTCTGATGATCTCAAAGTGATAACGTTAAAGCTTAGAGAGGGTTTAAAATGGTCAGATGGCAGCGCACTAACTGCAGAGGATGTGGTTTTTAGTTTTGAGCTGACGAGAGAAAATCCAGCTTTTGACCAAAAAGGCATCTGGTCGGCGAATAGGTTAATGAACATTGAAGCTACTGATGAAAGAACCATTGTCTTTAAAATTGCGCAACCAGATTCTACCTTTCTTTGGAACCTTGCTGCTTATCATGTAGTGCCTAAAAAAGTTTGGTCACAACAAAAAGACTTAACAACGTTCACTAACCCTAATCCAATCGGTAGTGGGCCGATGACGGAAGTGAGTTATCTTAAATCCCAACAGATGGAACTATGTCGAAACCCGCATTACTACCTCGATAACAGACCTTATTTGGATTGTATTACCTTTCGTTCTTACAACGATAATTCTCAGATCCAGCCGGCTTTGATTAAAGGCGAAATAGATTGGGGATCGAATTTTATTGCTGATATAGAAAACACATTTGTTGCTCGAGATCCTGAAAATAATCACTTCTGGTACCCAGCAAACGATGCGATTCACTTATATCTGAACACGAAAGAAAAGCCGTTCAATGATGTCAAAGTCAGACAAGCTTTGTCAGTTGCATTAGATAGAGACTTGATTGTTGATATTGCGGCATACGGTTATCCGACCGCTAACTTTAATCCAGGTGGAATTGGGGAATTGTATCAATCTGACATCGATGAAGCGGTGAACGAAAAGTATGGGTACCTTACGCAATACTCTCCTGAATTGGCGTCTGACTTGTTAGATCAAGCTGGGATAATTGATCGAAACGGTGATGGCTTCCGCGATCTTGAGAATGGGGAGACATTCGAATTTGACATCGAAGTGGTTAACGGTTGGACGGATTGGATTCAAGTCGTTCAGATGGCTACTGAGTTTTACGAAGAGATTGGAGTTAAGTCAAACGTAAAAACTGTGGACTGGGCGGTATATGATAAGAACTTAAAAGAGAGCAAATACAAAGTCTCAATTAACTGGTCTATGGCTGCTGCGAGCCCAATTGTTGCGTATCAAGAATACTTTTCCTCAGACCGCGTAGGTAAAACGTGGCACGCTGGACATGGTATCAATAGTCCTGAAATAGATGCTCTAATTGACAGTTTTGGTAAAACTAACGATAGCTCTGAACAAGCCGCTATTTTGTCAAAGTTGCAAGAGTTCACGGCACAGAACCTTCCATTTATTCCTTTGTATTCGAATCCAACATGGTTTCAGTACAGCGAATCTAAGATTACTGGTTGGCCAAGCAAAGAAAACCCTTACATCCAGCCTGTTTTTTATGATGGCGGTAAGCGCGTAATCATACTGAATAACCTCCACCTAAAATAATCTAAATTAGGGGGCCAGTCCCTCCTAGCTTAAGGATGGCACCATGTCGTTTCTTGTTCGCCGATTCGGTTTTTATTTTACTGCGTTTTTAATCGCGATTTCTTTCAATTTTATGTTGCCTCGTCTTATGCCAGGTGACCCGGTCGATGCACTTTTCGCCGCTGCTCAAGGTCGAATGGACCCTGCTCAAATGGATGCAGTACGCGAAATGTATGGCTTCGTTGACGGTAATATATTCGAGCAATATTTTGCTTACATGAAAAGCGTCTTCACATTGGATCTTGGTCCTTCAGTGTTGATGTTTCCGGTGAGCGTTTCTGAGGTGTTAGCCATGGCTTTACCTTGGACTATGTTCTTGGCGCTGGGGTCTCTAATCGTCGCACTAATCATAGGCGTTAGTATTGGTACTTATGCTTCTTACCGTCGTGAGGGCATATTTGGACAACTGGTACCGCCGCTATTAGCGTTCATAAGTAACTTTCCTTATATCGTTACTGCATTGCTACTGTTTTACTTTTTTGGATTGAAGCTTGAACTTCTTCCACTTGCATACACCTATGATCCATCTCTTGAACCGGGAATGAATTGGGAGTTTATCTCTAGCGTCGCGAAACATGCAGTATTGCCTGTTGGTTCTATGGTCGTTGTAGGCATCTCTACATGGGTGTTTAACATGCGAAATGCGATGATCAACGTGTTGGGGGAAGACTATGTGACGATGGCTGAGGCCAAAGGCTTAAGTAGTTACCGTGTTATGTCTCGATACGCAGGTAGAAACGCGATCTTACCCGTGGCCACCGCTATTGCTATGGCGATAGGTTTCTCGTTCGCTGGCTCGATTATGACGGAAGTCGTGTTTAACTATCAGGGGCTTGGAAACATTCTTCTAAAAGGGATTGTTGCCCGAGATTACCCACTCATCCAAGCCATTTTGCTTATCTTAGTTACCGCTGTTCTCACTGCAAATTTCATTGCTGATTTGCTTTATGTTTGGCTCGACCCACGAATCTCTAACTAAGGCCATATTATGGATAATTTAATTACAAATAAGTCGGTCTCGTCTGGTCCTAATTTACCAGCACGTGCGTCGAAATACTCTTGGACTGCAATTAAGAAAGTTATTGGAAGGATATATGCTTTCTTCTACGGAAACCCACCAGCCATTATTGGTACTTTTTTACTGACCATCGTCTTAGCTGGCGCACTATTGGCTCCCGTGTTAGCAACTCATAACCCAGAAAAGCGCGTTGCAAGACCGCATGTTGCACCTAATGCGGAGCATATCCTAGGTACAACACGTAGTGGGAGAGACGTTTATAGCCAAGTATTACATGGTGCTAGAAAGTCACTTACGGTTGCGATTTCAGCAGGTGTTATCGCTATGACCATCGCCGTGTTAGTCGGTGTTTCATCTGGCTATTTTGGTGGCAAAGTTGATGACCGTTTGAACTTCCTAACCAATGTATTCTTAGTATTTCCACAACTTCCTTTGTTAATTGTGCTCGCAGCGTTCTTGGGGCAAGTCGGCTCGTTGGTCATTACGGTCTTGCTCGGTATTACTTCTTGGCCCTGGGGGGCGAGGGTTATCAGGGCGCAAACAATGGCTATTCGAAATAAGGAATTCATTATTTCTGCGGAAGTGATGGGTGAGTCCAAAATACGCATTATCATAGTCGAGATTCTGCCTAACCTCGTTTCGATCGTTTTCGGTGGTTTCTTGGGGACAGTCATCTATGCGATGGGCTCAGAAGCGGGTTTAGGTATTCTCGGCTTAGGTGACGCTACAGAAGTCAGTTGGGGTTCAATGCTCTATTGGGCGCAGACTTCCTCGTCTCTATACACAGGAGCTTGGTGGGAAATGTTGGTTCCGGCGTTTGCATTGGCAATCACTGGTGGTGCACTTGCGTTAATTAATATGTCGATTGATCAAGTGAGCAACCCGAAGTTAAGGACGGGGCCTCACATTAAGCTTTGGCACAAACTTAAGAAAGAAGCTGATAAACGCAGAGGTTTAAGATGAGTAATTTATTGGAAATTAAAAACCTTTGTGTCGATTACGTATCGCCAAATGGTATCGCACGTGCTGTAAACAATGTCAGTTTGTCTATTGCACCCGGAGAAACACTGGGTATTGCAGGTGAGTCTGGCTGTGGTAAGAGCACATTGGCTTTTGCCATATCACGGTTACATAAAGCGCCAGCACTTATCTCAGAAGGTGAGATTTTGTACAAAGGTCAGGATGTTCTGAAGATGAATAATAAGCAGCTACGTAAGTTCCGTTGGAACGACGTGTCTGTTGTTTTTCAGAGTGCGATGAATTCCTTAAACCCTGTAATTTCGATTGGTGAGCAATTGACGGATGTGATTGTTGCGCATAAGTCCGTGACGTATGCGGAGGCGCATCAACGAGGCATCGAGTTGCTGAATACGGTTGGAATTCATGGTGACCGAATGTCGAGCTTTCCCCATCAATTGAGCGGGGGCATGCGTCAACGTGTTGTCATTGCTATTGCGTTAGCTCTGGAGCCTCAGTTAATCATCATGGATGAGCCAACAACGGCACTCGATGTTGTTGTTGAACGCGAGATCCTAAACGAGTTGTATGAATTGAAGAGCAAATTTGGGTTCTCTATTTTGTTCATTAGCCACGATCTAAGCTTGATGGGAGAAATCGCCGACAGGATTGGTGTTATGTATGCCGGCAACTTGATTGAGTTAGGCGACGCCGAAACAGTATTTGGACGCCCGAAACACCCATATACAAAAGGTTTAATCTCATCATTCCCAACCATACATGGACCTAAAGAGCGATTGCATGGAATACCGGGAAACCCAGTGAATCTGTTGAACATTCCAGATGGCTGCAATTTTCAAGAACGTTGTAATCAATGTGCGGCTACGTGTTCAACCTCTGAACCGAACCTAACATTGGTGGGGAATAGCCACAGTGTCGCTTGCCACTTAGTTGAAGGAAACCAACATGGATACTGAACAAACGATCGTTAATCGCCGTAAAGATGTGGTGCTTTCGGTAAAAAACCTTGTTAAAGACTTCCCGCTAGGACAAACAAGTAAAAGTAACCTAATGCGTGCAGTAAATGATGTCTCTTTCGAACTACGTAAGGGTGAAGCCCTAGCTATCGTTGGTGAGTCCGGCTCAGGTAAGAGTACAGGGGCGAGAGTATTGACTCGTATCTATGATAAAACAGCTGGAGATATCGAATTTAAAGGCGAGCCACTGTCTGACTACATTGATAGAAACGGAGAGCTTGAATACGCTCGTCAGGTCCAAATGATATTTCAGGACCCATTTGGGTCGTTGAATCCAGTTCATACAATTTATCATCATATTTCACGTCCGCTTTTGATCCATAAACGCGCTGAAAAAGAAGCAATACCGCAGTTGGTGTATGAGTTACTGGACATGGTGGGATTATCTCCGGTGAAAGAGACTGCGGAAAAATACCCACATGAGTTAAGTGGGGGACAAAGACAACGTGTGGCCATCGCAAGAGCAATCGCAGTGAGTCCAGAAGTGATACTCGCCGATGAGCCGATTTCTATGCTTGATGTATCGGTTCGTCTAGGCATTCTTAATCTGATGGCTGATTTAAAAGACAAACATGGCATTTCCTTTATGTACATTACGCACGATATCGCTACAGCTCGATATTTTGCAGAGAAAACGGCAGTAATGTATGTCGGACACATGGTTGAGTGGGGGGATAGTGATAGCGTGACTCAAAATCCACACCACCCATACTCGCAATTATTGTTGTCGGCAGTACCGGAAGTGGGCAACGCTGGTAAACGCGAGCTTGTCGCAAAAAAAGGAGAAATCCCTCTATGGAAACCGACGAGTGAGGGCTGTCCTTTTGCTAGCCGCTGTCTATATGCAACAGGCAAGTGTGAACAAGCCATGCCGGGAGTGTCTCAAGTTGCTGAGCATCACTTTGTTCGTTGCCACCATATTCCGAACAGCTAATTCTATTGTATTTTTAATCGAGCGCAGAAGTAAGCGCTTACATTAATTGGTTTATTACTATGACAAATAATTTCAGCGGCCAAGCCCAAGACGTCCGAGGACAGTTCGTCGATTTAGACGGTGAGCGTTATTACAAAATAAGCAATGTTGATTCAATGAATCCGTTTTTTATAAGCGTTGTTTCTGCGAGTAATCATTGGCTTTTCATCTCTTCTACCGGATGTTTATCCGCAGGACGAATTCGACCTGAAAATGCACTTTTTCCATATAGATCAGTGGACTATATTCACGAAAACGCAGAGAACACTGGTTCAAAGGCGATTTTAAAGGTCAACCAAGGAACAAACTCTCCAGTTTCTTGGGAACCGTTCAACCCGCATCATGATGGCAAGTTCGACGTTGAGCGCAACATTTATAAGAACTCAACAGGGGATAAGATTGTATTTCAGGAAGTGAACTACTCTCTAGGATTGAGCTACCAATACAGTTGGCAGACGTCTGACCGATTTGGTTTTGTGCGAGAAGTTGAGGTATCTAACTTAGATCCACAACCGAAGCGCATTGAGATCTTAGATGGCATTCAAAACATACTTCCGCCTGAAGTCCCGAAAACGGTGATGCAAACTAGCAGTGCGTTGGTGGATGCATACAAATGGAATGAGCAGGTGGGGGATTTACCACTCGCTCTTTATAGCTTGTATGCGAAGCTAAGCGATAAGGCAGACCCTGCAGAGTCGTTGCGCGCAACGTCGGTGTTTTCTCTTGTTGATAACGACCATCAAATACTACTGAGTTCGAAAGAACTCGCTCGATTTAGAAGAAATATGGAGCTTGATGCTCAACCTTTGATACGTGGAGAGCGTGGTGCCTATTTTGTCCATCAAGAGTTTGAACTCAAGCCGAGCCAGAAACAACAATGGTTGATTGCAGCTGATATAGATCAGACACATAAAGAGGTAGAGCGAACAAAGGCGCTACTTTTGGAAGACCGTTCACTAACTGCTCAGATCAAGGCTGATATAAAAGCCAATCAAGACGAGTTGATTGGTTTAATGTCTGGTGCCGATGCATGGCAACTCACCTCATCAGAAGAAACAGACGTCCATCATTATGCAAATGTTCTCTTTAACAGTATGCGTGGTGGGGTATTTGTTGATAGCTATGAACTAAACATCGACGATGTTAAGAGTACTTTTGCACGAACCAATAATTTGGTTGCCCACAGACACAGCGCCTTGCTTAATTCATTGCCTGCTAAGCTTAGCCACCCTGAGCTGATTTCTTTAGCAAGAGAGACCGGAGATGAGCAACTTGTTCGACTTGCATACGAATATTTACCATTGACGTTCGGTCGTCGCCATGGCGATCCAAGTCGTCCTTGGAATCATTACGAAATTAATGTTCGAGATGATGAAGGAAACCGTCTTCTTGGTTATCAGGGGAATTGGCGAGATATCTTTCAGAACTGGGAGGCACTGGCGTTAAGCTATCCAAAATTCATTGGGTCATTCATGGCTAAGTTTGTTAATGCATCAACAATGGATGGCTACAACCCATATCGAATCACAAAGGATGGTATTGATTGGGAAATGCTCGAGCTTGATAACCCTTGGAGTAACATTGGTTACTGGGGCGACCATCAAATTATCTATCTGCTTAAACTGCTTGAGCTTGCGAACAAGTATCAAAGTTCAGAGCTGGTCAATTGGCTGAATGAAGAACATTTTAGCTACGCCAATGTCCCTTACGAAATTGTTAGCGTAGAAAGCATATTTGAAAACCCTAAAGACACAGTCATATTTAATGACGAAAAACAGAAAGTTATTGATCAGCTTTGTTCTAAGCTCGGTAACGACGGACGTTTAGTGTTAGACGATACGGATAATGTTTATCTGGTTTCTCTGATGGAGAAGTTGTTGGTTCCTCTGCTGGCTAAATTGAGCAATTTTGTGCTTGATGGTGGTATTTGGCTCAATACACAACGCCCAGAATGGAACGATGCGAATAACGCAATTGTAGGCAGTGGTCTATCAATGGTCACGCTCTACTATATGCGTCGTTATACGGAATTTATGACGCAGTTATTGGATCGTGCACCTAAGAGTCTTGTGCTTTCGAAAGAAGTGAGTGAATGGTTAAACCGCAGCTACTACATCTTAGAAGCAACAGCAAATGTCTTGAAGCATGACGCGGCAACTCCTCAATTGCGTATGTCGCTTCTGACGGATCTCGCTAATGAAGGCGAAAGGTATCGCAGTAAAGTCTACCAAGAGGGCTTCTCGGGCAAAACGTCGGTAGATAGCCAATACATAAAAGGCTTTATGAGTACAACGCAATTACTTATTGATCGCACGATTGCTAACAACAAGCGTAAGGATGGACTGTATAACGCCTATAATATTTTGGATTTGAAAGATGAGGGTGCGTATGTACAGGAACTTTACCCTATGCTTGAGGGGCAAGTTGCTGTGTTGAGTGCAGGTCTCTTAGATGGCAGCCAGACTGTGGAGCTGCTAGACAATCTGTTTGCTAGCGACATGTATAGACCGGATCAACAATCCTTTATGTTGTACCCAGATCGAACCCTCAAAGGGTTTATGGAGAAGAACTGCGTCGACCAATTTGCCGTCCAATCAAGCACATTGTTAGGTCATATGTTGTTAAGAAATGATACGCGCATCATCTCGAAAGACATTGAGCAGAAGTATCATTTTCATGCAGATTTTGAGAATGCTGGGGTCCTCTGCGAGCGAATCGAGCAAGTGAAAGGCGATTATCCAAGCTTTAGTGACACCGATTGGCAGGCAGTTATAGATTTATATGAAGATGTCTTCAATCATAGCGCATTTACAGGGCGCTCTGGGACCATGTTCGGTTATGAAGGGCTTGGGTGTATCTACTGGCATATGGTCTCTAAGCTCTTGTTAGCCGTGCAAGAGAGCTATCAGTCTTCCTATCTCGAAACGGGAATGAGCGCTGTCACAGTTAAGCTTGACGACTATTACTATCGTATTCGTGGAGGAATTGGCTTTAATAAGACTCCGCATAATTACGGGGCGTTTCCTACAGATCCATATTCGCACACACCAAAGCAAGTCGGAGCGCAGCAACCTGGTATGACGGGGCAAGTGAAGGAGGAGATCATCACTCGTTTCGGTGAGCTAGGCATTGAGGTTGAGCAAGCACAATTACGTGTAGCACCAACGCTTTTGAAAGCGTCAGAATTCCTCTCTAATTGTGATGTATTCAATTACGTGGATGTTGATGGGTTACACCAATCTCTAAGGCTAGAGGGTAATTGCTTGGCCTTTACGTATTGTCAGGTTCCTTTTGTCTACAAACTGGACCATGAAGTCACTCAAGCCTCTATACTGGTCAAATTGATGAATGGACAGTATGTAGAATGTGAAGGTAATTGCCTGTCCGTTGAATTATCGCAATGGTTATTTGAACGCTCGGCAGTGATACATTCAATCTATGTGTCGCTACCAACGAGCAGCGTAAAACACTAGTACTAGCATGTATTAAGTAAGACTGAAAAAGCCATATCAAGTATGGCTTTTTCTTTTGATGCACAGGTGGGCTTGTTGGTGTTACTTGGTGGTCATGTCTTTTACTGAATCACGTATAACAATGGTGGGAATCAACTTCCTGCTTGTCATTTTACCTGTGCCGTTGATCTGGTCTATGATCATATCTCCCGCTATTTTCCCCATTTCATAAAGTGGAAAACCGACGGTTGTCAGCTGTGGTCGCATGTGTTTCGACAACAAGTCATTATCGAAACCTACAACTGAAATATCTTCTCCAATCAGTAGATTGCGATGAACGCACACATCATAAACTGCTAACGCTATATTATCGTTTTGACAAAATATGGCAGTGATTTTGTTGTCTCGGTCTAACAGCTTTGATGCAGTTTCAAAGTTACCTTCATGATCAAAGCGAGCTTCAATGGTTAAATTTGGATCGTATGGTACACCGTGCTCAGCCAACGCTCGAATATAGCCAAGCAAGCGATCGCGAGCATCTTGTTTAGACATCGGCCCGGTAATGCACGCAATGTTTTTGTGTCCATTGTCCAAGAGGTGTTTGGTTGCAATGTAGCCACCAAGCTCATTATCGAGATAGAGGCATTGATCTTTCAGTTCGGCGATTTTTCGGTTCAATACCACCAATGCTTTAAAATCGCTGGTTAGGCTTTTTAATGTATCGTCAGAGACTTTATCAGCGTGAACAATCGCACCATCGACCTGTTTAGAGCGCAAGAAGTTTAGAGCATCGTGCTCCTTTTTCTCATCGTCTTGACCGCTCGTAACAATGAAATGCAGTCCTTTTTTATAAAGGGTGTCTTCTGCAGAGTGCATCAGCGGTCCATAAAAGGGGCCATCCAAGCTTCCAACTAACATACCGATACTGTTTGAGCGGTTACTAGCGAGTGCTTTTGCGGCTGAGTTGGGAGTATAGCCGAGCTCAGCGATCGCTTTTTTTACCTTTTCTAAGTTTTTCTCTTTCACAGAGTTTTGACCGTTTATCACACGAGAAACAGTAGCTTGTGAGACATTGGCGTATTCAGCGACTTCTTTAATGGTTATGACTTGTTTCTGCATAATAGGTCGAAAATTTCCATGTTTAATAGATGACGTATTTCAATTAGAAAGGTAAAGCTTGAGTTTATCAATATGCCAACTAATGCAAGTGATTGATTCTACTTTATCTTTTTACTTCTACTTCCAATTTTATACTCCTTGATAGTTGAGGTACAGAAGAAAGCGTTTCAAAACTGCATCCAGGTAACAAAAGCAACAATATCTTGTACTGAGATGCGTTAAATAGGATCGATATTCCTAGTTTGGAATGGATCTAACCGTAATAAAAACAGGTTTAATGAGGGGGGAGTTCACGTTTTTTGATGGCATTTTATTTTTTCATGGACTTATCCATTTGGGTGAGGGTATCTTACAAACATAAAAGAAAGCGCTTTCTTTTGGTGGGTTGAGTTGTTTCCTCAATATCTCACCAAAGCCTGAATAAAACATCAGGTAGCGATGGAAAGAGCTTCATTAATTTTTCTCGTGTCGGGATACAAGAGTTTAGGTAGGTATAGTGACCATGAATAAAGAATATTATCTGGAAAATGAAGAGTTCGTCATTGACGATTATGACTTGAAGAAGACATTTTCCTCATTTTTGCCAGGCTTAGCTGGGAAGAAGGGCATCCCACTGTGGGCGTTTTACGTCAATAGGGGACAAGGCTTATGTTCATTCGGCGTAGAGAACAAAGACAATCCTATTCTTGAGTTCTCACCTGCAGTGACGGCATACCAAAATGTAGGTCGAGTTGGTTTTCGCACCTTCGTTAAACTTCAGGGTGAAGTTTATGAGTTTTTTGGTACTAAACGTTCCCAAAGTACTCAACGAAAAATGTACATTAAGCGCGATAAATTCAAAGTATCTGAAAAGAACGAAGAGCTTGGTTTACAGGTGACAGTGACGTATTTCGGTTTGCCTAACGACAGTCTCGCGGCAATCATGAGAAAAGTAGAGATCAAAGATCTCACTGGTACCACTCGAAACATTGAACTGATTGACGGTCTTTCTCAAATTCTACCTTTTGGTACGCCGAATACTCTGTTTAAAGAGATGTCGAATCTATTGAGAAGTTGGATGGACGTCTACAACCTAGAAAATGATGTACCATTTTTTAAAATGCGTTCGACGACATCAGACAGTGCCGAAGTGGGCACTTTGGATAAAGGGAACTTCTACTTATCTTTCGCAAATGAACAAGTTATTCGCCCGATTGTTGATGGTGAACTTGTTTTTGGCCACGACACCTCAATGACCACTCCTGTGTCATTCCAAGAGAACACAATTGACGAGCTAAAAAGCAAACAGCAAATAACCGCAAACAAAATTCCTGTTGGGTTCACTCCGGTTACTCTGGAGCTAAATGCGAGCGACACCTTTGTTTTAAGAACCATCATTGGCCATGTTAATAATGTTGATCAACTTAACAGCAAAGTCAGTGAAATGGTCTCGAGTCAGTATTTTGATGCCAAAGAGAACGAGTCGGCATTGGTTATCAATGAATTGGTTCAAGAAGTAGACTGTAAAACGTCAAACCCCGTTTTCGACCAATACATCAAACAAAACTATCTGGACAACATTTTGCGAGGCGGATACCCACTTTTGTTTGAAGGTGATAAAGGAAACCATGTGTATCACGTCTTTTCTCGCAAACATGGTGATTTAGAGCGTGATTACAACTTTTTCAATGTCGCGCCTGAATACTTTTCACAGGGCAACGGCAACTTCCGAGATGTGTGTCAGAACCGCCGTGTAGACTCTCTATTTAATCCTAAGATTGGTGACTACAACGTAAAACTATTTGCTTCTCTGATTCAGTTAGATGGTTACAACCCACTAGGCGTTAATGGCTCAACATTCCAACTTCATGATCGCGTTGATGTTAAATCTCTGGTTGAACAGAACTTCGATAACAAACATGACGTAATGGAAGACATACTTAGTAAGAAGTTCACTCCAGGAACGATTATTAACACGATGTCGAATGAAGGGATTACATCCTCTAGAGATGACATGACGCTTTTGTCTGAGGTTTTGAAGCACTCGGAACAGAATATTGAAGCAAGTTTTGGGGAAGGCTTTTGGGTCGATCACTGGACTTATATTCTCGATCTCGTTGAATCACATCTAGCCGTTCATCCAGATACAAAAAAAGCATTTCTCTTTGATAACTACGACTACAAGTACTATTCGTCGCCTGTCACTGTTTTGCCTCGAGATGAGAAAACCGTACTTTCCAAAGAAGGCAAAGTGAGACGATATGGGTCTCTACTTCACAATGATGAGGAGAAAGTAGAACGACTTGCAATGGACATTGATGGCTCAAATTGGGCGGTCGATGGAAAGGGAGAGGTCATAAAAACTAACCTGTTTACCAAGCTGTTCACGCTAGCCTTTAATAAGTTCTGTACTCTCGATCCCGAAGGTATTGGTATCGAGATGGAATCAGACAAACCTGGTTGGAATGACGCAATGAATGGCTTACCTGGTTTGTTTGGTTCAGGTGTTTCAGAGACAGTCGAACTATTGAGACTACTGAAGTTCCTGCGTAATGCCTGCGAATTCAATGGTTCGATGCAACTCCCTCCTGAGTTTGTAGATTACATATTCCGTGTCAATACGGTTTTGAATACTGGCTGCATCGGTTATCAGTACTGGGATGAGATCTCCTCTATTCGAGAAGACTATCGTATGGCTGTAAGGTTTAACGTCAAATCGAATTCAGAGCGCTTGAACGTATCAGATGTAATGGCATTGATTCGTCAAATGGTCACGAAATTGGAATTGGGTTTAGACAAGGCCAAGTCTCTATCAAATGGTGTGCTACCAACATTCCTACATTATGAAGTGACTGAATATGAAGAAATTTTTGAGAATGGTAAGCCAAAGATTGGGCACTACAAGTTACCACTAGTCAAAGCTAAGGCGTTCAAACTCCACGTATTGCCAGCATTTCTGGAAGCACCAGCACGCCATCTGAAGGTGAGTGATGACGCACAGAGTAACTTACTTGACTACAAAAACATCAAATCAACTGAGATCTACGATGCAGAGCTGGGTCAATTTAAGACAAGTGAATGCTTGGATGACATGAGTTTAGAGATTGGGCGTGCAAGAGCCTTCACTAAAGGGTGGCTTGAACGTGAATCGAATTTCTTACACATGAACTACAAATATTTACTCGGTTTGTTGAAAGCGGGTCTGTACGAGCAATACTTCAAAGAGATAGGTACTAACCTGGTTTGCTTTATGGACCCGGAAGTATATGGAAGAAGCATTTTAGAGAACTCTTCATTTATCGCCCCGACGTGCAACCCTGACCCGAATACTCATGGTCAAGGTTTCGTCGCGAGACTATCAGGTTCGACGGTGGAAATGCTCCATATGTGGACGATGATGATGTTCGGTCATCAGCCATTCGTAGTAGAAGACGAAAGACTAAAACTGAATTTGAAACCTGCACTACCTGCCGACTTCTTTGATGAAAACGATGAGGTTTCATTTACTTTCATGGGTAAGACGCGAGTAACGTACGTTAATCCGTCACGACTCAATACATACGAAGGCTTTGCTGTCTCGGAATACACATTGGAGTATTCAGATGGGAGAGTTTTATCGCTAGAAGCCATTTATGGCGAGCATGCCGAAGCCATTCGAGCTGGAGAAGTTACAAAACTTATTGTGGAAATGAATTAGCGGGAAATTAGACAAGAGACACTGCCTGTGTTTAACGCACTGGCCGAAATTAATGGTCAGTGCGAGTTGAACAAACCGCAAATGGTGTTACGAATTTAAATAATGAGTTTTGTCTGTAGCTTGGGCGAAAACCTATTGATGGATTAAAGGTATTAATATGAGTGAAGCAAACCAACCGACCAGCCAAGTCGACTTTGAACCGAACTATCAACCAAAGGTAGACGGCGCTGTTCCCATGTATCAAAAAATAGCCTTTGGTGTAGGCTCCCTAGCGAACCAGCTGTTTGCTGCAGCATTGGGCGTGTTTATGATTGTGTTAGTAATGGGGTTAGGAATGGATCCATTACTGGTGGGTATACTTGGGGCGGTTCCTCGACTTTTTGACGCGATTACTGACCCATTAATGGGTTACATTTCCGACAACTCAAGAACACGTTGGGGACGCCGACGCCCTTATATTTTTGTCGGTGCCATCATTACCGGAGTTGCTTTCATGCTGATGTGGCAAATTTACCCGGAGAATGGTGAAGCGTACAACTTTGTGTATTTTCTCCTTTTGTCTCTACTTTTCTATCTGGGTTACACCATTTTTGCTACACCATTAGTTGCTTTGGGTTATGAAATGAGCCCAGACTTTCACGAGCGAACTCGTATTATGGCGGTTTCACAGTGGATAGGACAGTTGGCTTGGGTTATTGCACCTTGGTTCTGGGTAATGATCTATAACCCGAATCTTTATGAATCAGCAGCTGTGGGAAGCCGTGATCTTGCTATTTGGGTTGGTCTATTGTGCTTGGTGTTTGGTGTCATTCCTGCGTTATTCTGTAAAGAGCGTCAGCCTATGGAACAAGCGACAGAGAAGCTATCCCTCTCTTCGTTTAAAGCTATTTTCGGTAAGTTCTTTAAGGGAATCTGGCAAACCTTCAAATGTTTACCATTTGTCAAATTGTGTACAGCGACCTTCTTGGTATTTAATGGTTTTCAAACAGTTGCACAATTCTCGTTTTTCATTATCGTTTTTTACGTATTTAACGGCGACCAAGGCGCTGCAGGCACATGGCCAGCTTGGTTCGGTACTATCAGTTCTCTATGTACTTGTTTGTTGGTTATTCCTGCAATTACAAAGCTATCGCAGAAGTTTGGTAAGAGAAATGCTTTCATTATCGCTACTCTTATCTCGATTGTCGGTTATGTCTTACGCTGGTGGGCGTTTGAACAGGCTTTGAATCCAAGCACTCATTGGATGATGTTTGTCTCGTTGCCTCTGATGGCTTTTGGTATCGGCGGTCTATTTACGCTAATGATGTCAATGACGGCTGACGTGTGTGACCTAGATGAGCTAAATACCGGCGAACGTCGAGAGGGTATATTCGGTGCGGTTTACTGGTGGTTCGTAAAACTAGGTACAGCTATCGCAACGTTAATGTCAGGTTGGGTGTTAAGTGCTATTGGTTATGGCCGACTGGAAGAGATCCGAAACTCCCTTTCTAGCGGAGAGGCGCTTTTGAGCATACCAGAAGCAGCAGGCATCATTGATTTGATGAGGCTATCAGATATTTTCATTCCGGTATGCACCGCATTGCTCGCAATCGTTGTTATGTATCGCTATGACTTTACTGAACAAAAAGCCAATGAGGTGCGAGAAGAGTTGGAG
This sequence comes from Vibrio fortis, assembly GCF_000695685.1. Lineage (GTDB taxonomy): Bacteria > Pseudomonadota > Gammaproteobacteria > Enterobacterales > Vibrionaceae > Vibrio > Vibrio fortis_A. The sequence continues at coordinate 53,344 of NZ_JFFR01000013.1, read as the reverse complement.
CGTCGACGTGGAAAACTCAACTAAAGTGAACTCTTAAAGTTTGATTCTGCCTTTTAGCCAGTAGTTATCGCTACTGGCTTTTTTGTTGTTCTATCGAATGACTATTTCCAAAGTATGAACCAGTGTCTCTGTTATTTTAATTTTAGGTGGTGACTAGTCCTTATCAATTCTGTCCTATATGGCACAATACAGCCGATTTATAGGCGCCACTACCCTTGTACTATGGCGCTAAATGATTGAATTAGAGACTATTGATGAAGAAAATAATTCTAGCTGCACTGATATGTTGTGCTTCCAATGCTAACGCTGAATGGGTCAAGCCTAGCGAGAGATATGCGAATGAATACAAGAAGCATGAAAGTGCAGTTTGTCCTATCGAAAAGAGTGATATTCGCCATTTTGTCTATTTTGCGAGAGACAGGGCCGGCATCCAAAATCACCCATTACTGAAATCTAATAGTTTTGCTGGCGCCCAGATCATGTATCCGTGGGCGGAGTTAGAGCCTGTAGAGGGCGAATATGACTTTTCTCAAATCGAAGCGGATCTTGAATACCTAGAAGCGCACGGAAAAAAGCTATTTATCCAGCTCCAGGATGCGACGTTTACAACCACCTTTAAAGGTGTCCCTGAATACCTTCTGACGGAAAAGTACGATGGTGGCGTTGTTAAACAGATCACGGATGATGGCGTGCATGAAGGCTGGGTGGCAAAAAGGTGGAACAAAGACGTCAATCAACGTTTTGCGAAGTTGATTGTTGCCTTGGGTAAGGCGTTCGACGGCCGTATTGAAGGCATAAACCTTCAAGAATCTGCCATTGGCGTGACAAGCGAGATATCTCCGAGCTTCAGTAATGAGGCTTATGTGGCAGCGATAAAGTCGAATATGGATGCCTTGAGTTCAGGTTTTAAACAGTCCGCTACAATTCAGTACGCGAACTTTATGCCTGGCGAATGGCTGCCGTGGGAAGATGAAGGTTATCTTAAATCGATTTACGAGTATGGTGAGAGCATTGGTGTTGGCCTCGGTGCACCAGATTTGATGCCAAAACGTAAAGGACAGCTAAACCATGCGCTTGCGATGATGCATGAGAGTGACTACTCGGTACCTCTGAGTATTGCAGTTCAAGATGGCAATTACATTGGTAAAACCAATAGCATGGATGTTGAGAGCGGTCGTGAAAACCTAGTGCCAAGCTTAGTCTCATTTGCTACGAAGTTTTTGAAAGTCGATTACATGTTCTGGGTAAACCAAGAGCCGTACTTCGAGCAAGATGTCTTATCTTGTTTTGATGGTGCGAGAAAATAGAGCAAACTTATTAAATAACAAAAGAGCTTAAAGCAATCGCTTTAAGCTCTTTTTCAATTGAAGAAGCAATCAACTAGATTATTGAAGATAAGCGTTTAGCATCCACATTAGCTTTTCTTGTTCACGAATGTAGTCACCCATAAGAGCTGCTGTACCTTCATCAGATGCGTCACCTGCTTTTTCAAGAATGTCGCGCTGTTTGACTAATAGCTCGCTGAAGCCATTTACTAGTCCAGTTACGCAGTCTTTACCCTGAGTGGCATTTTGGTGTTCTTTGATTGAACTTACTTCAAGGTAGCGGCTGAATGCGTGATCGGGTGTGTGACCTAGTGTAAGGATTCGTTCTGCGATCTCATCGATTTTGGTTTGAAGGTCAGTATAGATCTCTTCAAATTTCACGTGTAGCTCAAAGAAAGATTCGCCTTTGATGTTCCAGTGGTAACCACGCGCATTCATGTACAGAACTTGGTAGTGAGCAAGTAGTGAATTTAGTTCATGTGCAAGTTGTTGTGATTGTTGGTTATCTAGTCCAATAAAATTCTTAGTCATTTTGTTTACCTTGTTCTTGTTAGGTTATTTTGTTTTGTTGGATACAGTTTATGCTGTCCCTATGACTAAGAGAAATGGACTGTTTCTATGTTTTTGATAGGTAAAAACTATCGTTAATCTGAGTTATAAAATAGGTTGTTCGCAGTGGCTTTTAGTATACCGAGCTCAATCTATTCTCTAGAAATTCGAGAAAAACTCTGACTTTCTCTGGTATATGACGACGTTCTGGGTAAACCGCGTAGATGTTGTGATCAGGTAGGCTGAACTCTTGAAGCACTTCTATCAAACGCCCAGAATCTAGGTGGTTTCTTACTATAAAGGTAGGCATTTGGCATATTCCTAGCCCTTGCAACAGCATCTCGCAAATCGCATCGCTGTTATTGACCACGAAGTTCCCCTTAGGCTCAACTTTTAGTTTCTCGTTATCACGATAAAAGGTCCACTCAACACCCGCTTGGAATAGGCTGTAGTAGATACAATTATGGTCTTTTAAATCAGACGGTGTTTTCGGAGTCCCATATTCGGCCAGATATTCAGGAGAGGCGCACACTACGCTATGGCATTTAGCGAGCCTTTTTGCAATCAGAGATGAGTCTTTGAGCTCACCAATACGTATGCCGACATCGTAACCGCCTTCAATCATCTCTACGACTTTGTCATCCATGCTCAGTATCACTTTGATATCTGGGTACTGGTCGAGAAACTCTTTCAATAACGGGACTAAGTGCAATCTAGAAAACGTCATTGGAGCATTGATTTTCAATGTGCCTTTGGGTTTCCCCTGATGGAGTGTGGTTGCATTGATCCCTTGTTGAGCGATGAATAGGGCGTTGCGCGCATAGTCAGAGAACTGCTCTCCGGCCTCAGTCAGTGTGAGTTTACGAGTGCTACGGTGGAATAAACGCGTGCCGAGGTTATCTTCCAAACCGGAGATACGCTTGCTGACTGCGGACTTTGTCATATTCAAGCGTTCTGCTGCTGCAGAAAACGAGCCCGATTCCACGACAGCGACAAAAACAGGTATGGCTGAAAATACATCTCTCATTGTTGAATTTAACTCAACTTAGTTGTTATTAAGTGGGTATTATACTTGTTTAATTGCCTAATTATAATCATGCCATCTTTAAGAGGGTAGATTATGTTAGAGAAACTAAGTTTGAGCCTTATGGCCGTATTTAGCGGTGTGTTATTGGCTCTGATGATTAATGTGAATAGTGAGTTGGCCGTTGCAACGTCGGCTTCTCAAGCGTCCTGGATTGCTCATGGAGTTGGCGGTATCGTAGCGCTTCTCTTGTATTTGATATTTAAGAGTCGTGGCAGTTCGCAGGAAAAGGTAGAGGTAAAGAACCGATATTGGTTTGGTGGAATACCTGGGGCTTTTACCGTGGTCTTAGCTTCGATAACGGTACAGAGTGAAATTGGCCTGACAGGAACGTTAGCTCTGGCGCTGATTGGGCAATTTGCATTGTCACTTTTAATCGAGCAATTTGGACTGTTCAACCAACCGACGGTAAGGTTATCGCTTGCCAATCTCGTTCCTACATTGTTTGTAACAGCAGGAGCGTTATTGATTATTTACGCTAAGGTAGGCGGCCAATGATTTTTGTGTTGATTGGAATACTGAACGGCTTCTGTATCACATTGAGTCGAGTCTTTAATGGGCAGCTTTCCACTAAATACGGCGCCTTTCATGCGTCTTTAGTGAACCATGTTGTTGGCTTTCTGTTTTTATCCATACTGCTGCTCACTATGTCGGTTTCACTATTGGGCCCTTTGCAGGCTATGCCAAGCGAACCCTTATTATATCTCGGTGGTGTCATTGGAGCTTTATATGTCGCAGTTAACAGCTTCGTAATGGTGAGGTTAGGTTCGACAAACTCCATCGTATTGGTGGTGGCTGGCCAGATGTTGTTTGGCCTCGTCGTGGAAATGTACACCAAAGGTATAGCGACTTTAGAAATGCAAATGATTGGAGCTGTGTTGGTGATTTTTGGGGTGCTTTTGAAAGGACGTACTTCGTGATGGTGTATTTAACCCGCAGTTCTAACCTTCGAATTATTTGCCAGAACGGCGAGTTAACGAGAATGCTAAGGATAGACGCTCACTTCGACTAAGTTTTTATCGGGATCTGAAAAGTACACGGATTGGATTGCGCCAACGGCACCAGATTTTGCGACTGGACCTTCAATGATCTCGATGTTTTCTTTATCCAAGTGAGCAATCACTTGCTCCAGTGGCCAATTGGCAATTAAACAGAGATCACCAGAACCCACATTGGCGATGTTTCGTGGCTCTTGTCCTAACAATTGAAAGTTGATCTTCTGGTTCCCGAATTTGACTGCCTTGCGACCGTTAGCAAAAGTCACTTCTTCCATGCATAACACACGCGTGTAGAACTCGACAGCTCTCTCTATATCAGAAACAGTCAAAACAATATGATCGAAATGGCTAATCATCTTTACACTCTTTTGGGGACGTTTATTGTCGTTATTTTAATCAGACTAACCATAAGTAAACAAAGACTTATCTAATTTATGAGAAGTGGGCAGTGAGGAGAGTGAAGTGGCTAGAAAAAACGATAGGTTTGAGAAATTACAGTTTGAGAGAAAGGGCAGCGCGAAACTGCCCGATAAGCTTACTGACCAGTTAGAGTGTAACCAGAGTATTTGATACCAGATAGGTGAGCCATTTCGCGATTCCAAGTCGCGAGATCGTTGGGGTTAAATTGGTTGAGATGATTGTGGCCACAGGCTCTCGCCATTACCGTCATTAGCTCAGTTGAGGCTTCGAAGAAATTCTTCAATTGGTTCGACGCTTTTTCTACATTCAGACGCTGCCTTAAATCGGCTTTCTGGGTTGCAATGCCTGCTGGGCAGTTGTTGGTGTTACACATTCTGGCTGCCACACAGCCGATGGATTGCATCGCACTATTGGAAATTGCCACACCATCAGCCCCAAGAGCTATAGCTTTAACAAAGTCCATCGGTACCCGAAGGCCGCCGGTGATGATGAGTGTGACACGATCTGACGCGCCTACTTTATCTAGATAAGCTCGTGCTCTCGCCAAGGCCGGTATTGTAGGAACACTGATGTGGTCTCTAAACATCTCAGGAGCTGCACCTGTACCACCACCACGGCCATCGAGAATGATGTAGTCTGCTGTTGCATCAAGCGCGAACTGGATATCTTCTTCAATATGGTTGGCGCTTAACTTAAAACCGATCGGTATTCCGCCTGTCACCTCTCGTACGCGGTTGGCAAATTTCTTAAAGTCGTCAACAGTATTCAGGTCTTTAAATGTCGGTGGGGAAATCGCCGCAGTACCTGCTTCAATGCCTCGAACCTCAGCAATTTTGCCGATGTTTTTGGCTCCGGGTAGGTGGCCTCCCGTCCCTGTTTTCGCACCTTGTCCACCTTTGAAGTGAAAGGCTTGGACATTTTTTAATTTGGACTCTTCAAATCCAAACCCGGCACTGGCCAGTTCGTAGAAGTAACGGCTATTGGCTGCTTGCTCTTCAGGAAGCATCCCACCTTCTCCGGAACAAATACCTGTTCCTGCAAGCTCGGCACCTGTTGCTAAAGATACTTTCGCCTCTTCAGAGAGTGAGCCAAAACTCATGTCAGACACGAACAACGGTATTTTGAGTTTCAGCGGCTTCTTCGCCTTAGGACCGATGACTAGCTCCGTGGAAACAGGAACGTCTTCCATCAGCGGTTTAGTGGCCATTTGAGCGACCATAACCTGAATATCGTCCCAATGAGGAAGCAGGTGTCTTGGCACACCCATGGAAGTCATAGGGCCATGATGCCCCATTTTAGATAGTCCTTCCCGAGCCAGCTGGTGGATAAACTCCACGGTAGGTTCAACTTTGGTAGCGGTAGCTACTGGCATAGCATCGACAGTTTGAATTTGTACACCCGGGCCTTCGGCGCCTATATCAGAATCAGAAAATTGCTTATGGGATCCGTCACAAAAGGGAAGGTTTTGGGAGTGTTTGCATTGGCAGAGGTAGCTGTCACCACTCTCTTCAGCCGTAAAAGCTTTGGGTTTGAATTCAGTTCCCGCATGAGAACCATCACAGAAAGGTTGGCTTTTTGACCGTCCACAAGTACAAAAGTAGTACTCTTGGTTAGCCTTCAGTTCAACCTTGATAGGTTTGTTACTCGCGACTATTGGTTTGCTCATCATCACATCCATATATTATTAATTTTTTATGGTTTGCTATCAGGCTAAAGTAAAGTTGGACATCGCGAATATTGCAATTAAGCTCGGTGGAAGGGCTCCATAGATTGGATAACAGAATAGGGATATAGAGTGGAACAGAAACGCATAAATATAAGACCAGCCAAAGCCAGTGAACTGACTGAGGTACATACTTTAGTTACCTCTAATAATGAGTGGACGAAGTATAATGGGCCTTACTTTTCATACTCACACCCAACGCTTGAGCAGTTTGAAGCGTCGTTTTTTCAGCGGCTACTTGCGGGTACAGAATTACAACTTATTACCGCAGACGATATCCCGATTGGAACAGTGAACTGTTATTGGGAGTGTGAAGAAACACGTTGGTTAGAGGCTGGCGTGGTCATTTATGATGTCGATTATTGGGGGCAGGGCATTGCAGCACTCGCTGTCTCACTCTGGGTTTCTTATCTATTTGCCACTAAAGAGATTGAGCGAGTGGGTTTAACGACATGGTCGGGTAACCCACGAATGATGTCGCTTGCCTCTAAACTTGGCTTCCAACAAGAAGCGAGGCTGCGCAAAGTCCGCTATTTTGAGGGCGAATACTATGACTCAGTGAAATATGGCGTGCTTAGGTCGGAGTGGGAAGGCTGAAATTATCACTTATCCAATGATAGCCAGTGATGGACACTTTTCGAGTTCAACACCACTGGCCACTTGTAATTGTTACTGTTTATAGCTCACTTCGATTCTCTGCAGGTTCGCATCAATAGTCTGATCGCCCTTCAAACGTTGCCAAAGTGGTTCGAGTAAATCTAGGCCTCGTTCACTTGGGTAACGTTGAGTCGCTTCAAGCAGTTTCCATTCACCATTGCTATCTTTCTCTGCAAACACAAACTCGAATGATAGGTTATTCGCCATACCTAAACGTAGGTCGGATACAATTAAGGCGTCGTCTTCCTCTCTATAGTTTAAGTAACCATGAGAAAATGCATTGAGCCCCTTTAACGTGTTTGGTTTCTCTTCCAATGGCCAATGCCCAAGTGGACGAGAGATGAAATCAATGTGCTTGTCTTTATCTAAGACCGACGCCAACCCTTCCCAATATTGTCCATCGTCCATTACAACCACGCGCCATAAGAAGGTGTTGAAAGCTGTCGGTGTGATCAGCACTTGCTGCCTAGGTAGTTTTTGAGCGAGTAAGTTCTGTTCAACGCGTTCGGAAATCACTTGCTGCGACACATAACCCCAGCCCAAATAGAGACTAGATAGCAATACAACACTTTGACACCATCGCCCTCCTTTGTGATTAGATATCAAAGCCACGCCGATCGCTAGCAACAAGGGCAAGGTGTACAAAGGGTCGATAATGAATACGTTGCGGAACTCGAAGTACCCTTCAAACGGCCAAATGAGCTGAGTGCCATAAGTAGTCATAGCGTCTAATAGAGTATGTGTCACCAATACACTCACCGTTAGGAAGAACACTCTCGATAGAGTCCAAAACGAGTCAGCGTAGCGACGGCAATACAGCCATGAAATCAGCAATGCGAAAGGTGGCAGTACCAGCAACGAGTGGCTAAAGCCTCGATGCTTAATGGTGTTTTGAACGGCATCACCGTAATCAAGAATGACATCTAAATCTGGTAGTGTGCCCAAGGCTGCTCCTGCAAGCAGAACCTTTGCGTTGCAGCGTTTTCCAGCAATAGCACCAGCAACCGTTGCGCCCAGCGCAGCTTGAGTAACAGAATCCATATCGCCCGTATTAATGTTATTGAAAGGTTATGTTGATTCAGAAAGTAACAAATAATCGTCACAAAGCCTAATGAACCGTTAGGTTTACGTTTACACAAGATGTTGTATCTAGTCGATTTGGTAAATAAAAAACGGCCAGGTATTTAGCCTGGCCGTTTTCAATGTGCGCTGTTTTTGCAAAAGCTAAGAAAGTTTAAAGGTAGCTACTTTGTCTGTTAGTTCTTGCGCTTGCTGCTTCAACTTCGTCGATTCTTGTGAGCTATCTTGAGTACTGATTACAAGCTCGTCGGCAACGTCTTTTATAGAGGTAATGTTCTGTGTGATCTCACCTGTGACGTGTGTTTGTTCTTCCGCTGCTGTTGCAATCTGTGTTGCCATGTCACTGATTAACGAAACTGCATCATGGATTTCACTCAGGGCATTGGTTGCTTGATCCGCATCTGATACGGACTTGTTTGCTAAACCTGAACTGCTATCCATTAAACTAACAGCTCGGGTCGTGGTTTGCTGGAGTGTATCAATCGTTGTTTTAATTTCTTCTGTGGATGCATGAGTTCGTTGTGACAGGACGCGAACTTCATCAGCTACAACAGCGAAACCTCGACCTTGCTCACCCGCGCGTGCTGCCTCAATTGCAGCGTTAAGTGCCAATAAGTTGGTTTGTTCAGCAATGCCTTGAATGGTAGAAAGTACAGTTGAAATCTCTTGAGCGTGACGATCCAAATCACTGATAACAGAACTTGCTTCATTCAGTTCAATCGCAAGGTTATTGATTGATCCTTTTGTTCTTTGTACTAAAGATTGACCATTATTGGTGCTCTGGGTTGAGCCTTGCGCTGCATTGGCCGTTTGCTCTGCGTTGGAGGCGATTTCGCGGGTCGCGCTTGCAAGCTCAGTTACCGCCGTTGCAACCATGGTGATCTCTTGTTGCTGGTGGTGAATCTCGGACACGGCATGGTTAGAGCGCTGTGTATTGTTATCTGACTGTTCATTGATGAGATGCGCTTGCTCTCGGATATGTCCAATTAATTTTTGTAGACTGTTCACAAAAGTATTGAAGTTATGGGCGAGACGACCCACTTCATCTTCGCTTTCTACTTCAATTCGCTGAGTAAGATCGCCGCTACCATTGGCAATTTGCTCAAGTGCTTGCGAAACGTTGTTTAAAGGCCTGAATAGGATGCTACAAAGCAGGTTGAATAGCAGTGTACAAATAACTACCACGATGGCTGTTGCTAATACTTGCCCCCACACAGCCTCGAATAAAGGTGCGACCAAAGAACCGTAGTTTATGACAGCAACGGTTGTTAGTGACGTTCCATCGATCTGCTGAGCGTATAATACGTACTCTTCACCAGAGATTGAAATTGATTGGTCTTGGCCACTGCGTGATGCGTTTTGAATGGTATCGAAGTCTAAGCCCAGTTGTGTCACCGGCTGATTAAGAAGCTTAGTGTCTTTATGAGTAAAGATATTACCTTTCTCATTAGCGATGAACATATAGCCGTCGCCAGGAAGGATCACTTTATCCATGCTATTCAGAATGTCAGTGATTTCTACATCAGCACCTAATACGACCTGTTGGCCATGAAGATTGAGCGCTTTACCTAAAGAGACAACATTGGCACCGGTAGCGGCGGCAACGGTTGGGTTGTCCATAAATACTTTGCTAGGATTTGCGACGGCGTTGATATACCAACCCCATTGACGCGGATCATCGTTTCCTGGCGGCAGCACAACGCCATTTGCGTTATCTTGACTTCCATCTGGATAAGCCAAGAATACGTTATCGAAATCTGCAGAGTGGCTAACTTGCTTCAGGTGCGTCACGATAGCGGCTTTATCGACTTCTTGAGACAACGAAGTCAAGGCTCGCTCCTTCGATAGCAACCAATCAGTTACGTATTGATTATAAGATGCCGTTGTACTCTCAAGGCGCTGCTCAACTTCTACATCCATGCGATTTAGTGAAGCATTGAATGACAAAGCTTCTACGAGTAGCCCCCCGACTATGATGGCCGTACTCGCTGAAATCGCGAGTTTGTTTTTCAATGAGAGTTTCTTAAGCATTGTAAACCTTCTTAAGTGTTAGATTCAGTTCCAGACGGAACAAGCGAAAATTATGTAACCATTTATTTCTAAGCGTGAATTAAATAATCTTCGAAGTCTAGCTTTTCTAGGTTACCGAGCTCAAATATTCATAAATTTGTCTGCTGCTAGTAATGAATTCACAATGTCTATGTTACTAGCCATCACGATGTTTAATGGCTCTCGTTTTATTGATTCTTCACTCGGCTTCTACATCAATTAGAACGCTGGGATACAAAGAGGTAATGTCAGGAAACTTGTCAGGTCTAATACTCACTATCAATTTGAAGGTATTAATGGAGTCGATTTCATAGTGAAGTAAGGTCCAAAAGTTAGATTGTTACCAGTGTTGATTTCGATGCAAAATCTAAATATGGAACACGTAAACATCCCCACTTGACACACCATCACAAAATTATCCCCTACCACTGTCATTTTGAGTCTCATATTCAAATTCGAATTAATCCTGATGGGATAATTGACTTAAAGTGCTGAAATTAAAAGCTAATACTTGATGGTATAAAGTTTGCGTCAATATAAGATTTCTTAGCTGAGATAACATTATGACCGGAGTAGTACGTAAACTGACCCCTGAACAAACAGTATCATTTGATATCGAGTATATAGACGATGCGATGTTTGCAACCTTGGTAAAACATCTCAATATGCTTTACCCCACCCATTACCCGTTCCACTTGCTCGATGTTGGCGGAGGCAATGGTATGTACGCTGATAAGATTCTGTCGCACTATCCAAATGCCAGCGTCACTTTAGTTGAGCCAGAACAGTCCCTCATCGAGAAGAACCAACCTCATCCCAGAAAGCAGTTAGTGTGTTCAACCTTTCAAGACACTATTTTCACAGGAAAATTCGATGTTATTCAGTTTAATTGGGTTCTCCACCATTTTGTTAGTGACAGCTACGAAACATCGATAATGCTGCAAAAGAGAGCTTTAGAGCACTCATTTCAAAACCTTTCTGAAAATGGCATTGTGGTCGTGTTTGAGAACTTTTATGAAGGGCAATTTGTTCACAACTTACCGAGTGCTTTAATCTATCAATCGACTTCATCAAAATCTCTGGCTCAGATAACCAGGAAGATGGGGGCAAATACGGCTGGTGTAGGGGTTTGCTTTAATAGCAGGAGCCAATGGCATGACATGATGCTTGACGCAGGATTTGTCGCAGTTCTTCACGTACCATTCTATGAATTCGGGAATTTAAGCACGCTCAAGAAGCAGTTGCTACACATTAAAAAACAGAATGTTGGCCTGCTCATTGGTAAGAAATACTGATCATCCTCAATTGGACAAATAGCAGTTGCAAATTATGCAGTTTATTTAGTAATAATGTGCATGGTTAGTACATCAACTAATTCGATTTCAGAATAAAGGGTTATGATGCGCTTGCAATCGGTAATTTGAACTTAACCTAAAGTTAAGGGCTTCTAGGGTATGCTTGTAGCAACAAACACGTCGTTGAATGATAAGGATTTTATGCGTAACGAAGATACTGGTCTCGATGAACAGGGATTTATCCGCAATGATTATTCGGTTGATAAGATTCAACCTGAGTTTAAACCTGTCATCGATAGTGTAGTGCAAGAATTGACTCAACAACTCCCAGGTCAAATTGATGGAATTTATTTGTACGGAAGCGTCCCAAGAGGCACGGCTGTCGTAGGTCGCTCAGATCTTGATGTATCTATTATTCTAAACACGCCAATCACCGAATCAGAAAAGCGGGTATTCCAAGAGATAAGTTATGCAATTCCCGATATTCACCCAGAAATCAGTAAGATCGATATCGATCCGGGTTATCTCAATACCATTCAAAAACCAGAAGAGCTTTACCATTGGCAGTTTTGGCTCAAACACTGTTGTTGCTGTGTATGGGGTAATGACAGAGCGGTTTCATTCGTTAAGCATCAGCCTAAGTTAGAGATAGCTCTTGCGCTCAATGGAGATCTACACGCGTTCTTGGACCAAATGGCAGATAACCTGTCCAAAATGGACGACAAAGCGGTTGCGAAGATCATCGGCAAGAAGTTAGTTAGGGCAGCATACTATTTTATCGCAGCAAAAGACGGGAGTTGGTATATCGATTTAGCTCAATGCGCCCAGGCTGCGAAAGAGCATTACCCTGGTCAACAACACGATATTGAGCTTGCGTACTTATTTGCACGTGGAAAGCTAACGTCAAAAGCAGATGCCATAGAACTCTACCAGCGATTAAGTGGCAAGATTAATGAAGTGGCGTCTGAAGCGTTCAAACTGAATAGTGTCTGACCATCACTGTTACTGCTCTCCTCGACAACATCGCCTGAATCATAACTCTTGGCAATTTCATTGTGCGCTAAATCAAAACGTGAAGTGCCCAATCTGGAGCTCATTGATGGTTTTCTATACTCTTCAGCGATATTGATTTAGGAGAGACCATTATGAAAAGGATTTCTGCTTTACTGTTAGCGCTATTGGCAGCTTGTTCCATCAATGTCCAAGCGAACGATCAGCAACTCAAGCAAGCATACCAAAACCACCAAAGCGACATGCAGATCCAAGGTTCAGGGACCGTATCAAGAGTGCTCCCTGACGACAATAAAGGCTCTAGACATCAGAAGTTCATACTACGTTTGGACAGTCGACAGACATTGCTGGTCGCGCACAACATCGATCTAGCACCTCGTATTCCAAATTTAAAAGTAGGTGATGTCGTCCAATTTTATGGTGAGTATGAATGGAACGATAAGGGAGGCGTGATTCACTGGACACATCGAGATCCAGGAAATCGACATGCCCACGGCTGGCTCAAACACCAAGGCAAGATTTACGAGTAAATTCGCTAAATTGATGCAGAAAAAGATAGCTTAAATGGATTGTTCTTAAATGATATGGGAGGAGAAAACTTGAAAAGTAGTATTACTATCAGCTTACCGCAGATGCCTGTTACCAAAGGCGACGTATCGACGAACTTGAAGCACCACATCAGTGCTATTGAGCGATCTTCTCAGCAGAACGCAGATGTTGTGGTATTCCCTGAACTCTCTCTTACTGGCTATGAGCTTGAACTGGCTTCTGATTTGGCGTTTGACCCACAACCTTCTGCTTTCACAGAGCTGTCGCAAGCTGCGGTAACACACGAGGTTGTTGTGATTGCTGGCTGCCCTCTGAACACTTCAGGATCTTCCAAACCAACCATTGGCTCGGTGATTTGTTTCCCCGATGGTAAGGTTGAGTTTTACTCCAAGCAATATCTGCATTCTGGTGAAGAGGTATATTGTTCACGAGGAGATCGAGATTATCATTTTCAATTAAAAGGTAATCAGATTGCGCTGGCTATCTGTGCGGATTTTATCGAGCCGCTGCACTCTACAAGAGCCAAAACAATGGGTGCTGACGTATATTTGGTGAGTGCACTCATCTCTGAAATGGGTTTTGACCCCGACTCTAAACTGCTGTCTGATATCGCTTCTACACATAAACTACCTGTGCTGCTAAGTAACCATATATCGGTGACTGGAGGCTGGGATACATGTGGCAAAAACTCAATATGGGGAGATAACGGTAATCGGGTAACCTTGTCGAACGGCAAAGAGGAGTGCTTGGTTTTGTGCTCGATTGGCGGCGGACAGATCGAAGCTCGTATAGCGCAATAAATATTTGAGATAAATAACAATAGCTAGTAGTGTCGATAACCACTTACTGACGCGTTAAGCCACGATGTAAGGTCGCATCAATGCGCGTGCGGGTCTTTACTTACAAGGAGTGTAGGGTGACACCGTTTGTTTTGTCTCAAATACTGGTCGCAATCGCGATCTGTTTCGATCTAATGTCCTTTCAATTCAAAGAGAGGAAAAAGATCGTTACGTGTCTCTTTTTTGCTGGGACCCTTATCTCAAGTCATTTCATTTTGCTTGAGCAGTGGACCGCAGCCAGCCTTATGCTCATTGCTACTGTTCGCTATTTAGCGAGTGTGTTCTCCACCTCGGCAAAATTGAAGTACCTATTTTGTGGAGCTTCAATCATTTCTACTTCGGTTACTTATACTGGCCTAGTCAGTGTTGTAAGTTGTGTTGCTTCTCTGTTTCAAACGGTTGCCGCATTCAATAAAGATGACCGCCGTTTAAGGGAGCTGATGATCATCGGTACCGCGCTTTGGCTTATTCATAACTACATGGTTGGATCGCCAACGGCTGTCGTCATGGAAGTCCTTTTTATCTCAAGTAATTTAATTGGATATTATCGTTATTACATTAAGGGTGTGGCATTGGCGTAATTGTCAGCAAGGTTCTGGTAGGCATCCATTTTTGGATAGAGGGCTTGTTCTCTAAAAGATAGGAGTCAGATGTTGAAAGAAGTTACTCAAATCCTCGATTTCATGGTCGAAATTGAAAAACTAAAAGGCGTATTGAGAAAGTCGAGACCGGTTGGCTTGAAGCGGCACGAAAACTCTGGCGAACACAGTTGGCATGTGTGTATTAGTGCTCTGATGTTAAAAGAATACGCTGACGAGAGAATTAATATCGATCGCGTGATCAAAATGCTGTTGATTCATGACCTGGGCGAGATCGATGCCGGCGACAAAATCGTTTATGAATCAGAAACCGCAGAGCAAAAGAATAAAGAGTGGAATGGCGTCAAACGAGTGCTGGATATGCTGCCAAACCGACAAGGTGAAGAATATTTGGCACTGTGGGAAGAATTTGAACTTGGTGAAAGTGCCGATGCAAAATATGCAAAAGCCATCGACCGTATCCCTCCGCTTCTCCACAACATCAATGATGATGGCTACGGTTGGAAGAAGCACAATATTCCCAAAGAGAAGGTTCTCAACTTCAACCAGCAAAGAATATCAGCTGGTGGAGAGAAGATATGGGAAGGTGTCGAAGCTAAACTACAACAAGCTATCGTCGATGGGATTCTAACCTAATCATCCCAGTTAGTTCTTCGGTTAAGCACAACCATTCTCCTATGAATGTCATTGTGAGCTTTCGTAAGGGGTTGAGTCATGTAGAATCGGTGTTTTAAGTTTAGAGGCCGCCATGACGAAACCAGTGCAACAGCAAATCGGAAACATCGCCCTTGTTGTCGAAAACTATGACGACGCCATTGAGTTCTATACACAGAAACTTCAATTTACGTTAGTTGAAGATACCGATTTAGGTGGGGGTAAACGCTGGGTACAGGTCACTCCGCCCAATTCTAACGGCACCAACCTTTTGCTTGCTCAGGCGAGTACCGAATCTCAAACACAAGCCATCGGTAACCAAACGGGTGGTCGCGTGTTTTTGTTTCTTCAAACCAACGACTTTTGGCGTGATTATGAATCCATGAAAGCCATGGGTGTGATGTTTAACGAAGAGCCTAGAGTTGAAGAGTATGGAACTGTGGTTGTGTTTCAGGATCTGTACGGAAATAAGTGGGATTTGCTGCAGCTAAATCGAAGCGGAAACTAGCGGGCACAACCGTCGACAGCAATCGGGAGGTAGAGATGGAACTGAGAGAATTTAGACGGGAAGACTACGATACCCTGATTCATTGGATAGATTCAGAGCGGCTCAACTATCAGTGGGGCGGTCCGAATTTTGATTTTCCATTAGACCATAATCAACTCGAACACCATTGCGTGAAGCCCGAGGTGCTGCCATTTATCTTCATTTCAAATGGAGAGGAAGCGGGTTATGTGGAGTTGTTCAGAGTGTCAGAGTCTCAATATCGTATTTGCCGTGTGTTTGTTTCTAATGATTTTCGAGGGCAGGGGTTGGCTAAGATCATGCTTAAACAGCTCATCGACAAAGCTCGAGTCGAATATAAAACACAGGTTTTAACGCTGGCTGTGTTCGAGCGAAATGTCGTTGCCAAACGGTGTTACGAATCTCTTGGTTTCGTGGTGACATCTCGTGAGTCTGGAACACGCAGTTTTGATGGCGAGTTGTGGGATTTGTTGCTAATGGAAAAACACTACAATTAATAACTTTAGGGACATCAAATGAAAGCTGTATTACTCGTCGCTTTGGCGATGTTACCGATGACTGCGCTCGCTCAACAAGATGAAATCGATTGTGAGAACGCAATGAACACCTTAGAGATCAATCAATGTGCAGCGATAGAGTTGCAAACCGCTGAAGAGCAATTAGAAACTTATCTTCAAGCAAGCTTTGAACATAACGCTGAAGATCCAACTTTGGTGGAAGCGATTAAGCGTGCACAGAAAGATTGGTCGACGTATATGACTGCTCATTGTGACGCTATCTACACGCAATGGCGAGATGGCTCTATTCGTGGAGTTATGGCGCTTTCTTGCAAAACTGAGCTAACCAAAGAAAGAACCCATCAAATCTGGGCCAATTTCTTAACTTATATGGATAGCACACCGCCCGTTTTACCTGAGCCAATGGTTAGCAACGATTAGCGCACTCTTGGTCTTTGCACTGTGAAATTTTTGCCGCGTTTATCCTCTCTTTATAAATAACATGAGGAGAAACGTTATGAAGTATCTTGCCAAAATTGTTCTAACACTTGTCTTTTGGTTGGGAATTACCGCCCCTTCTTTTGCTCTTGAACCGGTATACAGTGACTTTTTCGGCAAGGCGATCAGAGGTTACGATCCCGTAGCGTACTTCACTCAAAGCCAAGCAGTGGAAGGAAGCGATAATTACCGCTACGAATGGAATGGCGCTGAATGGCGATTTTCCTCACAACGACATCTCGATTTATTCAAAGCGGACCCTGAACAATATGCCCCTCAATATGGTGGATACTGTGCTTGGGCTGTGAGTAAAGGTTATACCGCCAAAATAGACCCACGAGCTTGGAATATCGTCGATGGCAAGCTTTACCTAAATTACAGTAAATCGGTACAGCAAACTTGGCAGGGTGATATCGCTGGAAACATTGCAAACGCAGACGCCAACTGGCCAAGATTGCTGAATGAGTAGCATTGGACAGAGAGCCTCTAAATCACAGTTTTAGTATCATGAGAGGCCTCTTGATCTGATAATGTTTAGTGGCTGTAGGCTCGACGTTCCAACAGGAAGTTTTCTAGATGCCGATATGATTCAAAATCACGGTGTGATGGATAAGCCATGTTACCTTCTTTGATTATGTTGCGAGCGATATCTGCAACATGCTCTTCTTTCAACATATCAAACTGCGATTCGATATCTAATGTACGGTTAAGTTCGAATACGGCGTCTACTACCGCTTGGGCTTTTACTGATTCAGTCGAGCCCGATAGACCTAATGTGTCCGCAATAATGGCAAGTCGGCCAGTGGCATTAGGTAGGGCAAATTGCAGTACATGGGGCAGCGCGATTGCGCAACCTAATCCATGAGGAACTTTATAATAAGCCCCGAGCTGGTGGGAGATGCCGTGTGCCCACCCAAGTAATGTTTTTGAAAAGGCTTTGCCGGCATCAAATGATGCGATTGCCATTTCACTTCTTGCCTCATCATCTTCAGTACCGTTTTTATAGGCGCGAGGCAGAAACTCGAAGATCCTCTTAATACTTTTCAGATTCATTTCATCGGTCTCTTTCGTCGCATAAGTGCTCATGAATGACTCCATGGCGTGTGTGAGCGCATCCATTCCGGTTGCCGCTGTGATATGTGGAGGAAGATCCATGGTCAGTCTTGGATCAAAAACGGCTAAGTCGGGGACGATTCCGTAGCTGACTAGTGCATTTTTTTGGCTAGTTGTTTCATCCGTAACTACAGTAACGGTTGTTGCTTCAGAACCGGTACCTGCTGTTGTTGGAATCGCGACAAAATAGGCTCCTTTACGTCGTAATTGCCACATACTCATTAGGCCGTGAGTGATCTTTCTCGGGTCTAATTGGTGTTTTGCGCACCCATTGATCATTTTGGTGCCATCAATAGAGCTGCCGCCACCAATGGCTATCGCGCAGTCATAGTCGTGCTCGAGACAAGCGGCAATTCCTTTTTCAACAATTTCATATGACGGATCAGGTTTAATTTCATTAAAGACTTTGTATTCTATATCTTGCTTTTCGAGGGCTTCAATGAGCAGTTGGAATGAAGGCAGAGTTGAGAAGAAGCTGTCCGTAAAGATGACCGGACGCTGGATGCCTCTGTTTTTTAAATGTTCCGCTAATCTATCCAGTGATTTATCACCATTTAAAACGTTCGGTACAGGAACGGGCATACGAGGGAAGGCCAGACTTGCCAGTGCATGGTAAGTGTTTACAAGGATTCGTTCAGTTTTATATCGCATAGTGGAGTACCTACTTTAAGTTAAAAATTGTAAGTAAAGTCGCTAGCTCAAAGAGGAGCTGTATTTCCATTTCTGCGCGAATTGCATCGTTTCCTTTACTGTTTGTATTTAAACTACACCAATACAAACCGGTCGGTCTAGTATTTTTGTAAGTTAATTTTGCCTCTCTGAAGATTGATTGAATTTCTTTGAGATTATTGAAAAGTGAACTTTTAAGTTAAACTGCTGATATTAGTGATTTTTATTAAGTTAGAAGATGGTTGTAGCGTTGTAATTGACTTAACTCTGACAAATTACCTCATCAAAATTATAGACCGACCGGTTTGTTTTGTTTATCGTGTAATCAAATCAACGAGAGAGGTACATTGAATGAACAGCATTAACTCAGTTAAAGAAATGAAACATCACTACGCAAACATGAAGAGTGCATACAATCTGGACCCAATGCCAAAGTTGGATGATCGAGTTGCCAAACTCAACATGCTTAGTGCGGCTCTGATTAGTTACAGCGATCGTATTTGTGAGGCAATGAATAAAGATTATGGTCAGCGCAGTGTCCAAGATACTTTGATTGCTGACGTATTACCTTGTGTAGCAAACATTGACTATAGCATTGAACATATCAGTGAATGGATGGCACCTTCGGTACGTAATTCCGGAGCTCTACTCTCATCTTCTGAAGTGGAAGTGGTGTATCAGCCTAAGGGGGTTGTTGGCATTGTTACCCCCTGGAATTTCCCTGTGATGTTGTCGGTTGGCCCATTGATATCTGCTATCACGGCTGGTAACCGCGCGATGATAAAAATGAGTGAGTTTACGCCTCATACCAACCAAATTCTGAATGACATGCTATCAAGCGTATTCAGTCATAATGAAGTGGCATTAGTCGAAGGTGAAAGTGGCCTTTCGGCAGAATTCACCGCATTACCGTTCGACCATTTATTGTTTACAGGATCGACAGCTGTTGGACGCTTGGTGATGAAGGCTGCTTCGAAAAATCTAACGCCATTAACTTTAGAGTTGGGTGGTAAATCCCCGGTTATCGTTGCCGATGATGTCTCAATGGAACTCGCCGTTGAGCGAATTATTTATGGTAAAAGCTTAAACAACGGGCAAGTATGTGTTGCTCCTGACTATGTAATGGTTCCTAACCACAAAAAAGAGGCGTTCATTACAGAATATAAACGTCAGTATCAAGCTTTGTTCCCAGAAGGAGTTCATTCTCCTAACTTAACCTCAGTAGCTAACGATCGCCAATATCAGCGCGTCACTTCATTACTCAATACTGAAATGACGAGTGGTACTCGCGTTGAACCATGTCATAACGACAGTATCGATGAACAGGCACATCGTCTAGTGACTCACCTTATTGTCGAGCCGTCACTAACGTCAAACATTATGGAGGAAGAGATCTTCGGTCCACTCCTTCCAATCATCGGATACGACACGATTGAACAAGCAATTGAACTGATTAATAGCAAGCCGCGACCGCTCGCTCTGTATTTGATGTCATTTGATTCTGCATTACAAAGTCGCATCAAACGAACGATTCACTCGGGTGGAATGTGTATAAATGATTGCGTATTTCATCTTGCGATCGATGATGCGCCTTTCGGTGGGATAGGTGAATCAGGTAAAGGCAACTATCACGGTAAAGAAGGATTTATCACCTTCTCTCACGCTAAGACAGTGATGACCAGTGGCCAAGAACATCAAATAAAGCACTTGTTCTCAAAGGAAGACAACGAGTTTAAGGCAGCAGTTTTAGCCATGCTTGGCAAGTAATACTTCATAAACTCGAGGTGCAACAAATGTTAGAACGTTTTTTTGAAAAAACGATACGTAGTTATCTACTTATTACTGGTTTACTGACGGCGAGTGCTTTTGCAACTTTCATCGCGCCAGAATGGAGCATGGTCAACCTATTTTTCTATGATCAAACGATGATGGAAAATAAACAATATTTACAAGCAACTTATCAGCATTGGGGAGTCATGGTGGGGTGTATTGGCGTACTGCTAATGGCTTCCGCTTATATTAAACCGTTACGAACATCGACCATGATTTACAGTGGTTTTGAAAAGGCGATGTTTGTTGGTTTGTTCCTATATAACGTCTGTATCAACGACTACGATTGGTTTTATGGCTGGAGCGGTGTGTTTGCGCTCGATGGTTTCGTGACGTTGTATTCCTTGCTTTATCTCTACTATTACGTAACGCGTGACAAGACCAAAGTACCAGCACACTTACGTTAGCTTTAATTTGTCTAGATAGGGAATAGCAACAGCTGCGCAGTATTTAGATTGGTGAATATTGGTTGGTTACAAATAAATTGCCAACCAACTGGTCAGTATGTTGGCTGTGCTTCTAATGCGAGGGTGACAATAACGTTTGTATGTCGCTTAGGAGCGTCTCAATGGATTGAGGTGAATGAAACAGTTTTAAATTAATTGAAAATCTTAAGGTAGTAACCATGAAAAAAGAAAATGTTTTTCTGCTTATCGCCTCGCTTGGCGTTATACCTGTTGCCTTTACTTACGGTGTATTTCAAAACGTATTTTTTGGTATTGAGGTTAACAGCACTGAAGTTGCGAATATCTTTCGCGCAACAATGGGGCTTTATATTGCGATGGGTACGTTTTGGCTAGTTGCAGCGTTTAACGATAAATATACCGTGTCGGCACTACACAGCGTGATTGTCTTTATGAGCGGTCTGGCTATTGCACGATTTGTCAGTATGGCGGTTGATGGTACACCAAATGCAATTTTGGTTGGATATGCCGTTATTGAAGCTCTGATCGCTATTGCTGGTTGTAGCACATTAAAACGCGTATCGCGTGAAACCTCTCAACGTCAAACAAAGGTAGGAGTGTACTCATGAATCACAAAATAACGATTGCAATAGGTCTATTTGCACCTGTTATCGCCTTTCCATCATTGGGAGCAGCTTCCGCTGAAGCGACGACTGAGCGTGAACAACCTAACATTCTCCTTATCGTGGGTGACGACATTGGCATGGGAGACTTGCAGCCATTTGGTTCAGAAATAAATACACCGACCTTAAACATGCTTGCACAAGAAGGGATCCGTTTTAATAACTTTCATGCTTCACCGGTTTCGTCGGTGACACGCGGTCAGCTGTTTACGGGCGCGAATAGTATCGAAGTAGGGTTAGGTTCTTTTGACTATTCTATATACCCGCCTTCTAAAGGGAAAAAAGGTTACGAAGGCTATTTAACCCGTGACGCGGTTACGATAACCGAGCTATTGAGAGATGAAGGATATAATACTTACCATACGGGGAAATGGCATTTAGGTTCCGGAGATGGTCATGGCCATCCTCCACAAGAGTGGGGCTTTGACCAAACCTATGGTGTGTACTCGGGTGGTTCAGCCCACTGGGACGATACTGATATGTATCCATCTGTAAAAGTAGCTGAGCAAGCCGTGGCTGAAGGTAAGAAACCACCAGTGACTCAGCAAAAGTTTTACGAAAATGGCAAACAGGTCAAGCGCGTCAAAGGTATTTACTCTGATGATCTCTACACGGGAAAAATGATTGAGTACATCGAAGAAGGGCGAGAATCAGGTAAACCTTTCTTTGGTTATTTAGCGCTGACAACTGCGCATTTCCCTCTTCAAGCACCAGCCGCACTCATCGATAAGTACACAGAAATGTATGAAGGCTTAGGCTACGAAGGGCTTAAAAGGCAACGCTATGAGCAGATGATAGAGGCGGGTGTTTATCAAGAAAATACGCCATATCCAGCAGATAATCCAATCACCAAAAAATGGGATGATCTTTCTGAATCAGAGAAGAAAACTCAAGCTCGCTTAATGGCAACTTATGCTGCCATGATTGAAACTCAGGACTTCTACATCGGCCGTGTGCTTGATTACTTACGGGAGTCTGGTGAGTTAGACAATACCTTGGTTATCTATATGCCTGATAATGGACCTGAAGGATCTGATGCAATGGGCCCCCTTGCGAATAGCTTATGGAAGAATTGGACTGAAGATCATTTCGATATGTCCGATGAAGCGATTGGTACATCAAGTTCAAGCCGACAATTGGGCAGTGAGTGGGCAAATGCGACGACAGGCCCCCTACAATGGTGGAAATGGTTCGTCTCGGAAGGTGGGGTGCGTGTTCCATTAATCATGAGCCCTCCAGAAGGTACCGGGTTTGATCAACAAGGGACGATGTCAAACACCACCTTGAGCGTAAAGGACTTACCAATGACCATCCTTGACTATGCTGGGGTTGCACATCCTGGAACGGAATACAAAAAGCGTACCGTTGCACAACCATCTGGTAAATCCATGGTTCCGTTTCTATCTGGCAATGCGGAAACGGTAAGGGGAGATCAAGATTGGTTCGCTTTTGAATTGTTCGGCAATGGCTTTGTTATTCAGGGTGATTACAAGTTGATGAAGCTAAGAACGGGTATGTATGGCGATGGAGAATGGCACCTATATAACATTAAGGAAGATCCTGCGGAGGCGGTGCCTCTAGAAGATAAACATCCGGAGATTTATCAGAATATGATGGCAACGTATCAACAATACAAACGAGACCACAATATTATTGATGTCGAAGAAGACTGGAACCCGTGGCTAGGCGCAGCGGGTCACACTATGTCTCATTAAACAATGGAATAATATTGGGTGAGGTAACCCTTGAGCACTTGTTTGAGGGTTTCCTCCTACTTTTAAATAATCAGACCGGTTGGTTTGATAGGTTTTCACGACTTTCTGAGAGGCAAGGTTGTGCACGTAGAGAAAGGATCTCTTCAACAATTGGGAGTTACTATGACTACTATCTCGGCACCACAATTCAACGGCAAGGCGTACCGAAAAATTCAAGCGCTAGCAAAACCTATCGGTGCGGTTTGCAACATTGATTGCACGTACTGCTATTACCTTGGAAAGCAAGGGCTATTGGATTACTCATCAAGGTCGTCATCGATAATGGATAGCTCTTTGCTTGAGAATTACATCAAACAATATATTCAGGCTCAAAATACTCCCGAAATCGTTTTTTCTTGGCATGGTGGTGAACCGACCTTGTTGGGTGTCGATTACTATAAATCTGTTGTTGAACTTCAAGCTCGGTATTGCCCGAAAGAGTCGACCATTGTTAACGACATTCAAACCAACGGTACTTTGTTGAATGATGAGTGGTGTAAGTTCTTTAAGCAGCACGACTTTATGGTAGGAGTGAGTATTGATGGTCCAGAAGCTATTCACAATCACTATCGAAAAAATCGAGCAGGAAGAGGTACTTTTGAAAAAACGATGCGAGGAATTGAATTACTCAAAAAACATCAAGTTACCTTTGCGACATTGACTTGCGTAAACGATGTCAGTAGTACAAACCCACTTGATGTGTATCGATTTCTTCGAGACATAGTACAACCTTCGCAAATTCAATTTATTCCAGTGGTAGATAAGCTCTCTTCCGTGACTAATAACAAATGGTACGAGTATGGAGACTTAACCATTATCCCCGTTAAGGGAGTTGTCGAACCTTGGAGCGTAACAGCAAAAGGGTGGGGAAACTTTTTAATCACAATATTTGACGAGTGGCTGCGTCATGACATCGGGCGTATTTTTATTCCCTATTTTGATAACTTTTTTGGCGTTTGGATGGGCCATGAAAGCAGCATGTGTACGCTGAGTGAAATTTGCGGTAAAGGATTGGCCGTTGAACCCAACGGAGATGTCTACTCATGTGATCATTATGTTTTTGATGAGTTCTTGCTTGGCAGCTTCGAAGAGACATCGCTGGGAACCCTGGCGCTATCGAATATTCAGCAGAAATTTGGATTTGCAAAAAGTAAGTCGTTACCTGAACAATGTCGAGAGTGTGAGTATCGCTTTGCATGCCATGGGGAGTGCCCAAAGAATCGAATATTAACAACCAACAACGGTGAAGTCGGACTTAATTATCTATGCGCAGGTTGGCTCGATTTTTTTAAACACATTGACCCTATTATTACGGATATTCTTAAGCGGAACGGTAAACCATTGAGAAGGGATAGTCGATAACCTTGGTAATTCTTGGCTAGCATGCTGCACAAGCTTTGTTTATTTGTATTAATACAGCTTATTTGTTGCATTAAAAAGTTTGTAGGATGAAAAAGCTCGTTAATAATGAGCTTTTTTGGGTAGTGTTGACGGACAAATTATTCAGTGAGTTTCAACGTCTCTCTCATAGCGTTGTCTAGTAGGGTTCGGTCTTTTTGCATTGCTGCTAGCAAGGTGCTCCCCAGCCATAGGCCGTAGAGCGTTCTTGCTGTTTGGTAACCATCTTCCATCTGGAAACTGCCGTTACTCATACCTTCTCTGAAAAAGTGTCCCATACGACTGATCACTTTTTCTGCTCCAACATTTAGTACCTGCTGCATTTGGTTGGAGGTACCAGAAACTTCTCCTGATAACTTAACGACTAGGCATTTGATTTGAAACTCAGGCGTTAATTTTGAAGAACTCCAATATTCAAAGTAAGCCTTTACTCGGTCTTGGTAAGACAGGGAAGTATCCATTAAGAACTCATCTAAGGTTTTTAAGTGATCTTCAAAGTAGTTCGTTAATAGCGTAGAACCAAAATCTTCTTTCGATTTGAAATGATGATAAAAAGATCCTTTGGTCGCTTCAGCGCTGTTAATGATCTTCATAAGACCTAAACCAGCGAAGCCTTGCTCACTGATCAGCTCAAAGCCCACATCTAACAGTTTCTGTTTTAAGTCTTTCATTAATCTACTCTGCTTTTTACTCGATATCACGATTATACTCCGACTAAACCGACCGTCCAGTCTAATCCTGACAAACTTAACGCAACTCTGACTAGACCGGTTGGTATGTTTGCGTTATTGTTTAGGTTGTAGAACTCGTAAGGTTGGTAAAACATCGTTATTTGGCTGGGTTAATCAAGGTTGGTGTCTCAGTGTTTTGGATATCTGTCTGTAAGTTTATGAATGTGAGAGGTGACAAATGAAAAAGCGATATTTAGTTTCGTTTTTGGCGCTTGCAATGGCGGGGTGTGAAGCCACCATTGACCCGATGGAACACGAAAAGACGCTGAATTCTGTGGATGAGAGTGTTCTGATTGTTGATGGAAATGCTGAAAGTCATCAACTTGAAAAGGTTCTAACGATTGACCATTCGCGTTTAGCGCAGCAGGCCAATGAACATTTAGCACCGAGCAGAGTCGATTTTTATACAAACGATAAACTCAACACACAGCTCCTAAAAGAGAACCTAGCGGTTGGTATTGACTTACCATTTAGGGTATTGAATTACGTAGAAAATGGTCAACAGAAAACGGTTTATACAGACGCCTCGTTTATCCAAAAGAGACATAAGATCGAGAACAGTGAAGCTATCATGCTTTATTCCCAGCAATCCAAATACTTGGTTAGTAACTTGAATAACACCCAAGCCGTGCGAAGCGACAAGCTCACAACGGATTATGGTTTAGAGAAGTTACAATCGGACTACGACTTTGAGACAACGATAGCTAATATTAAGCGAGATGTATTAGAGCAGGATGATACTGTGTGGTTTATGGATTGGGACTTTAAAGCTCATGCAAATGCTATTGGCGAGACGTTGCCAAATGCAACCCTTTTGGTGTTTGGGGGGCCTGCACCTGGAGCCAAAGCCATGAGGGATTTCCCAAGTATCGGTTTAGATGCTTTTGGGCAGAAAGTACTAGTGACGGAAGAAAATGGTCAGGTTCAGGTCATGTACAACAACATCGTTGATATGGCTGAACTCCATTATGGTGACAGTGCACTTCCTCACAAAATCATTAACTATCGGTTAGGAAAGACTATCGGTGGTGCAATAGAGAAATGAGTAGGAGTCGTTGCTTTATTGAAAGACACATTAGTGACAGCTTAAAGTTAATCATTGGTAAGCTTTATAAATTCAATTGACACTCACTCAGATTTATATGACATTGGCTGTATGAAATGTAATCGAACAACACTCAACCAACGAATTATCATCATTCTATAAGAATGGTGGGGATTTGTTGTACTGAGAAAAGCTAACCCACCCGGTAAGGTGGGTTTTCTTTTTCTATCTTCCGGGCCGTGTTCTTGGAGGAACTCAAATGAAAAAAGTCGCCGTTTTTGGTAAGCCCGGTAGTGGCAAATCTACCTTCAGCAAAGCATTAAGCCGATCAGCAGGTTTACCCTTGCATCAACTGGACTCTATCGTCTATCAAGCGAATGGCGAGCCAGTTTCCAAAGACGTTTTTAATCAAGCTCATGACAAGATTTTGAATGAAGACGCGTGGGTCATTGATGGGCTTGGTCCTCTTGGTGCATTCCATCAGCGCTTAGAATCTGCAGATACCCTTATCTATATCGATTTGCCTTATTTTGTCAGCTACTGGTTCGTTACTAAGCGCTGTCTGAAAGGATTGTTCGTAAAACCAGAAGGGTGGCCAGATGGCAGCTCAGTCATCAAAGGTACGCTCAATAGCTACAAGATGCTTAAACTCTGCCCTGGGTTTTGGAATGATGAGTTTATGTCTCGACTGTCTCAGATCTCAGAAGGTAAACAACTGCATGTTGTTAAGAGCACAGCCGAACTCGATAATCTACTTGCTCAACTCTCACAATAACAATGGGCTGGTGTTATTAGGCTGAGTAGATTGGTATTTTGAACTGTCTGTCAATGGAGTAAAGATGGAATTCAAACTAGAAATATACGCCCCAGAATCAGAGGTTATTGCAATTCGTGATGCTCTGAACTCTGCGGGCGCTGGGGTTGTGGGCAACTATGACAGTGTCATCTCGATTGTGAAAATATCGGGATTTTGGCGCCCAAATTCAAAAGCTCAGCCAGTCACGGGCTCAAAAGGTGAAATCAACTTTGGTGAAGAGGTTCGTATAGACGTTCGCTGTAAAAAGGAGCGCGTTCAAGCGGCACTCGATGCTGTGCGAGCGGTGCACCCTTATGAAGAGCCCGCTATTAATATTCTCCCTCTCTACAATCACGAATTTAATTAGACTCGATACTGAAACAAGGACTGTATTTATGTCAGGAATCACCGATCTAGATGAGCTGCTGTGTTCTATGCGCCCTAAATTAATACCAACAGAGTTTGTGTTCTGCACGACTTCTGGTGCCCTAAGGGATTATGTCAATTTAGAGCCTGTAGCCACGTTCATCGAATCAGAAGGACTCACTCTGGTCCTTGAAAAGTCTCGAGCTGAGGAAGCAGAGTTGGCATTTGAAGGTATCTACCAGCAGATCACCTTAACCGTTCATTCCAGTCTGGATGCGGTTGGGCTTACTGCGGCTGTCGCATCCAAGCTTGCGTCTAAAGGGATCAGCGCTAACGTGATTGCAGCGTACTACCACGACCATATTTTTATACAACAGGATAAAGCCACTGCTGCGCTATTGGCACTGGAAGAGTTTTCCACTGAGTGATTGGCATGGATACTAACACCGAGATTTGGCGCAGCTATTATGCGAAAGCACTTTCTAAACCACATTTAAAGCGGACCGAATTTGTCTGTTCACTTAATCAATCGACATCAAAGGTAGCAATTGACTGCGGTTGCGGCGTGGGTAGTGATATGGATTTTTTGAGTCGGCATGGCTACCGAGTACATGGCTTTGATATTAATTCAGACTCGATTGAGATATGTGAAGAACGGTTTGCTGACAACCCTTTAGTCGACGTTACAAACGCTTCATTCGAACAATTCCAATATCCGAAAGCTGGGATTGTACTCGCGAACTCTAGCTTGTTTTTCGCTGACCCTTCTCAGTTTGAGTCTGCGTGGTATAAGATCGTCGCGTGTATTGAAATTGGGGGTGTTTTTGCCGGCGATTTTATGGGCGTTAAAGACACTTGGGCAACCCACTACCGAAGCCCAACGTCTTCTTTTACAGAATCCGAAGTGCGCGACCTATTCTCCAGTTTTGAAGTTCTGAGGTTTCATGAAAGGGATGAGAAGGCAACAACTGCATTAGGACGAATGAAACATTGGCATACCTATTCGGTGG
Source organism: Vibrio fortis (assembly GCF_000695685.1). GTDB lineage: Bacteria > Pseudomonadota > Gammaproteobacteria > Enterobacterales > Vibrionaceae > Vibrio > Vibrio fortis_A. The sequence continues at coordinate 25,192 of NZ_JFFR01000013.1, read as the reverse complement.
TCGCGGTGAAACGCTAATTTAAACATAGGTTTATGAGGCTAAGTAACTTAAAAGATATGGATAAAATCGTTAACCTTTTGAAACAAGATCCAATGAGAGTCGAAGCTTTGCACTGTGTTAAGAGGCTCGAATTGCCTCAGTGCTACATCGCCGCGGGATTTGTACGAAATTTGGTTTGGGACGCCCTGCATAACAAGACTAAGCCAACGCCTTTGAATGATATTGACGTTGTCTATTTCGATGATGATGAAATGGACCCTAATGCCTGTTTCAAGCACGAAGCTTGGCTCAACACACAAATGCCACAGTTCGATTGGCAGGTTCGCAACCAAGCTCTGATGCATCACAGAAACAACGACCAACCTTACAAAAGCACGCTGGACGCGATGAGCTATTGGCCTGAAAAAGAAACGGCTGTTGGTGTTAGAGTCACGGCAAACAGCGATTACGAGTGTGTTTCCGCTTTTGGTTTTGAATCTCTATTCAACGGACACATTAGTTATAACCGGAAAAGACCGCGTTCGCTGTTTGAACAACGTGTATACGCAAAGAACTGGCTCGCCTTATGGCCATCTCTCAAAGTGGTTTATGGCAATGCAAAGGAGTCGCAAGATGTTTAAATTGGAAACAGAGCGACTGATTCTGAGAGACATGACACTCGATGATCAAGATGCTTTTATTGCTATGTCTCAAGACGCCAAGTATCAACGTTTCTATGATGAAGATGATTGTGATCCAAATAAATATAAGCAACTCACCGAACTGTTTGTGGCGCAGTCAACTGAAAGCCCAAGGCAAGCTTATCAACTCGCTGTTGAACTTAAGAGTACCAATGAGTTTATAGGTACGGTTTGTTTACGATTAGAACAAAGTCGACAAGCTTCTATGGGTTGTGCTTTCTCTCGAGCTTCACAAGGAAGTCAGTTCGCTCAAGAAGCGGCATTTAAGCTCGCTGATTTCGGTTTTAAGGAATTGGGTGTTCATCGTATTTATGCTGAGACTATCAGCCGAAACTTGGCTGCGATAAACCTTTGCCGTCGTTTAGGCATGCGGAAAGAAGCGCATTTAAAAGAGCATCGCTTCTTTAAAGGGCAGTGGTGGGACACTGTTATTATGGCTGTACTGCACAGTGAGTGGTGTGATTTTTAACTAAAGTTCAGATAACTCATCAACACTGTTTTTATATACAGTGTTGTTGTGTATCCTATCCTAAAAAAGGAGTAGTACACGATGACGTTTGTATATGAACAGCAAGTCCCTAACCCTCAAGAATTTTGCGATATGCGTGTTGCAGCAGGCTTATCTCCTAAATCACTCAAAGCAGCAACTATCGCTCTGCCTAACAGTTTGTACGGGATCTCTATTCGAGATGCCGATAAGTTGATCGCGATGGGGCGAGTTGTCGGTGATGGTGCGTGTAATTTCGAAGTGGTTGATGTTGCCGTTGATCCTCAATATCAGGGTTTAGGGCTGGGTAGGAAAGTGATGGAGTATATTGATGGCTACCTAGCATCTGTAGCGTTAGAAGGTTCTTATGTCTCTATGATTGCTGATGAGCCCCTTTTTTACGAAAAGCTAGGGTACAAGCTCGTGTCACCATCTAGCCAAGGTATGACCAAGAAATTTAGACCCAATAACGTTTGAGTAGGGTAAGACAATGGAAATTAGAATCGGGAAGTTAGATGATGTTTCTAGCATTACTGATATTTTCAATTACTACATTGAACATTTTAATGCTCGCTTTGAGGAGTCGCCGCTGTCTGTAGACAATCGATTGGATTGGTTCTCCCAGTTTAAGCCAGATAGTAGACATCAAATCTATGTAGCAATCGATAGCGGTAAACTCATAGGGTTCGCTTGCTCCCAGCCATACAGAGCAATGGCTGCCTTTGATGAGACTGTAGAGGTGACGGTTTACCTGGCGCCGTTTATTCAAGGGAAAGGGGTTGGTTCCAAGCTTTATGAGAAGCTATTCTGCGCCATCCAAGCTCACGGTGTTCATCGAGTTTTATCCGGTGTCGCCTTGCCGAATGAGGCTTCAATAGCGCTACATAAGCGTTTTGGTTTTAGAGAAGTGGGCGTCTTTAATGAATATGCAAAGAAGAACGGTGAATACATAAGCTCGATGTGGTTAGAAAAGAAATTTGATGAATAATTCGATATCGATTCGAAGTTCGTTAAAAAGGGAAAGTCGAGATTTTAATTACAACTCAATATGTTAGATTAGCTCTCATCGAGAACAATTTGAATATTGAGAGGCGCAGAATCTAATGGACGAAACATTCATGCTAAGAGCGCTTGAGATTTCTAAGCAAGCCCTGCCGATGTGTATCCCTAACCCGCCCGTAGGTTGCGTTCTAGTTAAAAATGATAAGATTGTTGCTGAAGGTTACACACAAGCCGTAGGTGGTAACCACGCCGAAGTTGAGGCTCTAAACGCATATGAAGGTTCGGCAGAAGGTGTGACTGCCTATGTTACATTAGAGCCATGCTCATTCGTAGGTCGCACACCTGCTTGCGCGCGTACTTTAGCGCAGTTTGGTATTAAGAAAGTCGTCGTGGGAATGTTTGACCCAGATCCTCGAAATAACGGGCGTGGAATTGAGATATTAAAACAGGCTGGTGTCGATGTTGTCATCGGTGTTTGTTCAGAACAGGTTACTGCTCATCTCGGGCCTTATCTCAACCAGTCTTAGGAATCCCACAGTCTTATCAAGACCACATCCCTCTGTGGCTAGCGTTAGTAGAAAAAGAATTATAACGATAAGGAGAAAAGCGTGAAAATAGCAGTATTGGATGATTACCAAAACGCAGTTCAAGATCTTGATTGTTTTGGTTTGCTAGAAGGGCTGGATGTCACAGTCTTTAATGAGACCTACTCAGAACAAGAATTGGTTAAGAAGTTGGTGAATGTCCAAGCTCTAGTTCTGATTCGAGAACGTACCCAGATAACGGAATCACTCTTATCCAAACTCCCGAACCTTGAAGTGATCAGTCAAACGGGCAAGGTGAGCAATCATATCGATGTGCAGCTTTGTGAAAAATACGGAGTTAAGGTACTGGAAGGGAGAGGCTCGCCAGTTGCCCCTTCAGAACTCTGTTGGGCTCTAATAATGGCAGCAAGCCGACATATTCCTAGCTATGCATCGAATCTTGCAAATGACCAGTGGCAAAGTTCAGGTAGCTTAGGGCTAGGACGAACTTTGAAAGGGTTGAAGCTAGGTATTTGGGGCTATGGGAAGATAGGGCAACGAATCGCTCAATATGCGAAAGCGTTTGAAATGTCAGTCGTAGTATGGGGAAGCCAAGCTTCGCGAGACTTGGCAAAATCACATGACTTTGAGGCCTCTGAATCCAAACGCGCCTTCTTTCAGCAAGTGGATGTTCTGTCTCTCCATCTTCGTTTGAACGAGGCAACGCGAGGGTGTGTTACGGCTGAAGATCTAAGATCAATGAAGTCAGATTCCTTGTTTGTGAATACCAGCCGTTCAGAGCTTGTCGAGACTACTGCACTGTTTAACGAACTCAAATCCAATCCGAGCAAACGAGCGGCTGTCGATGTCTTTGATTGTGAGCCCGCAACTAAAAGCACAGAACCACTGCTTTCTCTACCTAACGTCACTGCGACCCCTCATTTAGGGTATGTAGAGCAAGGAAGCTACGAGCTTTATTTTAAAATAGCGTTCGAAAATCTTGTGGCGTACGTTTCAGAGAACGAAGCGCTTGAAGAAGCATGTGATTAACGGGTCGGTATGGTTAAGTATGAATAACTTAACCATGAATAAATTGAGTGTTAATTGATTCATTATATTTGGCACTTTTGTAAGGTGTTTAGGTTTAAGTAAGGATAAGAGTCGTGTTACGAGAAATGGACATCTCAGACTATCAGCAGGTCATGAACCTTTGGTCTGAAACGGAAGGTATGCAATTAAGAGAAGCAGACTCCGAAGAAAACATCGGGAAGTATCTCGAGCGTAACCCAAACCTGAGTTTTGTTGCTCTACAAGGCGAGCAGATCGTAGGGGCGATATTGGTGGGGACAGACGGGCGTCGTGGTTATATCCAACATTTAGCGGTATCGAAGGCTTGCCGTGGTCAGGGCTTAGGCGCAAAGCTGATATCAAACGCGGTGGACGCCTTATCATCCATCGGTATTGCTAAAACTCACCTGTTTGTCATCAACGACAACCTGAACGCACAAGCGTTTTATGAAAATATTGGTTGGCATCCACGTGATGAAATACGTATGTTTTCATTTAACGCATCAAACGTAGGCAACATCTAGGTGCGAGTGAGTAGAGACTAGGACAATTTAGAGGTGTTATGACTGAAGGTGCAATCGAGCAAGCAATCGCAAATATACGTTCTAAGTCTTGTTGCGAAGAGGGTAATCACGTCCATGCGGTGACGATTAACTTTCACCCTGACCGTTATACGTCGAATAAAACACCGTTACTTCAAGCGATTGCGCGTGATGGCAAACTCAAATCTCAATTCGAGACCAGCACGAGTAACGGCGGGTTAACTGCCTATACTGGCGGAGCAAGATGGATTTGGGAGCGGAGTGTGTTTGATGGCGCGTATGATGCTGCTGCTGACCACTTAAGACCCAAGTATGGTGCTTTGAACTTTCGAGAGTACCCCTCTGGCGCAGCCGCGCGCTTTGGCAGTAGTTATTTTGAGTTGAAGCCACACGTATTGGAGCGTACTACGTTTTGCTATCCAGATAGTTTCTTTGAACCCACAGACTTTGCCATTGCAAGTCGGCTACAGGCATTAATCGATAAGGCATCTTCTGACGATGTTGATCTGTTAGATGATTATATCGAAGCGCATGTTCATGGTGAGATATCACTGAAAGAGGACGTCGAGTTTATAGTGCTTGATCCAGCTTATCGCGAGACCGGAATCGAATGGTATGCTCGCCAGTTAGATATTCCAGTTAAATGGCATAACGGGTTTAAACTGAGTGTTGAAGAGATGGCTCGCTATCCAGAATATCGTGGGAAAGAGTACATAGAGCTCGCTAAAAAGTTATCGCAAGATGGTGTCATCGATCCAAGAATACTCGGCTTGGCAGTCACCGAAAAAGGTTACGATGAACAAGATGTCAAAAAGGTTTGGCATTATTTGGCGCGATTCGGCTATCAATCTCTGGATTAAATGTTGTTTTGAATGCCAATTTTGGGTGACGCTGTCACTTTCGGTGGCGTCATCATCAGTCTGGATCAGGTAAGAATAAAGCCTAGCGAAAAGTAAGAGAGCCACTATCGAGTGGCTCTTTGTGTATTTGGATATTTCTAGCTTAGAAGAATGTAGCTTGATGATCACTTACTGCCTCTATTCGAAGAGCAGTAAATTACTCTCAATATCCTAATACTTGATCGCTGTTTTACCGATTGAAGCACTACTTTCGATACGTTGGTGCGCATCTTTGAGCGTTTCAACACTAAAGCCATTCAGTGTTGTCGTTAGTGTAGATTTAATGCGGCCAGCGTCGATCAAATTTGCGGCTTGGAATAAAATGTCTTGCTGCTTTTGGATATCATCCGTGTCAAACAGTGAGCGTGTAAACATTAACTCCCAAATAAAACCTGCGGATTTGCCTTGAAGTGCTGACAAGTCGATACCACCATCGAACTCAACGATTGAGCTGATTAAACCTTGTGGTGCGATAAGCTCTACCATCGCATCCCAGTGCCCTTTGGTATCAGCCACATTGAAAATGTAATCGACATGTTTGATGCCTTGTTCACGAACGGACTCAACCAAGTTACGGTGGTTGACGACATGATCAGCCCCCATATCTCGCACCCATTGCTCTGTTTCTGGTCTTGAGGCTGTGGCAATAACATTTAGGTTAGTAAGCTGTTTTGCTAATTGAATCGTAATAGAGCCGACACCACCAGCGCCGCCAATGATCAGTATCGATTTTCTCTCTTCTGGGCGAACACGGAGTCGGTCAAATAGCGCCTCCCACGCAGTGAGTGTTGCTAACGGCATGACGGCAGCAGATTCATCAGAAAGACTCTTCGGTGCATGAGCAGTGATGCGGTAATCAACAGCTTGAAATTGTGCATTAGCCCCCATGCGTGTCACATCGCCAGCATAGTAAACTCGGTCACCAACTTCGAAGCCTTCAGCGTTTGCACCTTTGGCGATAACTTCACCAACTGCGTCGTAACCTAATACTTTAGGTTGTTCTAGCGTTTTACCTTTGGCATTACGAATGCGTATTTTGGCATCTGCGGGATTAATTGATGTCGCACTCACCTTGACGAGTAGGTCGTTGTCTTTCACTTCTGGAACATCGGTTTCAAACTCAAACAGACTGTCTTGCTCTGTAATTGGAAATGATTTAGTAAACCCGATTGCCTTCATTTTTATTGGTGCTGTCATGGTGCTTCCTTTTGATTAGGTGAAGTGGCTTCATCCTAATTTTTAAATCGTAATCAACGAAAGTTGGCCCATTCAATATCAAGCATATCGATTGAGATGTTATGAATGGGCTTAAACGATCAGCTATTGAGCCATTGATCTTGAGTGCCTTAGAGCACTAGCAATCAAGCAATGTGCGTCATTTCATTGAGTGTAAAGCTTGCGACTGCGCCCTCAGTGGCTGCCATGTATTCTGCAAGGTGGGTGTTGTTCATATGTGTTTGCCACAACTCGCGTGACTCCCAGTTCTCGTAAAATAAGAAGTGTGCTGGGTTTTCATTGTCTTGGTGCAAGTCGTAGTTGATACAACCTTCTCCTGCACGAGTGATCTCAATCAGTTTAAGCAGTTCAGCTTTCACTAGATCAATTTTGTCTTCATTTGCCACGATGTTTGCAACAATAGTTAATTTAGTCATGTTACTTTCCTTTGTGTGTTCAGTTCCGAAAAGACGGTAACTTATATAAAACAATAAGTTATAGAGTTTCAAAGTTGGTTACATAGCGGTCTGTTAGCTCAATGAGTGTAGACAATAAATCGCTATCGATTTTCTAACGGTTTTTGAAACACTATCAAAAAGTGTTTGTTAATTTATCGCGCTGTCGTTTATCTCTATTGAAGATAAAAGGGCATTCCCATATGAGGCACTTCATTAACATGACGTTATCTTAGGTGAGTAATTGACAATGAAAAACAGTCTCGACTTTGATTAATTATCAAATAATATTTGATAATAACGATCCTCTACTCTATAAATACTGAGCGTTCATAGCGCGTTCTTACTCACTTAATTAAAGAATGAGGCTTATTGATGTTGTTAGAGGATTTGAAGGTTATTCTGAAAGTTGCTGAGTTTCGCAGTATTACCGCCGCAGCAACCAACCTTGATATGCGGACAGCAACGGCCAGCGCGGTGGTAAAGCGCGTCGAAGCATCTTTAGGAGCCGAGCTTTTCGTTCGTACGACACGCCACTTACGGCTATCGGCGGCGGGAGAGCGTTACTTGCCACAATGCGAGGAAGCGCTGAAGATGCTTGAGCAAGCGAAAATGAACATGCACGAAGAGCTCGGCATAATTGATGGTGAAATCCGTATTGCTTTATCGTCTGATCTAGGACGAAATCTCATTACGCCTTGGTTGGATGAATTTTTGTTGGAATATCCGAACGTGTCACTTCGAACCAGTACTAGTGATAGCAACATCGACTTCTATCGTGACTCGGTGGATATGGCGCTACGTTATGGTTCTCCAACCGATGCCAACATGTATGGATTTAAGATCTGCGATGTTCCTAGAGTGTTATGCGCAAGCCCGAGTTATCTCGCTGAACATCAAGAACCGATGCAACCGAATGATCTGTTAGAGCATAATGCCCTCTTTTATCAGTTACACGATGTTCTCCAGAATGAGTGGCAGTTCAGTCATGAAGAAACCACTCATAAAGTGAAGCTCACAGGAAACAGGGCTTCCAACGATGGTGATTTGGTTAGACGCTGGTGTGTAGCAGGTAAAGGGGTTGCGATTAAATCGTGTCTTGATATGTCCGACGACTTGCGCACTGGGCGAGTGACTAGTGTCATGAAAGACTACAAACCTACTCCTACTGAGCTTTGGTTAGTATGTCCAAGTCGTCAATCTATCACCCCAACGGTTCGACTATTAAGAGACCTGTTCAGGGAGAAAACTAGTGACATTCTTAGCAAACTGGCTCAGCTCGGTGCGATTTAGTAGAAGTTTAATCGCTACAATGGTGGCGTCGTCGACCGTTTTGTTTAATGCTTTAGCTCGCAAGCAAATGGATATCAACACGTAAGGAAAGAAATGGAATACAAGTTTGATAGTGAACCTTCTGATAAAGACATCAATGAAGTTCGTGGTGGTTTGATTGAACACAATACGCCTTTCTTGGAGGGGATACCTAAATCCCAAGTGGCTTATTATGCTTTGGAGGATCAAAAGAAAGTTGGCGGCATCATCGCAGACCTTTGGGGAAATTGGCTTCTTATTAAGTTTCTTTGGGTTGATGAATCATTAAGAGGCCAGCAAGTTGGAAGTGAACTCCTCACGCGAATCGAAGAGTATGCGAAATCTCAAGGATGTACATCGTCGTTGGTTGATACGTTGAGCTTTCAAGCCCGTCCGTTTTACGAAAAACAGGGCTATGAATGCCAAATGGTATTAGAAAATTATCCACTGGATTCATCGCTTTCGTTTCTGACAAAAAAGCTGTAAATAGCTTGGGTTTCAATAGATAAGGTAACAAAGAAACTGCACGCTTAATCAAATTAGAGACTATGTTTTTAAATGTAGATAGATAGTCATCTAGTTGGGTAAGCGATAATGAGACAGAATACAAAAGCGTTACCAATACATATACATTTAACGGTAATCATCATTTTGATTGTCGTTATTGCATCGGGCGTTCAGATTTTCGTTACCAATAAAGGCTTATCGACACTCATTCTAGAAGCTAACAGTAAGCTGTTTGACCGTATTGAACTTGAAACTCGCTATAAACTCAATAGCCATTACAGTACGGCTTTTTCAGCGTTAAGCTCCTTTGCTCATAGTGGGAAAAAAACAGCAGCTAGTGGGAAAAACCAAGCAGCGACCCTTGAAGATAGAGAAGAATTGCTGCCAAAGATCACCTACCTCCTAGAGCAGTTCCCACATATCGTTTCCTATTCCTTTCATTATCCATCCGGCGATTTATTCAAAGTCATTCACCTTGAGAAAATAGCGGTTCGTAAGCAGTTCACTGTAGAGCCTAAAACTCAGTATTTGCTGATACATACTATGGGTGACAGCCTCTATACCAAAGGCTTGGATAGTGAATTTCGAGAAGTGTACGCCAAAGACTTAAATGTCGAGCCGCTATTAAACAACACCGCTAAATGGGAGCAATTGGCAACTCGTGATGCTAACAAGGTGTCAAAACCTACCCCGATTCTGGGAGGTGACTCACTTGGTATTACTGTTTTTCGAAAAAGTGATGACAACACCATTGTGACCGCTGGAGTGCTATTGGAGGATTTGCAGGCTTCTTTGAAAGATACTCTTACGACGAATTCATCACTGAGAGCACTTTATAACGATGAAGGTGATGTCTACGCGATGATTGCAAATCACGGCTCGAATGAGACCCAGCCCCGAGCCATAGATGCTCTAAAGAACCATGTGCTTTCAAAACTATTGGATGAAAACAAAGACCACAATCAGGGAGTTTTGGGTGAGTTTGAATTTGAAGGAGAGAATTGGCTAGGAAAGGTCGTTACAATTAAGCCTTTGAATAGCGAACATATTCATCTGTTAATGGCGACTAAAACTGCGGATTTGTTTGATAGTGGTTTATTAGTCAAAAGCCAAACAATTTACGCATCTCTTCTTATACTCATCCTTATGTTGCCAATTATTTATTTGGTATCCACTTACATCTCTAAACCGATACAAAGAGTAACCAAAAGAGCGTTAGAAATAGAACGCTTTAGGTTTGATGATACTCCCTTGGGAGACAATTTTATCCGAGAGATTCATGAACTCAACTATGCCCAAATGTCGACGCAAGAAACCATAAAGCAGTTTATTTCTTTAACCAATAATATTGCTAGGCAAGAAAATTTGGATGACATGCTTAGTTTAGTTTGCCGAGATACGGCTTATGCTGTCGAAGCCAATGGTGTCTTTCTTTACCTGTTGGATGTCGAAGGAAAAACCTTGGTTCCTAAGTTTGTTTGGTGGGAAGGTCTTCACGACAACAAGTTACAGGCTGAAGATGTGCCGGTTTCAGATGCGAACCGTTTCATTCGAGAAATATTCGTAGAAAAAAAGCCAACAGTTTTCAGTGTGAGCGAGCTTCCTCGTCTTGAGTTTCAAATGGAGGACGTGAGTAACGGCGAGGTTATTTTTATTCCACTGACCTCTCGTTCAGGAGAAGTTATCGGATCTTTTGGCGTTTTGTATGAGAATGGCGGTGCGCAAGAGTATTACCAACAGTATGCAAACTATTTAAATACGCTGTTAGGTTTTACGTCAGTGACTATAGAAACACACAACATGCTTGATGACCAAAAAGCATTGCTAGACTCATTTATCCAAGTTTTCGCAGGCTCTCTAGACAAAAAATCGCCATATACAGGGAATCACTGTCAAAGAGTTCCAATCATTACGCAGTGGTTAACACAAGCCGCACATGAATCGGAAGGCGAGGCGTTCAATCACTTTAAGCTTAATGCAAAACAGTGGGACGAACTAAAGATGGCGAGTTGGCTGCATGATTGCGGTAAAATAACGACCCCAGAGCATGTTGTTGATAAAGCAACAAAGCTTGAAACTATTTATGATCGTATTCATGAGATTCGGATGCGTTTTGAAGTTCTGAAAAAAGAAAGCGAACTCGATTTACTCAAGGAAAATAACGTCCAATTACCAGATGAATATTATGAACAATTGGCTCAACGCCATGCCGAAATTGACAAGGACTTTGAATTCATCGCTAGCCTTAACCTTGGCAGTGAATTTGTTGACGATGAAGCGCTCAAACGTTTAGAAGAGATAGCTGCTAAAACATGGACACGGACTCTAAGCAAAACTATGGGCATCTCATGGGTTGAAAAACAACGTTTCGAAGAGGATGTTGAACTTCCTGCTATTGAACCACTGTTAAGTGACCGCCCAGAACATCTGATTCCTTGGGATTTTCCTCCAACTAATGAAGCACGATTTACGCTTAAGCCTACAACGTACCAAGCTAATTTAGGAGAGGTATATAACTTATCGATTCAACGGGGAACCTTAACGAGCGAGGAAAGGTTCATCATCAACGACCATATCATTCAAACCATCCAAATCCTTGAGTCTCTCCCGTTTCCTAAGCATATGCGCAATGTGTCTAAAATTGCTGGGGGACATCATGAGAAAATCGATGGAACAGGCTACCCGATGGGGCTCAAAGGGGAGGAGATGTCGCTAACAGCTAAAATTATGGCCATTGCGGATGTGTTTGAAGCACTAACCAGTGCGGACCGACCATATAAGCAAGCCAAATCATTGTCAGAATCGATTCGAATCATGAGTTTCATGGTGGAAGACAACCATTTAGACAAGGATCTGTTTGAGTTATTCCTTACGTCAGGTGTCTATAAACGATTTGCTGAAGAGTTTATGGATCCTAGTCAAATTGATGCTGTAGAGATACAACAATACCTTCGAAATTAGGCAGGTGATAAAACGAGTTTTTTTATTTTAAATTCAGCTTGTTACCTTGCACAACATGAAACTATGTACCAATCTTATTTCATAAGCATGGATAAGGATTGTGTATGCCCGTAACGTCAGTACAAAACAAAGGGGTTGTAAGGAAAGTCTTGCTGCCTTCTTTACTTATTAACCTCTTGTCATTGGCCGTTCCATTAACGGTTCTCCAGATCTACGATCGCATTCTTCCCAATCAAAGCTATGGTACGGCCACACTGCTTTTAGCTGGGGCAACACTAGCCGTAGCCATGGAAGCTCTCATACGCTTTGTGCGTACATGGCTTTTGTCTGCGGCGGCCAGCAATACAGAAAAAGCCACTTACCAAACTTTGGTTGAAAGGGTCACGACTGCATCATCAGGGCACCTTCGTAAGCTCGGTGTGGGTGGTGTCGAAGAGGGACTCGGATCGGTATCCAAAGTTAAGGATTGGTATTCTGGTGGGATAATCTCTGGATTTATCGACTTGCCTTTTGCATTGATCTTTCTAGGGCTGGTGGCTTATATCGGCGGTGAACTAGTGGCGATACCTGTGGCAGTTTGGCTGATAACGCTTGGTATTGTTTGGTTGTCTTCTATCCGCGTGAAAAGTTTAAGTGAAGAAGCTTCTAAAGATGAGCAGGAGAGAAAAGCCTTCTTAATTCTTCTTAGCCAAACCATTCAGGGTATTAAACGTCAGGCTGTTGAATCTCGAATTTTTAATCAGTTTAAATCACTCAATAATGTTCGCTCTCAATCCAAAGCCAAAGAAGAAGAACAGAACGCCTTCGCTCAAGAGTGTATTCAGCTTGCTGCACTGGCGACTTCTGTTCTGTTAGTGATTACCGGGAGCTTGTGGGTTTTGGATGGCCAATTGACCACGGGTGGGTTAGCAGCATGCTCCATCTTATCGGGTAGAGCTGTAGCGCCGCTTAGCGCTCTGGTTGGGGTTCGAATCAAGCTTAATTCAATCCATAGCGCCAATCAGGCAATAGAAAAGTTAGGAGACTTATCTCTGTCTGAGTCCGCTGGTTCTGAGCTTAACTTCTCTGACTTTGAGACTTTAGAAATAAAGCGAGCAACCGTTGAAAGGTATGGTGAACTCGCCAGTGCGGATGTGACGCTAAATAAAGGCGAGCTGGTGTTGTTAGAGAGTGAAGTTCGCCACATCAATAGTCACTTACTGTCTTCGATAGCAGGGATTGATGATTTAGCCGCGGGTGAGTGCTTCATTAATGGCGAAGCCGTTTCCATTGCATCTGTCGCTCAAGCTACAGCTTACTGCGGGGTTAAAGGGCAGTTAGTCTCAGGTACGATTCTGGACAATTTGTGTGGATTTGATCCTGAGAGAACACAAAGCGCCAATGATTACGCTGTGCGCTTGGGATTAACCAAAGAAATTACCCGTTTACCTGAAGGGTTAGAAACACAAATCGGCCATACAAGTGCCTCTTTGTTGAGTATGGGCAATATTAAGATGCTCAATATTGCGGCTCAATTAGCGAGTGGCAAGCCCGTTATCATGCTAGAAAGACCGGATTCGTCGCTCGATCTCAATGCGCTCGGGAACCTAATTAAGGTGCTGGAAGAAGAAGTATTGGCAGGGCGCACCATATTGATGGTGAGCTATCATGCAAAACTTCGCGAATTAGCGAGTCGAACAATTACGGTAGCAAACGGTTTGGTTGCCGAAGACACTACCAATCAGCAGGAGGTCATTGCATGAATCGTTTAGATGCTAGTCGTCATGGCGAAACAGACGGTCAACATGAGCCGATGAACCGACTGGAAACTGAAAGCCTTTCTGTGCTCAAGGAATTGGAAGTTAATGCGAATATCCAATTGTTCGCTCGCCAATGGGTTGATGAGAACGGCATTGAATCAATAGATGATATGTTTGCCCTGTTTGATAGGCTTGCATTGCCATATCGCTTGGTTGCTAACCTAGATGAGGTGGGCGATCACAAATTAGTTCTACTGGTTCTCGGTGAAAATGAATTGGTCTCTGGTCACTTGGAGTCAAAACAGTTTGTTGCCGTTGATGGCAATGAAGACGTTTCAGAGGTTCCGCAGTTTTGCATTGTTATTGAAGGGGCTCCATTGGAGAAGGCTTCCCCTGATTGGGTCGGTGAACGGTTACATGCTTTTCGTCCTATCATTCCCAAATTGCTCTTGGTCAGCTTTATCACCAATTTATTTGCTCTCGCAGTGCCATTCATCACGATGTCGATCTATGACCATGTAATCGGTGGCGATGCTGGGCATGAACTACAAGGAATTGCCATTGGGGCTGCTTTGTTGTTTGTGATGATGGGCTGGTTAAGAACATTGCGTAGTCGAGTGTTTGCTTCTGTGTCCAACCGAGTCAGCCGCGAGATATCTCAGTCCCTTGTGCAGCGACTATTAAGAAATAGCTATGCTCAAAACCAGCAAACGGCCTCGTCTAGTCAACAAAACCAAGTGATGTTGTCTGAGCGCATTTCAGGTGTGTTGTCAGGGCCACTCGGTAATGCGTTGTTTGATTTGCCTTTCATTGCCATTTTTGTCTTGGCGATAGGTGTGCTAGGTGGCTGGCTGGTATTGGTTCCAATTGTCTCTTTGGTTCTGTATTACCTGTTAGCTAAGCGTTCGATACGTTCGAGTAGTAAGCGCTCAATGCAATCGACGGTAGCCGGCACGAATCGTCAAAATATGACGAATGAGTTGTCGTCCAAGCTCGCCTTTATTCGTAGTGCTGGGTTTTCAGAACACTGGATCCAACGCTTCCAAAAGGCCAATCTACTTGCCTCTACAGTGACGTTCAATCAAGCAGTTCTGCAAAGTCGATACACCTCTATTTATTACTTTATCGGAGTAGGCTCAACATTGGCTATCATGGGCTTAGGTATTGGACTTATTTTCGAGCAAGTGATGACGCCGGGTGGTTTGATTGCATCAATGATGTTGATTTCCAAAGTGACTGGGCCTGCGCAGGTGTTGGCAAACAGTGCGATGCGTTTTAATAGCTTTAATCAATCTAAGCTGCAGGTAAATCGTATTCTGTCTCAGCCGTCTGAACGTGAATTCAGTTACCAGCATCACCCGCTGCCGGCAGTTGCGCCTAACTTGAAATTAGACCAAGTGACCCTGCGTTATCCTAAGCAGAGTCGCCCTGCATTGAATGGGGTAAGTTTTGATGTTGAAGCGGGCGATATTGTGGCGATCACTGGCCCTTCAGGCAGTGGTAAGTCGACATTAATTGAAGTGATGTCTGGTTTACAGCCTATCCAAAACGGTATGGTCGAGCTTGAAGGGGTAAACCTTGCTCAGTACGACCCGCAGCTCTATCGTCACTGGTGTTTCATTCGCGCAGCTTACCCCGACTTACTGACATTGAGTATTCGTGAGTGGTTGAGCGATGGGCATAAAGTTGAAGAGCAGAAAATGATATCAGCCATTGATATGGTTGGCGGCAAGCGATGGTTCTCCACGTTACCAGATGGGTTGGATACCTCTATCAGCAGCATCCAGCCGGATAGCCTGTTTGACATGTTGTCAGGCACTGTCGCTCAGATCCTTATTGACGCCAAAGCTTTGGTGTATGACTACCCGATGTTCCTAATGGATAACCCGGTGCCTGATGGCCATCCCAATGCTAAACGCGTATTCGGTGAGTTCTTGGCGATGAAGAAAGGAAAAGCAACGGTGATCTATACATCGCATGATCCAGATTTGATTAAGCTCGCTGATAAAGTCGTGGTGTTAGATGAGGGTGCTGTGGTTTATGCAGGCCCTTTGGAGCAGCCATCAGAGCCTCAAGAGCAGCAGTTATCTGACACACAAGAATTACCACAGGAAAAAGTAGAGTCAAAGCAAGGAGTCGCTAATGGCTAAAAAAACTATCGAGACTGGCAAGCGTTACGGTGAGCTTGTTGAATCACAAAATACAGCTCGAACATTGGCGCTGGCGACATGGTCCGTTGCCTTGTGTGTTATTGCTTTTGTCACTTGGTCTGTGGTTACTCAAGTGGATGAAATCGCAAAAGCAAAGGGTGCGGTGATTCCTGAAGGGGAAAAGCAAGTATTACAAAGCGCCATTGGCGGTAAGTTAAAGCAAATTCTCGTTAAAGAAGGTCAGCTGGTAGAGAAAGGGCAGCCGCTTGTTGAATTTGACGCGACCTTCCAGCGTACAGCTCTCGAAGAGTTGAAATCTCAACAAGTAACCTTGCTTGCGAGTATCGAGCGTATGAACGCTTTGCTGGATGATCGTGAGCCGAATTTTGGGGAATTTGAAATTGATTTCCCGGAAATCGTCAGCCAACAAAAGGCGCAGTTAAATGCTCAAAAAGGGCTCTACTATCAAAAACGCATTGTTTTGGAAAAGGACAGTGAGCAAATAGCAGAGCAGCTTCGTGTCGTAGAAAAATCTCTACCTAGCTACGACAAAGAGCTAAGTGCCACTAAGCAAGAGCTGAACATCTTGGAAAAAGGCTATAAAGCCGGGAACATCTCTCGTTTACGTGTGCTTGAAATGCGTCAGAAGCTGGCGAGCATAGAGCAGAAAATTGAAGAAGCTCGAGGCAAGAAGTCGGTTCTGATCAAGCAGGCAGACAGTAATGATCAAAAAATCGAACAACTTCTTGCTGAAGCCAAAGCAAAAGTCAGTGACGATCGATCCAAAGCGGTATCAGATTTGTCTGCGCTTAATGCTCGGGTGCGTTCAAGCCAAGCGAAATTGACGAACACCATGTTAGTGTCACCGCTACAAGGTTTAGTGCAAAGCCTACCAAGTACGCAGAACGGTGGCGTTATTCAACCGGGCGGGACAGTGGTTGAGATTGTTCCTGTCGGTGGTAAAGCGGATTTTAAAGCTCGTTTATCTCCGAGAGATATTGGTTTCGTGAACGTAGGCCAGCCAACTCGAATCAAGATTGATGCGTTTGATTACAGCCGTTTTGGTGCTTTAAAAGGGGAGGTTGAGAGTATTTCACCGACCACCAGCCAAAGTGAACGAGGTGAAATCTATTATGAAGTGGTGGTGTCTGTGGAAACGCCATACTTCCGTGATAATCCTGAAAGCTTTTCCATTCTTCCCGGCATGACGGGAGAGGTAGATATCACGACGGGTGAGAAGTCGGTATTCCAATACCTTTGGAAGCCGATCTACACCAATATCAGCGTTGCATTTGGAGAAAGGTAACTCAAAGACTCTAACCGTCTCCTTGTTCAGAACGATACGAGAAACAATTATTAAAAAGGGAGCACATAGCGTGCTCCCTTTTGTTTATTTCATTAATGATTAGTCACCAACCATTAGTTATTTGGATCTATGTCTGGTAGTCCATCTAAGTCGTTGTGATGATGGTGTTCATCATCTTGGTTAGGGTGATCGGCTGTATCATGGTGTTCAAGTGCATCTGATATATCTAAATGCGTTTGATCGTAATCTGCAGCATGTTGTTGGTCGACTTGCGCAAGCACGATGTCGATATCTGCGGGTTGATCGTGCCCGGTGGTAGGCGATGCATTGGGCTGAATACCTAGGGCATCCAAATAAGCGGCTGCACCATGGTGGTCAGTTTTCTGGTCTGGCTCCTGATGAGCATGCTGAGATAAATCTAGAGAAGTGTCTTCACTTACAGTAAACGTGAAGTCCTCGTGAGAGGCGATCTCTGGCTCGTCATGCTGAACTGGCGGTGGTGGAGGTGGAGCAGGGTGAGATGCGTGGACAATTGGTGTTATCGTCATATCAACGACCTCAGTCCCAACCGTAAGTTTGCCACTATGTCCCGGGCCATGACTGAGTATCTGAATGTTTACATGGGCGACGACTTCATCTTGATTTGTCCCTTGCAGGGCTATTTCAAATCGATCTTCATGCTGACCGATACCTGAAGCGCTGCCATGTGGTCCAGTGTGGACTTGTGCTTGCTCTTGGTAATGTAAATGACCGGTTTGAGGATCAATGGTTAACGTTCCATATTGCCCATGATGGCTTGTTACATACTGACCATTAGGTAGGTGGATACGCCAACCGTTTTGCGCCGATGGGACAGGCGTTTGAGATGGGACAAGAGGCGGAACACCAAGTGTACCGGACACTTGATGGCTTCCAGATGGCGGTTTAACAACAATCGGCTCTGGGATTGCACTTGCGGCAACACCTTGGCTACCCGCTGTATTTCCGTGTTCGTCTGTCATGGTGACTTGTACTTGAGAGCCCGGGTTTACTTCAATTTGTAACCCATGCTGGAGTGTATGGGCATCCAGCACGTGATCTTGTCCATTAACAACCAGATGTTCGCCAACCTTAGCATCACCCGGTGGGGTAATTGTCGCAGTAACTGTATTGGGGTGCCCGTGGGCTATTTCTGTTTTGTTGTAAAGCCCATCAGGTCCGGGGTTTTCAAAGGTAATTGTCGGTAGGCTAACATGAATATCAACGCTGAATACCTGTGAACCTGTCGTCGCACTGCCAATATTTCCTACCGCATCGGTGGTTATTATGGTGGCTTCTATTGAGTGTATCGAGCCAGACTGGCCATTTGCATAGCTAGTATGAATATTGGCATGTTCCAATATATTACCAGCCACTGGAATAGAAAAATGTCCACTCGAATCAACTGAACCTGTGAGTGATGAAATTGTTGCACCGTTTATCTTTAAGCTGACAATATCACCTGCTTGGTAATCGCCAGTTACTGTTCCGGTTATCGCGATAGTTTGACCAGACTCAAGAGCATTGAGCACGTTATCTTGTGTCACTGAGTCAACTGCAATATGTGGAATCGGACTCTGCGTATCAACTAGCAGATGGGTCGAAATGCGAGGCGTCGAATTACCTGCCGTATCAACGGTACCAACTTGTATTGAGTAGTCGCGATCGGTCGCCATTATGTTTTGATGTATAGAAGTATCTAGAGTTAATGACCACGTGCCATCTGGTTTTACCGTTGCATCATAAAAGTGTTTATTGCCGATGACGACATAGACGACATCTCCTGGTGCTATGTTGGATGTCGTGCCGGTGATCACTAATGGTTGGTTGTTCTCTGCAGCATTTAATGCGTTGTCCTGCGATATCGGGTTTACTGTGATTGTGCCGGGAGTGGTGTCCAAAGTGAAGCTAAAGTGCGTCACTGGGGATACGTTGCCAGCGATATCAGTCTGTCTTACCTGTAGGTCATTAACCCCCTCAACTGGATTGAACACAGATGTCCAATTGTGTCCGCCGTCATTCGAGTATTCTACTTTTGCTCCTGCTTCCGTTTGAATTGTAAGCTGAGAGTCTTTAGTGATTAAGTCTGGGGTGTTAACCGAGTGTCGCCCAGTGTCGTTGCGCAGAGAGACCACTGGTGCAGCAATCGTATTATCGAGTGTGAAAGTCACCGAAGTATCAGGGGATACATTTCCTGCTACATCAGTTTGTCTCACGCTAACCGTATTTGAGCCTTGTTGAGGGGTGAAACTCGATGTCCATGTGTGTCCGTTGTCGGTCGAGTATTCAACGGTTGCGCCTGCCTCTTGCCCCGCGATAGTCAATGAACCATCGTTAGTAATCAAATCAGACGAATTGCCTCCTGTGTCATGAGTTAATGATACTTGAAGCGGCGCGACTACAGTATCAACATGCAATGGAAGAATGGATGATGTTGCTGGTAAAACTGAAGAAGGCGCTAACGCTTTGGCAGAGAGATTATGATCGCCATTCGATAAGCTGCTTACCGCCACACTATACTGCCCCGAGCCATCAGATACCGCATGCCCAATAGGTGTGGAGCCATCATAGATGGTGACTTGTGAGTAAGGAATATCCGTATGCCCAGTGATGGTTGGAGTGCTGTCTTTAGTGAGGTTATCGGTATCGGAAGTACCAGTATCACTAGATGCCGCTAAGTCGACGGTGACCGCATTATTTGGCGGAGTGTTTGTTCCTGTCGGCAAACTTGGCTGTGTGGTCGTGACCAGTGGATTGGAAGGCACAGAGGTTGAAATCGTCGGTGATTGTCCTGGTACAACTGAAACATGACCGTTGGCATCAAAGGTGATGAACTTTGACGACTCACCACCGTGATTGTCAGCCACTTTTACTTCAAACACGTCGGTGCCGTGATATGTGTGTGTCGCCCCGTTATAACTCATTCCAGCAACCGAACCATTAGCTGTGTATACATATGCGCCCGAATTTGGGTCGACCGATAGCGAACCGAATTGACCTGTTGAATTGACAACAGAGAAGGTATGAGTGTCTTTCACGTCAACATCAGTTTCGGTCAGCGTGCCCGTTGTTGGAGTAGTTTGGGTTACTGATAAAACGGGGTCATCGTTTGTACCATGAATGGTTATCTGAATCACTTTTGAGGTACCATCAATAGTATTCACCGTCACCGTCTCTTGAAGTGTGTCATGCTCTCCTAGAGAATTTACGGCCGGATTTGTAGAATCAAGATGAAACGTCCAGTAGCCATTTTGGTCAATTGAGAGATCGCCCAAATTATGTGTACTTGCGATATGACTCTGTGCCCAAAAACCACTCTGTCCATAGTCTTTATCATCAGCATTAAGTGTTCCAGATACTGAGGTTTGAGAGTCTTCGTAAACACCCCCTGTACTTTGCCCCGTGATTATTGGAGCATCCTGGGTTCCAGTGATGGTCACTTTTATCACATGTGCTGTACCGTCAGCACTATGCACAGTAAACACATCGGGTTTGGTTTCTCCCTGATGCAGAGATTGAACACGAGGATCAAGTGAATACGTCCAATGACCAGATGCATCTATGGTATAGGTACCAAGTTGGGTTGAACCTGATGTCGCAGTAAAATGACCCTCTCCACTATCCGGATCAATAACGGTGAGGTTTCCCGATGTTTGTAAATGCTTGTCTTCAGTCACCTGACCCGAGTCTTGGCCTGAAATGATCGCCCCATCATCATTTCCTTGTACCAACACTTCAATATGTTTGGTTGCGGTTGAGCCGTCAGTAGATATCGCTGTGATATCAAAGCCTTCTGCCTTGGTCTCACCTTGTTGTAGCGCATTGGCCTTTGAGTGATCTAGGTCATAATGCCATTGGCCATTGCTATCCACATGAAGCGTACCGTAAGCGCCAACAGAGTTACCTGCGGTAAAGGTGACGGAATCTTTACTGTCGGAATCGTGCGCGAGCAGAGTGCCTGAAATAGAGGTAACTTTGTCCTCAATAGCCGTTCCCAATGCGGCCGTTAATGCGTCAGGCGTATCAATAATCACATGATCATCGGTACCTAAGATTTTGGCTGTCAGCGGGATTCGTGTCCCATCTGCGGTGATCAGAGTGACCGTATCAGTCAATGAATCGCCGTGGCTTAGTGATTGAACTTCAGCGTGACTATTATCCGCACTGTAGCTCCATTTGTCGTGGCCATCGGTTGAATGAGTGAAGTTGAAGGTACCGTGGACGCCTGCAAGATTCATCGCGAAGTTTGCTGGTACCGTATGCTTAACGCCGTTGACCTCTATTTGAGTAACTTTTGCTTCCGATGGCGAGTCAATATCCTGAATATCGAGGTTTTTCCAACCTGACCATAACTCATTGGTGCTTGTTCCCGATTTGAGATGATCTTCAGTTACAAAGTTGGAGGCGAGTGTCGGTTGCAGTGTGGCAGCATCATTGCTCGGTAACAACGTGGTAGACGCGCCAGTATGAGTAACGCCACCATGAGCATCTTTGACGTCATAAGTGAAATGCACTTTACCGTTGAAATTATGGTCTGGAGTGAAGGTAAATGTACCATCTTTGTTGTCGACGAGAGTGCCGTGATCCGCATGCAGATTGTCGATAGAGAGTTGCCCGGCATCGTTAGTATCCACATCGACAGTATTTGCAAGCAACTCAGTTGTTGTGATGGTTTGTGCGAGATCTTCTTTTCCGCTGTTGAGCTGAACTTCTGAAGAGCAGTACGGGCGGTCATTGTCGCCATGAATGGTGATATGAATGTCGTGAGTGGTACCATCAGCCGATTTGACGGTGACGGTATCGGTTATTGATTCACCTTGACCCAGATGATCAATTTTTCTGCCCGTTGCGTCTTGTCCTATGGAAGCGTAGTAGCTCCAATCTCCGTTGCTCTGAAGTATCACATGTCCGTGTGTACCTTGGTAAGTGCCTGTTTGAGCATGGCTTTCACCGGAGTCTGGATCAACAATGTTCAGGTGACCATCAGTGTGTATTTCATCGTTCCATATTTTACCGATGTTTCCATGCATATAATCGGGTGAACGGTCATCGACGTACCCGCCAGACATTGTACCGTCTGGCGCTGTATAAGTATGTCCTTCATGAACATCTCCAGTGTCGCGCCCCGAGATTGTTGCAGCATCGCCAACAGCATCGATGTGCAGCGTATTGGTTGCTTCTTGTGAATCGACATGTCCGTCATTGACGGTGTACTTAAATTGAACATCGCCATTGAAATCAGGGGTAGGGACGAACTGCAGCTTAGCGATATCGGCAGCAGAAACACTTTGACCCGCAGCAATATCTTGCCCATCAAGCACAAACTTACCCTGAGTCGCTGGTGGAAGGTCGGTGATAGCAATTGAGTGCAGCGAGTCTCGAGTATCAACATCGGTGAAACCAAATTGACTCACCTGCATTTGATAGTGTGTATCTTCTGTGCCGTGAGCCAGTGTCGTTGCTGTAATTGTTGGCTGATCGTTGGTACCCATCACAGTAACAGTGACGTCATGAGTATCACCACCACGCGTTCGAACTTGATAAATGACATCCACTTTTTCACCTTGAGCAAGGTGTTGAATGTTGGGGTTAGGTACTGAGTATGTCCAATCCCCGGCTTTACCTATCGATAAATGGCCGCCGAATGGGTCACTAACAGCATGTACATTTCGGCTGTGAATGAACTGTGCCTCTCCTGCATCAGGGTCAGTCACAAGGAGTACACCAGACACTGCAACGGTATTTGGAGAAGTACCTTGAACATGCACATCCTCTTGAACACTACCCGTATCTTGTCCCGAGAATGTTGCGGCATCTTTAACGGCAGTCAATGTCGTTGTTGCCCCAGCATGCGTCATACCCCCATGTGCATCTTTGACGTCATAGGTAAAGTGAACCTGACCGTTGTAGTCTTTATCGGGGGTGAAGGTATAGGTGCCGTCTTGGTTATCAAGGATGGAACCATGGTCGGCATGCAGGCTCGCTATGCTCAGCTTGCCTATATCATTGTGGTCAACATCAACACTATTAGCGAGTAACTCGGCCTGAGTAAGAGTTTGTGGTAAATCTTCTTTGCCTGAATTGAGTTGAACTTCACCAGAAACATAAGGCGCGTCATTGTCGCCATGAATAGTGACTACAATGTCATGGGTGGTGCCGTCTTTGGTTTGTATCGTTATTGTGTCGGTTAGAGTTTCACCTGCTCCTAGCTTATCGATGGTTGAGCCCACGGTTGTACTAGCTCCTTGCTGCTGCCAATCTGTTTGACCTGCAGCAACAGCATAAATCCAGTGCCCGTCGCTTCGTAATAGTAAGTGACCATATTGGCCATGGTAAGAGAAGACGCCAGCCTTGGTATCGAAAGCTGCTTCATTCTTGTCAGGGTCAACAATAGACAATTGACCTGAGGTGGTGAGTGCATCATGGCTGATTTTTGCGATGCCGGGCTGAGCATAGTCGGGCGACATATTTTGCCCACCTTGATTCTCATTTACATCGCCAGTATCCACACCTGCCACCGTAGCCGCATCGTTGGTACCTGTGATTACAATCTCAAGATTCTCAGTGGTACTTACGCCATGTTTGTCTGTTACCGAGACGGGAATGGTGACCGTTTGAGTTTGCCCTTGTGCAAGGGATTGATAGCCGCCGTGTGATGGATCAAAACTATAGCTACCATCAGTGTTAAAGGTTAATCCATCAACGGGTTGAGCAATGGAGTAAGTTAGCTTGGCATCATGGTCGATGTCATGTCCAACCATCTGTCCCGAT
Organism: Vibrio fortis; assembly: GCF_000695685.1. Classification (GTDB taxonomy): domain Bacteria; phylum Pseudomonadota; class Gammaproteobacteria; order Enterobacterales; family Vibrionaceae; genus Vibrio; species Vibrio fortis_A. Next base: position 1,557 of record NZ_JFFR01000013.1, on the reverse strand, counting down.
AGCAAGGAACCGTCCTCTGTGACAGAGTGGTGTTGGGCGGTTAAGGTAGGAGCATCATTGGAACCGTGTATGTTGACCTTAATCGTGAAAGTAGTGCCATCTTGCGATCTCACCAAACACTCATCAGTGATGGTTTCACCCTCTTTAAGATTTTGTACTAAAGGTTGATGGTCTTTAATCGTGTAGGTGTAGCTACCATCTTGTGATAGCCAAATATGTCCACCTAATTTGGTGTCATAACCCATGCCTTGATAGGTTTGAGGACCTAAGTTGATATCAAACTGAGCTTCCCCTTTATCAGGGTCAACGATATTCAGTTTGCCATCAAAGTGAAGTTTGTCATGGGTATCGATGTAATAGCGATCTTCAGTCACTCCACCTTGATGGTTGCCTGTAGCGGCATAGCTGATTTGGGCGTTATCAGGTGCAGCAGTGAGATCGAATTTCGCTTGAGTACCGACGCGACCGCCATGACCATCAACGACATCATAGGTAAGTCTAATTTCACCATTGAAATCTTTGTCTGGCGTGAAGGTATAAGTGCCATCTTTATTATCAGTCAGGCTACCGTGTGTGGCTTGCAAATTTGTCACATGCAATACATCGCTACCATCCACATCGCTTGCGTGCGTTAGTAAGTCAGAAGCCTTGATGGTTACGGGTTGATCCTCTTTTCCCGCAGGAAGCTGAGTCCACGTACTGACAATTGGTTTGTCATTGCTGCCTTGCACATCGATAACGATTTTATGAGGGACTGTTGCTCCAGCTGAATCGGTAGCGGTGATCCAGAATGATTCAGACTGATGCTCACCAGCCGCGAGCTTATCCGCGGCACCTCCGGTCGAATTGTCTAGCTGATAGTGCCAGTGACCATGCTGATCAATCGACAGAGTTCCCCATTGACCTTGGGGTTGATTGATTGCCCACGTAACGGTGTCAGATCTATCTAAATCGTTTGCTGTTAGAGAGCCTGTCGCATCTGGTGTTCCAGCAGTGTTCAAGCCCTGCTCGATGACTGCACCACTAGAGGTTCCTGAGATAGTAGGGCGGTCATTGGTGCCGTTGATCGTTACTTTTATTGTCGATTGGCTACCATCGACAGAAGCAACCGTAAAGGTCTCGTCAACTTTGTCGCCGGCATTCAGTTGGTTGAACGCGCTGTTAGCGGTAAAGACCCAATGACCATGGGAATCTATGGTTAAGTCGCCGTGGTTACCTGCGATTGAAGAAGGGGTGAAGGCGTTATCCGGGTTATCAACGTCGGTGCTAGTTAACGTGCCTGAAGTCGTTATAGCTTTGTCTGTTTCATCGACGGCCACAGTGGCACTGCTTACGGTAGCTGCATCGTTGGTACCGTTTATTGTTACCTTGATAGTGGATGGCGTGCCATCGACAGACGTTACCGTAAATGTCTCTTCAACTTTGTCGCCAACGTTGAGTTGGTTGAATGCGCTGTTGGCGGTAAAGATCCAGTGACCATTGGCGTCAATGGTTAGGTCGCCGTTGGTGCCCGTGATCGAATCTGGTGTGAAGGCGTTATCTGGGTTATCGATATCG
>NZ_JFFR01000012.1 GCF_000695685.1 Vibrio fortis | reverse complement strand
GTCTGTATATTGTCTTTGTGATTTTACTTTCATGACACTTAATACTCCGTATTAAGTGTCTACTTTAATGGGGTCACATCACGACTTGTTGAGCCTGCTTCTTGTCTAATAGACCACTGAATCGAGTCAGTGCTAGTGCAACTAAGACAATCACAGCGCCAATCCAAGGTGTGTTCATTAAGCCAGACTCTGCGACAATGATACCGCCTCCCCAAGAGCCCAGTGCGATACCTACGTTAAAGGCTGCGATGTTCAAGCCTGATGCTACGTCTACTGCATCTGGCGTGTATTTCTCTGCCAGCTTAACCACGTAGACTTGTAAGCCTGGAACATTACCGAAGGCAAAAGCACCCCAAATCAAAATAGTAGCGACTGATGCGTAAGGGTTAACTGCCGTGAAGTTAAACACAACCAGTACCGCAGCTAGACCAGAAAAGATAACCGTCAGCGCTTTGATCGGCCCCATTTTGTCAGCCATCTTACCGCCCCAGATGTTACCTACCGCGACTGAAACACCGTAGACCAACATGATTAGGCTGATTGCACTTGAGTCGAAACCAGACACATTTTCTAGGATTGGAGCAAGGAACGTAAACGCGGTAAATGTGCCGCCGTATCCCAGTGCTGTAATTGCATAAACCAGTAGCAATCTTGGTTGAGTCAGAACTTTCAATTGAGCAGAAAGCTTGGTTGCTGGTGGCTGTTTAAGGTTGTTAGGCACCAATAACGCACTGCCGATCAGAGCAATTAACCCCAGTAAAGCCACGATCAAGAAGGTCGCTTGCCAGCCAAATGTTTGACCAATGTAAGTGCCCAGTGGTACGCCAGTCACGAGTGCTACCGTTAGACCGGTAAACATAATGGCGATCGCACTTGCCGCTTTCTCTTTGGCCACCAATCCAGTTGCGATGGTTGAGCCAATAGAGAAGAATACACCATGAGTCAAGCCCGTTAATATACGCGCGGCAATAAGAGTGTTGTAGCCAGGTGCTTGCCAAGCCAGCAAGTTACCCACCACAAACAGAGACATAATGGTGAGCAGTACCAGTTTTCGATTCCACTTACCGGTAAGTGCAGTCAATACTGGCGCACCAACGGCAACCCCCAGTGCGTAGAGGCTAACTAACAGGCCTGCAGAAGGTAGAGATACGTTGAGATCGGCTGCCATAGTTGGTATTAAGCCAACGATAACAAACTCTGTGGTTCCTATGGCAAAGGCGCTGAGCGTCAATGCAAGTAAAGCTAAAGGCATAATTATTTCTCTTAAAATGGGTAACACATAAAAGTGAGAGTCGGTTGTGACTCGTTTCGTTGGCAGGGATTATGTGAGAAATCGCTTTTGCTAAAAACAGTGTGATTAACAAATTACTTTTGTTATAAATGCAATAGTTGCACTGTCTATTACTTAGGGGGATCGGGTGATAACACGTTCGGATGATTTAGAGATTATGCTCACCGTGGTCGATAGCGGCGGGTTTTCAGCAGCTGCGCAGGCGCTTGATATTCAAGTAGCGAGAGTCTCCCGAAGTATTAGTAAGATAGAGAGTCAGCTGGGTGTTTCCCTGTTCAATCGTACGACGCGACGCGTAGAGCTAACCGAAGAGGGCAGGCAGTTTGTAGACTCGATTCGAGCCGGTTTAAGGATCATTCATGAGGCAGAAGAGGAGATTGTTTCGCGTGGTGAGCTTCCCAAAGGCCGGCTACGAGTAGACGCAGCCAGTCCGTTTGTGTTTCATCAACTCGTCCCTCTAGTCAGTGAATTCAATAGCGCTTATCCAGACATCGAGCTCGAACTGACCTCAAACGAGGGGTTTGTTGACTTGATCGAGAAGCGAACTGACGTGGCAATACGAATTGGTCAGTTAACAGATTCAACACTTCACGCTCGTCCTCTAGGTAAGAGCTTGCTCTATATGGTGGCTTCCCCTGAGTATCTTGCTAAGCGCGGAATCCCTCAAAAGTTCGAAGAGCTCTCTAGCCATCACACAGTCGGCTTTACTGGAGCTAAGGTGCTTAATCACTGGCCGCTCCCAAACCAAAACTATGTTGAACCAACCATCACAGCCAGTAACGGAGAAACGGTGCGCCAGCTTGCTCTGGCAGGCAATGGTATCGCTTGTTTGTCTGGCTTTATGGTCCATCCAGACATCGCAGCAGGGCGACTCATCCCTGTATTAGAGCAGGAGAAGCTGACCAACACAGGGCGTGAAACAATCAATGCGGTGTATTACAAGTCTTCCTCTGTCTCTAAACGCATCTCTGCTTTTATTGACTTTATCCAGCCAAGGTTGAGTTTATAAAAAATCCCGCACATAGGTGCGGGATTTGAGTGGTTTTATGTTCTTTAGGATGTCACATCACAATCAAAGATCAGTTCTTGGTGTGTAGGACAATCACTTCATTTTGGTCAAGGTTGAACGTCGCGCTGCCGTTAGCTACCACAACTTGGTCACCACCTAGCACGTTGTCGTACGTACCGTTTGCCAAACCAAGGTTAATGGCATTCACTGAGGTCGAGTTACCTAGGTTCATCGCTACCACGACAACGTCGTCTCCGGCGTTACGCTCATAGACAAGCACATCGTTACTTATCCAACGTTCAATGTAAGAACCTTGTTGGATGGCGAAGCTCTCTTTACGCAGTTTACTGAGCTTTTTGATCATCTGGTATGCTGGTGTTGTCTTGTCGAAGCTCGGCATCATTTCACGGTTGTATGGGTCGTTACCTTGCTGACCAAAGCCGTTGGTCGTGAAGTTCGCTGCGTAGTGCTCTGTACCGTAGTAGATACATGGAATACCACGAGAAGTCATGATGAGAGCCAAACCTAGTTCCACACGATCTTGTGCGAATGGGATGCTTTGTCGACCGCCCCATTTGTCTTTGCCTGGACCAAAGTTAGTGGCGTCGGAACGTAGCACAGTTGAAAGGCGTGGTGCGTCATGGTTATCCAAGAAGATCACCTGCCAATCACTACTTGTGAACTTCTGATCTCTCAGCTTCATGTAGTTGTTAATGGCGTACATACCAGTGCCATGATGGCCAAGCAGAGCGTTCTCGATGGTGTTTCTTAACCCGAAGTCAAGCAGCGCAGAGCCTGATGTGTTTGCGAAATCGATAGATGCGAAGTTTGAGCCTGTTGCGTCAGCACCAGAATCCATCCACTCACCAAAGAAGTAGAAGTCTTTTCCTTGGCTCTGTTTTGCGTATGCGTTGATTTGACCGGTAAAGTCTTGGATGAACTCTTTGTCCATGTGTTTCACCGCATCAATACGGATAGCATCTACGCCTAGGTCGACCCAGAATTTAGCACCGTCAATTAGGTACTGACGTGCTGGCCCCCCTTTTCTTTGATCGAAGTCGGTTAAGTTAAATAGGGTCTTGTTACGAACTGCCCACGCATCGTCCCACTCCCAATCTTGGCCGTTGGCCGCAATCGCACCGTTGCGGTGATAATAGCCACTGCTGTCGTTGTTGTAGTCGGCAAGACGAACGCCGTTTTTGTACAGAGCCCCGAATTCACCTTCATCATCTGGGTTAGAGTGGTTAGGTGCGTAGTCCAGTACCAGCTTCATGCCGTAGCTATCCATCTTCTTCTTCAGCGCTTTAAAGTCATCAACCGTGCCTAAGTGCTCGTCTACTTTAAAGAAGTCACGTCCCCAGTAACCGTGATAACCCGCACCACCGCGGCTGTCAGGCACGTTAATGTTGTCAGCTGGTGGTGTGATCCAAATAGCAGTGATTCCCATGTCGTGTAGGTAATCGAGCTTTGCTGTTAAGCCTTTTAAGTCACCACCAAAGTACTTTTTGAAATCCGACTTGTCTGCCGAATACATATTCGCGCCTGTTGATGTATTGTTGCTTGAGTCGCCGTCATAGAAGCGGTCAAGAAACACAAAATACATGGTTTCATCACGCATATCGAACGGCAGTTTTTCATGAACAATAACGGTGTTGGTGTCGTCGTAAAAGTTGATCTCATAGGTTTTGTTTGGATCGACAACATAGTTATTAATTGGATAGTTCTCTGACCAATCACCAAAGCGGTCGACTTTAAAGCTTGGTGGGTTATTGCCGTCGCCAGTATTGAATTTCTTAACAATTTGCCAATGGTTAGGTTTGACCTTCACCATGGATTCGCTTTGCCAGTCATTGGCTGTGCCGCGGAAGTACGCTTGATTCCAATCTGCAGCGGCAGGTAGAGAAGCGAGCAATACTGAAAGAAGTACTATTTTGTTCTTCATTTTATCGTCCTGTTTCACTTGTTAGATAAATTTGGGGTGCACAAAGCCGATCCAGATACTCTCTGAATTAGGCTTAATTATTAGGTTTTAAATTTTTTCGAAAAATATAAGCCACCCCAACACATCAAATAAGAGGCAGCTTTCGTTCAGCAATTAGATATTTAAAGCGTTAGGTTCTTTTCTGTTTCTGCATCGAAAATATGACAGAACGCGGAATCAAAGTTAAAACGAATATTCTTACCGATATCTGATGTGGATATGGTTTGGTTATTCACTCGAGCAACCACTTCATTTTCGCCGATTCTGAAGTACAGATATTTCTCATTACCTAAGTTTTCTACAACCGTTAGCTCACCGTCGTGCACGTTAATCGCTTCGTCATCGTTGGCGAGGTTAATGTGTTCAGGGCGAATGCCTAGGCATACCGGTTTATCAATGTGATTAAGAAGCTTCTGCTGCTTATCTTTTGGAATGATAATGCGTGCCCCCGGAGCGAGTTCAACGTAAACATCATCGCCTAGCTGGCAGAGCTTAGTATTGATAAGGTTCATCGCCGGAGAACCAATAAAGCCAGCGACGAATTTGTTTTCAGGGTAGTTGTATAGATTGGCTGGCGTATCCACTTGCATGATGTTGCCCTGATTAAGCACACAGATGCGGTCGCCCAACGTTAATGCTTCGGTTTGATCGTGCGTTACGTAGATCATGGTTGCTGGGTTGCCTTCCTCTTTCAAAGATTGGTGCAACTGGGCAATCTTAACGCGCATCGAAACACGTAGCTTAGCGTCTAAGTTAGAGAGTGGTTCATCGAAAAGGAACACATCAGGCTTACGCACGATGGCACGACCTACCGCAACACGTTGACGTTGGCCACCCGACATCTCTTTTGGCTTACGGTAAAGCAAGTCCGTGATCTCAAGCTTTTCAGCCGCTTCTTCAACGCGTTTTTTGATTTCGTCCTTTGGTCGCTTCTGCATTTTTAGGCCAAAAGCCATGTTGTCGAACACGGTTTTGTGCGGATAAAGGGCATAGTTTTGGAACACCATCGCGATGCCACGGTCTTTCGGCGGGAGATCGTTGACGACTTTGCTGCCGATGCGAATATCACCACCAGAGATGCTCTCAAGGCCCGCGATCATTCGCAGTGTGGTCGACTTTGCGCAGCCCGACGGACCGACAAATACCATGAACTCACCTTCATGAATGTCTAGGTCAATGCCATGCACAGCTTTGAAGCCATTGTCGTACTCTTTTTCTACTTTGCGTAGGCTAACTGTTGCCATTTGATACTCCGCATAGGATTACATAATCAAGTGAGTTAATTTGACGATTCACCTGATGTTATTAATTAAAAACTGTTGATTCAGAAAGACGTTTTCGGCGGACAACGACTTGCTCAATAAACAGAATGAGAGAGCGAACATTAGGTATTCGCTCTCATCGATTTGTTATTATTTACAAGCTTTTAGTAGCGCTCGAACGGGCTTTTTGTCCTGGCTAACTTCGATACTCCACAGGTATTTACCATCTTCAGGAATGGTGACGGTAGTGTTCTTCGCAAAGCCGCCTCGTTTCAGCTCTTTCTCGTAACCTGCGACCATCTCTTTGCCCGCTGCGGTAAATTGCGGGTTCCAGCTCATAGTGGCGAACTGTAGGCTGACGTTGCCTGCTTTCTCTTCACTCACAACTTGGTAGATACCGTTGCCTTTGTGAGACATTTGACGGTTTTCCATGTGCATCCATTGGCCATCTGGGAAGGTACCAACAACATAGAGTGATGGTTTAATTGGACCACGCTCTTCTACACTTGGTAGATTACAGTCAGCAAAAGGGCCTGTCGCAACAGCTTGCGCACCTTCTGTGTTGTCAGATGTGCTAGCACACCCCATCAGTGCTGATGAGAGCAGGGCAGTAAGCAGCAAAGTACGTTTCATCGTCAAATTCCTTAATCTTATTCGCGTTATATTGTTAAATTTCGATTGGTTTCATAATCGAAAATATGACCAAAATAGGTATCGAAATTAATACGAAAAGATTTCCCGATATCACTTTGGCTAATTAATTTTTTAGTTCTGAACAGTATTTCTTTTTGACCAATCTTTAATAAAATTTCAAAGCTATTATTGGTCTTTTTATAATCGATGAGTTGACCATTGATGGTATTAAGCTCTTCGTTATCGTCAGCTAAATAGACAAAGTCAGGGCGAATACCAAAATAGACTCTTTCATCGATGTATGAGGACAAACAAGCTTGTTGTTGCACCGGTATGTTCAGTGAGGCACCGGGCTCAAGCTCGATATACAACTCTTTGGTGTTCGACCTTATGTAGGCATCAACCATATTCATTGCTCTGTCCGTCATCTCTATTCCCATTAGCGTTACAAGCTGAACAAACGTGCGATAAACCCTTTCGACTCGGTTGGAGTTTCCGTTTTATCTTGGTTTAACTTCTTGTTGGTCAGCTTATTGAGTGTTGCTAGGTTTTTGTAATAGCTACGAGCATCCTTTGCTGGGTATCCGAAGATATCGCTGTTGGCTGGGAAAGAGTGGCTCACGCCCGATTTCGCTTTGATCACTGAGTTCTTGCCGATGGTTAGATGACCTGCGGTACCAGCTTGGCCATGAACAATCACATTGTCTTCCAGGGTGGTGTGCCCAGCGAAGCCTGTTTGCGATACAAGTAGGCAGTGTTGGCCAATCTTACAATCATGGCCAATTTGAACTAGGTTATCGATTTTAGTGCCTCGACCAATCACAGTATTGCCTAGCGTGCCTCGGTCGATGGTGTTGTTGCACCCAATTTCAACATCGTCTTCGATAATGACGCGGCCAATACTCTCTACACGCTGGTATCGAGTCTGCTTACCTGTCATGTATTCAAAGCTGTAGTTGCCAATTGAGTTATTTGAATCAATCGTGACATTGTTGCCAATAATGGTGCCCTCTTTGATCACGGTATTGGCATGAATTGCCACGTTGTCGCCAATAGTGACGCCGTTCATGATTTTTACACCGGGCATAAAGTGGCAGTTCTCTCCGATTTCGCAGTGCTTACCAATGTAAACATCTGGGATATCAGAGGTGTTGCCTTGATCAAACAGTTGGTACTTATGCACCTTATAAAAGCGCATCAGTTGGTTAAGTTTATCGGCATCGAGCTCATCGATAATGATTTTGGTCTTTGCCGAAGATTGCAGAATCGCTCGCGGCCCAATAATGACGTCTGCTAAAGTTTCAGAAATGCCTTTTAGATCTGATTTGGCAAATACAATCGCAAGCCCACCTTTTTCATCGCTTGAAACCGGACGAATCAGCGATATTTCTATCGTGTCATCACCAACGATTTCTCCACCAACGACCTGAGCTATTTCTGAAACTTTAAGCATATTATTCGACCTATCAATTAGTTAGAAGCGATATAGAGCTTGTAAGAATAGTGTGTTCTGTTCAACTACTTTTTCGTCACCAGCGTATTGCGCAGCGTTCGACGTCTCAGTATCTTTCGCCCATTCGTATTCAGCTTTCATTAACCAGTCTTCACCCACGGCTTGTTCGTAGCCGATAGTCGCTTTACGAATGTCTTTGAAGTAGTCGTCATTGCTGCCGATACCGTTGGTTTCGTTTTCACCGATACGAGCTCGGACATACATGGTGCCAGCATCATCAAAGCTGTATTGAACAATTGGTTCCACATACTTCTCAGTGAAGTCACTGACTTTCTTGCCGTTGTTTTCGTTCTCTTTAATTTGGTAGAAGAACTCAACACCCAGCTCCCAGTTACCTAAGCGCTTGTATGGCTTGAACAGTAGGCTGTAGCCTTCCTCTTTGATTTTGCCCCACTCACTCTTATCTTCATCATTCAATAGATATTCGAGGTTAGAGTAGAAACCCGCACCGAAGTCATTGCTCCAGTAGGTGAGGTAAGGTCTAAAGCTGTGTTCAACGGTAGTATGTCGTAAACCGTTTGTACCAGATGTGCTGTAGATCTGACTGCGTGAGTATTCAATGTCATAAACCGTACCTACTCCCCAGCCTGAACCAAAGTTGAAGCCTTTATCGAGAGACAGTAGGTGAATGTACCCATCTTCCGTTTCGCTGTATCCCGATTGCTCTTTTTTACGATCTTCTAGCTTGAAAGCGTAAAGGGTCGAGAAATTCCACTTAGAGTTTCGGTAGAACAGGCTTACCACTTCATGCGTACGAATCTGCTCTGTTGATTCAGTTGCGCCCCATTTAGCCCAGTCAGTCGTCGTTTTGTATTCGTATTCAACTGACGACCCAACGTGCCCACCAAAGTTCAAAGCGTCATCAAAAAAGGTGTCTTCAGGAGCAAAGCCTCGATCGCTAGCAAAAGCAGTGGTGCTCACAAGCAAAGTGTTGGCTATCACTACAGACAATAATGTTCGTTTCACAGTATTTCCTTATTATTCCGGCATTGGATTTATTTCGATAATTCTGGCCATGAATTTAGTAGTTCACGTTGAACGCCTAATTATTGTTCTTTATTTATTTTTATTTTTCTTCCCATAGAAATTGATTATGTGATCTCGCTCACTCTCATGCGTGGATTTTATTGATCATCATCACGAATAGTATTGTTTTCATCGATATAGCTATCAGGATGAGCTTATTTCTTGCTGTAAAGCCTGATACAGACTGATATTGCATATAATCATGCATATGGTTGTGGATGACGCATTTATAGTGATCTAAGTCACAAAGGTGTTTCTATTTTGAACAAATCGTATTGACTTGTTTAAGGTGAGATATAACCTAGTAGTATCTTATGGACTACTAAATTTAACTTGTGCGGTGTGAGTATGAAAGAAAAGCTATTTAGAACAACGCTATTGGCCTCGCTATTGATGTCTGGGTTGGCTAGCGCTGAAGAGATAACACCAGAGAAAGGTGCTGATCTGCTCATTTGGACGGATAAAACAACCGTTGAATACATGGAGTATGCAGCAGACTCTTTCAATAAAGAGTTCGGCTACGATGTCGACTTTTCGTTTCGTGGACTCGCACCTATCGATTCCGCTTCTCGCCTAATTCAGGATGGCGGGTCAGCTAGAGTGGCTGACGTGGCAGAAATTGAGCACGACTTGCTAGGGCGTTTGGTGGTTGCTGGCGGCGCTATGGAGAACCTTGTTTCTGCTGAGCGAATCGATAGTACCTTTATGCAAAATGCCATAAGCGCTTCTAAGTCTGAAGGTGTGAGTTATGGTTTTCCGGTCAGTTTTGCTACCACTGCTCTCTTCTACAACAAAGATTTGCTTCCGAAAGCTCCAGAGAGTTTTGAGGAGATTATTGAATTTTCGAAATCATTTAATAACAAGCAAGAACACAAGTATGCGTTGCTTTGGGATATCCAAAACTACTACGAGTCTCGTATGTTTGTAACCTTATACGGTGCTTACGAGTTTGGTAACAACGGCACCGACGCTAAAGATATCGGTATTGACTCAGAAGAAGCGCAAAAAGGGCTTGAGGCAATGAAGAGCCTACGCGTAGCCAATAGCTCAAACCCAATTGATATGCGCAACCCGCAAGTTCGTCGAGGCCTCTTTGGTGAAGGCAAAGTGGGTGCGATCATCGATGGCCCGTGGGCGATTCAAGGTTATAAAGATTCGGGCGTAAATTTTGGTGTAGTACCAATGCCAAAGCTGGAAGGTCAGCAGCCACGTACCTTCTCAACCGTTCGACTTGCGGTGGTCTCTTCTTACACCGAATACCCTAGAGCGGCGCAACTGTTTGCTGATTACCTATCGACAGAAGCCATGCTTAAGAAGCGTTACCAAATGACTCAGTCGATTCCACCTGTTCAAGCTGTTATGGAAGAGATCATTGTTAATGCGGATGAAGCGACTTACGCCATCATCACTCAAGGTTTCTACTCTGACGCGATGCCTTCACTGCCAGAGATGGGCTTTATCTGGTCGCCAATGGCCAGCGCGATTACCGACTTATGGGTAAATGACAAGTCACCAAAAGCCGTTCTTGACCGCGCTCGTTCAATTATTACTGAACAGATTGAACTACAAGAGTAGAAGAGGACCTATGTTGTTATCTGAGACTAAGGCAGCCCCTAGGTTGCCTGCTGCTCTCCTGATTATGGGGAGCACACAGATTTTAAAGGGTCACTGGTTGAAAGGCGGGATTTTTCTCGCCATCCAATTGGTTACACTGCTGATCTTCCCTGAACTTATGGACTCGCTTAAAGGCCTTGTGACCTTGGGTGATGTCGCTCAAGTGCGTAAAGGCTTTACCATCACACAAGGTGATAACTCGATCTTTATGTTGGTCGAGGGTGTGATTGCACTGCTCTACTCATTCTTGTTTATCTGTTTGTACGTATCAAATGTACGTGATGCGAAGCTTACTCAGACGTCAAAACTGTCTCTGAGTGAACAACTGAAAGACATCTACGATCGCAAGTTTGCCTTCATTATGTTGTCGCCAGCGTTCATTGCGAGCATCGCGTTTATCATCATGCCGATCATTATTACGGTGATGGTGTCGTTTACTAACTACTCAGCACCACACCATATCCCACCAAAGAACTTGGTGGACTGGGTTGGATTTAAGAACTTCTTTGCTCTGTTTGAACTGAAGATCTGGTCGAGCACATTCTTCGGCGTCGCATCGTGGACGGTAATGTGGGCATTCTTCGCAACGGTCTGTACCTGTGGTTTTGGATTCTTGCTTGCGTTGGCACTGCAGAATAAGAAGATTAAAGCGAAAAAGGCATGGCGCTTTGTCTTCATTCTTCCTTACGCAATTCCAGCTTTTGTCACTCTATTGATGTTCCGTTTGTTACTTAATGGCATTGGCCCGGTGAATGCAGCACTGAACAGCTGGGGTTTTGATTCGGTCGCTTTTTTGTCGGATCCCTTTATTGCCAAGATTACCGTAATTGCGGTGAGCGTTTGGGTCGGTGCTCCTTACTTCATGCTCCTGATTGCAGGCGCGTTGACCAATATCCCTGAAGATCTATACGAAGCGAGTGAAGTGGACGGTGCGAGCAAATTCCAGCAGTTCTGGGAGATCACCTTACCTATGGTACTTCACCAAGTTGCGCCATCTTTGGTGATGACGTTTGCTCACAACTTTAATAACTTCGGAGCGATTTTCTTACTGACCGAAGGTGGACCAATCAACCCTGAATATCGCTTTGCAGGACACACCGATATCTTGATTACTTGGATCTACAAACTGACTCTCGACTTCCAGCAGTATCAAATCGCGTCGGTTATCTCGATTGTGATCTTCTTGTTCTTGTCGGTGATTGCGATTTGGCAATTCCGTCGCATGAACTCATTTAAAGACGATGTAGGTATGTAACATGGATAAGTTTATTGGCAAGGTTGGGACAGCAGTTGTTTATCTGTTCTTAACAGCAAATGCGCTTTTGGTTCTGGGGCCGGTTATTTGGACTGTGCTGGCATCGTTCAAGGTAGGTAACAACCTATTCAGCTCCTCTTTTACGGGTATTGAATTTACCTTGGACCACTACCGAGCGCTGTTCAACGACACTCCGTACTTTGAGTGGTACAAAAATACCTTCTTCTTGGCAACGGCCAACATGATTATCTCGTTGGTTGTGGTGACTCTATCGGCGTTTATCTTCTCTCGTTATCGTTTCAACGGTAAGCGAAACATCATGATGAGTATTTTGGTACTGCAGATGTTTCCAGCTTTTCTATCGATGACGGCGATTTACATTCTGCTTTCCAAAATGGGGCTGATTGATACCTATGCCGGGTTGCTGTTTGTCTATGTAACAGGCTCTCTACCTTTCATGATCTGGCTTGTTAAGGGCTACTTCGATGCGATTCCAACATCGCTTGATGAAGCGGCAAAGATTGATGGTGCGGGGCATATGACCATCTTCTTGGAGATCATCCTTCCGCTCGCTAAGCCTATCTTGGTGTTTGTTGGCTTGGTGTCGTTCACAGGCCCTTGGATGGACTTCATATTGCCAACTCTGATCCTAAGAAGTGAAGAAAAGATGACTCTGGCTATCGGAATCTTTAGTTGGATCTCCTCTAACTCAGCAGAAAACTTCACCCTCTTTGCTGCAGGTTCTCTATTGGTAGCCGTGCCAATCACCTTGTTGTTTGTTGCAACACAGAAACACATTACAACCGGCCTCGTCAGCGGTGCAGTAAAAGAATAAAAAGCTAGGAATACACAATGATTACAAAAAGTGCGCTTACACACTCGGCAAAGAGTGCGGACAGTTACGCCTACGATAATGAGACTTTGCATCTGAGATTGCGTAGTGCGAAAGGCGAAATCGAGCGTGTCGCTCTATGGATAGGTGACCCTTACCACTGGGCTGAAGGCGGTTTAGATGGCGGTAACCTTGGTGGCAGTGATGCTCATGGTTGGGTTGGGGGTAACGAAGTCCCGATGGTTCACGAAGGTGAAACTGAACATCATGACCACTGGTTTGCTGCTTTTAAGCCGCCTAAGCGTCGTAGCCGATATGGATTCATTCTTTATGGCAAGAATGGTGAGAAAATCTTGTTTGGTGAGAAGCGTTGTGCGGACTTATCTGATCCCAAGAAGGCGGAAGTTGAGCTAAGTAATTTAAGTAACTTCTTCTGTTTTCCATACATTAATCCACGCGATGTTTTGAATACACCGAGTTGGGTGAGAGATACCATTTGGTATCAGATTTTCCCTGAGCGCTTTGCGAACGGCAGACCAGAGATTTCGCCAGCCAATGTCCAGCCATGGGGTACCGATCCTAAGTCGGATAACTTTATGGGCGGCGACCTATGGGGCGTGATCGATAAGCTCGACTACCTGCAAGACCTGGGCGTGAACGGCTTGTACCTATGTCCAATCTTTACCGCTAATGCCAACCATAAATATGACACCGTTGATTACTACAACGTGGATCCTCACTTTGGTGGCAACGAAGCGTTCAAAGCCTTAGTTGAAGCGGCGCATCAGCGTGGTATGAAGGTGATGTTGGATGCGGTATTCAATCATATCGGTGCTCAATCACCACTTTGGTTAGATGTTGTCGAGAAAGGCGAAAAATCTAAATACGCCGATTGGTTCTGGGTGAATCAGTTCCCAGTCTACCCAGACACACCCAAAGATCAGTGGGATTTTTGGAACCTCAACTATGAAACGTTCGGCAACGTGGCAGAGATGCCGAAACTCAACACCGAAAATGAAGAGTGTCGCGCTTATCTGCTTGATGTTGCGCGTTATTGGGTTGAGGAGTTCAAGATCGATGGTTGGCGCTTAGATGTGGCAAACGAAGTTGATCATGCCTTTTGGCGCGACTTTCGCACTGTCATCAAAGGCATCAATCCGGATTGTTATATTCTGGGTGAGATCTGGCATGAAGGGATGCCATGGTTACGAGGTGATCAGTACGATTCATTAATGAACTACCCGCTAACACAAGCGATCACCGACTACTTTGCTCTGTCTGCGATGGACAAAGAGGGCTTTGTTAACGCGGTCAATACATCGTATCTGGCTTACCCAAGAAACGTTAACGAAGCGATGTTTAACTTGCTCGACAGTCATGACACGACACGTATCTTGTCTCTGTGTCAGGGTGACAAACGTCGCGCCAAATTGGCCTACTTGTTCATGTTCACTCAAGTAGGTGCGCCATGTATTTACTACGGTGGTGAAATTGGCATGGATGGCGGCCGTAGTATGGGTAGCGAGAACAACCGTAAGTGTATGGAGTGGGACGAAGCGAATCACGACTTGGACTTTAAAGGCTTTATTCAGCAACTTATCGCCATGAGAAAGAACAACCCAGAGTTTAATCAACCCAACCTGGAATGGGTTCCGGTTGAGGATGAAAGTTGTATCGCATACCGCCGCTCTGATTACTTGTTCATTCTTAACAACAGTGACCAGTCAAAGTTCATTGAGTTAGATGGACAAGTTCACGCGCTGGATGCGTTTGGCTACGTGATTGAGAAAGCATAGCTAGCATGAGTGACTCTGTTGTTATGGGGATCTCTATCGATCCCCAATCTATCCATTCTGTTACGAACACCTCTTCAGGGCGAGAGGTGTATCGTAATGTCCAAAACTGTCCAGATGATTTCCCCAAACTATCGGAACGCTTGAAGCAGCTAGTTTCAAGTAACGTCTGGCGATTTGGCAAGGTAACGACAGTTGTCATTAGTGTATGTGAGCACCTACAAACCTTCTCTAATGGTAGAAACAGTCGATTGTCGCAGGTTAACGCGGCACAGCTCGCCATAGACCTAAGCAACCACTTCGGTTTTGATTGCTCTGTAGTGAGCACTTCACAAGCCGGCTTGGCTTCAGACTGTAATATTCTCGATGTTGATAATGGCTCGGTTCTGAGCCTGTCGCTCGACATTGGCTGTAGCTTAAGTTTCTACAAAAACGGCAAGTGGTCAGCTCAATCATTGTGTCGTCATTGGGCGCATTCACCCCTTCCCGATTTCCAGTGGTTAATTGATGGTTTAACACCAGTATGCCGCTGTGGTAGAGAAGCGTGTATTGAGCAGTTCTTATCAATAGAGGGTATTGAACGTCAATATCACCAAGTGGTGCTCCAAGACCGGTCTTTGGCCGATATCTTTTCTGGTGTGGAGGAGGGCGATATCCATTCCACTCGGGTATATCGAGCCTTCATCGATCAGTTGGCACGCAGCCTATTATTGCCAATCGAAGAACTAGCTCCCAAGCAGCTCGTTCTTTCTGGATTTGCAACCACATACCCTTCACTCAATAAAGAGTTGAGGGTTGCTTTATCGCGGTATCACTCATCAGATTCGCTACCTGTCATTTCTCAAAACTCGCAGGATAGCTTCGTATTTGCCTACGGCGCGGCTCTTATGGCAATAAAAAATAACAACAATCATTTACGCTCATAGTTGCAGGAATGGTAACCTTAGCAGGAAGAAAGTATTGAATAGTTTCAGAGGACAACCCGTGTCAGAGTTAGTGATCAAATTAATGGATTTTGGATTCACCAAAACCGATGCACTTGTTTACATTAATTTGCTTAAGAATGGTCGTGCGAGTGGGTATAAGATTGCCAAGGAGATCTCTCTATCTCGCTCATCCGTCTACTCATCGATTGATAACCTATATAACAATGGTTATATCTTTATGTCCGATGGTGACACCAAAGAGTACGAAGCCAAATCACCGGAATTGATCTTCAGCCAAATCGAAAAGAAGACCGTCGAAAATATCAATATTCTTAAGACTGAACTGTCAAAGATGATGCTTCAAGAAGAGAAGGAGTTCGTCTACAACCTGACTGGATTCGAAAACCTTCTGCAGAAAGCGAAAGAGATCATCAATCAAGCGAATTTGGAAATTTACCTCAATACCGATTTCAATCTGAACCTATTTGAAAAAGAGTTGTGTGATGCAATTGAGCGTGGTGTTCGAGTAATCGGCTTTTCGTTCAACAAAATGGCCAAGCCGCACGACAAGATTGAGCTGTATTCTCGCTCAGAGAACGAAGAGACAGAATACCCTTCTCACCGTTTTATGTGTGTTGCTGATATGAAGCTAGCGCTGATGTTCTCACACCGTGAAGAAACTCTGGGTTTGTATTCAAATAACCGACTGATTGTTAAGATGATTGCTGAGCACATCCATAGCGATATTTATCTTACTGAATATGAGCGTCTAGAGCCTGAAAAGCGAGTTCGTGTTAATACGATCCACGAACAGCACAACTCCATGGTTCTTGATGACCTCAAGAAACAATAACGAAAAAGCCGCGTATCAACGCGGCTTTTTTGGAAACGTGTTTTAAGCTGAGATACTAATTTAACAGGATTCTGTGTTGTTATTTATTGATGTACCACATGGAAACGTTCGAGAACCAGCATCATATCCTCGCGCGGCTCAATATTGAGTTCAGCACACTCTGTGGAAAAGAAATTCCAATGTGCCTCTTTCCACCACTCCAATGACAAATCGCCTTCACCTTCTGCTTTGGCAAACTCTTCGGTTATCTCGTTGTATGGGCACTGAGTGACGGTATCTATTTCTATGATGCACACCGGATTGCCATGCCAATCGACAACCACTTGCAAGTGACCAACGGTAGGCATCGGCTCTTCGCCAGACTCGTACCAGTAAGCCATGCTGCAGGTCGCGGTTTTCTTACCTTGCTTGATAAGCTCAGCACACAAATTGGCATTGTATTCGTCGCCGCAAAAGTAGTCAGAGCTGAAAGAGTGATACTTATTACGTGTTTGTTCTGGGAGTGAGCTGAGGAAATTGTCTAAGTAGCATTGCGATCTATCGTCCATGAGAGCCTAACTGATTGAAAAATTGGGTTTGTAATAACTCGCTCAAGAATATCACAACTCGTTTAGGCTCAGATGAACTTCTAACGTTGAGGCTTAGCGTTTTCTAATGAACTGACTTTGAACAATCTGACCCAAGTGAGTTTCACTCTTTTTTAACTCAAAATTGAGAGGGGACTTGAGCTCTCCAAACAGCGGAGAACCGCCGCCAAGTAAGATAGGAATCGTGGTGATGATCATCTCATCAATAAGATCTTCTTTTAAGAAGTTCTGAATCGTTACGCCGCCATCGATGTAAAGCTCCTTTAATCCTTTCTCATTGAGATCATTAATGATGCTGCTGAGCTCTCCTTGAACCAAGAATACCTTGCCTTCAAGTTCTGCGGGCACTTTCGTTAGTGTATTGCTAAGCACATATACCGGCTTGGTATAAGGCCAATCGATACCAAAACTCAGAACAATGTCCATTGTATTACGGCCCATAACTAGAGCATCAACACGTTCCATCAGTGCATTATAGCCTAAGTCATTGTTGTCTGGGTTAGGCACTGAGTGCAGCCAATCAATACCACCTTCTTTGTCTGCGATGTACCCATCAAGGCTGGTTGCAATAAATACAATATTCGACATCTTTTACTCCAAATCTAGGCCAGAGCTTGGCTTCTTGTTAAAGATAAATTAAAATATTCTACAGTGTAGAATTAAAGTTTATGGAGAGATCCCATGAGTGTCAAGGATCAAAAACGTGGTCGTCCTAAGGTGGGGGATCGCCAACTCAGTGCTGAAGGCATTCTATCGGTCGCAAAAGTCATGATGCGAGAAGGCGGGAAGATCCCGAGTATTCGCGCATTGGCGAAGCAACTTGGCGTCGATGCGATGGCTATCTATCACTACTTTAAAAACAAGAATGAATTGCTTGAAGCGATAACTGTTTCGCTGATGCAGGACATCGTTGAACCAAGTGAACAGTTTGATTGGAAAGAGAATATCTACCGACTGAGTGTCAGTTACTTAACGATTCTGAATGATCACCCAGGATTACTAGAGACGCTGTTAACGATGAAGTCATTAGGTCCAGTAGAAGTGTTTAGCCGACGATTTGAAGCGTCTATTGAGCCTCTTAACTTATCAGAGGCGCAGACCAATACCGCGCGAGATTTACTGGTCGACTATCTTCACGGGTACGCACTGGCGCTTAACTGTAATCCAGACAGAACAGAGCTAACCGCCGAGATGATAGAAAAACCGATGGAACTGTATTACCTAGCTTTAACGGCGCTTAGTTAACGGAATTTGACTTCACAAACTGACCAGGGGTCATCCCATATTGGCTCTTAAACACTCGTGTGAAGTGAGATTGGTCATTAAAGCCAAGCTGGTGGCTGATTTCGGCGATGTTGGGATTGTATGCGATGAGTTTGGCTTTGGCTTGTTCCAAACGTTTGTGCAACAAGTATTGGTAAGGCGTTTCACCAACCAATTTTTTAAACTCGCGTAGGAAATAGAACTTACTGCAGTGCAGTAACTCTGAAAGGTCATCCACTGAGATCGTTGAGCCGATATTCTCCGCGATGTAGTGATCGATTTTATCAAGCTGACTTTGATCGAACTTTGATGCACTCTGCTGAAGGTTCTGTAGGTCTTGGTAATTGGAGTAGTTCTGGATGTAGTGGTTGGATAGCAGCGCCAGTAGTCCTTGCACATATGCTTGACCATTACGTCCCTTGTTCATCACCTCTAAAATAAACAGATCTATGATGCCCTTAATGGTTGGATCGGAAATATTGTAGTTGTTCAAAAACTGCAGCTTCATTTTTCCGACATTAAGTGGGCAACTTTCCAGAAAACGCTTCTCTTCTATTGCCAGAATAATAAAGTGGCAAGGCTCAGAAATGTCATGAGTGAATGGCGTCTTAGGTGGGTTGATCCAAATATCATCAGCGACGGCTTTGATGGATGTTAAGTTTTCACCATCGCCGACCTTCCAGCTCAGCTCTTTGTCGAGCGCCAATGCGAAATAGAAATAAGGGGTAGAGACGTTATTTGGGTAGAAGTGAGGAGAGCGCCCCTTTTCCAGCACAATCCCATCCCAACTGAGGGCGTGATTTGAAAACTCGATATCTAATACATCACCACAATCGGAGAGTTGGCCAGTTTCATGTTGATTGAATTGGAGTTGAGATTTCATATTTCACACTGGGTAATTTGAGTATTTGTCTCATTAAAAACCATCACGGTTGTTCTCGCAATCTCCATGGTTCTGTTGCGTGCTAATGGAGAGTCGGGGTAGCCTGGCGCATTCAAGTAGTTCTTGGTGTCTAATCCCCCCGACAGCCTAGGTACAGTCGGGGCGATGAGTGAGTCCAATTTTCAAGTTATTAAACCAAGGTAGCGCCTTTAAATGCACCAATTGGGGCGATTTGGTCCAGTTTGTCTAAGGTCTCTTGGCTTAGTGTAACTGACAAGGCTTCTAGGTTTTCGACTACTCTTGACGTTTTACGGCTACCAGGAATCGGAATGATGTTGTCACCTTGAGCGACCAACCATGCAAGAGCGAGTTGTGCTGGCGTTACCTGATACTCTGCCGCGATGGCTTTAATCTCTTCCAAGCGCTGCAGGTTGTTAGTGAAGTTGTCACCCTGCATTTTTGGGTTATTGTTTCTGAAATCACCCTCTTCCAAATCTTTAACTTGGCCAGTAAGGAAGCCTGCACCTAGCGGAGACCAACACACCAGCGCTGCACCAATCTGATTAATGGCTGGCAGAATATCTGTCTCGGCTTCGCGTCGGAACAGTGAGTACTCATACTGTACCGCTGCAATCGGGTGGATCTCATTCGCTTCTAATACTTGCTCTGCAGTGACATTAGAAAGACCGATCGCTTTTACTTTGCCTGCTTTCACTGCATCGGCCATCGCACTGACAGTTTCTGCTAGAGGGACATTCGGATCTAGGTAATGCGCGTAAAGCAGGTCGATTTGCTCAACGCCCAAGCGTTCTAGGCTGTTATCAATTGCGCGAGCGACATACTCTTTGGTGCCATTAATGGTCAATGGGAAACCCCAACCTGTGTCTAGTTGGCTACCTGTTTGGTCTTCTTCAAATACGATACCGAATTTGGTCGCAATAAAAGGTGTGGTTTCTGTCTGCGCAATAGCTTGCTTGATGAGGTCTTCATTGTGACCGGCACCATACGCATCCGCAGTATCGATCATCATGCTTTGCTCTATCGCACGTACTAGAGTGTTTACCGCAGACATGTCGTCACTCTGGCCGTAGTAACCTTCCAATCCCATTGCGCCGTAACCGATTTGTTTGATGTTTTGAAATAGCTCTTTAGACATGGTCTCTCTCCAGTACTTGTATTTGATAATCGGCGTGGTGTTCGCCTGACTTGGTAACAAGATTAGCAGTGGTCACGTTAAGAGGATTGAAAGATCTTGCTCGGGGTTTGGTAATTTATTGCTCGGGTTTGAATTGATTTTTCTCGCCTTGCCATATATCGGAGTCATTAAGACTTTGTTCACGGATCTGGTGTTGAGCAGAGCTTGAAATTGATTGTTCCTCAGGCGTAGTAATGCCTGATAAGTACGCTGGAACAACGGGAGTCGAGATATTGGCTCCCATTTATTGCGCAATCAGTGGGGGAAAGTGGAAAGTTTGGTATATATTTCATTAATAAGGACTTATAAACTTGCCCTCTCCGGAACCGCTAGGGTTTGTAGATCAACCACCATTAAGGAATGGAATTAATGCTTGCGCTTAAACGCATCAGTGTCTCTTTGCTACTCATTGCTACATTAGGTGGCTGCTCTTCGTTACCAGAACAAGTCAATCATGCTCAAGAATTGGTTGTCGCCCCACAACAAGGCGCACTTTGGAGTATGAGTAATCAACATCCAGCTCAATCTGATGAAGTCGGCGATAGTGCGGTAGTTATCCAAGAGGCAGGCTGGGATGCTCTGTCTCAACGTTTGGCGCTGGTTGAAGCCGCAGAATATACCATCGATATTCAGTATTATATTTGGAACTCCGATGCCACCGGTGGCTATTTGGCCAGCCGATTGCTTGCCGCTGCTGATCGCGGTGTAAAAGTTCGCGTGATGCTAGATGACATCAATTTAAATGAAAGAGAGCCATTATTGAATGCGTTAGATGCGCATCCGAATGTCGAGATCCGCATTTTTAACCCTACCCCTAGTCGTAGTGGTTTCTCTAAATGGTTCAGCTTCTTGTCAGATTTCTCTCGTCTAAATCGACGTATGCACAACAAATCCTTCACTGTAGACGGTGTGTTCTCGGTAGTGGGTGGGCGCAATATTGGTGATGAGTATTTTGATTATTCCGATGAAATCAACTTCCGAGATCGCGATGTGCTGGTCAAAGGCGGTGTGGTTGGTGAAATCCAATCGAGTTTTGTTGAGTATTGGAATAGCGAATGGTCTTACCCAGTGTCTCTGCTCAGCGAGGATCAAGCGCCAGACCTATCATTATTAGAGGGACTCAGTACGCCAAGCTACGTCAACTATCCATCGTTACCGGAAGGAAAAGAGCAAGCGAATGTGTTTCTTGACCAACTAATGGAAGAGATGGTTTGGGTAGATGCGCACTTTGTTTATGACCGACCAATTCCGGTTGATTCAGGTGAAACCGACCAACCTAAAGAGACAGCTGTGATGCTAGGTGAGTTGGCAGAACAGTCAAAACAAGAGATCTTATTGGAGTCGGCCTACTTAGTGTTTGATGATGGACAGCTCACAAAGTGGCAATCCCTCAATGATAAAGGTGTTGAGATTAAAGCGTTGACCAACTCTATGGCGTCCAATGATTTAGTGACCAACCATTCGGCTTATGCAGGTCGTCGACAAGAGATGTTAGAGCACGGCATTGATCTGTTTGAGTTGAAGCCGGATTCAAAGTTATGTGAAGCTTCAACGAAAGATGCAGAAAAGTGTGCCCCTTATGTGGCTTATGGTCTGCATGCGAAATCCGTGGTGTTTGATAAACGAATTGCCAGTATCGGCTCGTTTAACTTCAACCTTCGTTCAACGTATTTGAATACAGAGTCTATCTTGTTGATCGACAGCCCTGAAGTGGCAGGTGAATTGGCTTCGACGATCAGTGAAGCTATGGACATTAATAATAGTTGGCGCCTTGATCTAGAAGATGGCGATGTGCGTTGGCATTCCAGTGATGAAAGCTGGACCTCGGAACCAGAAACGGGTCAATGGGAGCGCGCGCAGTCTGGATTCCTACAGTTGTTACCGATAGAGAAGTATCTCTAAAGTAATGCCTTAATTGAATAAAAATGTCAGCGTATTACACGCTGACATTTTTGTTTCTAAGAGCTTTCGATTTTTTGGTGGAGGAGGACTTCAAACTTTGATCTTTAATTTGGAGACCTCAACTATAAAGCCTCAATCATTGAGCAGAAGTCATGGTTGAACACTAATGACGAAGCGACAACGTAATAAAGTGCACACGGTTGGTTGAGTAACTGCCTGTCGGCTGGAACAGACCAGAATTCGCATCAATCTCTGCTTTGCCAAGGTCTTGGTATTGGTAACTTAATCCAAGATGCAAGTCGCTGGAAATTTTACGCTCGGCACCAACACCAATACGCCATTGCTGATCGAGTGGCAATAATACGTCTCGGTTGTGGCTGTCTAATGGACTGGTATCCCCGCTGATGCCAGTGTAGAGCAACCAATCTTCATACGTGTATTCAACGCCTACACCCAGCGAATAAGTGGTTGAGTATTTCTCATCGTAGTCTTGCCATGTCTCTAAGTTGGTGCTTAAAAGCAGGGCAAGGTCTTCATTCAAAACGTGTTGTACCCCAAGGTTAAAGCCTCGTACCCAAGTCAACTCAGAGCTGACTCCAAAGTCATTGGCTTTATCGAGTTCGAGGTCGTGGTCAAACTGGCTTTGGTAACTGATCCCCAGTTGCGTGGTATGGGTAATGTGGTGGTTTACACTCAAGCCAAATCCGAGTTCTAGGCTGTCACCTTCGAGCGTACGGTCTTGTATCGCTTCTGTTTTGAGTGAGGCATGCTGTAAGATGAGTGAGCCACCGAGCGACAGTGTATCAGTTAACTCATAAGACAATGACGAGGTGAGGTTAACCGCTGCGATGCTGTTTTCTTTGATTAGCAGAGCTGGGTTCGCACCAACACCTTGAGAATATTCAACCCCGATCCCTCCGGCTGCATGTAAAGCTGCACCCGTAACCCAGCGTTCGTTTAACCGTGCTGCATAAGAGAGGTGAGGCAACACGGAGCCGCTACTGCCGGTGGTTTCTGCTTGGCTATCGCTGCGTACAAAGGTCGACTTTACATCCAGATATTGTACGCCTAGTATCCAAGCGTCATCCTCGATGGAAGAGAGTGCGGCTGCGTTAGTGATCACTGCAGAGGCATCCTTTGCAGTGACATTTCCGGTGCCTGCGGTGCCGACACTTTTGGTCGTCGCGATTTGTGAGAGGTTTAAGCCACCTGCATGCGCGACTGAGGTGAGCACACCAACCATAATGATAGGAAGTGCGATTAACGGAGTTTTCAAAACAAGAGTCTCATGTTGTCTAGCGAGAGATCGACCACAACGACGGCGGGTGGCGTCGCTGCGGTAATGGGGGTAGGGTGTTTCTGGTTCGTTCTTCAGTGTTAGAGCTTGGTTACCTGCGGTAGTGGATATTGGTTATCGAGTACCGCTTGTGTTGGCTCGTAAAGACGCATGTGCAGATAAAAGTCATCTTTCGGTGCTGGTAGCCAGTTACATGTTGGGTCGGTTGGCTTGCTGTACTGAATACAGATCGGCAGAGTGCCATCTTCCGCGTAAATAAGCTCTTGTTTACGGTTGGTCGAGATTGAATAGCGCTGAATGAAGTTCTCAACCATGAACAGGTTCTTAGCATCGTACATCGTCAATGACCAGAAGGCCTCCGAAGGCGCATCGGCAGGCATGGTCATGCGGTATTGATGTTCGCCAGATAGCTGTTCTCCCTTCGAGTCTGTGTATCGATTTGGGTAGAGTGCTCGCTCGGGTACGTTTAACCCTGCAGCTCGAAGGTTGATGCTCGCGCGGCTCAAGTAGTCGTTTCCATAGCGCCCCCCTTCGTACATCATCGACCAACCATTGTTAATATCGCCGATGCTGCGCCCAGCGTACTGAATGATCTTCTGAGACGACTCAATTGCTCGCAGCAAACCTTTTTGCTGTTCAGGGGAAAGCGCTTCTGGGTTGAACGGCGTATCACCACCAATCCCAATTTGCTCAAACTGTTCAACAATCGGCGCATCTTCTGGAATCGGGTTCTTTCTGAGCTCACGGTCGATTAAGGCATACCACTCTAGCCCTTCAGGCCTTGCCATCGGTGGAATACCGCCACTCGCATGCTTGAGTTTCGCCGGTGTATGCTTTTTATCGAGTTCGCTGAGTGGGTAACTCAGGAACTGATCGTGCACCACGAGTGCATCTTTAAGGTCTTGCTCGCCAAAGACGCCAGTACGGTGAATCAACCAAACCATAGGGGTGCGCGATTCAACGACGCGATCAATACCGTCCGGTACCTCACCTTTCCAGCCTTTGTTGACCAGTAGTACTTTTGAACCTTGGTCTCCGGCATTTTTGATGTGTAGATCATCAATCGACTCAGAATAAGCATCCAATAACTGCACGATATAGTAACGGTTATCGGTTTTCGGGATGTCCAGCACTATTGGTCCGGATAGGTCTAAATCATAGTGTGCCTGTGAGTAAAGTGTGTCGTTATTGACGGTTGGCACGATTTGCTCTTGCGGCCCAGACAAAGCGCGTGTTTTACCCATCTCATTGAGAGGCGCCATGCCATTGTCCATGGCGACATCGACCGAAGTGGTGGTTTGTCTGACAGCTGCAACCGTGAGAGGTCCAGTACCATAAATGAATGCTTGCACACCTAAATTGTAAGCAAGCTCCTCTTCTGGCGTAGCAGGTTGCGCAGCAAAAGACGGCATCGCCATAACACTGGACAAAGAACACACCAAAGTGGCCAGTACCTTTTTCTTACAAAACAGCTTTCTCATGGAGCACCTATATTGTTGGAAGTCTATGGTGAAGAGCATAAGAGGAAGTGTGATTAAGGAGTGTAATAGCCGATATTAAGATTGTTAATACGTTATTTCTGTTGATTAAGCTGTTGTTTTTGGTTGTGATTTTATGGCGGGCAACTAGCGTTAAACCAGTGCAGAGGTGAGACGTCGCGAGGGGCTATTGTTTGCACGATTGGCGGTTGATATGTTGACCCAAAATTAAGGGGGCAATATGAACGCATCAACTCATCCTTTCAGTCTATTCATCAAAGCAGAAGGGGCGCAATGTAATCTTGATTGCAGCTATTGCTACTACTTAAACAGACAAGATGTCGACAAGCGATCATCGATGCCACAGAGCATGATGGAACAGATCGTCCATTCGCACATTGAGGCGCAACCCGTTCAGGCTACACAGGTCGATTTCATTTGGCATGGCGGTGAACCCATGCTGCGAGGGCTAGCGTTTTATCAGTCTGCGGTTGCTGCTCAGCAGTCCAAAAAAGTGACTAAGCAAATCATCAATACCATGCAAACAAATGGCACCTTAATCAACGACCGCTGGGCATCTTTTTTTGCTCAACACGACTTCATGTTGGGGATCAGTATCGACGGTCCGAACCTACTTAATGACATCGCTCGTATCGATAAAAACGGACACTCTTCTTTCGAACGCACCATGCGTGGCATCTCCTATCTGAAGAAACATAATGTTGAGTTCAATACGCTCACCGTGGTCAACAATAAGACCTACCAACATGCGAAAACCATTTATCAATTCTTGGTCGAAAATGGCAGTGGTTATATGCAGTTTCAGCCGTGTATGGATCACGAACTGGATAGACGAACGGGTCACGACTGGTCGCTAACGGGCGAGCAATGGGGGCAGTTCCTATGTGACCTCTTTGATGCTTGGAGCGCTGCGGATGTGGGCAAGGTCTATATTCAGTTTTTTGAGAACTGCTTAATGATCTTGATGGGTTACCCTAGCCAGATGTGCCATCACAGTGCAACCTGTGGTCAGCAGTTGATGGTGGAACATGATGGGCTGGTCTACAGCTGTGACCATTTTGGCTATCAAGATCATAAACTTGGTTCTATGAGCAGTGATAAGCTAGCACAAATGGCGATGTCATCGCAGCAAGTCGCGTTTGGTACCAACAAGTATCACGACTTAAACAGTACCTGCCGAAGCTGTGATTTTGTTGAGATGTGTCAGGGTGGTTGTCCAAAAAATCGCATTGCCACAACTCAAGACGGCGGTGCGATGAATCATCTATGCCAAGGCTATAAGATGTTTTTCCGCCATGCACTGCCTAAGCTATTACCTATGGTAGAGGCGATGAAAAAGGGCTACTCACCCGCCTATTTCCCTCTGTTTAACTGATTCGCTTTCTTTATGAGGTGCGACTAAAGATGACCAAAGACCTTAACTTGCTGCGACTGATACTGGTGCTCAACGAGACGCGCCAAACGGTGACGGCTGCGAAAGCACTGAACGTGAGTCAGCCAACCATTAGTGTGATGCTGCGTAAGTTAAGGGAGCAGTTTGATGATGAACTGTTTGTCAGAGATAAAGCTCGCCTTGAGCCTACCCCTAAATGTTTGAAGCTGATTGAGAGCTTGCCTTCCTTATTGGAGCAAATCGATGATCTGTATGTTCCCGATAAAGAGTGGAGCCTCAGCGACCTCAAAGGTGAACTGCAAATCATGCTGCCCACGCCACTGCTTGTGCCGATTGGGGTTCCACTGATGAAGACGCTGACCAAAGCCGCACCACATGTCACCTTTCAGTGCTCTCCGTGGCTGGATAATGGTGTGCAAACCTTGGAAACCAATCGCACTAGCTGGGGTGTGAGTTACCTGCCGATGGAGGTCAATAAAACTCTTGCCGAACGGCCTGTGGGGTTTGATAAGTTCATGCTAGTGCTACGCAAAGATCACCCTTTGCAAGGCAATGCACTGGAGGATGTTATGAAATACCCATTATGTATCAATATGATACCTGGGTATATTCAGCCTTCTAAATCGGAAATGCTGATTAAAAAGTACGACTTGGATAAACATATCGCTCTTCGAAGCAACAACATGAACTTGATGTTAGAGATCGTCAAGGACAGCGATTTTATCTACATCACCTCCAATAAGTGTCGCTCGCACGTAGGTGAAGAGTATCGCTGTGTCGAGCTGCCATCTGAGTTGTCAAAAGACACCTACCGCCGAGAGTTAGCCCTGTTTACTCACCAAGCTAATCGCAATAACCCGTTTACTGATTGGTTGCAGAGCGAAATCACAACTCTGATTCAGCCCTAGTTTTGTCTTTATCCTAGAGTAAGAATCCCCTGCCTAAACCGCCGCTATTAAAAAACGTAATAGTGGCTATCAAGCTCTTTTTAGCGGCTTTCTTATACCATTTACCTCAACACAGGTTCGCTTGAGATCGTGCATTTTCTCGCTCAATTTCAGCGGTTTATTCTTTGTCATGAGGGTTATATATGTATAAGTCTTTTGTTAAATCAGCGCTCGCACTTTCGGTGTTGGCAAGTGTTAACGTTCAGGCGGCTAGCCAACCGAATGTGGTGGCTATCATGCTTGATGATGTTAGCCCAACCGATCTCTCAGCTTACCACCGTGGCCTAGGCGCGGTTGATACTCCTAACATCGACCGCATCGCAGAACGCGGCATGATGGTCAGTGATTACTATGCACAAGGCAGTTCAACTGCGGGTCGTTCTGCGTTTATCACCGGGCAATACCCATTCAGAACGGGGTTGACGTCTGTAGGACAGCCGGGTTCATCGTTGGGATTACAAAAAGAAGATCCTACGCTGGCTGAAATGCTAAAAGACAAGGGCTACGCCACGGTTCATGTTGGCAAAAGCCACTTGGGTGACAACAACAGTCACCTGCCGACTGTCCATGGTTTCGATGAGTTCTTTGGTTTCCTTTATCACCTTAACGTGATGGAAATGCCAGAGCAGCCGGAGTTCCCTAAAGACCCGAACTTTAGAAGTCGTCCTCGCAATGTGCTTCACACTGTGGCGACCGATACGGTAGATATGAAAGAAGATCCAAGGTTCGGTGTTATCGGTAAACAGACTATTGAAGATAAAGGCCCGCTGGGTGCCAAGCGCATGCAGACGGTCGATGGTGAGTTCTTAGACTTCGCCATGAACTGGCTTGATAAACACGAAGCAAAGAACGACGATCAGCCTTACTTCATGTGGTACAACCCAACGCGCATGCACCAAAAAACACACGTGCGTCCGGAGTACCAAGGCGCGAGTCAAATCAATACCTATTACGATGGTTTAGTCGAACTTGATGACCAAATCGGTGTGTTGCTCGATAAGCTCGAAGAACTGGGCGAGATCGATAACACCATCATTCTATTCACCTCGGATAATGGCGTGAACCTTGACCATTGGCCGGACTCTGGATCTGCATCGTTTAGAGGACAAAAGGGGACGACTTGGGATGGCGGCTTCCGTGTGCCGATGCTAGTCAGCTGGCCAGACAAAATCCCTCAAGGTGAATACACCAATGGCTTCATGACTTCAGAAGACTGGGTGCCAACCATCATGGCTGCTGTAGGTGACACCGAGATCAAACAAGATCTGTTGAAGGGGAAAGAGCTGAATGGCCAGCACTACCAAGTCCACCTTGATGGCTACAACCAACTGGATATGTTGACCAAAGGCGAGCCGAGCCTGCGTCATGAATTCTTCTTTTATAACGAACAAGACCTTAATGCATTCCGTGTTGATGACTGGAAAGTACACCTAAAAACCAAGACCGAGTGGATTGCACCACCAGAGGCGTGGCCGCTTGGTATGTTGGTGAACATCAAAGCTGACCCGTATGAGCGTAGCCCAGATACTCGCGGTTGGTTCCTTTGGATGAAAGAGAAATCTTGGGTGTTACCAAAGTTACAAAAAGCGGCGGCTGAATATCAAAAATCCCTAAAAGCGTTTCCACCAAGACAGAAAGCGGGTGGTATCGGTATGGCAGACAAGTCAGTTGTTGCTGACTAACCCTCTTTACTAGACACAAGGTGTGCTGCACAGCGGCACACCTTGATACCGGGTAATGCTATGAAGAAACGGCTATTTGTTACTACTACTTCCCTTTTCTGTTTCTTAGCAAGAACCTTCTAAAGCGGACATCTCAGATCCAATTGACCTTCCGAACTCGCTTCTAACTAGGACCAACAATGACGAAAAAAAACAGAATTATTAAAGCGTTAGCTTGTGCTTTTCTTGTTTCAGTGCCGGCTTATGCGCTAGCGAATCAGACAGAGTTACCTGCTGAGAGCACCTTTGAAATAACGCGTGACACTTTACCGGTTGAGATGGCGAGTCTCGCTTGGCTAGAACAAGATAAAGAGCAGCTTGCGCAACTGGCTTATGAATACGCGTACTCGATTGATGAGGCGTACAAATACTTTTATCAGACTGTCATTAAAGAAGAGTACCCTCTGAACCGCTTTCAGAACATTCGAGTTCTAGCGGATGACACCTACACTGCCCACCCAACGATCAATAACGATACCCTGCATCTGATGGGCTGGATGGACCTTGGCGCTGAGCCTGTGATCATCACCATCCCAGATCACGATGAAGATCGATACTGGCTTTTCCACACAATGAACATGCAGCACTTCACTGACTCCGCATTTGGTTCTCCGCAGCGCGGTACAAAAGGTGGCAGCTTTATGTACGCGGTGGAAGGCTGGAAAGGGGAGGTTCCTGCGAGTGTTGATCAAGTGATTTATGTTGAACACCCATTGGTGAAAATGATGGGACGCATTATGGACCTCGGTGGTGACGACTCAGCAACGGCTCAAAAGCTGATGGACCAATGGAACATTCGAACGCTATCGGAATATTTAGGTCAGAAAGGGCCTAAACCAGTTGAGCGCGAGTATCCCGATCCAGAGAACTCGAACTGGGTAGAGCGTACCAACTTCATTCTGTCAGAAGGCACTATGAAGAATCACGATCAAAGACTGCTGCAACAGTTCGACTTACTCGGTTTGGGTAATGAAGACTACATCCTGAGTGATGAGCAGTTGAAATTGATTGAGCTAGGCGAGAAAAAAGGCGCAGAAAGAATCAAGAATGCAGGTTTCGATGATTCGCGTGATGTGCTTGGTACTCGTGAAGAGATGACAAAAGTTGCAAGCTATCAACATGCCTACGGCACCCTGATGGGGCAATGGGGATTACCTGCCAAACACACCATGTACAGTGGAGACTTTTTTGATACTGAAGGCGCAGTGCTAGATGGCAGTAAATATGATTACACTGTGACTTTCGATGCGCCACCGCTTGAAGAGGGCGGCTTTTGGTCATACACGGCTTACAGCGGCAAGACTCGATTGATGGAGAAAAACGCGCTGAACCGTCACTCTCGTGGTGACCGCACATTAACACCGAACAAGGATGGCAGCTACACCATCATTATGAGTAGTGATGTGGAAGGTAATGAAGACAACCCGAACTTCCTACCTATTCCTAATAACCCTTGGTATGCCGTGCTTCGCATGTACACGCCGGGTGAAGAAGTCAGAACAGACAAGTGGAAATCGACCGCATTTACTAAGGTAAGCAAGAGCAACACACACTAATGGTCAATCTGTGAGTGAAGCCGTTTCGCTCACGTTTGGAAGTAGATTGGTGGCAATAAAAAGGCAGCGCTATGTACGCTGCCTTTCTTCGTTCTCTGCTCATCTATTCAAACGACAAGCAGGGTTTGTGACTAGAACTTAACTTGGTAGTTCAACGTGTAGGTACGGCCGCGACCACGGTAGTCATAAGCGGCTGATTCGTAGTGTGTTGCGTATAGAATCTGTGCGCGCTGACCCCAAATAGTGGTGTAGTCTTTATTAAGTAAGTTTTGGATACCAAAACCTAGGCTACCGACTGGTAGTTGGTAAGTACCAACAAGGTCGAAGACGGTGTAACCATTGAGCTTGTTGTCGCTGTCATCTTCGTAGTCAAACATGGTTTGGCTCTGAACTTTCAGAGATAGGTCAGCTTCGTACCAGCCTGCCCAAGCGTTTGCTTTTGATGTGCTCGCTTCACCTGCTGATTGATCTTCCCAACCATCATCGCCTTTCACTTCTGAAACAACGTAGTGGCCCGATGCACCCAGCTGAACGTTTTCATGTACCCAGTAAGACGCAAGCGCCTCTAGACCATAAACACGTTTCTTGTCGTCGATCTCTTCGATCAGCAGCGTGTTTTTGTTGTATTTAACATTCTTGTCAGACTGAGAGTAGTAAGCCGCAGATTGCAGGCTTAGGTCGCCAGTGTCTAAGCGGTAGCCAAGTTCAAAGCTGTTGGTCTTGATGCCAGACATCTTAGAGTCATTCACATTGATGCTGTCATTAAGCGTCCAGTGATCTCCCACTAAGGTGTAGTTGCCTTGACCGTAGTATTTTGCCGGATCGGCTAAATCGAAACCTTGTGAGAAGTTGGCCCAAACTTGTGAATCACTGTTTAGATGATAAACCGTGCCTAAGTTAAATAGACCAACACCGTAATCCGTTTCACCGCCAGGAACTGCATCTGCGCTGGTTCCGTTACCTGCTGCGATTTGCTTTTGCTGTTGGTAGCCAACGAAGTCGTCAATGGTGTTTTTCATGTATTGGTAACGAAAGCCACCCTCTACAGACCAATCATTCGTGATGTCGAAACCAGCTTGCACAAAGCCTGCGATAGATGCGACTTCAACGCCCGGATAGCGCCCGACTTCAGCGAAAGTCTTGTTGATTAGGTTACCCGAGTTGTTAGCGATCGTCGGATCGTAAAGCGCTTGGTTGCTTTCAAGCGTATCTTGGTAAGCGTCTACACCATAAACGATGTTGAAGCGGTTGAAGTCTTTCGCAAGTGCTGCCTTTAGCGAGATCACATCGGTGATTTGCTGACCAGAAGATTGGAAGTAAGGCGTATAAGTCTGGTCTTCTTTACGATATGACGCTTCAGCAATCAGCTGGTGGCCGAGGAACTGTTCATCAATGTATGACGCGCTGAGCATGATACGCTCAGTGCCATGTTCTCTATCTGAATCAAAGCCTTTACGAACATCCACAAAGTCACGGCCAACAATGTACAAACCATATGGAGAGTCTTGTTGGCTATCGTAGTACTGCGCCAGGAAGTTGAGCTTTTTGGTCTCAGAGACATTGACGCCAACGGTCGTTAGGAAGTCGAGAGTTTTATTGAATTGCAGAGAGCCTTGAGAAATGTCTGGTGTAACGATATCGCCATTCGCGTCAAAGAAGCCCTGAGTTTCTGTGTAGATAACTGACGAGCGTGCTTGAACGGTTTCATTGCCGCCCGAGATCGATTGTCCAACTTTGTAGTCGAAATCTTCACCTGAGTTGAAGCCTGATGTACCGCCAACAAAAGATTCAAATTCAAGCTCTTCGCCATCTGCTTTTTTGGTGATGATATTAATCACACCGCCGGAAGCACCAGCACCGTAGATTGACGTTGCGCCCGAAAGGACTTCAATTCGTTCAATGTTAAATGGGTCGATAGAGTCTAGGTGGCGGCTGATTTGACGTGAAGATTGCAGCGATACGCCATCAATCATCACCAGCATTTTTCTGCCGCGCAAGTTTTGACCGTAGTTAGTACGGGCGCCGCTGCTCACATCCAATGATGGGATAGCGCTTGCTAGGATTTCTCCTAAAGACTTACCACCACGGTATTCTTGTTCAATCTGCTGTGGTTCGATGTACCAAACAGTACCTGGAATATCGCTAATGGCTTTTGGGGTACGACTAGATACCACAACCATTTTTTCGTCGGTTGAGTAATCTTGAGCTTGGACTGTGAATACGGAACTTACCGCCGCTACTGCTAAAGCGACTGTGGAAAGTTTGAAACTTCCTTTTTCGGTTTTCATTTTATTCTCTGCAATTATCAATGAAAGGCTGCACACATTTCTTGGGCGTGATGACTTTATTTTTATTGTTTTTATTGAGAATCAAGCGGTTGAACCTAGACCAAGCACATGCTTGTTTTTGCATTTGACTCTAAATAAGAATCATTATTATTGTGTTTTTGTTGCGAAAAAACAATATATAAATGCGATTTATTTTCAAATGCAACAATAGGCGAGCAGATGATAATTGGTTTTTTTAGTTTGATTTTTATTTAAACTATTGATTTATTTGTTTATTTTGATTTTTTGGGGGCGGGGTGATTAGGGCGGCGCAGTGAGAGGCCGCCCTGTTGTTCAGTTGTTTTTTAGAGAAATACTATTGATGATTTGCTCTCGTTGTTCTTGAGATACATTCATCACATCTTGGTAAGTACGCTTCATGACGCGTACATCATTCTCCAGTAGCTGAGCGAGTTTCTCCGAAGCTGCTTGGTTATTCCCATCTAAAACGAGTTCCATGATATCTAGACGTCGTTGGCATGAACGGCTGACTGAAGACTGGATGTGCATAGAGACCAAATCGGTCGCTTTACGAAGTCGATTTTGTTGTTGCATCATACCGAGTAAGAAGCGGTTACCGGAGCTTGCTGCAAGAATTTCGTGAAAGTCTGCACTCAAGGTGAAAAGTTGGCTAGCGGTGATTGATTCTGGATTCTTGATAGCATTAACATGGCGTTCGCGACACTTTTCCAGTGCGTCGCGTTTTAGCTTCCACGTTGCTTCAAGCAGACCTGCAGGTTCAAAAATCAAACGGCATCGGTAACTTTCGGTGTGTCTTTCAAGAGAGTTGAGAACACCATCCAGTTGCCACTTGTAGCCTGGGCTGCGTCGGAATATTGCATCGTTTTCCAATAATCTGAGTACTGATTGCACCTCACCACGATTGGCATCATAGCGTTGCTGGAGTTCATTCTCCGAAAATGAATCGCTGATCTCTCCGAAAAAGATGTCCATGAGTAATCTTAGATAAAGCTGCTCTTGACGGGCTTGCTCTTGATTGTTTTGCTTGCCAGTTTCGATATCACATGCATCGATCTGCAACACAAACCCCTTGTATGGAACAGATTTAGCCACACCTTGATCAGACAAGTGTTTGAGCACTGCTCGCATAGGAGTTCGAGAGACTTCAAACTGCTGAGCAAGAGAGGATTCATTCAAACTGCTTCCCGCCACGGCGTTCTCCTCTTTGAGGCGCGTTACTATTTTGAAGAGTAAATCCCGTTGAAGGCGTGTGATTGTTGATGTGTCCATATCGTCCAAAACTGTTCAGGGTAGTGTAAAACCTAAGGTCGGTTGTTGCGCCTAAGGCAGGTGTTTGCGCTCATGGTAAACATAAACACCAGCGAATACCATAAATTGTGTTTCTG
Source organism: Vibrio fortis (assembly GCF_000695685.1). GTDB lineage: Bacteria > Pseudomonadota > Gammaproteobacteria > Enterobacterales > Vibrionaceae > Vibrio > Vibrio fortis_A. Next base: position 230,664 of record NZ_JFFR01000012.1, on the reverse strand, counting down.
TTGCAGAAATACAAAACGTTGTTTCGAGGGGAAAAAAGCCCAGTGATTTATTGGTAACTGGGCTTACTCTTTGAATATCGGTTCACGAAATCTCGTTAGCGTCTCATCAGGTAGAGGAAGTAACCTCCACCAATCAAAGAGGCGAGTAGACCCGCCGGGAACTGCCATGGGAACCAGAGTGTTCGACCAATCCAATCAGCACAAACCATGATAACGGCGCCGAGTACGGCAGCGGTGAGCATTTGAGGTATAGCTCGATATTGGTGTAGTGAGCGGGCCATATGAGGGGCCAACAGACCGATGAAACTCAGTGGGCCGATTACAATCGTGCATAACGTGGTAAGTGCCGCCACTAGCAGCAACAAAGCTAAGCGTACTAGAGTCGTGTTCATACCCAAGCTAGTTGTGGTGATTTCGCCTAGGTTGATGAGCTCTATCCAGCGATGCAGCGACAGTGACAATGAACCGATCACCAAAACACCGACAGCAAGCAGGATGACATCACTCCATGCGACAAGGTAGGTGGAGCCAGATAACCAAGTCAGTAGCGCGGTGGCGTTCTCATTGCCAGAGCTCATAGCGATTCTGAGCAGCGCATCCAGTCCAGCACTTAATGCAATACCTGTCAGCAAGGTTTGGGTTGGCGCAAAGTTGTGTTTGCGCCCCATCAGCCAGACCACACCAGTCACCGATGCTGCGCCTAACGTTCCCAATAACATCTGCTGTTCACGCTCAATCGCACCACCCATCAAGGTACCGAGTACCAGTGCCAAAGCGGCACCCGAACTGATACCGAGAACTTCTGGGCTAGCCATTGGGTTGCTTGATATACGCTGAATGATAGTGCCAGCAAAGGCCAATCCAATACCGGCAAACAGTGCAACAAGTACCCTTGGTAAACGAAGTTCGAGCAGAGATGGACTTAACTCTAGGCTCCAACCCAGTTGGTTTCGCCCGAGTGTGATTGAAACCGCACATACAACGACGAGTACCAACAGCATGGCAACAAGCACCTTGCCAGTGGCAACATGTTTGAAATGTTCAATGTGTTCACCGCGAATTTTTAGTTCGGAGTTCAATTTAGTGCGTTGTAGCAGCCATAGTAGGAAAGGTGCGCCAATCAGAGCAGTCATGGCTCCAGTTGGCAGAAGTTCACCACCTACGCCAGAAAAGGGTTGGATCATTAGATCGACGGTTAGCAAGATAGCCGAACCAATGAAGCCACTGGTTATGATCTGTTTGGCAAGTGCTCGCACGCCGAGCATACGTGCAATGGCAGGTGCAACAATTCCGACAAAACCAATAATTCCCACTTCGCTTACGACTGCAGCTGTGATGAAAATTGCTAGTGACAAGCAAAGAAGTTTAACTTGTTTGATGTTAACGCCCAGGGATGTCGCGACATTATCGCCAAACTGAAGTGAGGCTAGGGGGCGTTGTAGCATCAGCAGCAGTAAAGTAGGGAGGCAAATCAAAGGCAACAAAATCTGGGTACTGCTCCAATCGTTTTGGTTGAGTACGCCTGCACCCCAGACAAACAAACTAGTGAGTTTTTGCTCATGCAGCATGAGTAGCATGGTATTCAAGGAACCCAAAAACAGGCTAACGACCATACCTGAGAGCACCATGTGCAGTGGTGAGTAACCGCGCGTTGAGCTTAACAGGAATACCAAGCCGGTAGCCAAACATCCGCCGATGAAGGCTGGAATGAAGCTCGGAAAATTCAGGCCTGCTGGTAAAAACAGAATTCCTAGCACCATGCCTAACTCTGCGCCCGCTGCTACACCTAGTGTTGTCGGAGAAGCAATTGGGTTTCGCAGCACAAACTGCATCACACACCCCGCGACAGCAAGAGCAAACCCGCAAAGCAGGGCGACGGTGATTCTGGGTAGGTAGGTTAAATGAGTAATGATGTGCTGGTAGTTGGTGGAGTCATACTCAAACAAGGTGTCCCAAATGAGCCTGATCCCTTGTGAATATGGGGCGGTTATCTGAAGCAGTGAACCGATCACCAAAACGGCAGTGACGAGTAGCCCTGCTGTTTTGATTCCAAATACGCCGACTTTTGGTGGTGAAGCGTGAACTGAGATCATGGTTGCTGATTTAAAGGTTTGTTGGTCAATTGCTCGGTGATGTGATCGCTAAATCTTTGTGCTGCGATCAGTCCACCAAATGTCCAGATAGCTGGAAGTTCAAAAACCGAATCATTGCGAGTGAAAGCCATCGTTTGCCATAGCGGAGAACTTGTCAGTTTCTTGCGCTCGTTGTCGGTAAGCGGGCCGAAAATCATAACGTTAGCCTTTTGGTGCTCGGCGAGTTTCTCAATTCCAGCGGTGCTGAACCCCCAAAGGTTGGTTTGCTCACTCCAATCGTTTTTTAGTGCCATGGCTTGGATTGTGTCTTGAGCCAATGAACCTTCACTATGAACTCGCACTGTTTTGTCATTGATAAAACGTGTGAAAAGAAGTGGTTGAACAGCGTTACCTGCCGTGCGTATTTGCTCTCCGTTTGCTGAAAGGCGTTGCTCAGCTTGGGCAATCACCTGCTTTGCTTGAGCTTCACGTTCAAACAGTTCACCTAATGAGCGTGTTACCGATTTTGCCGATTCTAAGGGCTGTTTCTTCTCACTGTAGATACTGTAAACCAATACCGGTGCGATTTTATTAAGCGGCTCATAGGCTGCGGCCATGTGCTTGCTGATCAAAATGACATCAGGTTGAAGTTTGGTGAGTAGTTCAAGGTTCGGCTCTCTGCGAGAACCCACATCGATAGCCTGTTCGTTAAGTTGCGGTTGAACAACCCATTGTTTGTAGCCCTCTGCATCAGCAATACCTTCGAGATCGACACCTAAACTTAGAACGGTTTCAGATAGAGCCCAATCCAGTGCGACTATTTTCGTTGGTGTGGTTTCGAAGCTAGTGGTGCCCATCTCATGAGTCACGTCTAAGGCATGAGCATTGAGACTGAAAGTGCACACAAGCAGAGTAAAGAATTTTTTCACAACACGTTCCTTTTCTTATGGGATGTAGCTGATCGGTTGACCTGTTATTGGATGACTGAAAAGTGCGAGCTCCATACCGTAGATCTTGGTGAGCGTCTCTGGAGTCATCATCTCTTGAGGGGTACCTGACGCTATGACTTGACCAGAGTGTAATGCAATCAGATGGTCACTGAACTTAGCGGCCATGTTTACGTCGTGCAGTACCATTATTACGGTCAGACCTAATGACTGATTAAGCTCGCGAATCAATGCTAAGAGCTCGTGCTGGTGAGCAACATCGAGCGCTGATGTGGGTTCATCAAGTAAGATGCATTGGCTTTGTTGAGCTAATAACATCGCGACCCAAGCACGCTGCCTCTCGCCTCCCGATAGTGTGGCGACGAAGCGTTGAGAAAATTCGCTTAATCCTACTTTCTCAATCGCTTCATCGACGATTGCGTAGTCATCTTTGCTGTAACGCCCAAATGCGCCTTTCCATGGATAACGACCAAAGCAAACTAACTCGCGTACAGTTACACCATCGGTGATCGGTGGGTGCTGAGGTAGGTAAGCGACTTGGTGCGCAAACTCAAGGTGACTGAACGACGAGAGTGGTTTTTGATTAAAGGAAACTTGCCCTTGAGTAGGACTATTTTGACGGCTTAATAACTTAATTAAAGTCGACTTTCCGCACCCATTATGGCCGAGTAATGTCGTGACTTTTTTAGGCTCAAAATTCAGGCTCGTAGGAGAGAGAATTGTCTTACCGTCGATTTCAAATGATGCATTGGTAAGCTGATACATAATGAAATATGAAGTTGAGTTATAGGTAAAGAGCCGTTAATGTTAGCACAATGAAATTAAAATGATAATTATTCACATAATCAATAATAATAAATTCTGATCTGGCGTTTTTCATTTCGAGTTTATTCACTCTTATTTACGCCCTTAAATTATGTTAGCAATAAATAATAAAAATTTTCACTTAATGTCGATTGGCCTTATTTCCGCCCTGATGGGAGTTGGGCAAAATGGGTTACTTGTATCACTGCCATTTTTGGTAGAGCAGTCGGCCTTTGACCTGCCTGCATGGTCTGCTCTGATTGCTGTAGGAAGTTTACTATTTCTCCCATCAGCCCCGTTTTGGGGACGATATAGCGATAAACATGGCCCAAATCGAGTGGTTATCCAAGCACTAGTGGGAATGACCATTAGTTTTCTGTTGCTTGCCGTGTTCTCTATGATGAGTCTATCGGGGGAAAACAATGTAACGTTATGTTTTGTCGGGCTAATTATCGCAAGGGTTATTTATGGATGCACCGTCTCTGGAATGGTACCTGCGAGCCAGCATTGGGCAATAATATTATGCGGAGAACAACATAGATTAAAGGCGATAACAGCGGTCAGTATTGGATTAAGTAGTGGACGATTATTGGGTCCAATTGTTTCTATTTTTGCACTAAAGTTGAATCCTTTTGCACCGTTATTTTTGATGGTTTTGTTGCCATTTATCGCCCTTGTTTTTGCGTTAATAATGCCTATTCCAAAGGTCGAGTCCTCTATTTCTAATAATATAAATCGCGAATCTTGGTTACCTAATAAAAGCTTATCACCGTACCTTATTACTGGGCTGCTACTTTGTGCATCGGTTGCGTTATTGCAATACGGTTTATCGCCTTTGATCTATTCATTTACTGAATGGCCCTCAGAGAAACTAAGCGACGCGATCGGTATTTTATTGAGCATCAGTGCTTCAATGACACTGTTTTCCCAGGTATGGATTGTGAAAAAAGAGAGGGTGACGCCTCGAATGATGTACTGGATTGGTTCAATCGCCTTCCTCATTGGAATGTCGTTGTTCACCATTCCTCATTTATTGACCTTTGGATTGGCGATGGCTGTGACCTCTGTTGGCGCTGCATTACTGGTGCCTGCTTATACTGCGTCAGCAACCGATAAGTGGAGCAGCTCGCCGGGGACGGTGGCTGGTTATATCTCAATGTCTCACACTATAGGTTATGGAGTCGCGGCGATGTTGGCATTCAGCGTTGTGATTAACCCACTGTACCCGATTTATCTTTGTATTGCTTTTTCAGGGGTGATCGTTACTTTGGCATTTTGGACAAGACAATCGAAGACACAAGCAACGAATAAGGTCGCGAGCTGATTTTAGCTCGAGCGTCGCGTACAAAAACAAAACCATCACTTTGCTTGCGAGAGCTCGAGTAAAAATGGGATAGCATGGCTGTCCCATTTTTATCATAAGTGTTTAAAGCGGCATTAGCCTCGAACTTGGCTAGGCGTAGTTCCAGTCCAGCTGCTGTAAGCTCTAATAAAAGAGTTGGTCTCTTGGAATCCCAATAAAAATGAGACCTCGATAATAGGAAGTTGAGTTTGTTGTAAATAGTAGTCGGCCAATTCCTGACGTACTTTTTTGAGTAAACATTGATAGCTGTAGTTCTCTTCCGATAGCTTTCGTTGCAGGGTTCGCTTACTCATAGCTAACTGTTTTGCCACATACTCAATACTGCTCTCTCCTTGTGGTAGAGAACCAACCAAAACCGTAGAGACACGATCAAGTGTGGTGTTTTCTGCCTGCTGCGCTTCCAATCTTTGCTTTAGCTCATTATCAAACATATTGAGCATCGCCTGATTTTGGGTCAGGAAAGGAGCATTAGCATCGGTGGCTCTGAAGCAAATCTGAGCCAAATCCCCTTGTTGTATTTCACATCCAAAATACGCTTCGTATGCTGCGAGTTGGTTAGGTAAGTCTGGCAACACAACCATCAGAGGTTGAACATGTGTGCGAGTCGCCATTCTCGCTAACTGCGTCATGAAGACCATTTCGGTTAGGTTGAGTGTTTTGGGCAATTCCCCATCGTACCCATAGCAACCCAAGGTAAGCTGCGTCGCAGTATTGTCCTTTTCGATATCGAGTATCATCGGCCCAATTAACGGTTTGTAATCACGCAAGCGCACCAGTGCAGCGTTGAGATTATCGCTGCACATTGCCGCATAGATTGGCACATCACATGATTCAAAACTCAGTACTTCCGCAAGTTTGAGTGGCATTTCTGTCCCGTGAGAAGCGGCTTCGATGCCATGCCAAATTTGGAAGTATTGGGCAGGAGTCAGTTGCACTTTTTGTTGCTCAAAGAGCCCTTGAGGAAGACCTGCATGAGCCAGTATTTCGTGAATATCCAGACCTAGGTCATTAAAGAGCACTTTCCAATTGGGTGGAATGGTGAATTTACTGGCTCGTTTCATCTCTTTTGCCTCACTTTAAAACAGGTTTAGTTCTTTTCCATCGCTTGACGAGAAATCTTAAGCGCGGTCTTGCGTGGCAAAAGAGGGATAATCTAATTAATCATAAATTTAAGAGGTGCCTCATTGAAAGCGACAAGCTCACGCTTTTGAATCGCTTCATAACCGCACTCAGCGACGGAACGTGCGGATTTAGCATTTTTCCAGATGTCGACACCATCGAGATTACCAGCTTCAACAAAACCGGTATCGACCGCTCCAGGGCAGAGTGCGGTGACGCTGATGTTGTGGTCTTTGACCTCTTCCGCTATCGCTTGGCTAAATGACGTTACGTACGCTTTGGTTGCGTAATACACCGCCTGCAATGGGCCGGGCATGAAAGAAGCGGTCGATGACACGTTAAGGATTTGGCCATAATTGCGCTCAACCATGCCCTGTAAGTAAAGGTGGGTTAGGTTAGTCAGAGTCACCATGTTGACTTGCATCATCGACTGCTCATCAGCCAACTCACGGTCTGCAAACTTACCGTGTCCACCAAAGCCAGCGTTGTTGATCAGTGTATCGATTTGAAGTTCTTTAGCTTGCGTGTAATTAAATACTTGCTGAGCGGATTCGGGTAAAGAGAGGTCTTTTGCAATCACCTCTACGCTGACCGAGTAAGCATTTTCCAATTGTTGCTTAAGAGCGTTAAGTTTGTCTTCTGAACGAGCGACGACGACTAAGTCATTGCCCTTTTCAGCATGAATTTTTGCGAGTTCTAAACCAATTCCGTTTGATGCGCCTGTGATAAGTACTGTTTTTGTCATGATGCTACCTTTGTGCTGTCTCGTGGTGTGTTCACATATTAGCCACTGCAGCGATCTAGGTAATATCCGATCACGACAACAAGCAATCTGATCGTGCCAATAATAGTGGCATGCGACGACACAGTGAGAAGAATGAGCTTGTAGAAACGCTCCCACTGTCCCTTAAGTTTGTCTTTTTTAAATCTAGATGAAAGTTTTTCCGTGCTTGCTAGGTCGGATATAGATGGAGTCTATGAATTGTATTGTTTATCAAGCTCTATCGAATGAATATGGAGGTCAAATTATGAAATGGTTTTTTCTGTCTTTAACTTTGCTGTTTGCCGCGGGGTGTCAGTCAACGGGTTCTTCTTCAGCTGGAGAAGAGAGTGGTTGGGAGCATACAGGGGGTTGCGATCACTAACTTTTTTTTGTTCTTTTCTGTCGCAATGGCATAAATACCCTCACTTTCTGCTGAGGGTATTTTATTTAAAATCTATAAACTGATTCCATATTCCTATCTATTATCAATTTAATTCCTCATTGTTAGACTTCTCCGCAACAAAACAGCGCTCCGCCAATTGGGCATCATTTAGAGCGCGTAACTGGAGACACCACTATGCAATATGAGGGAAAAATCTACCGCCCTTGGATTGAGGCTCGCAGCATCCTGATTCAAACCACACTCGGATGCAGCATTAATACTTGTACGTTCTGTAGCATGTTTGATGATAAGCGCTTTAAGGTGCGTGATATCGAGGATGTGTTTAAAGATATTGAAGAGGCACGTCAGATCTACCCATACGTTGAGTCGATTTTCTTAACCGATGGCAATGTTATGGCAGCGCGCACCGACTACTTGTTGAAGGTACTGAATAAGCTCAAGCACACCTTTCCAGAGAGCCAAAGAATCTCTTTATATAGTGGGTTGAACGATTTTCGTCGTAAGAGTGTTGCAGAGTTGAAAGAGCTGAAAAGTGCAGGTCTTGATATGGCTTATTGCGGCCTAGAATCTGGCGATCCAGTGGTACTCGACCGTATTAAAAAACGCATGAGTCAAGAGCAAGCAATTGAAGGTATGACGATGGCGAAAGAAGCAGGCATCGAAGTACTGCTGTCGTTTATCTTTGGCTTAGGTGGTCGTGAACGCTCTAAAGCGCACATCATCGAGACCACGCGTATTTTGAACATCACCAAGCCGGAACACATTGCACCAATGGCCCTTGCGATTCAACCGGGAACCGTGATGGAACAAGAGGTCAAAGACGGTACGTTCATTATGCCGACACAATTGCAAATCCTTGAAGAAGAAAAGTATCTACTTGAAAACTTAGAGATAGATACTTTCTACTGGGGCGATCATGGCAACAATATTGTGCCTCAGAAAGGATATTTGTTGGATTCTCGCGAGCAATTCTTAGCGCGCGTAAACCACGCCATCGACAGCAATCCGATGGCTGCACATAACATCATCCAAACCTATTCTTGGTAATGAGGCCGGCGGGAGCGAGGCGTTCGCTCTCGTCTAATTTAAATACGATTTGTGCCTAAATATTGTTCGATGCTGTGTGCTGGATCTCATCGTTTTTAGCACTCAGTTGCTAAGGTATTTATGACACATTCTCTAATTTCAGCCTGAAGGCTCTACAAAAGGAAAGAGGTCTCTATGCTAGGTGAAAACCACTCTCTTATTCATGAATTCCCAGAAATGAAAGATAAAATTGCTCAGCTTGCAGAGGATAATGAAAATTTTGCGACTGACATGAAAACCTACAACGACTTAGATAAAGAGATTCGTAAATTGGAGCTAAACGGCTCGCCGATTGAAGATGGTCAAATGCACCAAATGAAGCACGACCGTTCAGTGCTTAAAGACTCGCTTTATGCGCGACTAACCGCCTAACCAAGATAGTGATAAAGCAAACACAATGACTAAGCTCCTTCGGGAGCTTTTTTTGTGCCTGAGGTAGCAGAACTTGTACGGTATAGAGATTGTATTACTTTGAAAACCAAGCATAATAATCAGTATTAAATTATGACTTTCAAGTTTTTGTTGGTAATCAGATGAATATTGAACACCTGAAATTGTTTGTTCGTTTAGCTTCGACTCATAATATCAGTATGGCTGGGCAAGAGCTCGGGCTGTCACCAGCGGTTGCAAGTTCGCATATCAGTAAGCTCGAAGACAATTTGGGTGTGCGCCTCGTGCATCGTACTACCCGTAAAGTGTCATTGACTGAAGAGGGGCAAGCATTTCTACCCCATGCCGAAGAGGTGTTGTCTAGCGTAGATGCCGCTCGCTCGGCAATTGGCGTTGGCAGTGAATCTCCAACGGGCACGCTTAGGGTAACGGCATCGGCGTCATTTGGTCGCTTGCATTTAGTGCCTGCGTTGGCAGGTTTTATGGAAGCTTACCCGGGGCTTAAGGTTGACTTGAGATTGTCTGACACAGTGGTCGATATGGTCGAGGGTGGCTTTGATATTGCGATTCGTATCTCTGAGCTCAAAGACTCTTCTTTGATTGCTCGAAAACTTGCGCCGGATGATCGTATTATCTGTGCCTCTCCTGATTACTTAATCAAATATGGTAAACCAGTCACTCCACAAGACCTAAACGATCATCAGTGTAACAGTTTGATTGGGCTTGAGAACTGGACGTTTCAGACTGAGACAGGGCCTGTCACTGTAAAAGCGAATGGTCCATTTCGTACTGATAATGGTGAGGCTCTGAGAGATGCTGCTATTGGCGGAATCGGTCTCGCCATTGCCTCAACATGGTGTGTTTACGATAAGCTAAAAAGTGGTGAGCTTGTTCGCGTGTTAGACGACTACCCGCTCACATCTGAGCCATCTATTTGGGCTGTCTATCCTAGTTCGCGTCTATTGGCGCCGAAAGTGCGTGCATTCATTGATTACTTCTCTGAGCACTATGGGACGCCACCTTACTGGGATATGTAGTTTCGGGTTGACAGTCAAATGTGAAAAGCCCGCATCGTAGCGGGCTTTATTGTATTCGCTGTTCGTAATTCGCTTAAGCTAGCTTCTGTGCAAGCGTGTGTTCAATCGACTCAACCACCAGTTGCGATTTATTGCCATGAGTAGCATCTGGATGTGGGTTTGCAAATACCCCATTATCGTTATCGAAATATTTGCCATGAGCGTTCGCAAACTCATCGGATAGCGATGCGCGTACCAAGATATCTGAGCCAATGCTTAAGTCACCGCCCGCAATTCCGTAGGCATCTTTTACCATTTTACTGCCAAGTAGTGAGGCTGGGTTCACCGCCACAACCATTGGACCATTGTCTGCTAACTCGTTTGCCATTTCGCGAGTCCACATAGTGATAGCGAGCTTACTTTGTGCATAGGCTTCTCCATCTGACAGTGGTTTACGACCCTCTAGCGCATCAATACTCACCGGCGCTTGAGCTGCAGAAGATAGGTTCACCACTCGGCTTGAGCTGTCTAACAGTGGTAGTAATCGTTTAGTTAGGTAATATGGTGCGAGAGTATTGACCACAAAGCGCACATCCAAATCATCTGAAGTGATTGGGTTTGACGTATTGAAGACACCCGCATTATTAATCAGCACGTCGAGTTTAGACTGCTCTGCTAATAACTTGCTCGCCAATGCTTCTACGTCCGCCAATATCGATAAATCCGTCACATAGCTTTCAATCTTTGCTGTGTCTGAAATGTTCGCGAGCTTTTGTTCAACGTCTTTTAATTTTTGTGGATTACGACCGTGCAACAGAACGTGATGACCTTGTTCAACCAGTGTTTTTGCTGTTTCAAAGCCAATGCCATCAGTAGCGCCCGTAATCAGAATCACTTTTTGCATGGTATCTATTCCTTATTGAAACGCTGAGTGAGCAAGCGTTTATGTGTTTGGTTTCGTTGAGATAAAGCATAGCAAGGTTTTGAAATGGTGATAATTAACGGGCTGGTGAAAACACTCTTTAGATTTCGTTGAAAATAAAAAAGCTTAGTCGGGGGAAGACTAAGCTTTTGGTTGTTCGTATTAGCTAGGCGCTATTAGCTCACTTGGGAAAAACTCACCACTTTTTGCTCAAGTGTCGTCTTTAAGTAGTTCGTCACCATTTGTTGCTCTTCTTCGCTCATGTATAAGCCAAGTTTGGTACGACGCCATAACATGTCTTCTGAAGTTTGAGACATCTCTTGCGTGATCAAGTAGTCGATTTCACGTTGGTAAACACCATGTGCTTCCGACGAGAACTTCTTACCAAGATCTTCTTCACAAGTTGCACCAGCAAGTAGATCCCAAGTCTGAGTACCAAACTGCGTGATGTAACGAAGCAGTAGACCTTTTGAAGCCCAAGGGTACTTAGAGTTCATCATGTCAGCTAATTGTTCACGACTGCAGCTAAAGTTACCACCCGGTAGCGTGTCGGTTGCTGTCCATGCTGGTCCCATGTTTGGTAGGAACGGTTCTAGCTTTTTCAATGCAGCTTCACCGAGCTTACGGTAAGTCGTGAGCTTGCCACCAAACACCGAAAGTAGTGGCGCTTGATCAAGTTCAGCATCAAGCTCTAGCGTGTAGTCACGCGTGATCGCCTGTGGTGAGTCAGACTCGTCATCACAAAGTGGTCTCACGCCGCTGTATGTCCAAACCACATCTTCGGTAGTTAGCTGCTGAACAAAGTGTTGGTTAACAATATCGATTAGGTAATCGACTTCATCATCAGAGATCGCAACTTCGCGAGGATCGCCTTTGTACTCAACATCTGTTGTACCGATGATCGAGAACTTATCTAAATAAGGGATCATGAAGACGATTCGATTATCTTTGTTTTGAAGAATATATGCTTGAGGCTCATCGTGAATACGTGGCACGACAATGTGCGAACCTTTGATCAGGCGAATATTACGTGGTGATTCCTGTTCGAGACCATCATCAAAGAACTGTTTCACCCAAGGACCCGCCGCATTCACAAGGGCTTTCGCTTTACGTTCGAATGCTTGATCAGTCATTACGTCGCGAATCGTTACAACCCATACACCGCCTTCTCTGCGTGCTGCTTCTACGCGACAGTAGTTACGGGTTTCAGCGCCATTTTCTTTCGCCGCAAGTACATTCAGCAATACCATTCGAGCGTCATCGACCCAACAGTCTGAGTATTCGAAACCGACTTTCATTTCAGGTTTCAGCAAGCCTGATTGCGCTAGGTTGACTGTCTTACTTGCTGGAAGCGTAGTTCGTTTACCCAAGTTATCGTAAAGGAATAGGCCACAGCGAATCATCCACGCTGGACGCAAGAATGGGCGATGCGGTAAACGAAAACGCATTGGTTGCGCGATGTGTGGCGCTTTTCTTAACAGAACTTCACGTTCTGCTAGCGCTTCTGATACTAAACGAAACTCGTAGTGTTCTAGGTAGCGTAGGCCACCGTGAATGAGTTTTGAACTTGCTGATGACGTTGCTGATGCGTAGTCGCTAGCTTCGTATAAGCCTACCGTTAGGCCGCGTCCAGCTGCATCGGCTGCGATACCTGCGCCATTAATACCACCACCGATAACGATCAAATCTAAAGTGGAGGATGAACCATTATTTGTATTATGTTGTTGAGCACTCATGATTTTGACCTCTTGGTGAGCGAACGAGCATTTTTGAAACTCATTGAATCCTACTTTAACTTTCGTTTTTGGTCACTATTTATTTTCGTTTATGCGCGTTTAATGTGATTTGAACATAAAAAAACCTCTATTCGATATCGAATAGAGGTTTTTATTAACAATTGATTAAAGTGTAGACCGGTTTTTTGCGTAAGCGAACATGTCTGAGTGCAAATGATAGATTCGCGAAATCAATGCCTATTCTGAAGGAGCTGAGCGCGTTTCAATCACTTCTAGGGGAATTTCAGCTTCTTTAAGAATGGTGTGAATCTCTTCTGGCGGCTGCTGGTTAGTGAAAACCATGTGTGCTTGATTAATATTGCCTAACTTCACCATCGCATTACGACCGAACTTAGAGTGGTCGACTGCAATGAAGATACTGCGGCTGTTCTCGATGATGGCCTGTTTTACTCGTACTTCATGGTAATCAAAATCGAGCAGTGAGCCGTCGAAGTCGATGCCACTGATACCTAGGATGCCAAAGTCTAGGCGGAACTGTTTGACGAAATCGAGCGTCGCTTCGCCCATGATTCCACCATCTTTATTTCGCACTTCGCCGCCAGCGAGGATTACCTTGATCTCAGGATTAGCCAGCAGGATAGTTGCGACATTGATGTTGTTCGTCACAACACGCAACTGTTTATGGTTCTTATTGAGGGCGCGGGCGACGGCTTCCGGTGTAGTACCAATATCAATAAAAAGAGTGGCACCATCTGGAATGTGCTTGACTACCTCGTCTGCAATGACGTCTTTTTCATTGAAGTTTAGCGTTTTACGCGTGTTGTAAGAGGTATTTTCAGAGCTTAAAGGAATAGTGGCACCACCGTGGTAGCGGCGGATTTTGTTGCTGTCTGCGAGCTCATTGAGGTCGCGTCGAATGGTTTGTGGGCTTACATCAAACTTCTCAACGAGTTCGTCTGTGCTGACGTATCCCTGTGTTTTCACCAGATCGACAATCTGCTGGTGCCTTGGTATCTGCTTCACTTACTGCTCCCATGTGCCTAGATCTTGCTCTAGAACACCAATTTCGAAAATATATACTCGCTCTATTGTGCGCGAATTGGCGCGATGTGAGAAGTTTCTATGCTGAGTTATCGGGGCTAAAACGCAAAAAGAGCACGACAGGCGTGCTCTTTTGAGTTTCGTTTGGTGATTTTGGTTAAATCACACCCGATTTATAACAAATTAATCTTCGTTTTCTTCATCGTCGTGAAGCTCAGACCATACTTGTGCACACTTGATTGCACGTTTCCAGCCTTTGTAGCGACGGTTACGCTTCTCTTCGTCATGGTGTGGTTCGAATGTACGATCAAGAACGGCTTTGTCTTGAAGCTCATCGATGCTGTCCCAGAAGCCAACTGCAAGACCAGCAAGGTAAGCTGCACCTAGGGCTGTTACTTCGGTTACTTCAGGACGGTGAACTTCTGTATCCAGAACGTCAGATTGGAACTGCATTAAGAAGTTGTTCGCTACCGCGCCGCCATCAACACGTAGGTTTGCTAGTTTGATGCCAGAATCCGCTTGCATTGCGTCTAGTACGTCGCGAGTTTGGTAAGCGATGCCTTCCAATGTTGCACGAATGATGTGGTTAGAGTTAACACCACGAGTTAGACCAACAATAGTACCGCGAGCGTAAGCATCCCAGTATGGTGCGCCTAGGCCGGTAAATGCAGGAACAACGTAAACACCGTTTGATGTATCTACTTTTGTTGCGAAGTACTCAGAGTCTTTCGCATCAGCCAGAAGCTTCATTTCGTCACGTAGCCATTGAATTGATGCGCCACCCATGAATACCGCGCCTTCCAGTGCGTAAGCTGGTTCGCCTTTCGGGCCACATGCTAGTGTCGTTAGTAGGCCGTTTTTCGATGTTACTTTCTCTTGGCCTGTGTTCATTAGAAGGAAACAACCCGTACCGTAGGTGTTCTTCGCTTGACCCGCTTCTACACACATCTGACCGTAAAGTGCTGCTTGTTGGTCACCCGCAATACCTGCGATTGGGATACGAGTACCGCCTTTACCACCCAAGTTAGTTTGGCCGTAAACCTCAGAAGAGCGTTTCACTTCTGGCATCATTGATGCTGGGATACCCATCTCGTCTAGTAGCTTGCTGTCCCAACATAGGTCGTTGATGTTAAACAGCATAGTACGTGATGCGTTTGTGTAATCTGTTACGTGAACGCGGCCTTGAGTCATCTTCCAAACTAGCCATGTATCGACAGTACCGAACAGTAGCTTACCAGCTTCAGCGTCTTCGCGAGCGCCTTCAACGTTGTCTAGAATCCATTTTACTTTGGTACCTGAGAAGTACGGGTCAAGGACTAAACCTGTATTGTCACGTACGTAATCTTCTAGGCCACGCGCTTTTAGGTCTTCACAGATATCAGCTGTACGACGACATTGCCACACAATTGCGTTGTAAACAGGTTTGCCTGTTTCTTTGTTCCAAACAATCGTTGTTTCACGTTGGTTGGTGATACCGATACCAGCAAGTTCATCACTGCGGATGCCTGCTTTCGCTAGTGCTTCAACCAGAGTTGAGCTTTGCGTTGCCCAAATCTCCATTGGATCGTGCTCTACCCAGCCTGCTTTTGGATAGATTTGAGTAAACTCTCGTTGAGAAGAGCTAACAATGTTCGCATCATGGTCGAGGATAACAGCGCGAGAGCTTGTTGTGCCTTGGTCTAGCGCTACAATATATTTTTGCTCGGTCATGGTAAGAATCCTTTTTATTTCGTTATCTATATTTTAGTAAATGTTGGAAGGCTTAGGGTTAAGCACGAGCTTGTTCAGCTTCTTCTTCTGTTTCACATTGATTCGGAATAGTACAACCTTGGCCCGTTGCAGGTAGGTATGCAGCGATGGCTTTCGGGTATAACCAGCCACCAAAACACGCACCAGCAATTGGAGCAAGAATTGGAACAATAAAGTAAGGGATGTCGCGAGCACCGCTCAGAGCGTAGTCCCAACCTGCAAAGTAAGCGAATAGCTTAGGACCAAAGTCACGCGCTGGATTCATCGCGAAACCTGTTAGTGGACCTAAAGAGCCACCAATCACCGCAATCAAAATACCGATTAACAGTGGGTTCATTGCACCGCGAGAAGCACCGTTGTTTTCATCGCCAAGCGCAAGAATGGCAAACATCAGAACAGCTGTAATCACAAATTCCACAGCAAAAGCGCCAAAGAAAGAGAGGGAAGCGTGTGGGTAAGTCGAGAAAATACCAGCTGTTGCAAGAGCGTCTTGGCTGCTACGTACGAAGTTATTCGCGATTTCATAGTCAGTAAACAAGTTGCTGTAAAGAGTGTATACCAGCGCTGCTGAGCAGAATGCACCAAGTAGTTGAGAGATGATGTAAGGTACAACCTTCGCCTTATCAAATCCGTGGAACATAGCCAGTGCGATAGTCACTGCAGGATTAATGTGTGCACCAGATACGCCAGCAGTACAGTAAATTGCGATGGTCACGCCGAAGCCCCATACAATACTGATCTCCCATTGGCCAAATGCTGCGCCAGTTAGTACGAGTGCAGCTACACAGCCTACACCGAAGAAAATAAGTAGTCCTGTCCCTATAAATTCTGCTAAGCATTCGCCGAATAAAGAGGGGTGTTTTTTTATTGTCATTGTTCGAGTCCTTGTTAGTTTGCTTGTCTAGCACGTGTATTGTGCATATATTTGCGAACCCGAAAACAAACGAACATTAAAAATGAGCGTTTGAGCATGAATTTGTTAATGAAACGCGGTTTTATTGTTAATTAGCGCAACTTTGATCACAAATGAAACTCATATGAAAGAAGGGTGGGTATTTCGATGGTTGTTTTGATGACAGTTGCGAACGTTCACTTCGAGCTAAAACTACTCGTATGCGCTGCAATGCACAACTGGTACGACAAGCCGAGAGTTTGATTTTGTGACGTTACTGCCTTGATGACCGAAATGTAATCAAACGGTTGTTTAAATTGCGCGCAAGATTCTCTTGTACTGAACAGAATGTTCTAAATGTGATGTGGGCGTGTGGCTTGTTTTATTGTTGTTACTTTTTTTATTTTCGAAGTTCGTAGTCAAGAATCGAATTGCAGTAACGATGTGTCGTTTGAGGAAAGCAGTCGTACTTATCTCCTTTTTACGACCGCTTTTGTTTCACCTAACTCCTTTCCCCTATCCTTATGCCAATGCTTTTACTTTGCCTTTACTGACCAGAAGATCACGGGCTGAATCGTAAGCCCAGTTGAAGCCAATCGCATACACCACGAAGAAAACAACTAAGCCAATATCCATGATAAGCACGGTTAGAAAGTCGAGTTTAAGTACCCACATCAACACTGGTAGCGTCACGGTCATCAACCCAAGTTCAAAGCCAAGTCCGTGTAATACGCGCGTTTTCTTGGTTCGTTTTGTTCTATCTGCTCCGAAGATCTTGTCGTAGCCGTAGTTGTAGATATAGTTCCAAGCCATGGCAATCAGCGACATCGCAAGCGCTAACCCCGCCATTTCCCCAGCTCCATTACCAGTAATGTAAGTGGCAAGCCCTGCCATTAAAACTAATGCAACTAGCTCAAATAGCACCATGTGTAAGATTCGTTCTTTATGTGACATATCGTTCTCTCTTTTCTATTCAGTTGGGCATTTGTCCCCTTCAATGGTGGCAATAATATCGATTATGTTGATAATAAAAAGATAGTAACTATCACTAATGGTGATAATAGGCGGGTGGTATGTACAATATAGAACAACTCAAAATGTTCGCTTATGCGGTAGAACTGGGTTCATTTTCAGCAAGTGCGCGAAGGCTAGGGAAAGTCCAATCTGCCGTAAGCCAAGGTATTAGTAATCTGGAGATCGATTTCAATACCACGCTGTTTGATCGTTCAACTCGGAAGCCGACACTCACTCGTGAAGGTGAGCAGATTTACAAGCAAGTGAAAGCGATCATTATGCAGGTCGAAGATTTGAACGTGATGGTCAATGCCATTAATGATCAACAAGAGGGGCTAATTAGATTGGCGCTCGACGATTCACTGCTAGTCCCGAACTTGTCACCGATACTGAAAGAGTTCAGTGCGCATTTCCCTGCCACAGAGGTTGAGTTAATTGCTTGCACCACCACAGAGGTGAACCCGTTTGTACAACAAGAGAAAGCGGATATCGGCTTAATGTTCACTGACTTGGCGTTTGATGCTGGCTCCGAGCCCTGTTTTATTGGTCATCTGCCGTTTGTGGCGGTCTGCCATCCCAATCATCCCCTTGCTTGTGTTCCAGAAGCGAAGTTGCCTGACTTGCTTCCTCATCGACAGCTAATGTTGAGGGGCGATAAGGGTAAGCTGATGGACCAGTTTCCTTTGATTGCCGGGAAAGTGTGGTGGTCGAATAGTTTTATCGTGATTAAAGAGATGTTGTTGGGCAGTGATATTGGCTGGGCATACCTGCCAGAGCACCTAGTTAGAGACGAGATAGATAAGAAGCAGCTAGTGGAAATTAACATCGCCTTTGATCATAAAACTTGGTCGCCCCCGGTGGATCTGATTCTGTCGAAGACTAAAAACAAAGGGCCTGCGCTTAAATGGTTAGAGCATGGCTTGAAGAGCCTTCTCGATTAAATCTTTCTGCAGCTGTTGAGTGATGTGCGGAAATTAAAAAGGCTCATACCTTTCGGAATGAGCCTTTGGTTTTTGTATCAACAGTGATTATATACGCTCACATTAGTTAAGCGTTTTTACTGTTTGACCTGAGTAATATTTGTCTTTCATTTTCAGAGCGACGTTTACTAGGTAAATCAGGACTGGTACTTCGATTAGTGGGCCAATAACGCCTGCGAATGCTTGGTCAGAGTTAATGCCGAACACCGCGATAGATACCGCAATCGCTAACTCAAAGTTATTACCCGTTGCTGTGAAAGCGATCGATGCGTTCTTGTCGTAATCGATGCCCATCTTTTTACCGATAAAGAAGCTGATAAAGAACATCACTGTGAAGTAAATTGTCAGCGGGATCGCGATTAACAGGACATCCATTGGCAGTTCAACAATCATCTCACCTTTCAGGCTGAACATCAGAACAATGGTTGCCAATAGGGCAATCAAAGTCATTGGCGAAATGCGTGGGATGAATACCTCTGTGTACCATTGTTCACCTTTGATCGAAACCAAGATCTTACGACTTAGGAAGCCTGCCAAGAACGGGATACCCAAGTAGATCAATACACTATGGGCGATATCAATCATGGAGATATCAACCATCATGCCTTCGTAACCAAACACAGGTGGCAATACGCTGATGAACAGCCAAGCCATAAAGCTGTAGCTCACAACTTGGAAAGCGCTGTTGAGAGCAACCAACGCCGCGCCGTACTCTTTGTTGCCGCCACCGATGTCATTCCAAACCAACACCATTGCCACACAGCGAGCAAGGCCAATTAGGATAACGCCGACCATGTAACCTGGCTGGTCACCCAAGAATGTAATCGCAAGAACAAACATCAAGATTGGGCCAACGATCCAGTTCATGATGAGTGACAGTTTGATCGCTTGTTTATCTTTAACCACGGTGCCCAATAGGCTGTAGTTTACCTTAGCCAGTGGCGGATACATCATTAGGATCAGACCAATGGCCAATGGAATATTGGTGCTGCCTACTGACATTGATTCGTTCCACTGTTCAATTTGTGGAAACATAATACCCATAAGGACACCCAGTCCCATGGCGATGAAGATCCAGAGTGTTAAGTAGCGATCTAGAAAACTCAACTTCGGTTTCATACTATTCTCTCTATTGTTATCGTTAATCGTCGAAAGGCGATTAATTGAGGCAAAAAAACACACTAATCGGAACAGGCTATATTTCAGCCTATCGCTTAGTGTGGTCGTTGTTTTCTAGCCAATAATGGCTGTTACTTCAAAATGTTGTTAAAGATAGATTCAAAGCGCTGAATATTGTCGCGGTCAATGCGGTAACACATCTTTGGTGGGATGGATTCCGCTGTAATAAAACCGCTGGCTTTCAGAATTCTTAGGTGCTCAGAAACCGTCGACTGAGCAAGACCCAATTCGCTAACCAAGTCACTATTCAAACAACCACCGGCCTTCTCTAAAGCAGAGAGAATACTCAAAATACGTATTCTTGCAGGATGAGCAAGTGCTTTGGCTAGGGCTGCCATCTCTTGTTCCGCTTCACTGTTGCCAGGTGGCAGCGTACCGCAGTTACCCTTCGCTTCGCATTGTGCTGTCATGGTGATGTTTCGCTTACTACTAATCGTTAAAAGACGATTAATAGTAAGCCGATTTACTGAGTCGGTCAAATTTATCTTTTCTAACTCGCACATTAACCGTTAGCTGATTATTATTTTTCTATATCTATCATGTGCTTATTGGCTTTTCTCTCCAAGCCAATAGAGTGGCCATGCTTGGTTTTTATTGCTGTTGTTTAACAGAGTACCAATAAAAACAAGAGCCAAACTGCCACTTAATACCGGCGTGATCAGAAATGTCCAATCAATATTGGCGGTGCCAGCGAGCGCAATAACAATAGGGTTCGCTCCCGCTGGTGGATGAACCGCTCGGAAGTGTTGCATTAACATGATGGCAGTTCCGACTGCGATCGCCATGACGACGTATGAACCACCAAACGCAAACAGAGCAGATAGTCCCACGGCGGCCGAAATGAAGTGGCCGAGAACAATGTTTCTCGGTTGTGCAAGCGGCGAAGTGGGCACGGCAAACAGCAGTACACACGTGGCCCCGAATGGCGCCATTAACCAAGGTATCCCTGAATAGTCTGCAAGCAGAGACAACATTAAAATTCCTGCTGTTCCACCGATAAATCCTTTTAATTTTTGTATTGCGTCAGCTTTGGGTGGTAGCGAGCCTCCACCTGATAATCGACTTCTCATACTTATCTCCTCGATTAAGATAGTTTGATATTTCAATGTGTACAGATCTGTACTGTTTGATTTAAATGATACAGATCTGTACACTTATTGCAACGACAGATTTCAAACTGTGTTTTTGAATGCATCTAACGAGTTGAAAGTAATGAGTAAAAAAGATCTAATTCTAGACGTGGCAGAGTCTTTATTTAATCGGCTTGGTTACACTGCTGTGGGTGTCGATATGATTCGCGACGAAGCAGGTATTTCAAAGACTTCGATGTATCGTCATTTTGGTTCTAAAACCAAACTCATTGAATCGGTATTGGCAAGGCGCCATCTGAGATTTGAAGAGAGTTTAGCGGCCTGTATAGCAGAAGCTCAGAGTTCGCAAGAAAAGCTATCTTCACTGTTGGACTGGCATTTCAACTGGTTCGCACAAAACGATTTTAAGGGCTGTATGTTCATGCATGCTCTGGCTGAGTTTAAGGAGTCTGAAAGCGAGATTGCACACTTATCTCTACAGCACAAAACTTGGATAAAAAACCTTCTTGATCAGGTGATTAGTGCATCATCAAACGACGATGTTCGCTCAGAAATGATGATGGTGTTTTTAGAAGGACTGATTGTTAGAAGCGAGTTTGAAAGATTGGAAGCAGACAAAGATCATTATCATAAAACTTGGTTGATGCTGGCTGGGTACTGATTCTGGTATAGAAAGAAAGGCGTGTTTAGGACAAGAAATAGCGCTCCTTGTTGAGATATACTCTCGCTCTTGGCTCGCCATGGCGAGTAGATGACAATAATTTTAAGGTAAGTTTTGAAGATGCCACACCACAACATTAAATTTATCGCTGCTGATATGGACGGCACTCTACTCAATGAGCACGGTAAGCTTGATCCCGCATTTTTTGACCTGTATGAGAAGCTAGAAGCGCAAGATATTATGTTCGCCGCTGCTTCTGGTCGCCAGTACTACAGCCTGATGGAGACCTTTGCGCCGATTAAAGATCGCATGATGTTTGTTGCTGAAAACGGCACACTAGTGATGCATAAAGGCGAAGAGCTTTATAGCTGCACGATCGATAAAGCATCAATTCAAGCGATCATCAAAGAGGCGCGCAAGATTGACGGCGCTCATTTGGTTCTTTGCGGTAAGAAGTCTGCTTATATTGAAACGCAAGACGAGCAAGCGACAACTGAATTCGCAAAATACTACCACCGTTGCGAGCTAGTGGATGATCTACTGGCGGTTGACGATGAATTCATTAAAGTTGCGATTTGTCATTTCGGTGGCTCGCAAGAGTTTGTGAATCCTTCTATTAACGAGAAGTTTGGTGAAGATTTTCAAGTCGTCGTCAGTGCTAAAATTTGGTTGGATGTAATGAATGCGGAAGCCTCAAAAGGTGCGGCGATCAAACATCTACAGAATACCTTGGGCTTCACATACGAACAGACGATGAGCTTTGGTGATTACCTCAACGATTATGAGATGCTAAAAGAGAGCTACCACTCGTATGCAATGGATAATGCGCATCCACAATTGAAAGAGATTGCGCGTTTCAGTGCGCCAAGCAATAAAGAAGCGGGTGTTTTCCAAGTGATTGAAAAGCTTCTCAGCTAAATCATTCAACGCCTTACTTATGCATCGAAAGCCAGCTCCCTATGTGAGCTGGTTTTTTATTGAGCGTTTCTGACGAATAGAAGCTAAACACATTGATTCGACAGGGTGCACTCTGGGCTAATCTGCTTAACAAGCTGTGTCATCCAAAGTGCTGCGGCTAGTACAATGATTCCCACAATCACAAACCCGTACACAATCGCATCAGTTGAGGCTAAGAAGGCGATGAGCACGTAACTTAAGCTTTGCGTCATAGTGGCGAATAAGGTTAGGCCACCATCAACGCGTCCTCGATGAGCCATGTCTACGGAATGGTGCATCCAGTTAGTCCTTGCGATTCGATTGAGAGCATTGAACGCCCCTAGTGCTAAGGTTAGCGCGATGATGTAAACCGGATCGCTGAGCTGGCCAATGGCGACTAAAGTTAAGCCTATGATCAGCATCGACAGTTGCATGATGGTTTGATGAGAAGCCATTTTTAGGATTTTAGGTATCAACAAACCAATCACCAAAGCACCTACTCCTAAAGCTATGTTGTAAAGGGCTAACCAATCTCCAGTGATGTCGATTTCAGAGAACCAGATTGGAACCAGACGACTTAGAAAAGTAAGTACCGGATAAGAGAGACACGACGCCATTAAAAAGGCAAAGAATGAGGGCGATTGAACAACGAGTGTTTTTATCTCAATCAGTTGTTGTTTGAATGGTGTACGAACTGATGACTTTATACGGCGTTGATAAGGGGTTAGCAGGTAACTAAAGGTAGCTAACAAAGAGGCGACACCCGCAAATAACCCAAACTCAATAATGCTCCACTGTTCCAGCAGAATTACGCCCAGAGCGCCAGCACCTAGAGTGGTGGACTGCATTACAACCTCTTGATAACTTGAGATCTTCGCATACTCCGTTTGGTTATAGTTTTCCTGAGTAAACGCGTTATTGGTGTGCCAAGCTAAGTTACTCGATACCCAAAAGACCAGTTGTGCTGCCCCTAAAACCCATAAGCTTTCCCAACCGATAGCGTAGATGAAAGCGACTAAAAATGCGGTCATAAACTGAATGACCTGCATCCATACCAAGATGTTTTTGCGTGAGTGTCTGTCGATCAAAGCTGAAAAATAGGGTGTTGAACAGAAAGTAGTGAGGGTACAAGCCAGTGCCGTGAGTGCGACGAACTCACCTTGACCGGGCTGGCTGAGCATTAACCAAGGTAGTGCCAACATAAAGAGGCCAGAACTAATGCCATCAAAGAATCGTCCTGCGAGGTAGGGTGGGGTTTTACTTTTCATACTCTGTCCATGTAATTGTGTTCGTTTTGGGCTACTCTAAATCCTAAAGTTAACTTGAGGTCAACGGCTTTTAGGAGAAAGTTTATGCATATGACAGTAGGGCAGGTGGCTAAGCGAGCTGGTGTAAGTGTGCCAACGCTACACTTCTATGAGCAGAAAGGACTTATCACCAGTACTCGAGATCAAGGGAATCGTCGCCAGTTTGATCGACAAATCCTACGAAGAATTGCAGTTATTAAAGCGGCTCAAAATATCGGCCTGTCTCTGCAAGAGATCATTGATGCGCTAGCAACGCTGCCCACTCATCGAGCGCCTAAGAAAGAGGAGTGGGAGCAACTTGCTCTGGATTGGAATAAGCAGTTAGAAGCAAAGATTCAAAGCTTAAAAACACTGCAAAGTGAGTTAAGTGGCTGTATCTATTGTGGTTGTTTATCGATGGAGAAATGCAAACTTTACAACCCTGATGACACTAAAGGTGTGCATCAAACTGGGGGGAGTTTGATTCAAGGAAGGCCAGAAAGCCAAGAGTAGTCAAGGTGCTTTTCAAGGCAACTCAATGTATATAAGCTAGAACTAATTTATAGTTGAACGACTGTTCATAATTTTCTATATTATCTCGACTAGCATAACTGTACGTAGAGTACTAAGTGAAAAACGATGAGTAATAAAATCCAGTTAGATGTAGTTTCCGATGTCATGTGTCCTTGGTGCGTGGTTGGTTACAAGAATTTGGAAAAGGCGATTCAAGAGCTTGGACTAGAACAGAAGGTTGGGCTTACTTGGCAGCCTTTTGAGCTAAACCCAGACATGCCACAAGAGGGTGAAAACCTTCGTGAGCATCTGATGCGTAAATACCAAATCAGTGCGGAACAGAGTCAGCAAAATCGTCTAAATATCGCTGAACGTGGTAAAGAGGTTGGCTTTACATTCGATTTTTACGATGAAATGAGAATGGTCAACTCTCGTCATCTTCACGTATTGCTCGAATATGCTAATGAGCATGGCAAACAAACCGACCTTAAACTGCGTTTCTTCACTGCACACTTTAGCGAACAGAAAGACCTTTCTGACCTCAAGGTGGTGAAAGGTGAGTTAGAACAAGTTGGTCTAGACGCAGAAGAAGCGCTTGAGCGTTTGAGTCAGGCATCTTACATCGAGCAAGTAGAGGCGCAAGAGTTCCAATGGCAAAGATTAGGTATCTCTTCTGTTCCTACGGTTGTGATCAACCGAACCAGCGCTGTGACTGGTGCACAAACGGTAGAAACGTATAAACAGATCTTACTCGAAGAGCTAGAACAAGAGTCATAACCATCTGCATAGCCTATTGAGAGTGTTTGCTGTTTTGTGACTACGTCGTTTTACAGCAAACATATGAATCGATAGGCTCTTTTTATTCCTTTTGTTACTCTCAGGATCTTTATGGATTCGCTGTCTCTTGCCCAAGCTCGAAAAATTATTCTGCACTCTCAACTGCTGCCACCTAAGCAGGTTAAACAGCCCTCAAAAGCAGTTACTTTGTCAGCCCTTGAGCAGCTTGGTTATATCCAAATTGACACTATTTCAGTGATCCAGCGAGCTCATCACCATACGCTTTGGAATCGAAATGCTCGCTATCAACCTAAAGATCTTGATGTACTGCTCGAACAAAAGCAGGTCTTTGAATATTGGTCGCACGCTGCCGCTTATTTACCAATGCGTGATTATCGCTACAGCCTGTATCGTAAAAACGGCTTTAAAACCGGACAGCTGAAACACTGGTATAAGAAAGATCAAAGCTTGATGGAAGATGTACTCAAACGAATTGAGCAAGAAGGTCCGTTAATGGCCAAAGACTTTGAGGGTGAACGGGCTAACAAAGGTGGATGGGGCGGTAAACCTGCCAAACAAGCGTTGGAAACCTTGTTTATGCAGGGGGACTTGATGGTGCCTAAGCGGGTTAATTTTCACAAGGTGTATGATTTAACCGAGCGCGTCGTTCCTAGCCACATTAATACCAGCGTGCCCAGCGAGTTCGAATATGCTCGTTATCTGATCGTCCAATTTTTGCAGGCGAATGGAGTGGGGCTCGTTTCGGAAATGAGTTACCTACTGAAGAACGTCAAGCCGCTGCTTAACCAAGTCTTACAGCAGATGCTGGAGGAGGGCGAGGTGATAGAGGTTGCCATTGATCAGCAAACTTACTATTTACTTCCACATTCACTCGATCTGCTCAAGCGACCATTGAGCCGAGGTAAGCTCAAAATCTTATCGCCGTTTGACAATCTTCTGATTCAAAGAAAGCGAATGAATGCCCTGTTCAACTTTGATTATCTGATCGAATGTTATGTCCCAGAGGCCAAGCGTCAATATGGCTATTTTAGCTTGCCTTTGTTGTGGCAGGGAGAGTTGGTAGCGCGCATGGATTGTAAAGTCGACCGTAAACAAGGGTGTTTACACATCAACAATCTAGTACTCGAAAGTAAGGTCAAACAGCTTGAGTCGTTTGTTGAAGCCTTAGTACAGGAGCTGCAGCACTTCATGGCGTTTAATCAATGCTCACATTGCGTTGTTCATCAGTCTACGCCACTGACAGTCCGTGATGTTCTAACACAGCGCTTAAAGGTTCTATTAGGTTCGGTTTAACTCGCTCAGCAAAAAATCGACAAAAGTTCTATTTTTCAAAGAGAGTTGCTTAGTTTTGTACAGCAGGTGAACCGGTTTCGGTTTGGGCGCGCATCCTGGCAAAATCTCTTTCAATGTTCCTTTTTCTAACTCCTCTTCAACCAAAATTCGAGGTTGAAGTAACACGCCGACACCTTGCAAAGCCGCATAGCGAAGTACGTCACCATTATTTGAATGCAATCGAACGTGGTCAGAGGTTCCAGAGTGAATTGCAGTCTGTTTGGTTTGGCTATCACCGCGGCTAGAGTAACTGAAACCTAAAGATGGGTGGTTAACTAAGTCATCGACCGATTCAATCTTAGGATGGTTGGCTAGATAGCACGGAGAAACGGAATAAATCATCTCATAATCGCCTAGATGGCGAGCAACCAAACTGGAGTCGGTGAGTTCCCCAATACGCACAATCAAATCGATGTCTGAAGAGTAAGGATCAACGAGGTCATTATTGAGCATCAGTTCAACGTTAATACTTGGATGTTGGCTTAAGAACTTGGCAATGATGGGAGCTAACACCTTATTTCCATAGGTGATGGGGCTGTTAATTTTAACCGTGCCTTGCGGCTTGTTTTCGAGTGTCTGAATCAGATTTTCTGCGTTACTGATATCTTCCAGTATCCGTTTACACTCGCAGTAATAGAGCTTGCCTGAGTCGGTTAAAGACTGTTTGCGTGTAGTGCGATGAAGTAGCTGGGTATTCAGGCCGGCTTCTAACGAGTGAATGTGTTTGCTGATCATGGTTGCCGAGAGGGCAAAGTGGTCCGCGGCGCGTCGGAAGCTGCCGTGCTCAACCACATAAGCGAACACTTTCATGCTAGTCAGTTTGTCCATGATAAAGCCCTATTAAACACTCTTAGTTTACAAATAATAAACGAAACGTGAGTTTATCAATTATTAAGGGGTAATTATATTGGTGGGGATCTAAAACTGTGGAAAGATGAAAATGACGAATCCTATCTTCGTAACGGCTGAACTAAGAATAAAGCCAAACATTGAGCGTGCTGTAGCCATCGAAGCGATTGAGCAGTTCTGCCTAGACATGCAGAGTGAACCGGGTTGCTTACAAGCGATTGCAACCTATGATGAAAAGCAGAGTGATAGAGTTATCTTGCTTGAGCAGTACGCTGATCGTGAAGCGATCAATCAACACTTTGGTATGCCTCATACGCAGGCCTTTATTCAGACTGATATGACTGAACTGGTACAAGCATTTGAAACTCAGAAGCAGGAGAAGTAAACGATGAAATGGGGAATCCTAGGAACCAGCTTTATTTCGGGTGTCATGGCTGATGCAATCAAAGGCGATGCTCAAAGCGAACTATACGCAGTTGCAGGGCGTACAGAGAAAACACTGAACGAGTTTGCTGCGCAATATCAGCCAACTGTCACTTTTAATAGCTATGACGCTCTAATCGAAGATGAATCAGTTGATATCATCTACATTGCGCTACCAAATCACGTTCACCATGAGTACGTCATTAAAGCTGCTCAAAAAGGCAAAGCGATTCTGTGTGAGAAATCATTATCGGTTGATATGGAGAAAACAGACGCAGCGCTAGCGGCGGTTAAAAAAGCGGGCGTATTCTTTGCTGAAGGCTTGATGTATCTAAATCACCCACTTATCGCTTCGCTTCATAAAGAGTTAGCAAATGGTGAAATTGGGGAAGTACGCTCGATTCAAGCGTCATACATCGCGGCGATTGATCAGTTTGTGAATCCAGAAAGTAAAGGTGCATTGTACAACCTAGGTTGTTACCCTATGTCTCTGATTCACTCTGTTGCACAGCACCAATTTGGCGAGAGTGTGTTTGAAAACCTACAGATCTCTGCAATTGGTCGACGCGGTCACGATGGTAACATCTGTGAATCGTCAGCGATGATGCGTTTCAACGATAGTTTTACTGCGCAAATCCACACTGCAGAAGACCACGGGCTAAAGCATGGCTTTATGATTCTAGGTAGCAAAGGCTGTATCACGCTCGATACTAACCCATGGTTACCGACTGAAGAAAACAGATTCACGGTTGAGGTCTATGAAACGTCGAAGCGTGAAGTGAAAGTTGAAGCGCAAGGCGATGGATTCCATTATCAAGTGCGCAATATCCGCCAGGCGGTTGAGCAAGGTAGCAAGGAACTTGCTGCGCCAATGGCAACTCACCAAAACTCACGCGTAATCATGAAATTGCTGACGGATTGGGAACAAGCGGCGAGCGCTTAACCCCCAGACTTGTATGTACGACTCATGCTTGATTACCTTGCTGTATAGCTCCGCTAATCAACTTGGGTCGTTCTTTCTCACATATTCCCCCAAATATATTCCCTTTTGATTCCCTATAAATACTTTGCAATTCAAACAGCCGCAGTGTCCAATACGGCTTAACAAATTTGAGTTGTAAAAACCTTATATTTTAAGGTGTTAAATAGGAACGTTGCTTCATGCGCAAATCGGATAAGAAAATTGAAAACCAAATCAGAGACGTACTCACCGACGTTTGTGAAGATACGCTGAAAGGCTATGATGGTTTTCTGTGGGTGACTCATACGGTCAACTTCTCTTCTTTTCCTCAAAGCCTGAAAATCGTTGGTGTATTCGATACCAATCAAGACAGAACCCATTTCTTAGAGAGTGGAGGACAACAGGAAGTCGCTACGGTCATTCAAAATGCATTCAATCAGGTTGGAATTAAACTAAAGAATGCGGATAAGCACATTAGTTACGATACTCAAGAAAACTGCGACCGTGACCACCAAGGCAAGTGGAACTTGAGACTCTAGTCGTCTCGTTTCACGCATTTCCCTACGATAGAGGACATAAAGTGAAAAAAGCTCAATGGTCGTTGAATACGCAAACACTGCTCGGTGCTCTTAAACAACTCTCATTATTAGCGATGTTTCTGGTCATTGGCGTTATGGTTTGGTTTGTTTGGATGTTTTGGGGAGCGAGCGTTGCTCCTTTTGATGACCCTTACCTCTCAAATGCCGAGTACAAAGTTTTAATTGAGCAGGAGAATCAGCTTATGAATCTGGGCTTATGGGTTGGCAAGATCTATGTTGCTAGCTTAGTGATCTTCTTTGCGGCTCGTATTGTGAAGGTGCTTCGAAGGGGCTAGAAGAGTACTCTAGCCCTTAATCCCAAGGGTTCGATTAGCAAATAACTTCAATACCCTTATCTTTTAACTCTTCGATTACGCTCGCGGATAGGTTGCTATCGGTAATAATTCCGTTGAGTTCTTCTAGATCGAGTGCGTGAAAGCTTGCTACTCGACCATACTTGGTTGAATCAGATATTAAGTAGTTAGTTTGTGCAGCGCACACGATGGCCTGTTTGACCGAAACTTTATTCTCATTAGGGGTGGATAGCCCTTTTAGGTTCCAAGATGATGAAGAGATGAAGGACACATCGATGTTTACGCCTTTGAGAAACTCTGCAACTTTCCCTCCCACACTGGATTGGTTTTCACGATCGACTTTGCCACCTGTATGGTAGATTTCACAACGAGTGTGATTCATTAAATAAGCCGCGATTGAAAAATCATTTGTGATGATTAACAGATCGTCTCGACCTGCTAATTGATGAGCGATTTCGAGCGACGTTGTTCCCGCATCTAAGTAAATGGTTGCTTCCGGTGAAATCAAGCTAGCCGCTACCTTACCTATCTGTACTTTCTCAAGCGCTTGTTGTTCAGCCTTTGCATCGTGTGAAAGCTCACTGTGAAGAGCCTGTGCAAGTTGAACACCACCAGACACAGAAATAACTTTTCCTGACGATTCTAGCTTTACTATATCTCGTCGAATTGTCATGTGTGAAACACCAAGGTGCTCTGTTAATTCAGAAATGCTGATCACTTCTTGATGTGATAATAGCGACAAAATAGTGCGCTGGCGTTCTGCTGGAATCATGGATCTTCTTCTATGTCTTTGTTTTCCCAATATCCTATCAATCTTCACTGAGTTTGTGAATATCTGTGAACTTGTGTTCTAAATGTGAACATACTTATGTGATTTGGCATTTTGAGTCTAGATTCTATGCCTAAAAAGGGTTAAATCGGCACCCGTGTGTTAAGTTTTGTTAAAAATGTGACTTATCACTAAGTAGGAAATACCACCTTCACATATAATCACAAACATAAACAAGAATTAACAAAATCTACTTATATTTTCCAAGAAGGCATTGTTGTTATGAATGAAGTTCAATCTGTCGGTGTTATCGGTTTAGGTTCCATGGGTATGGGCGCGGCGAAATCATGTGTGCGTGCAGGCCTTGATGTATATGGTTTCGACCTTAACCCACAAGCTCTAGAAGAGCTGGGTTCATTTGGTGCGAAAGCAGTATCTACTAATGCAGTCGAGTTTGCAGACAAGCTAGATTCGGTTCTTGTTCTGGTTGTGAACGCAGCTCAAGTTAATACAGTCCTGTTTAAAACAGGTCTTGCTGCGGCGCTTAAGGCAAACACGCCAGTTATGGTTTCGGCAACCATCTCAGCGGAAGATGCAAAACAAATCGAAGCGAAGCTAGCTGAGCACAATCTCGTCATGCTAGATGCGCCGGTTTCTGGTGGTGCGGTGAAAGCGGAGGCGGGTGAGATGACCATCATGGCATCTGGCGCTCAAAGCACGTTTGATGCACTTGAGCCGGTACTGAGTGCAACGGCCGCTAAGGTTTACAACATTGGTGAAGCGATTGGCCTTGGTGCAACGGTGAAGATTATCCACCAATTGCTAGCGGGTGTTCATATCGCAGCAGGTGCAGAAGCAATGGCATTAGCAGCACGTGCAAATATCCCTCTTGATCTGATGTACGACGTGGTAACGAACGCAGCGGGTAACTCTTGGATGTTCGAGAACCGCATGAAGCATGTGGTAGACGGTGACTACTCACCAAAATCTATGGTCGACATCTTTGTGAAAGATCTAAATCTCGTATCGGACACCGCAAAAGATCTGAAATTCCCACTTCCTCTATCAAGTGCAGCACTTAACATGTTTGTAAGTGCAAGCAATGCAGGCTTTGGTCAGGAAGATGATAGCGCTGTTATCAAGATCTTTGATGGCATCGAGCTTCCAGGTGTGGAAAGCAAATAGAAATAAGCGCAGGTAAATCGGAGAAGAAATTATGTTATTAGGCGTTATCGCAGATGACTTTACTGGCGCAACTGACATAGCTGGTTTTCTAGTAGAAAACGGCATGCGCACAGTCCAACTCAACGGCATTCCAAAGGAAGAGATTGATGTAAACGCAGACGCGGTTGTGATCAGTCTTAAATCTCGCTCTTGTCCTGTGGACGAAGCAATCAATGATTCAGTTGTAGCGCTTAAGTGGCTGCGAGCAAAAGGCTGTCAGCAGTTTTACTTTAAGTACTGCTCAACGTTCGACAGCACAGCAGAGGGCAACATTGGTCCTGTAACGGATGCACTGCTTGCTGAGCTAGGTGAAGAGTTCACAATGGTATGTCCTGCACTGCCGGTGAATGGTCGCACGGTTTACAACGGCCATCTATTTGTATTCCAAGATCTGCTGAGCGACTCGGGCATGCGTAATCACCCTGTGACACCAATGACGGATTCAAGCCTTATTCGCATGATGGATGCTCAATCTCAAGGCACTTCAGGCTTGGTGAATTTCCAAGTGATTGAGCAAGGCTCACAAGCGGTCACTGAGCGCTTTGAAGAGCTACAAGCACAAGGCAATCGCTACGCAGTGGTTGATGCATTTAATGCAGAGCACCTTGTTACTCTTGGCCAAGCAGCGAAATCTCTAAAATTGGTGACTGGCGGTTCTGGTCTGGCAGCAGGCATTGCGAAGAACTGGGTTGAACACCTAGAAGACCAAAGCAATGCGAAGCAAGCGGGTAATCCTGAAAAAGCGGCGGCGGTCGTGTTCTCTGGTTCTTGTTCAGTGATGACGAACCAACAGGTTGCGGTTTACAAAGAAAAAGCGCCGCATTTCGCGATTGATGTGAAGGCGTGCCTGACGGACGAAGCTTACTCAAACCAAGTGTTTGATTGGGTGATGACAAACATTGAGAGTGAGTTTGCGCCACTGGTTTACGCAACCGCGGATGCAATGGCACTAAAAGCCATTCAACAAGAATTTGGCGCGCAGGCATCAAGCCATGCGGTCGAGCAATTCTTTAGCCAGCTTGCCATCAAACTTCAGCAGCACGGCGTGAAAAACTTCATCGTTGCTGGTGGTGAAACCTCTGGTGTTGTGACCCAAAGCCTAGCGGTGAAAGGCTTCCATATCGGTCCTCAAATCGCACCGGGTGTGCCTTGGGTTAAATCGGTAGAAGGTGACCTTTCTCTTGCTCTGAAATCTGGCAACTTCGGCGATGAAAACTTCTTTGCCAAAGCGCAGTCGTTCTTTGCATAAGTGAGGCTGTGATGAGTAAAGAATTAATGACAGAACAACAACTGCGAGAGCAAATGGTCACTATGGCGCGCTCGATGTTTGAGCGTGGCTATGCGACAGGCGGTGCAGGTAACCTTTCACTGAAACTGCCAAGTGGTCACTTTCTGGCAACGCCAACGGGCTCATCGTTTGGTCGCTTGATTGCTGAAGAACTCTCGGTAGTGGACATAGATGGCAACCATATCTCTGGCAAGAAGCCATCGAAGGAAGCGGCATTTCACCTAGCGATTTATCGCAATAACCCTGAATGCAATGCAATTGTGCACCTGCATTCAACTTACCTGACAGCGCTTTCTTGCCTAGATGGTTTAGATCGCGATAACGCGATTAAAGCCTTCACGCCTTACTTTGTGATGCGCATTGGTGAGTTGCCAGTGATTCCTTATCTGCGTCCGGGCGATCCGCAAATTGCCGAAGAGCTTGCGCAGCGAGCAGGGGATTACCGAGCCTTCTTGCTGGCAAACCACGGCCCAGTAATCACAGGTACAGATTTTGAAGATGCAGTAGACAACGCGGAAGAGCTGGAAGAGACAGCAAAACTGGCGTTCATTCTTAAAGACAGCAACATCCGATACCTAACGGATGCTGAGGTTCAAGACTTAAAAGGGAGAGGTAAATAATGGCTAAGTTCGCAGCAAACCTGACCATGCTATTCACAGAAGTACCGTTTCTAGAGCGTTTTGAGAAGGCGCATCAAGCGGGTTTCAAAGCGGTGGAATACCTTTTCCCATACCCATTTGAAGCACAAGATCTCGCAAACAAGATGGCGCAGTTCGGCTTTGAACAAGCCTTGTTCAACATGCCTCCGGGCGATTGGGATGCGGGTGAGCGTGGCTTTGCAGCTATCCCAGGTCGTGAGGAAGAGTTTAAAGCAAGTGTTGAAACTGCACTGATGTATGCCAACGCGCTGAACTGTAAAAAGGTTCACGCCATGTCTGGCATCGTTGATGCACGTTTCACACGTGAACAGCACGTTGATACCTTCATCTCGAACATCCGCTATGCAGCTGACAAGTTCGCAGAGCAGGACATTGAGCTGATGATTGAGCCTCTCAACAACCGCGATGTGCCGAACTATTTTGTCGCGCATCAACGTGAAGCTGTAGAGCTTATCAAGCAAGTGGATCGTCCAAACGTGAAATTGCAGCTCGACCTATACCACGCACAAATTATGGATGGTGACCTAAGCACATTGATTCGCGATGTTGCACCTTATACCGGTCATATCCAAATCGCATCAGTACCCGAACGACATGAACCGTCGGAAGGTGAACTGAACTACCCGCACCTATTCAATGTTTTGGATGACTCAGGTTACCAAGGTTGGATTGGCTGTGAGTACAACCCAAGAAAAACAACAGAACAAGGTCTCGGTTGGGTCAAGCCGTATCTCTAATCAGGCAATTCAATTAAGAACCGATTAAAAAATAAATAATTCGACGATTTAACAACGAATAAATCGCTTGCATAGAAAGCACTGTGGGTAGATCGAATTGCCCACAGTACTTCCCTACAAAATAAGAAACAAAAGGAAATTAAAAATGGACGGAGCATTGATAGGCATTGTGATTGGTATTATTGCCATGATGGGAATGATCATAAAAACGCGTATTCCAGTAGCACTCGCAATGGTTATTTCAAGCATTATCATGGGGCTATTTGCAGGAATGGCACCAACTGAATTGATTGATGCAATTAAAGCAGGCTTTGGCGGCGTGCTTGGCGGTATCGGTCTAATCATCGCGTTTGGCGTGATTATGGGCGCGTGTTTTGAACGCTCTGGTGCAGCGGTTCGTATGGCGAAAACCTTCGTTAAGCTGTGTGGCAAAGGTCGAGAAGATCTAGCGCTTGGCTTTACTGGTGTGCTAGTGGCGATTCCAGTCTTCTGTGATTCCGCGTACGTTATTTTGCATTCTCTTGTTCGCGCAATTTCACGTGACACTGGTAAATCTGCCGTTGGTCTTGGTGTTACATTAGCACTTGGCCTCCTTATCACTCACGCTCTTGTACCACCTACACCAGGTCCGGTGGCTGTAGCAGGAATTCTTGGTGTCGACCTTGGTCAATACATGTTGTGGGGCTTAATGGTTTCAATCCCTATGATGCTATTGTCGATGATCTATATTCGTCGTGTTGGCAACGAGTACTACCGTGTGCCAAATGGTGAAACTTGGATTACTAACCAAGCCGATTGGGCGAACCTAGAAAAAGTAGAAGCGACTGATGACAAAGAGCTTCCAAGCAACTTCTTATCTTTCGGTCCAATTCTGATTCCTATTGCGCTTATCTTAATTAACACGTTAGTAGGTAAGGGTGACACTGCGCTGCATACTGTTTTGTCACTGCTAGGTAATCCTGTAGTTGCAGTGGGTATTGGTGTGCTGATGGCGCTTTATGGCCTAACGATGAAAATTGAACGCAAAGACATGGTGGGTTCAATGGACGACGCACTTTCTACAACGGGCCTAATCCTTGTTGTGACTGGTTGTGGTGGTGCTATGGGTGCAGTTCTTAAAGCATCAGGTGCTGGTCCACAGGTTGCTGATGCTATCGCAAGCAGCGGTATTCCACCATTATTGGTACCACTAGCGATTGCTTCTATGCTTCGTCTAATTCAAGGTTCAGCAACGGCATCAATGATGGTAGCAGCAACGATGACACTACCATTGGTTGAAACACTTGGCCTTGACCCTGTATTCGTTGCGCTAGCATGTGCGGTTGGCCCTGTTGGTTTCTCGCACCTAAACGACTCTTACTTCCATATCATTAACCGTACTCTTGGTATCACTGAGTTAACCGATCAAATCAAGATCTGGTCAGTCTCATCAACGATTGCTTGGGCAATTGGTGCATCTATCATCATGATTTTGAACTTAGTGTTTGGTAAGGGCGGCACGATGATCGACCCATTAGTACCAATTGCTGTACTTGGCGCGATTATGGTTTGGTTAAAATCTAAAGAGAAGTCACAAGTAAAAGCTGCAGCAGCAAGTTAATACCGCATCTCTGGTTATACTGCCCCTATCGTTTGATTGGCTCATCGATCACTCCTAGGGGCTTATTGGATCTACGAATTATGAAAATAGTTATCGCACCAGACTCATTCAAAGAGTCATTAGACGCTGCTTCTGTGGCGAAATGTATTGAAAACGGATTTCGAGAAGTGTTTCCGGATGCAGAGTATGTTGCACTTCCCCTAGCTGATGGCGGAGAAGGCACTGTCGATGTGCTGCTTCAGGGATTGTCGGGTAACAAGTACACCACTGAAGTTATGGGCCCGCTTGGTAATACAGTTGCCGCGCAATGGGCAATGCTAGAGCCTTCACCCAGTAACCCAAAGCGCACTGCTCTTGTTGAGATTGCCGCAGCGTCCGGTTTGGATTTGTTAGCTCCAGATAAGCGTAACCCAATGCTAGCGACGTCGTTTGGTACTGGGCAATTAATGCTTGAAGCGATTGAGCAAGGTGCAGAGGCGATCATACTTGGGTTAGGCGGCAGTGCGACCAATGATGGCGGTGCAGGTATTGTTCAGGCACTAGGAGGAAAACTGCTGGATGAACAAGGTAAGGAGATCGCGTTAGGTGGATTTGCTTTGTCTCAGCTAACGTCTATCGACCTTTCAGAACTAGATGAGCGCTTGCGCAATATTGACCTAACAGTTGCCTGTGATGTTGCAAACCCACTTTGCGGCGAAAATGGTGCGAGTCATATTTTTGGTCCACAGAAAGGGGCATCGTCTGAACAAGTACAAGCGTTGGATTCGGCTCTTCACCACTTTGCGACCGTTGCCATGCAACAACATCCTAGCGTTGCCAAAGCCGACACCCTAGAAATATCAGGTTATGGGGCTGCGGGTGGCACGCCAATGGGGTTGAGCTTGCTGTTTGCGATGCAGTTAAAGCCTGGTATTGAGATGGTGCTCGACACTCTTAATGCTGACGAGGTACTTAAAGGTGCTTCACTGGTTGTAACTGGAGAAGGGCAGATGGACAACCAAACCCTGCAAGGTAAAACC
Source organism: Vibrio fortis (assembly GCF_000695685.1). Taxonomy (GTDB): domain Bacteria; phylum Pseudomonadota; class Gammaproteobacteria; order Enterobacterales; family Vibrionaceae; genus Vibrio; species Vibrio fortis_A. Next base: position 194,150 of record NZ_JFFR01000012.1, on the reverse strand, counting down.
CCTTTTGGTATTGCGCTGCGAGCACAAAAGCAGGGTATCCCAACGATAGGAATTGCGGGTTCGCTGGGCACTGAAGTCGATGAACTCTACTCTGCGATGGGATCGCTTTTTGGCACAGTACGTTCTCCTCAGCCGCTAGAGCAAGTATTGAAAGAGGCAGAAATCAACCTAACTCGAACAGCACGAAACATAGCCGCGACACTCAAACTCGGCTCTGCCATTCTTAACTGACCTTCATAAATCTGTCTTATTTAAATCTTTGTAGCCGTAGGCGATTTCGTCTGCGGCTTTTTTGTCGATAGATTTTGCCTATCGAATCTATACATTTATCCCATTATCATTTGGGGCTAGCGAGTTTTACTATTCCTTTTATCAGTTTTAGAGCAGTAAATAGAGTAGAAAAATGAGTAAGAAAGCACTGATTGTAGAAGGCGGCGCCATGCGAGGTATTTTCGCAGCGGGTGTATTAGATGCATTCATGGCGGAAGAATTTAAACCGTATGATTTTGCATTCGGTGTGTCGGCCGGCGTTTCCAACTTGATCGGCTATCTGTCTCATGCCCCTCGTCGTAGCCTAGATGTGATCACCACTATGGCGACAGACAAAGCCTTTTTTAACCCAGCGCGTTTTGCTAAGGGTGGCAATTTGGTAGACGTGAAATGGTTGTGGGAAGAGTCGAACTTACGTTACCCATTAGATTACAGCCGTCTATTTGGCGGCATTCCGTTTTATGCAGCGGTGACTAATGTTGAAACTGGCAACGCGAACTACTACCAAATCAATCCAGAAAATCTATCCAATGTTGTAGAGGCGACAACAGCTTTACCTATTGCTTATCGAGAAACGCCATGCTTTTCAGGTGGTTGTTATACCGATGGTGGTGTTGCGGACTCTATCCCCGTTCGAGAAGCTTATCGTCGCGGTGCACGTGATATTACGGTGATTTTGTCGCATCCATTGAGTTATCAGATGAAGCCACAAAAGTATCAGTGGGTGATCAAAAAGCTGCTTTCAAAGTATCCAAATATTGCAGAATCGATGGCGGTTCGCGCTGAAAACTATAACCAGTCGCTAGAGTTTATTCGTAACCCACCGAAGGATGCCAAGATCAAAGTGATCGCCCCACCAGAGAACTTTGGAGTAAAAAGGTTGACCATGGACCAGTCGCTATTGAGTGAGGGGTACCAAATGGGTATCGATGCGGGTAATGAACATTTGGCGATTCGAAATGGTATGCATGGCTTAGATACGGAAAACTGCCACTTCTGTATTTAAGATCTTTTAATGAACCACGAGTTCCAAGTCAGCTCGTGGTCATTCGTATCTAGAGCTATCGGTTATAGCTCGATAAGCTCATTGCCACTCTTTTCATTGCTAAAGTAAGCAGTAATGCTGCCTAGCGTTGTGTTGGCAATGTTTGATAGAGCATCTTTAGTCAGAAACGCTTGGTGGCCAGTGAATAGTACGTTGTGACATGCAGACAAACGACGGAATACATCATCGACAATCACATCGTTAGATTTATCTTGGAAGAACAGCTCTTTCTCGTTGTCGTAAACATCAAGGCCTAGTGCGCCAATCTTGCTCTGTTTTAGAGCTTCAATCGCAGCCGTAGAATCCAGCAGTTCACCACGGCTGGTATTCACGATCATCACACCATCTTTCATTTTGCTAAATGCTGTCGCATCAAGTAGGTGATAGTTCTCTTTGCTCATAGGGCAGTGCAGAGAAATCACGTCTGAGTGTTGATATAGCTCATCCAGCTCGACATATCTTGCACCCAGCTCTTCAGCAAGTGGGTTAGGGTATGGGTCGTAACACAGAATGTTCATTCCCAAGCCTTTCAGGATACGCATGGTCGCGAGGCCAATCTTGCCTGAACCGATGACACCGACGGTTTTACCGTGAAAGTTGAAACCAACCAAGCCCTCAAGAGAGAAGTTCGCGTCACGAGTACGCTGATATGCCTTGTGCAGTTTTCGGTTTAAACACATCATCATGCCGACGGTGTGCTCAGCCACGGATTCTGGCGAATAAGCTGGAACGCGAACAACCTGAAGACCAAGCTCTTTTGCCGCCTCGAGGTCAACTTTGTCGAAGCCTGCACAACGCATTGCAATAAGCTGAGTGCCACCTTGAGCCAATACTTCCAAAACGTCGCGAGATAAATCATCGTTTACAAAGGCACACACTGCTTCACAATCGTGAGCCATCTTCGCTGTCGTGGTGGTTAAACGAAAATCGTGAAAATGAAACTCAGCCTTGAGTTCACCTTTCGCCAGTGTAAATGACTTTTCGTCGTATGACTTTGAGCTAAAAAAAGCAATGTTGAGCATGGCTTCCTCTCTTACCTTAAACATCAATAATAAGTATCAAAATGATCAATTCACGCAGTGTGCGCCACTTTAGATGTGTTGTCTATCATGATTAGTCATTGTTTTTATTATGGTTATTTTGTGGTTTTATAGGGCTACTCGTTATTGAAGATCTTAAAAGCACACTGTTATTTACGAGTGTTGAACATCTTCTTAGTCTCTTTTTCAGACCAAAAGTTAATGTTGAATTGCGCGTCGTCACTGAGTTCAACACGGTGCCAGTATTGAGGAGGGCTCGTAGCAAATTGACCCGCTTCAATCACGATGACCTGCTCTGGCTCTATAGCATCAGCATTAGCAAAGCCATAGAAAGTGACAGTCCCTTCCATTACACAGATCTGCCCAAACACACCCTCGGCGGTATTGTGGCGGTTGAGTAGTGCCGCTGGAATATTGTCTTTGGTGAAAAAGGGCGTTGAGCGTTGAATCGTCCAGTGTTTTTGGAATACGTAAATGGGCCATAAAGTGATCCTTTTGCCATTGAATTTGAAGAGAATGAGTTCGGGTTACCAGTAATTTTCGCTACTGAATTGACCGGGTTTACGACGTAGGTGCTTTTCTAATCCGAGCTGATTTAAGGTTGTGCTGGTGTCGCGAACCATTTCTGGATTGCCGCAAAGGTAGAAGAAACTACGCTCTTTATTGATAGTGACAGACGTGGCTTGCTCAAGGTCGCCTCCAAGTAACAGACTTGGGATTCGTCCGCGCAAAGCTCCGGTAACGGATTCTCGTGAAATAATTGGCACATAATGAAGCGTTCCTTGAAAGTGTTGGATGAATGTTTGGATACGTTCTTGATAGGTTAGATCTGCTTGAGTCCTTACCGCGTGAACGAGGATGAGGTGTTTAAACGACAGAGGTGTCTCTTGTTGTTGAAGCTGTTCTAAAAGCGATAGGAAGGGGCCAATTGCGGTACCTGTTGACAACATCCATAGGTCTTTCGCGGTCGAGGGGATCTCCTCGAGCGTCATAAATCCACTAGGATCCCGCCCAACAAATACCTCATCACCTTGTTGAAGCTGGTGGAGTTTCGGAGACAGTTGTCCGTCAGAGTCTTTCACTATCAGAAATTCTAAATGTTGATGGTCCTTAGTGTGTGAAGGAGCATTCACCATTGAGTAGGCGCGTCTGACTAATTCTCCTTGCTCGTTTTCGAGCCCTAGTTTGGTGAATTGTCCTGCAAGATAACTGGAGACAGGCGCCTTCACTTCAATCGAGAAAAGTTGATGGTTCCAATCAGTTCTCTCAATCACTGTACCTGATACTAAGCCGTGGGGTAGTTCTGTCATAATCTTAATCTCCTATTGAGTGCCTCGATAGCAAGGCTCTAATAAGCATAATCAAAGAGTCTGACTTAATATTAGCAGGTTACATGCCAATAATGATAATCGTTATCAAGTGGGGTTTGAGAATGTTTTTAACTGACTTAAGAGTCAATATGACACACTGTGATTTATTTTCCTATGACCTGTTTGAGTCTAAGTGACTTATTTTTAGGTCTTGGAATCCCTAATTGCTTTAGCGAGCTTTTTTGAGCCTTGGGTCGATATCAAGTCATCAAGCCGAATTGAGCGGTTAGTGGCCTTGTTGTTGGATGGCTTTGTTTTGGTTGCCACTTTACAGCTAGGACAAGCAGGGTTGGTGAGTATTGAGCGAGGTTGTTTAAAGACGATGTGGTTGCAACTTGGGCAAAGCAGAGAAACCTTTGTGGTCTGATTTTGGTAGTGATAGCTATCGGTAAATTGATAACCAAACTCGATAGCAACTTGTTCTATTTCACGCTGAGATTTGGCACTTCTTCTGACTATGGGTTTGATTGAAAGCAGGTATTGTTCAAAGTCAGAGTCCGAAAGTTGGTAAAGAGTTTTCATAAGAATTTTTCGATAGCGATGATGGCGGTTTTGTTATGACGTGAATCATCATAGCAAGGGCATCTGTTATCTGGCGTAACGACATGTAAGCGCGGTAAGGAAAGTTAAGCCATCGAATTATTGTGAAGTGTCCAAACCAGAACATAACCAAATAATTGAATGGCAATGTGGCATTGTATTCAATTCTTTGATTTTCCTGTTGGTAATTATTGGCTTATTTCGAGCGATTTGGGTTGGTTTAGTGCGGGTTTCTTTTAAAAAGCCACCAGATAGAGACTGATGGCTACCTATTTCTAGGATTTTTTGAAATATTCAGTTCAAAAAACAAGAGTTCGGTGAACTTTGGTGAATACTACATTGTGATTTTATAAAAATAAAGCATAGAAAAGTAAAGAATGTAAATGAGATGAATTATCATTTGCATCGTGTATTATGCACCGCTCTTGTTGTTGTTTATAAAATATAAGTACCATTATGAAACTGAAGTCACTCTCTGCAGCGATTACCGTTGCACTTACTACTTTTGCTGCCCAAGCTGCCGATGAAACCGTCGTTGTTGTCGGTTCCGCCCTAGATCAACACGTTCAAACTGAGATCAACTCTGATACTCTGGAACAGAAACAAGCGTCAGACATTAAAGATGTTCTGAATACCATGCCGAGCGTAACGGTCGATGGTAACGCTCGTTACTCTCGTAAAGTTTTCATCCGTGGTATGGAAGACAAGTTCTCGGTTGTTACCATCGATGGTGCTCGCCAAGAAGGTCAATTGTTCCACCACTCAGGTGACCAGACGTTTGATCCTGCAATGCTGAAATCAGCAGAAATCACTCTAGGTGGTAACTCTGTTCTTTCTGGTGCGGGTGCGATTAACGGCTCATTCAGCTACGAAACAAAAGATCCGAGTGACTTACTACGTGGTGACGAAACGGTTGGCGCACGTGTTAAAACTGGCTACCAAACGGCTTATGAGCGCTTCACTACTAACGTAGCTGTTTACGCGAAGCTAAACGACAAACTGCAGTTCATGGGTATCGCTAACTACTCTGAAGATGGTGACCTACATATCCCTGGCGAAGATGACGTTACATCTAAGCAAGGTGAGTTAAAGTCTGGCTTGGCGAAAGTGGTATTTATTCCAAACGACGCCAACGAATTTAAGCTGACATTCAACAAATACGAAGATGGTGGTAAGCGCCAACTATCAGGTGAAAAAGCGGGTGCGCTATACGCAGATGATGAGCATAACTACCATGCAATCAGCCGCGATACAGTGACACTAAACCACCATTACGACAATGGCAGCGATCTTGTAAACCTAACAACTGACCTGTACTACAACCGTCAGTACATGGACCGTGATGCACTAACTGAAGACTACGGTAACTGGGATAATTCATCAGGTAGCTGGGTATTCACCAAAGACGGCGAACTATCTATTCCAGATCGTGAATACAATGTAACAACCATTGGTGGTGATATCCGTAATATCTCATGGGTCGGTGATCATGAGCTGACTTATGGTGTTGAAGGCTACAAAGCGAAACAGTGGATTGACTCTGGTTTAGGTACTTACACTTCAGGTACTAAAGCAGGCGAAACTAAGAACTACGACATGGATGGTGGTACCGTTACTGCTTACGGTATCTACGCTCAAGACGCCTTTGAAATCAGTGACTTCCGTTTTGTGACAGGTCTTCGTTATGACGTGCACGAACTAGGTGGCGTGTTCTCTGGTAAGTACGACCAACTTTCACCGAAATTCCAAGGTGAACACCAAACAACAGACAATCTAAGACTACGCGTTGGTTACGGTCGTCTATTCAAGGGTGCTGCACTTCCTGAAACGCTAACCATGAAAGCCGCAAGTGATGTAAATCAAGCGGATACTAAGGCGATGACAGGTAATAACTATGAAGCGGGCTTCGATTACGATCTGTCTGGTTTGCTTGCAGCTGATCATGCAATCCTAGGTTTCACGGCTTACCAGTACGATCTTGATAACCAAATGCACCCAACGAAAAACAACACAACACTGGCAAACCAGTACGATGTTGAAGTTTGGGGTGTAGAGACAGTATTTACTTACAGCATCGATGACTTTGCGCTATACGCAAACCACTCGTTCTCTGACGGTGACCAAACTAGTCTAAAAGATGGCACAACAAGCCACATGAACAAGACTGGCATCCACAACATTAAAGCGGGCTTCAACTACAGCCTATCTAACGAGCTAGTGTTTGGTTGGGATTCACGTTTTGTTCCGGGTAATGACTACACAGATGAAGATGGCGTGAAGATTGAACGTGCTGGCTTCGGTACTCACAACATTTGGGCGGCTTACGTTCCAGATTTTGCTAAGGACCTGTCAGTTAACCTTGCTGTCGATAACCTATTTGATAAGAAGTACGCTGAGCACACAGGCTTTGGTATCTCTTGGGGTTCTGAGAAGTACACCAGCTACGAAGCAGGTCGTAACTTCAAAGCTTCTGTTGCTTACAGCTTCTAAAAAAACAGACACTGCCTAGAGCAAGCCCCGCATTACGCGGGGTTTGTTCTTTTTGGAGACAGAAATTTTGATATTTAAAGTTAATATCTCTTATTTAAAACTCTAGTGTTTCACCATCTTCAGGAATCAACACCTTGTCAGCTAACTGATGATGCTCAAGCGTCTGCTTTAATGTTGAACGCTCGATAGGGCAGTGATTCAACGCTTCCATATGATTGGCGATCACTTTACCTGGCGAGAGGCGGATAAACTCCATCACTTCATCGGTTGGCATCAACAGAGGCTGTCCCACATCCATTTGAGCTTGACCAGTTGCGACCACAGTAATATCGGGCTTTAGCTCAGTTAGCGCACGCTTCACGTTGTCAGTCAGTACCGTATCACCACTGATGTAAATTGATGGTTCATTTGGAAGCTCTAAATAGAATCCACAGCCATTTGCCATCACTTTATGGATCCAGCCATGACCATGTTGCGCAGGCACCGCGGTGATGTTCCCCTCTAGATAATCCGTCTCGACCCAGCTGTCTAAACCGTGACTCACGGTAATCCCATACTTCTCTAAGTAAGCTTTGTCTTTGCTTGGTGTTGCGACGGCAATACCGTTATTAACCAAGAAAGCCTCACCTGCCGTGTCTAGGTGGTCACCATGTTGTAGGGGTTTGAAACCAAAGGTTTGACTGTGTGTGATTAAAGCGTGAGTCACCATATCAAGTAATGGCCCTGCATTGGCGGGTAAGTCTACGGTTGGGTTCTTGGCTGCTTTGAAGCGCAATACAGAGAACGGAGGCAGTGAGCCTTTTTCACCTAGCATCGGATCAATCAGAATACGGTATTGGCCTGATTCAATAATAAAAGTGGCACTGCGAAGGTGATGAATTTTCATGATGTCTGCTCCGATGAATTACTGTCCAACAATTATGGTGCAGAGTGAAAAAGTGTAATACCGTGTTTAAGGTAATCTATCGCTCAAATTGGGCCATTGTTCTATTGAGGTCATTTTTATGCTTTCGTCTTCTACTGAGCCTGTAAAAGTCGCTGTGATCGCGTTTGAAGGGATCAGCGCATTTCATTTGTCGGTTCCCTGTTTAGTTTTTCAAGATGTATTCATTGAGCAGCAACCCAAGTTTTCAGTGAGCTTGTGCAGTGTCTCTGGGGCTGAGTTCTCCTCGGGATCAGGCTTTGGTATCAGTATAGAAGAGGGGATTGAGCGCGCCCGCGATTGCGACATTATTGTAGTGCCGAGTTGGCCCAACTCTTTACCTCAGGTGCCGAAAGCTCTGATTGATGAACTGATATTGTGTCATTCGCAAGGCAAAACCATAGTCGGGCTTTGCTTGGGTGCATTTGTGTTGGCGGAAGCGGGGTTACTCGACGGCAAGAAGGCGACGACTCACTGGGCCTTTAGTCAACAGTTCAAGGAGCGCTTTCCTTTAGTTGAATTCGATGAACAGCCTCTGTTTATCGATAACGAGAGCACGATTACTTCAGCGGGTACCGCAGCTGCGTTGGATTGCTGCTTGCATATTATTAGGAAAGTATGTGGGACTGAGGTCGCGACTCAGCTTGCGCGTATCATGGTCACGGCCCCGTATCGCTCTGGTGGTCAACAGCAATACATTCCGACGCCGATACAAACCAAGCCAATTCAGGCAATTAGTTTTGAAGGTGTAATTCAAGAGATAGAGCAGAACCTAACCAAGTCATACAACCTAGATGAGGTCGCTTCATTGTGTGCAATGAGTCGACGTACGTTTACCCGTCAGTTTAAAGCCGCGTATGGGTGTTCGTTTGGTGAATGGTTACTTCAACAGCGTTTGAAACTCAGTCAGCGATTGTTAGAGTCTACCAACCACCCAATTCACCAAGTGGCAGAGCAAGCAGGCTTTGGGTCTGAGAGTGTTTTTCGCAAGCACTTTAAAGCGACTTTTAACTTGGCTCCCACCCAATGGCGTGACAAATTCGCTAAACTCTAACTGCTATGACCACTCGGTAAATATGTCATAAATATTTCAATCGGTAGATAGAGAGGCTGTGAAAAAGGTATAATATGTGCTCCTGTTTTATACCGAATTTCGTTAAGTTACTGTTTACCAATATGTTAGATAACATCCGTTTAGTCATCAGTGTTACCTTGGTGACTATCAACACTGCCGTGATAACGGTGCTGATCTCTTTGCTTGCCTTGATTAAACTGCTCATTCCTGTTGCCTCGGTAACTAAATTGTCTAACCGTGCGTCTGATGCTGTATTTTGGCTTTGGGCGACTGTGAATCTCGGTATTTTGTCTTCGATGAACCGTATCGATTGGCAAATTGAAGGAGGTGAGGAATTATCAAAAGAGCAGTGGTATTTGATGATGTCGAATCATCGCAGCTGGGCGGATATTGTGGTTTTAGCCTCGGTGATGAAAGACAGAATGCCAATGCCGAAGTTCTTCCTTAAGCACGACCTTCTTTATGTACCGTTTGTGGGCTTGGCGTGTTGGGGCTTGGATATGCCGTTTATGAGAAGGCACTCGCGCGAGTTTCTGCTTAAAAACCCAGAGCGCCGCAACGATGATTTCAATGCGATTCAGAAATCTTGTCAGAAGTTTCAAAACAACCCAACGACTGTGGTGAACTTTGTCGAAGGCACGCGAGTGAATGCTGATAAACTGGCGACAGTGAAAACTCCTTACCAACATCTACTAAAGCCAAAAACGGGTGGTGTGGCGTTTGCTCTTTCTAATATGGGTCACATGCTCAATGGTGTCGTTGATGTGACACTGGCGTATCCAGAGAATCAAGAATCACCATTTGAGGACATGCTTAAAGGTAAGATGACCAAAATTGTGGTGCGAATTAAAGTACACCCAATGGATGAAAACCTAGACGGCAACTACTTTGAAGATAAAGTCTTCAAGCGTCGTTTCCACGGTTGGTTAAACGGAACCTGGGAAGAGAAAGACCAGTACCTTGATGGTGTGTATAGCAGTAAGCAATAGCCTACGTCATTGATGCCAGACACAAGAAAGCCGATTGATTCCAATCGGCTTTTTCTTTGTCTTCGATTTGCAGTTCTAGCTATTTAAACGGCTTGGTAGTGCTCAATGATATGAGCCACCGAATTAGGCTTTCCTTGCTTTTCTAAACCAAAAGAGATGCGCTGATAGTGTTGCAAGGTACGCTGTTTGTATTTCTCGATTACGTGTTGTTCTTGTTCACTGTTGGGTAACCAAATCTTGTTGCCGACAGGAGACACTTTATGTTGGTGTAAGTGAGTACCTGCTAACTCGTTGCCACTTGGCTGATAAGTCACATGCAGTATTTCATAGAAGCGTCGATTCTCTTCCACGAGCTTTTCATCGATCATTGAGAAGTCACCTTTCCCGAGATACTCACGCAGCTCAAACAGTTGATGCACTGGACACAGTAGAAAATCTAAGGAGATATTCGGGTTATTTGAAATGACGGCTTCTATTAGCGTCTGCGTTAGCTCTCCGCCGACACCCGCAATGACAACCAGATGTTTGCCCTTGTGGACAGCAAGCGGCAGCTGACTCATGTCCATACAGTGCACGTACCACTGTTGAGCGGTTTCGCTATCTTGGTTACCCAGGTTGTCATCGACAAAGTGCTGACTAAGAGTTGCTTCCAGCTCGGTCATTAGGCTGGGAACAATATCGACGAAGTGAATATTTGACGCTTTTTGTTCAATCAATAGCTGCATACCTAAGTGGCCATGATCGCAGCAGCAATCCCAGATATGGTCATAGGGTTTAGTAATGAGGTCACTGATAGATTGAAGTCGATGACTGAGCTTTATCATGGGTAGGTTCTTTCTATTGAGCGAATGACTGCGTTGGATTTGACCGGAGAGGCATTGTAGTCGGTTTCAGAAAAAACTAAAGCACCGAATAGGGAGTTCGGTGCTTTTGTTCGCTTTATCGGATTTATGCAGCAGCGGAGGAAGCTGAGTCTTCCGGTGACATAGGTTTGAAATAACCTTCGACACGGTTTCGGCCTAGTTGCTGAGCAATCACTTTGGCTTGTTCCGCTAACGCCAGTGCGGGTTCTGACTCCCCTTCGAGCAAAGAAAACCCTATGCTGACGCTGGCTGATAGATCAATATCAGGCGTCTTAATTGTGCTTGATGCAATGGATATCCTGCACTGGTCTAGCTGGGTTCTAGCATCATTCTCGTTGTTGGCTTTAAAAAGAATGGCAAACTCTTTGCCACCCATTCGTGCCAAACTCAAACTCTTTGGTTTTGGAAAGTTGGAGCGAATGGCTTCGGCTGTGTTCTTAATCAAGCTATCACCGATGGTTTCGCCATAAGCGTTATTCAGGTGCTCGAAATGGTCAATATCCAGTAGAGCGACAAAGGTATCAGGTTCATTAAGATGAGAAGCTAAGGCAGCATTGAAGTTGTTCTTGTTATCAAGCTGAGTCATCAGGTCTTTGCAACTTAGTTGATGATGCAATAGAAGATTCGCTAATGATGTTTCAGTAGCACTTCGAACCATACGCAGAATAGAGCGGCTAATAGGGAATGTGCTGTTGATGTAGAGCACAGCGAGCAACTGTTTGCGCGAATGCAGTGGAATACAGTAGTGGCGCTCGGTAATTTTAAGGCTTCGAGCCAGTGAGTCAGCATAGCTTCCATTGCGGTAGATTAGGCTATCTGGCAGTAAGCTTTGTGCTAGGGCTTGATTGGTATGCACAATGCGCTTGTTTCCATGGTAATCGATCGTGCTAAATGCGTGACTCGTTGAATCATAGAGACAAAATTGAATGCCATTGTTGTAGCAGAAGTGATTGATTACCGATTTAAGCTGGCGTTTAAAGCCCGCTATGTCATCCACTTGATTGAGTAGTGAAAGCGCTAGGTTGAGCCTGTGAATTAGGTAATTGGCGACAATCCAGAGTAGTAGTAGTGAACCAAGCACAATCGCGGTCAAGGTAAACTGATGTGAGCTCGTCAGTATGTCTTGTCGATCGGTACCGGCAATGAATACCCAGTTTAGGCTGTTGTCTGCATCATAAACCGATACTTTAAAGTGATCTTGATAGTAGTACTCGTGCTGCCCAGAGGTTTGCCCCAAGGATAGCTGGTGGCTGATTCCCGCATGAAAACTGATCGATTTTGTGCCTACTCGTGTTGGGTCTGGGTGGAAGATCAGCCTTTCCGTTGAGCGGTCGACGACAAATATGTAACCATTATTCAGTGTTTTGAGATCACGTAAACCTTGGGTGGTGTGAAGAAGATCAAATTCGATCCATATCTCTTTCGGGCGGTCTGAAATGGTGTGTTTAACCGCGAATACCCAGCGTCCATCCGTCTTTTGATAGACGGAAGAGATATAGAAATCTTCTGCGACACTATCGATTCGGTGCCATGTTAGGCTGCTTAGTGTCGACGAGGGGAGGGATAAGTCGCGGCTAGAGAGGTATTGCTTGGTATCTAGATGATATAAGACGATATCGGAGAAATTAGGTGTGCGTTTGAGGATGTTTTCACTCAGTTTGATGAAGGCACTTTTTGAGGCCGTTTGACCTTGTTCTAAGCTGGTTTCGAGGAGGTAGAGCTTGCCAAAAGTGGCTTCAATATTAGATCGAATAATAGAGTTACCAATCCGGATGTTAGAAGCAGACTGCTCCCGCGCTGAGTTCTCCATCCGCTCCAACTGAGCTGCCGCTAAATAGATCATCCCTCCTGTGAGTAAAACAATATAAGGTTTGAAAAGACGAATTAATGTTTTAGGTAAAGCCATGATATCCAAAGACGTTATAGATTCATTTTTATAGTGGCAGCATACTAAACAGTTTTCGTAATCACATCAATGCAAATGATTCCATATAAAAGAAACGGATTTGTGATATTCACCGAATAAAAAAACCAGCTATAAATATAATTGGTTTTTATGTAAATCGTTCTTATATTGAGCGTTTTTCTATGTGTTTGCGTTGTTCTCTTGGCTAGGCGCTGTAAAGTGCAGAATAGCCATCGACGTTGGTGAAAGCAGCATTTCGCCTTCTGCAGAGCCTGGTTTTACGTTGTGAGAATTGGTATCGCAGATCGTTACCCAGTTTTGCTCTCTGTCGTTTGGCAGTTTAAAGCGAGCTGGCGCATTGGTTTGGTTGATTAAGTAGATCATCTCATCGCCGTCTTCACCAATTCCCAGATGTAGAGCGACAGAGCTGAGTCGATTCCAGTCATCGTGCTCCATCAACGTGCCATCGACACGGCTCCAGAAGATTCGGTTCGAGTTACGCTGTTCGCCACTAAACGCCTTGATGAATGGCACCATATACTCTTGGCGTGCTGAAACCATGTCAGAGAGCCACTGTTTAAAGTCAGATTTTCGCTCGCTCGGTTCCCAACTTAGCCAGCTCGTTTCACTGTCTTGACAGTAAGCGTTGTTATTGCCGTTTTGGGTATGAGACAGCACATCCGCCGTCAGAATGTGTGGGATACCAAAGGCAAACAGTAAACTCGCCATGAAGTTGCGTTTCTGTTTCTCACGGGTCGCGATCACTAGGGTATTTTCAGTTTCACCCTCTACACCATAGTTTTCCGAGCGGTTATCACCGTGACCATCGCGGTTGTTCTCACCATTCTCTTCATTGTGCTTATGCTTGTAAGACACAAGATCTTGCATGGTGAAGCCGTCATGGTAAGTGATGTAGTTGACCGTCAGCTTATAAGGCCAGTGCGCGGCACTGTAGATATCGCGTGAGCCCATTAGGCGTGTCGCGAACTCTTTTAGATAGCCTTGATCACCGCGCCAGAAGCTGCGGGTAATGTCTCGCAGTTTGTCGTTACACTCGTTCCAACCTAGTGGGAAGTTACCCACTTGATAACCGTTCGGACCAATATCCCACGGTTCAGCAATCAGTTTGGTCTCTTTCAACACTGGATCTTGAGCTACTGCTTTGAAAAACGCGGCTTCTGGACTGTATTGATCGCCTTGGCGACCCAACGTTGCAGCGAGGTCGAAGCGGAAGCCATCAACTTTAAATTCAGTCACCCAATAGCGCAGCGTATCCATCACCAAATTAAGTGATGCTTGGTATGTTAGGTCAACCGTATTGCCGCAGCCAGTGAAGTTTGCGTAGTGACAACCGTGCTTGATGTAATGACGATGATCGAGCGCTTTTAGGTTGAAGGTACAACCGCCTTCGCCACCTTCCGCAGTGTGGTTGTAGACAACATCTAGGATAACCTCAATGCCATTACGGTGAAGTTCACGGATGGCTGTTTTGAGCTCAGTGACGGCGTCTTTTTCTGCATAACGAGGGTCTGGAGCCATGAATAGGTATGGGTTGTAACCCCAGTAGTTAACCTTGCCCATGTCTAAAAGATGCGGTTCGTGCATACAAGCAGCAACCGGTAAAAGTTGCAGCGAGTTGATGTTCTGTTCTTTGTAGAAGCTGAGCATTTCAGGGCTGACTAACCCCATGTAACGCCCTTTGCTGCTGCTTTCTAGTTCAGGGTGCAGATTGGTGAGGCCTTTGACGTGGGTTTCGAATAGAACCGTCTCTTCGCGAGAAATCTTAGGCCCTTGAATGCCTTGCCAATCGAAGCTGTCGTCTGTCACTACACACTTTGCCATACCGAAACTCTTTTCCGGCGTATAAGGCGTTTGATAATGAAGTGGCTCACTGAGTGCCTTGCCATAAGGGTCAGAGATCAGCAGTGACCCTTCTTCTGTCTCAACGATGAAGCCATACTTTTGACCTGCAGAGATACCCTCAACAAAGGTGTACTTAATGCCGGCGTATTCGTTTTCTAATTTATAAGTGACAAATTCATCATTCTCGTCAAAGAGGGCGAGTGAGAGATTAGGGCAGTCAGGGGAATAAATAGAGAAGTTACAGCCAGTGTCATCTAGCGTTGCACCGAGTGGATATGGGCGTCCGAGCGTTCTAGTCATTGTTTTATTTCTTAATCGTTAAACAGCTTTGGTGAACTATTAGTAAAAAGCTTTGTCTCTTTAAGGTCAAGCAACTTCAAGAAGAATTTATTGTTAAAAAAATAATTTACCGATTAAGTTCAAACAATATATTTGAGCTGGATCTCATTTGATATGAATAATTAGATCTGTGTACTGTCTACTCCTCCTAGATTAAGTGATCTAACTCTTCTAAATACCGTTCTGTAAATTTTCTACTCCCTTCTCATCCCCCTTAATTTAGTTGGGGGTGGAGGAAGTCAAACTTGTGCGCCCCCCTTAATATTGACCCCGTTGAAACGAATCAGGGGAAACCCTAAACCTCTCTATCTTACGTCCGCCATTACTGCCTTTGGCTGTCGCAAGAGAGCAAAAATATAAAACCTAAAAATAAATCGTCCTTAATGGAGTTAAGAATGAAAAAAGTAAGTTTGATTGCTGCAGCAGTGACTACCGCGCTAATGGCTGGCTCAGTATACGCAGAAGAAGTAGCTCTTGATGTAACAAGTGGTGATGAGGCAATGGAAGTTGAGGTAGCTAACCCAACTGACGTGATTGCTGATGGTTGGGAAATCCACGGTTACATGTCTTCTAACGTTCGCGTTGTAGATGGCAAAACAGTTGATACTGAATTTGGTAAGCCAGATTACAAAACAGCAGGTACACACGGTAAGAGTACTAACCAAGTTGAATTTGTAGTTAAGAAGCACTCAGAGTACCAAAATGGTGTGTGGGCGGACTACGTTCTACGTACTGAATATGGTAACGGTAACTCTTACGCGTACACTTCTTCAGGTAGCCAAAAAGATAACACGACTGCACAGTTTGAAGTAAAAGAAGCGTTTGTTGAGCTAGGTGGCATTCTTGGCGAAGACACGTCTATCTGGGGTGGTCAACGTTTCCTAAACCGTGCTGCAGGTATCCTATCTGGTGAGTTCTGGAAGCAATCTTCTGGTATCGGTGCTGGTATCCAAACTAAGCTAGGCGGCAACACTGCTGGTATCGCTTACATGATGGCAGATACTGACGATTCAATTAACAATGGTGCAGACCGTGCAACTCTATCTTCTCTAGACCTTTACTACTACGGTGTAGATGCAGGTATCGGTTCTCTAGACTTTGACTTCAAATACGGTCAGCAAGCTCTAGACGGCGAGAATGACGACGGCTTCGGTGCTTCTGTAACATTGAACACTAGCTACTACGGCCTAGACGGTTGGACACAAAACGCGATCGCTTACGGTAAAGGTGTAATGCAAAACCGTGGTGTGAACTTCGGTGGCTGGTCTGGCGGTGACGACAACGCTGAATCACTATTCCTAACTTCTTACGGTGTACTAAACATTTCTGATCGTGTTCAACTAGGTACAGAAGTGACTTACATTACAGCTCTTGACCAACTTTGGGGTGCTGAAGGTCTAACTCGTTACATCGTAGCAGCTCGTCCTTCTTACAAACTGAACGACAATGTTCGTCTAGAAGCAACTGCATCTTACGGTCACGAAGAAGGTGATGAAGGTTACTGGGGTCGTACTGGTGACGCTGTTGAAAGCAACATCATCAACTTAGAAGTTGCAACTGCATTCACAGCTAACTCAGACTACTTCGGTCGCCCACAAGTGAAGCCTTACATCAGCTACATCAAAGCTGACGATGAAGCAAGTGCATCACAAATCGGCATCGAAAACGGTAAAGACCAATTTGTATTCGGTGTTCACACTGAAATCTGGTTCTAAACCATTTATAGTAAAGGGCAGCCGGTTGGCTGCCTTTTTCCGTTTCCCCCTACTAACAACCAATAGTGAGAGAGATTACAATGACAAATAAAAGCTCCATGTTAGCCGTTTTACTAGGTGCCTTGCTAAGCGGTTGTGCTTCAGATGCTCAAGTACAAACACAATTAACGCCCCCAACCAATGCAGAAGTATGTTGTAGCGATTTTTCGCAATTTCCATACGCCCAACTTAACGACAATGAAGATTTAAAATTTGATATCGACTTAGGCTCGCCTGTCGGTACCTTTACAGCAGGCAATAGCCATTTTGCGGCCTTTAGATTTAGTGATCGCTCCGGAGAAATGGTAGTGACGCTGTCTAGCCTGATGATTGATGACTCGGTGTTTGCACCAGAAGCAATTCTATTGGATGAAAACTTTCAACCAGTAAAAACACTGAAGTTTGAAGATTTCAAAATTCGCGCATCAGATGCTTTTACTCGCACGAGCTATATTGAGCGCGTGCGTATCGATGCAAGCGAAACCCCATTTATGGTTGTTTACACACCAGCAGATCAATTAGGTAAAGCGATTCAGGTTGATCACCCAGCCAAAGTACGTGCCAAAGAGTTTGGTGAAGTGATGCCAATGGTAACTGACCCTGTTTACACAAAACAGTTAGGTGGTCGCTTGGAGCTAGAAGTTCAAACTCTAAAACTTCGCCCTTATCGTGCCCAGCCAGTTGTTGCGCCTGCAGCAGTAGTCGCAGCACCAGTTGTCGCTGAAACGAAGAAGCCGACAACACAAATCCGTGTTCAACAAGAGACTCAAGATTTCTACATCTCTGCCATTCAAAATGCAGTTAAGTCTGGTGATGTGCCAAAAGCACTCAGCCTATTAGACGAAGCCAAAGCACTGAATGTTGAAGGGGCTCAAGAAGCCTTTGTGCGAGCAGTCAACGCTAAGTAATTGAACAGGAATAGCGCCTAATATAGGCGCTATTTTTTTATCTAGAGTTAACGGTTTTTTGCAATGACACAATCAGAACAAGATGACCTGCTGTTGATTGAGGCGTTTCCTATGCCTCAATTAAACCGCACTCGCACCCTACGAATTTACCTCCCTTACGATTACGTGACATCCAACAAACACTACCCCGTGCTCTACATGCACGATGGCCAAAATGTGTTTGATGAGCTTACTGCAACTTACGGTATGTGTTGGCAAGCAAAGACCACCTTGGATGAGATGCAGAAGCAAGGTGAAACAGATGGCATCATCTTAGTGGCGATCGACAGCAGTGATGAGCTCGATAAAATGGGACGCTACAATGAGTATTCGCCTTGGAAAGCGACGAGTCAGGTCAGTGAGTTTGGTATTCCAGATGAGCTTTGTGATTTTGGTGGTGAAGGGGATGATTACGTCGACTTTATTGTTGATACGTTAAGGCCATATATTGATCGTAATTACCGAACCCAGCCACAACGTAACTCCACTTATTTAGCGGGCAGCTCTATGGGTGGATTGATCAGTTTGTATGGCGGTGGCAAGCATCAGCATGCATTCGGTGCGCTAGGCGTGTTTTCACCTGCGTTTTGGTTTAACCACAGTGAATATTTTAATTATGCCTCTGGTTTGGAGTTTGAGCTTCCTGTTAAGATCTATATGGATATGGGAACCAATGAAAAACGAGAAGATACAAGCGTAGATTTTGCTCAGGTATATTTAGACGGTTCTCGCTCTATGAACGATCTTTTATTAAATAAAGACAATGTCTCTCTTATTTATATGGAAGGAGAAGGGCATGAACATAATGAAATTGCTTGGGCGAAACGCTTTCCAGATTTTATTCGATTTATTATGAACCACTAGAAAAAAGCCTGAACAATTTATTTGATATATTTTTGTTCAGGCTTTTTTATTTACTATTAGTCTTTCGCTACTGCGAATTCCTGATTTTCCCTTTTATTACGTAAGTAGTCCTGATTAACCATACTATTGTGGGCGATTGAAATATCAGGTTGTGCAAACTCAAGCCCTTCTAACCGTTCATAATTTGGTTGGTTATGAATGGTTACTGCCGCCTTAGAAGTATTCGTTGTCACTTCACCACTATCTTGATTAATGATGATCTCTAGATCAATCGCAAGAGGCGCACGAACTTCTGCGTAGTGACGGTTATTAATATCTAAGCTTAAAACCAGCTCGATATCAGACATCGCTTCCGACTCTTCGCTCGATGAGAGAACATAGCGAGTTACCTCATTATCTGACGAATAATCTAAGACAATTCGTTTATTGTCGCCATAAGGTAGCGATGCGTTAAATTGCGTCCACTGCTGAGGTAGCTTAGGCGCAATATTAATACGATTGTCGAGCAATTGAGGGCGATAGCCTAAGTAATCTTGCTGAGCGTTTCTCGCGTACTCAGATACCGACCAAGCTTGTGCAAAGGTGCCAGATTCAACCAACTTGTTATTGTCGTGTTGGTAGGCATCTAAGTTTTCACTCATGGTGCCACGACATCCTTGATTAAGGATCTGCTTGGCAAGGTTCTTAGACAGTTGGTAGCTAAAGTCTTGTTGCTTGAATCGCGTTAACGCCGTAACGGTAAAGCCGGCATTCCAGCCCCAGATCGTTCCATTGTGATAGGCCGCATCTTTATGATATTGGCTTTGATTGTCGTGATAGGGGTGGAAGTCAATATGTTGCTGCTGCAGAGAACAGATACCCCAAGGGAACAATAATTTATCGACCGCATTTTTGACGATGTGTTGCTCAATATCAGGCGTAGTCAGGGACTCTTGCTGCGGAATCGATATTGTCATTAGCTGGTTTGGTCTAACGCTATAGTCAGGCTTATCGCCATCGGTTAGGTGATCCGCTAAACAACCTTGCTCTGAGCTCCAAAACTGGCTGATGAAGCTTTGCTTTACTTGAGAAGCGCGTGTTTGCCACTGCTGTTTGCTTTCATCATCACCAACAAGATCAGCTAAAGCCATCGCACAATGAAGGCTATCGAACCAGAGTGCTTGAATATCATTGGCTTTTGGCCCCCTTGGTGACCATGGAATCGCACCGTCGATTTTAGCATCCATCCAAGTGTCAGGATGTCGGTGGCTCATTAGGCCATCTTGCGCAAGGTAATGCTTTTCTACGCCTGAGATAAAGCGTTTTAAAGCAGGGTAGATGGCTTTAGCAAAGGCCTCGTCTCCCGAGTAGTTGATGTATTCCAGAGCTTCTCGAATCATCCATGGCGTACCATCTGTGGTGTTATAGATGATGTTAGTTTTACTGGTGACTCTGTTTGGAATACGACCAAAGTTAACCGAAGATTCGTCGGTCATCTGCATTGCTGCGAAGTTCTCAATAATGGCCTTCGCTTCTTCAAAGAATCCGTTAACCAAGCTGGTACCAGATAGCGCGATAAAGGTATCTCGTCCCCAACAGTCTTTAAACCAAGGTAAGCCAGCCCATATCCCAGTACCGAACTCATGGCTCACAAAGGTACGGCTGGCCAAACGTGCCCACATTACTGCTCTGTTGTACTCAACGTCGTTGGTCCACAAGTAGTTGTTACATAGGAACTGGTAAATCGCTTGCTGGTGGCGAACTAATGCACCTTTCTCTGCTGCGTCCTCTGCCATGGATTCAGCTTCTTGTCGCTGATGTGCAAAGCTTATGTACAGCACCAGTTCTGTCTGCTTTTCTTTCGTTGAGAACAGCAGATTGATGTTGTTTGAAGAGAGCTGCATAGGCTCAGCGGTAGAACGGACTTGCTCTGGCGAAAGCTCTTCAACTTGTACAGCGTGACTGGCCATGAGTGAGACAAACTTAGGGCACCCTTCAGGACAAACCTGGTCATCGATCTCTAGGATGACGTGGTTAGGAGACTGATGAACCTGCACGTAATGGCTTGGAATATTGAGTTCAGGCAGTAGGCTTAATGTCTGCTTAGTATCGCTCTTAACGGAAATTGCGACCTGTCTTTTCTCTTGCATCAAGCTCAAGCAGTCTTGGCTCGATGGATAATGATGCTCAAGCCCATAAGGCATTAAGGAAGCTTGCTTTGCTTGGGTTTTGTCATTGATAACGCGATTGATGAAGCTTGCAAACCCACCAAACAACCAACCTTGATGATGGCGATATTTACCACTATTGACGAAGGTGTGCGTGGTACCGTGATAGTAGCCATCAACGTTGTCGCCAAACACGAAAGTAAACGGCGTTGTTTCGGTGATCGCAAGCTGAGCAAAAAGATCGTTCGCCTCTAAAGCGAAGCTAGGCTTTCTCCACTCTTGTTGCTCGGCCTTGATTGCTTCTAATGCAATATCAACAGGTAGTCTCTGCGTCAAAGCTTCTGATTGCTGTTCACCTTGCTCTATAGTCATGGCTGGTGCGTCAGATGCAAGGTCAATGGTCACAGTGTAGTGGCCTGCGGCTTGAGGTGTGAAGAGTAGGTCGTTACCAATACCTTGAGTGTTAACCAGTGGTAACCCGTTTTCTAGAGCACATTCTACGGCTTTGGTGGGGTGGCCTGATAGCGTCCATTGTTTGGTGCCATCGAGATCGGAGATCTTAAAGCGGTATTGATCTGTAGAGAGGCATAACGTGGCTTGCAGTGTGTGGTCGTTGATTGCTGTAAGTGGGGTATCGAGTCCCCAGCCATTAAACGTACCTTTTAGGTAGAGTGTTGGGATTTGCATAGGATGAAGGTTCCAAAACAAAAAAAGGCACAGCAAACTGCTGTGCCAAAGGACATAGGATATTAATTATGGAATGGTTTACTTAGTAATTTGTTTTGCAGCAGTGTCTAGCGCTTCGCGCACGGTTTGCTTGCCTTGCATTGCGTTATCAATTGCAGCACCCTCAGCGAACCAGTAAGCGGTCATTTGTGGGATGTTTGGCATGATTTCGCCGTTTTCTGCGTTAGTCATTGTTGACTTGATGCGCTCATCACTCTCAAGAATCTTCTGGAATGATTTCAGTGTTACCGCACCAAGAGGCTTATCATCGTTCATGATTTTTAGCGCGTCGTCTTGGAATAGGTAGTTTTCTAAGAACTCAACAGCTAGATCCGTATTTGGGCTCGAAGCGTTGATACCCGCACTTAGGATACCTACGAATGGGTTACCTTTACCGCCGTTCAATGTTGGCAGTTCAGCAACACCGTAGTTTACGCCTAGCTTATCTAGGTTACCCCAAGACCAAGGACCATTGATGGTCATTGCTACTTCACCTTTAGTGAACTCAGCTTCAGATACAGAGTAATCCATGTTTGGATCAACAACACCTTGGTCAACCATGTCCACTAGGAACTGTAGGCCGCGAACGCCAGCTGCGTTGTTCACACCTGTGCTTTTCGCGTTGTAACCTGTCGCTGTTTTCTCAAATGCGAATGCACCACCCGCTGAGATCATCGGCCATGTGAAGTACGCGTTTTTCACGTCCCACATGATCGCTTTCTTGTTCTGCTTCGCCATCTCTTTTTGAATGTCAGCTAGCTCTTCCCAAGTTTTTGGTGGCGTAGGCAGTAAGTCTTTGTTGTAGATAAGAGAAGGTGCTTCGATTGCCAGTGGGTAACCAACAATTTTGCCGTTTACTGTTACTGCATCCCAGCTGAAGTCGACAAGTTTTTCTTTGAACTCTTTGCTTGGGTTTAGTTCATGAAGTAGGCCAGCTTCCGCGTAACCGCCAAAACGGTCGTGTGCCCAGAAGATGATGTCAGGGCCGCCGCCTGTTGCAGCATGCTGTTGGAATTTCGCTTCTAGAGAATCTGGGTATTGAACCTTGATTGCAACGCCTGTGTCTTCTTCAAACTGCTTACCGATTTCAGCAAGGCCAGCGTAGCTCTTATCGCCATTAATCCAGATAGTGATTTCGCCTTCTTCCATCGCAATAGCAGGAGCATTGCATAGAGCAGCAAGGGTACAAATTGAAAGTGTTTTTAATAGAGGTTTCATAGTCTTGTTCCATATTAAGAAGGTTATCCGTAACGGGAAACGCTTCTACCAGTTCTTATTATCTGCTGAAAATAATATCGACTAATTTGGCCTTTGAGAAATAGGTAAACGCATCTTTGATATAGTAAAAAACTATAGCAATGCCGATATAGTGCTGTTTTACAGGCTATCGCCATAGTTTTGTGAAGTGGCGCGTATAGAGAAATGTGAAGGCGGGCTCAAACTATTTTTGGGTGTTGAAAACCATTCAAAACTAAGCGCTAGGTTGCTTAGGCTAAGGTGTGAAATGTTGGAGAGAATCGATGGCTTTGGGCAATAAAAAAGGCAAGGAGAACCTTGCCTTTGGTGTGTTGAATTTAACGTATGATTACAGTTTTACAGCAAATGATTCATACGGCGCCAGTTCAAGCTTAGCTGACAACTCTGTGATCGTTTGATAGTTATTGATGAGACAATCAAGCGTCTGAGTTTGGTATTGTTCAGGCATATCCAGTGTCAGGTTGTCGTTTGAGAAGTTACAAACCACAAACAGTTTTTCGCCATCCAGCTCTCTCACATACGCAAACACTTGGTCATGCTCTTCAAAGACCGGAGTGAATGAACCATAAACGATTACAGGGTGTGCTTTGCGCAGCTCAATCAGTTTTTGATAGTGGAAGAATATTGAGTTTGGATCGCTCAGTGCACTCTCTACGTTAATCTCTGGGAAATTTGGGTTCAGTTCGATCCAAGGCGTACCTTCTGTAAATCCACCATTAGGTTTGTTGTCCCAATGCATAGGCGTTCTAGCATTGTCACGGCTGTTTTCGTGAATCGCGCCCATCATGTGTTCATGGGTAACACCCGCTTCTGTTTTTACTTTGTAGAAGTTGTGAGTCTCGATGTCTTTGTATTGTTCTAACGTATCGAAAGCGACGTTGGTCATGCCGATCTCTTCACCTTGGTAGATGTAAGGTGTCCCTTTTAGGAAGTGCAGACACGTCGCGAGCATTTTCGCTGACTCAACGCGATACTTTTTGTCGTCACCATACTTAGAGACTAAGCGCGGCAAGTCGTGGTTGTTCCAAAATAGCGAGTTCCAGCCATCGTCAGCCAGTTCTACCTGCCACTTGGTGAGTACGTTCTTGAATTCACGCAGATCTAGCGGGATTGGGTTCCACTTATCGCCATTTTCCCAGGTCAGGGTTATGTGCTCGAATTGGAATACCATCGAAAGCTCATCGCGATCTTGGGCGCTGTATAGCTTAGCGATTTCAGGCGTTGCGCCCCAAGTTTCACCAACCGTTAGCAGATCTTTATTACCAAAGGTCGCTTGGTTCATCTGTTTTAGTAATGAGTGCAAACGTGGGCCATTACCTGTAATGCCTTTATCGATCTCTTTGCCGATAAGATCAATCACATCAAGGCGGAAACCACCAATACCTAAATCAATCCACCAATTCATCATCTGGTGAACTTCTTCTTGTACTTTTGGGTTTTCCCAGTTTAGGTCAGGCTGACGTTTTGAGAATAGGTGGAAGTAGTACTGTTCCGTTTGCTCGTCCCATTGCCATGCACTGCCACCAAAAATAGATTGCTGATCATCCGGTGCGCTGCCATCTGGCTTTGCGTCACGCCAGATGTAGTAATCTCGGTATGGGTTGTCTTTTGAAGAACGAGCCTGTTCGAACCAACGATGTTCATCTGATGTGTGGTTGACCACAAGATCCATCACGATCTTGATGTCGCGCTTTTTGGCTTCATCCATCAAACGTTTCATGTCTTCCATGCTACCGAACTCTTCGGCTATCGCTTGGTAGTCTGAAATGTCATAACCGTTATCATCCATTGGAGATTGATAAACTGGCGACAACCAGATGACATTGATGCCCAGTAGTTTTAGATAGTCGAGTTTGCTAATGATGCCGTTTAGGTCACCGATACCGTCATTGTTAGAGTCTAGAAAGCTGCGAGGGTAGATTTGGTAGACTACCGCGTCATGCCACCATTTTTGTTCCATTGTTCGATCTCACTTATTCATTTCAATTTCGCCACTATAGAGATTTCGTCTCTTTCTGGGAAATAGCGAGAATGGTGCTCTCTATAGAAAAATCCTATATCATTATAGTTTGAGGCGGGATCCTGTCTTACCAGTCTAAAACTGTTGGAATTCTAACCTT
Source organism: Vibrio fortis (assembly GCF_000695685.1). Lineage (GTDB taxonomy): Bacteria > Pseudomonadota > Gammaproteobacteria > Enterobacterales > Vibrionaceae > Vibrio > Vibrio fortis_A. The sequence goes on along the minus strand of NZ_JFFR01000012.1, from coordinate 169,623 downwards.
ACATTTTGTGATCCGATGCAAACTAAGAGAATACGATGAATAAGCTCTACCGATATTTTTTGATGGTTGCGCATACAGGCAGTATTAAAGGTGCTGCTGAAAAGCTCAATATCAGTCAGCCATCATTGACCGCTGCGATTAAGAAACTTGAGAACGATATTGGTGTACCGATTTTTGTTCGTAAGTCGAAAGGTGTTGAACTCACTGAGTATGGCTTACTCTTTCGTGAACATGCTCAAGAGCAGCAAGAGAAGCATCTCTCTTTAATGCATCGTTTTACCGATATGCAGCAGCGTCAACTGGGTAAGTTGAAGTTGGGTACGGGCGAAGCTTGGTGGGAACAGTTTGTTCGTGATGCTGTAGCAACTTACAAAGAGCGAGAGCCTTCGGGATCACTTCATCTGGAGTTCGGCAACAATCTTTCTTTGATGCATCACTTGGTACAAGGCGATATCGATCTGTTTGTTGGCCACGAAATCTACGGTTTGCATGAGCGATGTAAAGTGACCTTCTATCCGCTGTTTAGAGATAAAGAGGCGATGTTTGTGAGGGCTGGACACCCTTTATTAACTCGGAAAAAGCTATCGACTGAGGTGCTGATGACTGAGGCCGAGGCTTATCCGATCTTGCGGGTCACACCAGACCATTCACGTCATAACTCGGTATTGAGTGACCATGTAAACTCTCAAATCATGGCCAAAGAGAGCGAACACCTGGGCCGAGATATCTACGATGTTGACTCTCTATCGGCCAGTATCGATCTCTTGAAAATGAGCGATGCGGTTATGCCATACAGCCACACCATGTGTCAGTGGATGGAAGAGCAGGGTGTGGAGACACTTTTGGTGAACAGCGAACGTTTGGGTAATGTTGGGCTTTACGCGAAGCAGGGCGTGAAGGATAAAAAAATCGAAGCCTTTATTGAGGTTCTTCAGCAACACTCTTATTAGTGTGCCCTAATTTCTGCGAGCTTGAATTTTCTGTGATCTTACGTTTTTAGACGAGTTGAAAAAGAAAACGCTGACCTGAGTCAGCGTTTTTTTGTAGGCGTTGAACGAGCGATTACTTAGTCGCTGCGATGTTCACCTGTTTAGAGATGATATCGAATGTCACTGTGTAGGTGCCTTCACTTGCAGGTGTAAAGGCTAGGTTGCCACCATTGTCAGTAACGGCAAGTGAACCTTCAGCAACCACGACATCACTATAGCCATGCTCACACTGTCCCCAATCTCCACAAGTAAACTTGAATTGGAACTCTTGGTTCGCAGCCAGCTCTGCAGTGGTGAAGCTCACCATAGTTGCGTCTTGTGCATTTGTGGTCATCTTCTGTGCATCGTCGTGACCCCAGTTACCTGAGATTGTGCCTGGGATGTACCAAGTTTTGTCTTTGTAGCTTTCAGCAAGCTTAGCTTCGACAATTACTGGGTTTTCCACATCAGAAGCGTCCAATGAGAACTCATACATACCCATATCAGAGAAGTTTGAAGGACAGTTCTCACCGCCGCAGCTAATTTGAGAGTCCCAGTCACCATGCGTGAACTTATAGCCGGTGTCAGAAGCCAAGCCTAACTCGATAGTGTACAAACCGCTGTTGGTGTAAGGCACTTCAATCGCTGCTGGATCCCAGCTAGCTTGCTCGAAGCCGCCTGCAATATAGACCTTAGTTTTACCAAACGGTGGTAAGTCTGCTTTTTTTTCTGCAACTGGTAGACCTAGGCCACGCTCAGAGCCTCTTGGTTGAACGAATACCGCGGTAGACCAAGCCGGTACTGAGAACTTGCCTTCTATGAATGATGCATTTCCAGCAATACCGTTGTCTTGATGCGCAGCACTCAATTCAAAGCCAGACAGAACAATTGGCTTGCTCTCGTGGTCAACGAAATCACCGACTGTTTGTGTTTCTGGAGTCGCATTGATGATGACTACAACTGCATCAACTGAGCTGTCGATATCCGCGGTTTGGGTACTGCCGTTATCGATGGTCATTGCGATCACACCGGTTGTTTGGCCTTTACCCGTATTACGGAAGTCAACACGGTTGATGATCTCTTGTGCACTTGGTAGCGTCATCAGATCCGAAGCAGAACGAAGCATCAACAACTCTTTGTAGTTATTGTACATGCGCTCCATGTGTTCAGCTTGAGGCTGAGAGTTTAGATCCGCAGTCGCACGAGCGATCTGGTCGTAGTTATCCGCATCCTTGTCTTTCGCTGGCAGACCTTTGTTCCAGTTACTGTCAGTAAGAGTGAAGTCAACGAGGTTGTACCAATCGCCGTAGTCGTACGAGTCACGTTGCATCGATTTTGAACGCAGCAGCTCACCACCCATGTGGTTGAACGGCATCGCTTGACCTAGTAGTACAGTAGACATACCAATGGTCTGCATTTGAACACGCACATCTACGCTAGCATCTTCCGATACCTTGTACATGTTGATGTCCCAGAATGTTTGGTTATCGTGTTTTGATACGTAGTTCTGTACTTCCCATGGTTGCTCTGCGTAACCCGCTTCTTGGCCGTTGTAGTCAATGGATGAACCTACTTGGGTGTTGCCTTCGAAGTCGACCATCTTGAAGTCTTTTAAGTTACCCGCCATGCCCAAACGAGTCAGGTCGATTTGGTGTAGCGCGCGCTCCAGCTCGACGTCAGAAACATTGCCTTCATCATCGGCCATTAGCTCATTTGGCAGTGTTGCTGCGCCCGTTGCGAAGCCTTGAGTCTTACGAATCGCTTCACCACCATCGAATGGGCTACCGCCTCGAACAGCATCTCTGAGTCGGTCCGAGAAAGAACCGATGCCTGTGCCACCTAGGTTAGGTTGTGTTGCTTGTGTAAAGCGACGGTTGTTTTCAACTTCACCAAAGTTCCAACCTTCACCGTAGAAGTACACCTCTGGATTGACTTCACGAGCTGCAGCGAGCGTTTGTTGCATTTGAGATAGTGGGTGGTGGCCCATCAAGTCCCAACGGAATGCATCAATCTTGTACGCTTCCACCCAAGTTTGAATGGAATCGTCGATCAGCTTCGCGAACATCGCATGCTCTGGCGCCGTGTTTTCACAACAGGTTGATGTTTCTACGAGACCAGAATCTGGAACCAGACGTTGGTAATATAGTGGTACGACTTTATCGAGTACCGATTTGTCATTCATGCCCGAAGCGTTAGTGTGGTTGTACACCACGTCTACTACTACGTTCATGCCAACATCTTGCTTGACCGATTTAACCATTTCACGGAATTCAAGAATACGTGCGGTACCTTCCGCATCTGTTGCGTAAGAACCTTCTGGCACTGTGTAGTGGAATGGGTCATAGCCCCAGTTGTAAGAGTCGACAGAACGGACGTACTCGTTAAGGCCTTCTACCACTGCGTTGTCTTTGGTATCAGTCGCTTTAAGCTCTTCAAAAGCTTCGGCGATTGTGCCACCGCTAGTGCAGTAGTCGCTGTAACGGCTGTCGTTCTTAATCGATTCATTCAAAGAGCAAAGCTTGCTGAATGGTTCGTCGATATCTGCCACTTGGCTTGGATCTTCGTTGATGGTTGCGATATCGAATACAGGCATTAAGTGCAGGTGTGTCATGCCCGCGTCACTAAGCTCTTTAAGATGATTCACTGGTACTGAGTTTTGCTCAGTAAATGCTAGGTATTTACCCTTGTTGTCAGTGCTCTTGTCACGAGCTGAGAAGTCACGAACGTGAGATTCGTAGATCACCATATTCGCTAAATCGCCATTGTCTGGGTTTTGTGAATGTGGGGCATCTAATCCATCCCAACCAGCTGGCTTCAGTTCGTCAGAATCTAGATCCACAGCTTGGCTGTAGAAAGAGTTCATAGATAAGCTGACAGAGTATGGGTCTGTCACTTCGTAGCTGTAACCCTTCTGCTCTCTTGGTTGGAAGACCTTCATCGCATAGCGGTAGAACTTGCTATCGACTGAATCAGTTTCGACTTCAACACTCCAACTACCCGTAGCGCTGTCTTCTTGCATGGTGTGGCGAGAAGCTTCTGATTTGTCACTGTTGTAGACAACCAGCTCAACCTCAGAGGCGGTTGGTGCCCATAAGCGGAAGGTCACACCGTCATCACCATAGATAGGACCGTATTCAAGGTCGGTGGCTGCCTCGGCAAAGATCGCATCCAGTGCACCTGCGTATTGAACTGCTGTTGAAGAGCGCAGTGCTGCTGGCTCGCCTTCAGCACCATCAGAAGAAGCCAGTGCAATTAAGCTGCCCTTCATTAATGAGCTAAGTGATAGCTCTTCTGGTAAGTCAGGAAGTTCGAACGCTGGGTAATCCGCTAAGTGTGGGAATTTGGCTTTTTGAGCGTCTGTAAGTGTTGCGCTTGAAAGAACGATAGATGCACCGCTAACGACGCCATCTTCTGATACTTGATACTCACCATTGGAACTGAACATGATCTGAACTTGGTCAGCTCCGTTTCCTGCACTCCAAACTAGCGTTTGGTCGTCAATCAGGATCGCGCCAACACTGTCGATAGTGAATTCAGAAGATGGACCTGCAACCTCAAAAGCTTCACTGCGAGTCGCATAAGACGTTGAGCTACCAGCCATGTAAGTGACAGCTGGATTGTCAGCTTGGCCAGAAATGTCGATAACAAGGTCAGCGCCAATCAGCTTATCTTTATTGGCATTACGGAAGATGAGATTGAAACATTGGCTTGCATCATCGGTGACAGGAACATACCAAACTGGGCCGAACTCGTCTGAGTCGTCTGGTGTGACACTGGTGTCTTCCCAGTCATCATTGAAATAGCTTGGATCGCCAGCTGCACACTTTGAATCGTTCCAGATGTGCAGGTTAAGGTTGCCGTAACCGTCTTTATCTGCGCCTTCTTCTTTCTTATCGCCTAGAGGATCATAAAGGTGAACGGCGAAGTGATTAGCTGGTGGAGCAGGCAACTCACCTGGAGGTTGTGCTTCAGGAAGTTTTACATCGGTTCCTTCTTGGTCAAGCCCGTATCCCTTAAGCATGGTGTCCTGACGCGAGCCTGAAACTTTTTCACCCGTATGGGTTACACCAACAGTGCTACCCGCATCAGAAGCATCAAGGTTAACCGATGCTTGCTCTGTGGTGCCATCGGTGATCTTACAGCTTCCGGTTGCCTCGCTGGCCGCGACTAGCCAAGTTGGACCAAATTGATCCGAAGATGTCGCAGTAAAGGATTTGTCACCACATACCAGAGTCCATTTGCTGAAATCTGTCGTGGTATTGGACATGCGCGCCACGTTTGAAGTGGTATCAGCGATGTAGCTTAGTGAAACTTCATTGGCACTTGGAGTTGCAGCTGCGGCTGGCAGATCAACGTTAGGTGCAAGTTCCACTTCTCCCGGTACCGACGTACCTGGTGTTGGTGCGGTGTAGCTGCTGTCGTCATCTCCACATGCACTTAGTGCGCTTGCAGCAAGGATTGGCAGCATTGCTTTTGCAAGGGTAGAGAGTTTAAAGTTTTTTGTATTCACGTGTTATATCCATATTAGTTTTATTCTCGATGAATATCGTAATGTTGAATACGGTGATCTATTTGTGAGCCTTATAAACAAAGTTATTTAAAATTAGGAAATTAAAAGTAAATAGTGTCGGAATCACATTTTGTATTAGGCCAAACGATAATTAATTGGATCGATAACACACAAAACGGGTGATTATTTTAAAAAGGCGTAGAAGGGAGGATGAGTAAATAGGATGAGAACTCAGCCTAATTTTTGTGAGATTACTAGCGCTTTATTTACCACTTAATAATCATCAAAAAAAAAGAGCCGTTTGGCTCTTTTATAATTAGTGATAAATATAGAATCAATTGAGTTTCAACACCCAAGCTAATGCGGCTAATGGCTTCAATTCACAACTGAAATACCCGATGCCGTTATCTACCGTGAGTGATTGCGTTTCTAGGCCTTCAATTTTATCTTCCAAAGAGTAAGTTCCGTCAGCGAGGTTCATAGCGGAGATATGCTCTTCAGGGATAGTCACTTTAATCGACTCATTACCTTGCGTTGCAAAGCGACTGGTCGCGATAACTAGCTCTTTGGCGTCATATCGTAGAAAGGCATGGCTAGTGTCAGAAAGCTCGCCTTTGGCGAAGAGATCGACGTATTCACCTGTCATTGAAGAGTGCTCTAACGTGAAGTTCATGATGCGTTTATAGAAATTACGCAGTGCGATTTCACTTTCGTTTAGGAGACCACCATCAAACTTGCCGTGGTTCATCCATTTCTGGTGTTGTGGCACACCAATGTAATCAAAGATTGAGGTGCGTGACGGCTGGCCAAACCCAGCGTTCTCAGCGCCGGCTTCACCGACTTCTTGACCGAAATAGAGCATGGTTGGAGAGCTACTGATTAAAGCACTCACTAACATTGCAGGTCTTGCCATCTCTGGGTTACCAGAAAACTCCGGCGATGCGACACGCTGTTCATCGTGATTGTCTAAGAAATGCAGCATGTGGTGCTCAATGTCCTGCATCTTGCCTTGAATCTCAGAAATGATCGCGGTGGAGGCTTTGCCCTGCATGATCTCTTTTAGACCATCATAGAGATCGACCTTGTCGTAGAGGTAATCCATCTTACCGAGGTGAATGTAATCTCGGTAGAGATCCGGTTGGTAGACCTCTGCCATCAGAAAGGCATCGGATTTGCGCATTTTAATAGATGAGTTCAAGTAGCTCCAAAACTCGACAGGTACCATCTCTGCCATGTCGTAGCGGAAGCCATCAACACCTTTAGCGATCCAGTACAGCGCAATATCGCGGAACTTAACCCAAGAGCTAGGTACATCAAACTGCTGCCAGTAGTGGTAATGCTCGATGTAGTCTTTGTCTTCATAGCCTTGCGGAAGTTCAGGGAAGTCTTTGCTGCCATCAGGCTTGATACCGTAGTTAATTTTGACCGTTTCATACCAATCGTCGAAGTTAGGTTTAGCCAAACGTGAGCCGTTTCCTGTCCATTTGGCGGGCTTTTCAATGAACGGTACTTCTAGGCTAGGGTGCGCTTCTCCACCAAGTGGTGTAAAGGCTGGGTTGATATCCGGCAGCTCAAACTGGGAATCTGGGATGTAATAGAAGTTATTCTCTCTGTGATACTCAACACTGGTATCGTCACTGGCACCGAAGTCTTCAACGCCAGCAGGATTGTGATGACCACGATACTGACGGGCGACATGGTTTGGTACGATATCAATGATAACTTGTAACCCATTCTCATGGCTGCGCTTAATGAGAGCCTCAAACTCTTCAACGCGCTTTTCCGGGTTATCTGCCAAATCTGGATTGACCGAGTAGTAGTCTTTGACCGCGTAGGGAGAGCCAGCTCGGCCTTTAACCACACTAGGATGATCTTGGGTGATTCCCACTTCTTGGTAGTCATTGATCACTGCGTGATGCGGGACACCGGTATACCAGATATGGGTGATGCCTAGGTCTTTAATTTCAGAAAGTGCTTTGTCGGTAAAATCACTGAATTTACCAACGCCATTTTCTTCAATTGTGCCCCAAGGCTTATTGTTGGTGTTTTGGTTGCCAAACAGCCGTGTAAAGACTTGATAGATGGTATGTTTTTTATTGTACATGGTTATAATTCCTTAACTTCCATCATGTTATGTAGGGATGAGGCGAGTAGGCTAGCGCAAATAACGGGCTTATTACTCATCCTTTCTATAAGAATTCAGGGCGTAGTTATTAAGCTTCGTGAGCTGCTGCGCAAAAGGGGATAACCTTGTCGTCATCATTAAAAATTGTGTTTACCTATCTCTTTATTGTGAGCCTTTCGATCGCATTTTATTCAAGCTCAAAGCTGATGCTTGGAGGGTATTTATTGATAGGGCTGATGACTTATTTCACTTACGCAAAAGATAAGCGAGCGGCAATAAAAGGTGAGTGGCGTGTCCCAGAGAATACACTTCATCTGCTTGCGTTATGTGGGGGCTGGCTAGGCGCGTTGATAGCCCAGCAGCAGTTTCGACATAAGACTCAAAAGCAGCCCTTTAAAACGCTGTTTTTCATCTGCTGTGGTCTGAATATTCTAGGGTTTGTGTGGACATTAACGCCTCATGGACAGTCTATGTTGACTCTGCCTCAAGAGGCGCTTTTTAGCTGGTTGTAGCTCGAGTAAGAAATAGATCAGCAAGGACTTAAATCATTGGTACGGTCGAAACTAACAGCAACAATGCCATCGCGTAGTTGAAGCCTTTAATGCGCAAGGGAGTCGTCAACCAGTGCTGGAGCTGTTTCCCCGCTGCTGTCCAAAATGTCACGGATGGCAGGTTAGCAAGCGTAAAGATAGCGGCGATGATTGCGAGCTCAACCCATGAGCTGCCAGTGCTGTAAACCGAAATTGCCGTTAATGCCATCGACCATCCTTTCGGGTTAACCCACTGAAAGCTTGCAGCAGCTAGAAACGACATCGGCTTGTAGCTTTCCTTCTCTTCTGCTTTACCGCTGGTAGCAATTTTAATCGCTAAATAAACCAGGTAAGCCAAGCTCAGATATTTCAATACTTGGTGAATAATAGGGAAGCTGTGGAACAAACCCATTAAGCCAAAGCCGACCAATAGCAGCATAATGGCGAAGCCAAGTGCGATACCCAGCATGTGTGGGATGGTCTTGGTGAAGCCTACATTTGCGCCCGAAGTCATCAACATGATGTTGTTTGGGCCAGGTGTGAAGGTCGAGACAAACGCAAATAACGCGAGTGCGGTAAGTTGTTCAAAAGGCATGGCGTTGTTCCTAAATAGTGAAAATTACAGTTGTGTCTGACCGGTCACGATTCATACTAAGTGGAAAGTCGGGCAATTATGTGCTTTTATTCGAGTTAAATTCATTAATTGCACAATTAAATTCACCTATGGATAGATTTGACGAAAGGATATTGCTTGAGCTAAAAGCGGACGGCAGAGTCTCCAATATTGAGCTCTCGGAGCGCATCGGTTTATCTCCGTCTGCGACATTGCGCCGCGTTCAGGAACTAGAGAAACAAGGCGTGATTCAGGGCTATCGTGCCGTTCTCGATAACACCTTAATGGGCGTTGGCTTTATCGCGTATGTTTCTATTGGTTTATCAAGTCACAGCAAAGCAGCGCAGCAAGAGTTTGAAGATCATGTCAGTTTGGAAAAAGAGGTAGTCGAGTGCCATAACATTACTGGGGCGAACGAATACCTGTTGCGGGTGGAAACTCAAGATTTACCCAGCTATAAAAAGTTTCATGCGGATGTGTTGGGTGAGTGTCCTCAAGTACAGTCCATCACAACCATGGTGGTGATGGATACGCCGAAAGATGAACGATAACCGAATCTATTTTCTAAAGAGAGTCATGTGTTAAATACCAACCAATTACTTCTGTTCCTTGATGTGGTTCAGCAGGGATCTTTTACCAAAGCGGCAACGCTTCATGACATGGATAATTCGTCTCTATCTAAGCAGATCAAGCGCTTGGAAGCTGACCTTGGTGTTCAGCTGCTCAATCGATCTACACGATCGTTTTCACTGACTTCTGCGGGTGAAGAGATCTTAGCGCAAGCTCGTGTGCTTCAAGACACCCTAAATCAGATTCAAGGAATTGCCGACTCGTATCAATCTGAACCTAAAGGTGTACTGCGGATTACCTCTCCAATCTATTTTGGACAACAGTATTTGCAGCCGATCGTGACTCAATTTATGCGTCGCTATCCCGATGTTCAGATCGTGCTCTCACTGGACGATAAGATTGCCAATATCATTGCGGGTAAAATCGATATCGCCTTTCGTTTCAGTAAGTTGGTTGAATCAAACCTTATCGCCAAGAAAATAGCAGATAGTCACTTTATGCTGGTGGCATCGCACGATTTTATCGCTGAGCATGGTGAGCCACAAACGCCACAGGATCTGTTGTCGTTGCCTGCGATTATTTATACCAACGGTGATATGACGCTCGATCAATTGCGCATTAGTGAGCAACCTAATGGCGATACGTATCAAGTGTTGTCGCTGCAAGGCAATTATAAGGTGAGTGACGTACGCACTATTGTTTCGGGCGTCAGTGATGGGTTGGGTTATGGTTTGTTGGACCAATCGAACCTGCACGCACCAATGAAAGACCTTGGGCTCGTTCAGTTACTTCCTGAGTATCGTATATCAACCGAAGAGACGGCCATCTACGCTGTGTATCCACACAGAAAGCAGACAAAGTTGGTGAAAGAGTTCATTAGCTGTGTCCAAGATTACATTGGCTCACCGACTATCTGGGAAAGAATGCAGAGCGACAAATAGTAAGTTTGACAAAAACGGTAAGCATGGGCGGTTTGAGACATGAGTTTCAAGCCGCTTTTTTTATTTGGTGTTTACCGAGGAATTTTGGTGCCCCGATTTACAATGTAAAACTGAGCAAAAAAGAGGCGTATAAATGAGGTAATTAGAGGGAGCCTAGCTGCTTGTGGGTTACGGTGTAACTTAATGGGGCAAGTTATTTCTTAAAACTAGCAGATTGCTGATAAACGAAACGATAGCGCAGTAACACTTTCGTGACCTTGAGTAGGGAAATATGCCGAGAGTGAGTATGATGGTTTACAAGGTCAAAGGGTGAGATGGCTGCTTTCTGCAGTGACATCAAGCGAAGGACTTAGGTTGGAAGCAATATCATATCACCCACTAGCATTTCATTCTGAACAAATCGGTTTAGCTTCTTATGGCACAAGAATCCTGAGATACTAAACTCATGATGGCTATAGGTTCTTTCTTTAGCCTATTAATCTTCATTCATCGACTAGTATCGATATAAAAATAAACACTAGTTGAACAACAAACAGTTGAGACGTTATGAGCACAATGGGCATCGCTATCGGTGCAACTGCACTTTCTCTGATTTTAGTCGTCATTTGGCTGATCTCTTTATCTCTGAGAAAGCAGCGACTAGAGCAGGAGCGCAAGGCTAGAGAGGTCGCTTATCGAAAGGCGATAGAGAAGGCACGCCTGCAAGAGAAGAAAGACCGCCTGTTCAAAGCCGAGACTGGCCATATCCCTTCAGTCCTTTATTTGGCCAAAGAAGCAGAACGCACCAACATCAAAGAGGCGTTGTATTGGTATGAGAAAGCGGCGCAGCAAGATAATGTCAACGGTATGTATGGCATTGTTCGCCTCAGCATGAAGCGTAAAGAGGACCTGATCTTGAGAGAGCAGGCAAACTTTTGGCAGCTAGCGATTGCTGCATTAGATAATGATGCCGATGCCAAGTTCAATATGGGACAAGCCTTGATTCACGGTCGAGGTACCACTAAGAACATACCGAAAGGGTATGCTCTGATTGAAGAAGCTGCCACCAGTGGGCATACCGATGCAATGTTGTTTATGGGCGATTGGTGCCTCGATAAAGACAACTCTGACTACTCTCCAGAAAATGCGGTGGAGTGGTTTCGAATGGCGGCAGATAAGCATGATCTCAACGGAAAGATTAAGTTAGGTCTGAGTTATTTGAATGGTTTAGGTGTAGAGAAAAACCACGGTCAAGGCTGTTATTGGCTAGAGCGAGCAGCGGAAAAAAATAATACTGAAGCCATGTTCCATGCCGGTGAAGCTTGGATTGACCATGGTGAGCACGGTAATGCTATTGCTTACATCTGGCTGTTTTTATCTGCTCATTTTGGTTATGAACCTGCCAAAGCGCAGCGTGACAAAGTGGGAGCGAACCTTGGTGTTGATTCGATCGTTGGATTACAGGCGTTAACTAAGCCTATTATGACCAAGCTCTCGCAAGAAGCGGTGACCAAACACTCGGTAATCAAGGCGCTAAACAAGCTTTATAAGCGTAAAGTACCAGTGCCTAAGAAAACAGAAGAGGGTGTCGAAGTGATGCCTGAAGAGACAGTAGAAGACGTCGTGTTAGAGCAACCAGCAAAAGAAGTGAGTGACTACACACAAGTCCCATTTGATGCATCAACCAACAAACCAAGTGATGGTTCCGCTGGTCTCGATTTCAGTCAGTCGACCGTTCAGCCCAATTGGAAGAGCTAGTTTAAAATACTCATTGAGTCTCGAGAAAACGAATCAATCAGCGATGTTGGTATAAGAATTGAAGCAAACAAAAAGGGGTAGCCAGTGGCTACCCCTTTGCGATCTTAATCGAAATTAAGCGTCAGACTTTTGCTGTTCAGCTTTACATACAGCGGCAGTGAATACCACGTCAGTTGAGCTGTTAAGCGCTGTCTCAGCAGAATCTTGAATCACACCGATGATGAAGCCCACCGCTACAACTTGCATTGCTACGTCGTTCGAGATACCGAATAGGCCACAAGCTAGTGGGATAAGTAGTAGTGAACCACCTGCAACACCAGAAGCGCCACATGCAGATACAGCCGCAACAAGGCTTAGAAGAATCGCTGTGAAGATATCGATTTGGATACCCATAGTGTGTACAGCAGCTAATGTTAGAACAGTAATCGTGATTGCTGCACCAGCCATGTTGATGGTTGCGCCTAGTGGGATAGATACAGAGTAAGTATCTTCGTCTAGGTTAAGCTTCTTACATAGGTTCATGTTTACAGGGATGTTTGCTGCACTTGAACGTGTGAAGAATGCCGTTACACCAGATTCACGTAGACATTGAAGAACCAGTGGGTAAGGGTTCTGCTTAGTCTTAACAAATACGATGATTGGGTTGATAACCAATGCGATGATCAGCATAGAGCTTAGTAGTACCGCCAGTAGTTGACCGTAGCTTGCTAGTGCTTCGAAACCAGTTGTCGCAAATGTTGCAGATACTAGACCGAAAATACCGAAAGGCGCTAGGCGGATAATGAAGCGAACAATGTGTGAAACACTGTGGCTTAGGTCTTCGAATACCGCTTTGGTTGTCGCTGAAGCGTGGTGTAGAGCAAGGCCTAGACCGATCGCCCATGCAAGGATACCGATGTAGTTTGCGTTCATCAGTGCATTTACTGGGTTATCAACCAATTTGAATAGCAGTGTTTGTAGAACTTCTGTGATGCCCTGAGGAGGGTTTGCACCTTCAGCACCAGCAACCAGAGTTAGAGTCGTTGGGAACATGAAGCTCAGAACAACGGCCGTTAGTGCAGCAGAGAAGGTACCAATCAAGTAAAGCACAATGATTGGGCGCATGTGAGTATGCTGACCTTTCTTTTGGTTAGCGATAGAAGCAGCAACAAGAATGAATACTAAAATTGGGGCTACAGCTTTTAACGCACCTACGAACAGACTACCTAGTAGACCTGCATCTTGAGCCGCCGAAGGCGAGAACATGGCGAGAACGACACCGAATACAATACCAGCAAGGATCTGTAGAACGAGATTTCCACGAGCGATGCGGGCGAACATGTTGTGATTTTGCATAAATTACCTGCAATTGTTAACTTATTATAGTGATATTTCTTTTATAAAATGGAACCATTTCGAACTATACACTAGTCGAATGGGCGGTCATATTAGCTTGATTAATCTCAGTGTCTAGGATTAGTTTCATTTTGGTGTGATTGTTTGCGCTGTGTGGGTGTTTTAGCTCTAATTGTTAAATTTATGTATGCGATCTAAGATATAAATCTTTACAAATATGGATATGCAGTTGATGTGTCTGTGGTTTTGATTGGCAAGGAATGGTTATGCAAACTATGTATGCATAATTGATATCTTGGATGTAAAAATGCTGCCAAGCGATCTCTCACTGGCAGCATAGTTTGCTTTATTTTGTCTGCTATTTGATGACTAAGTATGCATATTAATCATCGAACTGTTTTCGATGACGGCTTTCATTCTGCACACTGCGATACATCTTAGTTAGCTGTTTAAAGTTCGCGCGTTGCTGCGCTAGCGTCGCGCTGTTTCTAGCTTGTTCACGGAGCAGTTTCTGATAGTTGTTGAATCGACGCTCTGTTAAATCGCCATTTTCGAGTGCTTGTTGAATCGCACACCCTGGTTCAGATTGATGTTGGCAATCTGAGAAGCGACAATTCGTAGCAAGCTCTTCGATGTCGGCAAAGGTTTCACTGACACCTTCGGCACAATCAGAAAGTTGCAGCTCTCGCATTCCTGGAGTATCGATCAACAAACCACCGTCTTTCAGCAAATGAAGTGAACGTGATGTGGTTGTGTGTCGACCTTTACTGTCGTCTTCACGAATCCCACCCGTCGCTTGAGCTTGCTCAGCCATCAAAGAGTTAACGATTGTCGACTTACCTACACCCGATGAGCCCATCAAAGCGACAGTCGCGCCAGATGTACACCATGGCGCGAGTACCTGAACTGACTCTAAATCAAGACCGTTGACGGTTTCAATCATGAGTAACGGATCTAGGCTCTGAACTTGGCTTACTTTGGCCTCTGAATCGTCACATAAGTCTTTTTTGGTTAAGACGATGACAGGTTCCACTTTCGCTTCATTAGCCAGTGCTAAGTAACGCTCAATGCGGCTTAGATTGAAATCGTGGTTCAAGGATACGACGATAAACACGGTCGTAACGTTGGCCGATATCAATTGCTCTGCTACTCGAGTACCTGAAGCCTTACGGCTGAACAGTGACTGGCGCTCCAATAATCGCTCAAATTGTTGGTTGGGTTTGAGTATCACCCAGTCGCCAACTGTCATTGCGGGCAAAGCATGGTGAATCGCGAGATGGATTTCACCCTGCTCAGAAGCAAGTGTATAGCCGCTTCGGTGATGTGCGATCACGCGAGCTGCGAAGTTTTCTTGCTCGTAATCTTCAAGTGTTAGCTGTTGTTGAAAAATAGGTTTCCATCCAAGTTGCGAGAGTGAAATTGGATCGGAAAATGCGTTTTTAGAATTCATTGCTATACCTCGACATACAACTCGCGACTTTGGCGCTATTGCGATGTCAAAAAATGAGAATATGGGTCGAATTCAATAGATAGGACCCCGGGTTTTGTGCTTGTCTGCAGCGCAAACCGGGTAAAAGAAGTGGTTGTTAGATTCTTCAGCTTAGTGTGAATGATGTTTACATCATGCTGGATAACAAGTTACAGATATATGAAGTAACTTATTGGTCGTAAGGGAAAGTAAATTGTTATTGCCTTACGAGTAGTACGCTTCTTTTACTACGGGCGCTAGTGGGTTCATTACAATCATGGACGTTCTCCTTGGTGAGTTATTGACAGTAG
Organism: Vibrio fortis; assembly: GCF_000695685.1. GTDB lineage: Bacteria > Pseudomonadota > Gammaproteobacteria > Enterobacterales > Vibrionaceae > Vibrio > Vibrio fortis_A. The sequence continues at coordinate 154,515 of NZ_JFFR01000012.1, read as the reverse complement.
TGAGTATAACGCAATGTCATACCACTCGACTCTAAATTGCTTGGCGACTTTAACAAAAAACCATGACAACGAGAAGCTGTCATGGTCAATTATTATGCGAAACTGAATGGAAACTCTAACTTAATGATGAGAATGGTCCATTTTCTTCATGCCATTCATCACTTTTTTGACAGGAACTTCGACAGTTTGGGCGTCACCATTCGCGTAGTTGAGGGTTAGAGTGATGCTTTGCCCTTCCTCAAGGCGAGCTGCTAAATCAAATAACATGATGTGTAAGCTTCCCGGCTTAAGCTCTGCACTGCCATGCGCTGGGATTTGAATGCTTTCAACCTGGCGCATTTTCATGATCTCACCTTCCATAATGACGTCATGAAGTTCTACTTTCCCAGCTGCTGGTGTCGAGGCAGAGACAAGCGTGCGAGTTGCATCGCTGTGATTCATCAGAGTGGTAAAAACAGCGCTATTTACAGCAGAAGGTGGCATTGCGCGTGCGTAGGCGTCATGAATCATAACGTCACTTGCTTGAGCAACTGAAGAAAGCAGCATACCTGCCAATGCGAGGGCTTTTAGTTTCATTATTCTCGGTTCCCTAAACAATCTAATTGAATCGGTTAACGGCTATCGCTAGGCGTTATAGCTTTTTGATTGCATCAACAATCGGTGCTGGCGTAAGTGTATGTGGAACCTTAGTAATCAAGGTGCCATCAGGTTTTAAAAAGTAGAAGTAAGAGCTGTGGTCGAGTGTGTACTCAAGCTCTGAGCCTTCTAATTCTGACTTACGGAAAATCACGCCGTAGTTATGAGCCAGCGCAGTTGTGATATCAAGAGGGCCGCTTAATCCTTCCATATTCGGGTGGAAGTATTGCGCGTATTCATAAGATGCTTCTGCAGCATCACGTTCTGGGTCTAAAGAGATAAACATCGGGCGAACGTTCGCAACCTCTTCTTCAGAAAGCTGATTGAGCGCTCCAGCTAACATGGCTAGTGACGTTGGGCAAACGTCTGGGCAGCGAGTGAAGCCAAAGTACACAATTCGCACTCGAGAATCATTTTCATCGAAGATCTCTACGGGTTGGTTATCTTTACCAAACAGAGTAGTTGCTGAGATCTGTTGCTCTTTCTCTAGCTGCATTTGAGCTTTACTCTGTTCATCAAGATAGGTTTTGACCCCGAACCCGAGTACGAACGCAACGACTAATGCGAGTGACCAGTTTTTACTCATATTTCCATCCTTATTGCTGGGTGTACCGTATTATTGCCGTCGGTTAATTCACCGAGCCATGTCATCTTGTCCATGGTACACACAGGTAAAATGACGTCACCTTGGAATGTATTCCCTTCGGTGCGCTTTAATTGAAATCTCGCCGTACCCATCTCCATTTCTAGACCACTGAGTGATAACTGAAGTTGGTCGGAACTGGTGCCATCCCAAGTGACGGTTAGAGTGGCAGGCACCAGAGGTTGAGCAGTGTCGTGCTCAAACACCATGGTGACCGAATCTTGAGCGCACTCTTGCGTGCTCAACATACAGTACTGACTGATGTCTCGCTCTGTTTGAGTGTCTAGCGCGTGAGTAACTTGCTCGAGTAGTTGTGGGCCAAAGAAGCCGGCAAGCAGGGCGGCGCTTACCATCGCAACCTTAAGTGCTGGGTGCATAGGGGCTCTCATTATTCCTTATATTGAGGGGCGATGGTATCACAAAGCTCATTACGTGCTTGTATCAAAAAACAATTTTGTGCGGAGGGTAGAAGCTTTGTAGTGGAGATTTATCTGGATATTGGTCATGGATTTTTTGGATATACCAGATACAAAAAAGCGAAGCTGCTTGCTTCGCTTTAGGTGTTTTCTATTAATTTCTGTCTACTGGTCTGTTAATGACCGTTTCGCTCTGCGAATTTCTCTAGGCCCAGCACCAATAGAATCGCTGCCATCATCATGATTACCGCGAGGACTAATTGTGATGGTTGAGAAGTAATAGATTCAAATTCAAATGGAGAAAGATTCTCTTGAATCAATGGCACTTGCTCGCCCTTGGAGTTAGTGCGCCAGCTGATGGTCTCTTTCCATGGCCAGATTTTTGGCAGGGTGCCAATCATCAAACCGGTTAGGAAGACTAAAGTTACATCTCTAAATGAACGCAGTAGCCAAGAAAGAACGTGAGAGAAGCTTAAAAGACCAATCACACATCCAGAAAGAAACAGCAGTAGGATGTCAATTTGGAAACCCTTTACGGCAGCAAGTACAGGCGTGTACATGCCGATAAGTAGCAAAATGAAACTGCCGGAGATACCAGGAAGGATCATCGCACAGATTGCAATCGCGCCTGCAAGCATGACATTAATGCTGGTTGGTTCCATATGCAGTGGTTTAAGAACCGTGATGCTATAAGCAAAAGCAACGCCGAGTAACAGAAATAGCCCACGTATTGCATCGCGCTTCTCAACTTGCTTAAGAATATGGAACACAGAGACCAAGATCAGACCGAAGAAGAAAGACCATAATGGCACAGGGTGGGCGACCAGCAACCAAGAGATCAGTTTTGCTAAGGTAGCGATGCTAGTGAATACACCGCCAAATAGAGCGATTAAGAAGAAGCCATTGATGTGATTGAATGCAGCTTTAAAGCCTTCACGTTTCCAAATACCTAAAACACTAGGGTTGATTCGACGAATGCTTTCTAAAAGCGTGTCATAAATGCCAGTAATAAAAGCAATGGTGCCACCCGATACACCAGGCACAACATCTGCTGCACCCATCGCCATGCCTTTAAAGAAAGTACTTAAGTAGTTCATTTGTCTCTGAGAGTTAATAATGGTTTGGTGCAGTATACAAACTTTGGTGTAAAAAAAGTATGAATATGCAATCGAGGACGTCACTTTAATTCTTAGTCCACGGAGAAGGTATGGATTGTGTCATCAAATTCATTCAGGGAAGAAAAATAATAAACTTTGCATCCTATTTTGACTCTCATTATTACTGATTTAAATGAAATTGATTTCTTATTTATATTGCGTTTGTTTGCATTATGCAATTGCATTTTGCATATCGAGAGTCGTTCAGAGAGCCATTTTTGCGATATTCCCCCAAAAAACTGTGTTTTAAAAGTTGGCACGTATCCTGCTTTATACCAAGTGACCCTTCTTAAGCCGAGGGTCACCTAGCCAACTGACGTTGTTAGTGAACCTGAATTTTGTTCACACATATATAGAGCCAATCGCGGATATTGCGGTTGGCTATTTTTTTGTCTGTAAGTTGGTGTTGCCTGTTTTATAAGCAAAAAAAAGCTAGCCACCATCGGCGACTAGCTGTTTCTTTTCTTCGATTCTCGAATCTTCTTTAGTATCCCATTAACTGCAATAAGTTCTCAGCGGTACTGATCGCTTCTTTACGGTTGGCGATATTCAGCTTTTGATACAAGTTACGAATATGAGTCTTGATGGTTGTACCTGCCACATCAAGTTCTTGTGCGATCTGTTCGTTACTAAAGCCCGAGTAGATTAGGCCAAGTACCTGCCATTCACGTTGTGTGAGCGGGCTAGTGCGCACTAGCTCAGGAATGTTAGGGTGGTTGACCAAGTTTTCTACAAAGTCTTCATCGAAGTGTACAGAGCGACTACGCTGAGTGGTTGAGATGTCTTTCATGATCTGTTGCGCACGGTGACGCTCTAGATCGCCTAGGCCAGGTTTATTACTCAGCTTATCAAGAATGTGTCCAATCGTTGAACCATCAACAAGGAAGTTGCCGACCATACCCGTTTGGTTGGTCATGTGTAGTGCTTCTTCAAGCAACACACGAGCGCTCTCTTCGTCGTTGGTTTGAATACGCAGCACAGCCTCAACAATCAAGTTGCGGTTAGTGTCAGTGACCAGGTGAGATCGTTTTGCCTCACTCTTCAAGAATACCAGCGCCTCTTCCGCCTCTTCAAACTGCTCCAACATGATGTGTGCACGTACAATATTACGCCACTGTAGTTGGCAGAAGTGGTTGCTCGCTGATTCAGGGCGAACCGCAACGTTCAACCAATCTTGAATCGAATCTTTATCTCCTTTCACTTGCCAGAAAAGCAGCAGTGAAAGAGAGGCGTTGGCTGTCCAATCTACGTGGTAAGTGGACTGGCGCAGAAGGTGCTGAATCTGGTCGATAAACTTGGCAGCTTTATCAATTTCGCCGCGGCTGAGTGCAATGCGAGCTAACATCGAGTAGCTGTGCAGGTGTTTACTTGGCGAGTGGTGACCGAGAATATCTAGTCCTTTGTAGCAACACTCTTCCGCTTCGTCTAAACGGTTCCAACACCAACATATCTGAGCGCGCACACGCAGTAGGAATTCATGAAGCGGTACGTACTGGAGTTGGTGCTCTTCGATAAGCTTGAAGGCGCTGTCTTGCAGTTCGAATGCCGCTTGAACGTAACCCTGTGCGATCAGAATTTCGCTCTGTTGCAGAATCGCCCACAGTGCTTGATGGTAAACTTGATATTGGCGCGCCAGTTTTTCGGTTTGCTGCATCATTGGTAATGCGCGGCTTAAGTTACCCATTACGTGGTTAACTTCACCCACGACAGAGGTGGCAACAATACGGCTACGGTAAACGGTGGTATTAAGCTGGCTTAGCGCTAACTCTGCCAACTCGAGTGCTTTTTCAGGTTCGTTACTGTTAATAGCCACCTGCGCTCGGAGTGCGTTGTATTGACCTTGCTGCTGGGTATCAAGCTCAATATTACGGGCTTGGTATTGAGACTCTGCCTCTTCTAGCAGCGTGCCTACTTGGTCGTAACGGTGTTGGCTCTGCGCTAACCAAGCACGTAGCATCGAAAGCTTAGGGTCGCTGTAAAGCTGATCTGGCGTGAGTTGCTTGATCGCCATCTCTAACGAAGAGAGTTCGCCTTGGTTAAACATTTGCCAGCCGTGTGTACCTAAGATCTGGACGATTAACTCAGCATTGTTTGCTCTTTGTGCATGACGAAGAGCTTGATGAGGCGTGTCCTGTTTTAACCAAGCTTGAGCGGCAGCGTTATGCAGTTCAGCTTCTTGCTGTGGGATACGCGCTTGACGTTCGTGAGCCAAAAACTCACCGAATAGATTGTGGAAGCGGTACCAGTTTTTCTCACCCTCTAACGGGTAGATAAACAACCCAAATCGGTTGAGGGATTCAATCATCCCTAATGCGTCTTCACGCTGGGTGAGTGCGCACACCAACTCATCATTAAAGTGGTCCAATACAGAGCACTGCATTAAGAAGTGGCGAGTCTCTTTGTCCAGCAGGTCAAACACTTCTTCCACTAAGTAATCCCAGAGGTGGGCGTGGTTAAAGTGAGAAACGGATTCCGCCGATTGAGCAAGTGTACGTTTCTGATGTTGCGCTTGCAGGGCAATCAATTGAAGTGCAGAAGGCCAGCCCTCAACATAGGCACAGATACTACCCGCGGTGGTATCGTCGACACCGTCCGTAACTCGTTGGTTGAAGAAGCGCGTTGTCTCTTCTGTATCGAATGCTAATGAATCGTTGCCTAGCTCAATCATCAGATCGCGAACGCGTAAGTTTGCTGTACCAAGCGGTGGCGTGCCGCGACTTGTTACAACAAGTGTTAGGTTATCTGGCATGTGCTTTAAGAAGAAACGCATCGCTTCATGCACATCGTCATTGTTAACAAGGTGGTAGTCATCAAGCACAAGGAAGCACTCATGATGGAAGTTCGCCATTTCAGCGAATACTTCACTTAGCAAAGAGTGCAGTGATGAGAACTGACGCTTTTCCGCTAACTTTTGTGCGTTAGGACAGGCGTTTTGCGTTGCTTTATTAAGAGACTGCAGCAGGTAGTTGATGAAACGGAAGGCATCATTGTCACTGTCGTCAATGCTGTACCAACCTACATTGGGTTTATCAACCAACCACTGAGCGGCCATGGTGGTTTTTCCATAGCCTGCGGGAGAGCGGAATAATACGAGCTTATAGCAGTCGGCATTTTGCAGCAGATCTAATACGCGTGGTCTTAAGATTGCGTTGTGTAATCGCCCCGGGCGAGTCAGTTTAGACGGGATCCACATGTCGAAGGTTACCTATTCCATGGCTCTTGTCTTTATAAGGAGAGTCGATTGCGTATAACCGACCATCAAAACAAAAGCCGTTATGAATTAATTCTGAAGCTATGTTACGTGAAGAAAAATGGCCCAGACCATGATCAGCCTCAGAAACCTTGCACTGTGGCATATTTTGGCCCAACTACGCCCTTTAATTGTGATGTTTATCACTAAATGGGGTGGTTTGTGATCGTGATGTTGCTCGTTTCTACACATGAATTTGTGAAAAAGATGAGAACATGAAAAATATTTCGTGATCTAAATATCAGAACTCGCAAGAAAGTGAAAATAGGTAAACAAAAAATTCATCATTCAAAGTTAAGTTATGGAACGGGGGCTTGTGATCATAATCACTCCAATTTTTTATTCTGGAGCTGAACATGAGATTTAGATCACTAACCCAACGTCAGTACGCCCCCTACGCCCTTTCATCTACTCCTAGTCAGCCGTTAGACCGGGATGATGTTTAGTTAATTGTGACCATGCACGATATGTCACAGATGAATTAGAACAAATAAAAGCGAGATTTCTGAAATGAAAGCAACTCAGCAAAAAACTTTTGATAAAGTGTCGTTCCAAGAAAGTGTTAAGAAACACCTATCTGCAACCTACGCAACAACAGTAGAAACTGCGGACAGCCGCGCATGGTACCTAGCAATGGGCCGTGCTCTAGCAGAACTGACAACATTTGATCTGCTTGCTACTGAAAATGATGAGAAGATTAAGAACGCTAAAAGCGTTAACTACCTATCTCTAGAGTTCCTAATTGGCCGTCTAACAGGTAATAACCTGATCAGCATGGGCCTTTACGAGCAAATCACTCACGCGATGGAAGAGCTAGGTCAAAACCTAACGGATCTTCTAGAAGAAGAGCGCGACCCATCACTAGGTAACGGTGGTCTAGGTCGTCTAGCTGCATGTTTCATGGACTCTTGTGCAGCACAAGAATTCCCAACTGTAGGTTACGGCCTACACTACGAATACGGCCTATTTAAACAGTCTTTCGAAGACGGTCGTCAAAAAGAAGCTCCAGATGCATGGCGTGGCGTTGAAGGCTACCCATGGGAAGTGGCTCGTCCAGAACTAGCACAAGAAATCGGCTTCTACGGTCACGTTGAAGTGGTTGAAGAGAACGGTAAGCAAGTTCGTAAATGGGTTCCAGGTATGTCTGTTAAAGCAATGCCTTGGGATCTACCAATCGTTGGTTACGAGTCAGACACAGTTTACCCACTGCGTCTTTGGGAATGTCAGGCTATCGCGCCATTCTCACTAGCAAGCTTCAACAACGGTGACTACTTCGAAGCACAACACGCGCTAATCGATGCTGGTAACATCACTAAAGTTCTATACCCGAACGACAACCACGAAAAAGGTAAGACTCTTCGTCTAATGCAGCAGTACTTCCACTCTGCAGCGTCTGTTCGCGATATCCTACGTCGTCACGAAGCAGCAGGTTTTGCTCTAGCGGATCTACCTAAGCAAGAGACTATCCAGCTGAACGATACGCACCCAACAATCGCTATCCCAGAGCTAATGCGCATCCTTATCGATGAGAAAGGCCTAGATTGGGATACTGCTTGGGACATCAGTGCGAACACGTTCGCTTACACGAACCACACACTGCTTCCTGAAGCTCTTGAGACTTGGTCTGAGTCGCTTATCCAGCGTCTACTTCCACGTCACATGGAAATCATTTTTGAAATCAACCACCGCTTCCTACAAGAAGTTCGTAAGATGTGGCCTGGTGATGGTGAGAAGCAAGCTAAGCTATCTATCATCCAAGAAGGTTTCCACCGCATGGTTCGTATGGCAAACCTATGTGTAATCGGCTCTTACAAAGTAAACGGTGTAGCAGCGCTTCACTCTCAGCTAGTTAAGAAAGACCTATTCCCTGAGTTCAATGAGATCTTCCCAGGCAAACTGACTAACGTAACAAACGGTATCACGCCACGTCGTTGGTTGAAGTTCTGTAACCCAGGTCTATCTGCGCTAATCACAGACAAGATTGGTTCTGAGTGGCCAGCGAAACTTGAGCAGCTAGAAGGTATTGCTAAGTACGCGACAGACGCGAAATTCCAAAAAGAATTCATGGCGGTTAAGAAAGAAAACAAACAGCGTCTTGCTGATTGGGTTCAAGAGAACATGGGTATCGAGCTAGATACTAACGCTATCTTCGACGTACAGATCAAGCGTCTGCACGAGTACAAGCGTCAGCACCTAGACTTGCTACACATTCTATCTCTGTACCACCGTATCCTTAACGAACCTGGTTTCGAATGTGAGCCGCGCGTATGTTTCTTCGCAGCGAAAGCAGCACCGGGTTACCACCTAGCGAAAGAGATCATCTTCGCGGTGAACAAGATTGCTGAGAAGATCAACAACGATCCACGCATTGGCAACAAACTGAAAGTGGTATTCATTCCTGATTACCGTGTAAGCATGGCTGAAATCATTATCCCAGCGGCAGACGTTTCTCAACAAATCTCGCTAGCGGGTAAAGAAGCATCAGGTACGGGTAACATGAAGATGGCTCTAAACGGCGCTCTAACTATCGGTACGATGGATGGTGCGAACGTTGAGATTCGCGAAGAAGTTGGCGAAGAGAACATCTACATCTTCGGCCTAGACGTTGATGGTGTTCAAGCGGTGAAAGCGCAAGGTTACAACCCTTACGACTACTACCACGCAGACCCACTACTGAAAGCGTCACTTGACCTACTAACGGGTGAAGAGTTCACTCCAGGTCAACCAGGTCTACTACGTGCAACGTTTGATAGCCTACTAGATGGCGGTGACCCATACCTATGTCTAGCGGACTTCGCTTCTTACGTGAAAGCACACGAAGACATGGACAAGCAATACAAAGACCAAGCGGGCTGGGCTAAGAAAGCCATCCTTAACACCGCATTGGTTGGTAAGTTCACATCAGACCGTTCAATCCGCGACTACGTGAACAACATTTGGAAACTAGAAGCGGTTAAACGTTAATAGACCCCAAATAAGCCAAGGCAGTTTCTGCCTTGGCTCAATTAGTTGGCTCAAAGCTAAATTGAAAATAAATAAACTTAGACAAATAACCCTACAAAATTGAAAGCGTTAGCGCGTTTTCGGAGAGAGCGATGAAAGAACAAAGCGTATTAAAACAAGTCGCAGAAATGGCAAACCTTGCCGACAGTTACGTAAGTGCGTGGGGCGATGAAGCACAAGTATCTGACGAAACATTAACTCGTCTATTGGCTTCATTGGGCTACGACACAAGCAGCGACGACGCTCTGCTTAAGTCTGCAGAGAAAAAACACAAGAAAGATGTATTAGACCCAGTTCTTGTCTTGCGCGATGGTGAGCCTGTAGAGGTTGCACTAAATCTAGGTGTGAGTGCTCGTGAAAGTGAGTTCAGCTGGCGTTTAGAAACGGAGCAAGGAGAGGTACTTGAAGGCTATCTTCAATCTCAAGTTGTACGAGACGAACGTGCAGAGGGTGGCCCTTTAGTGTTTGCATTGCCAAACGATTTGGCATGGGGTTATCACAAACTTGTGGTTAGCCGTAAGCGCCGTAAAAAGCCTTACGAAATGACACTAATCATTACGCCAAAAGCGTGTTTCAAACAGAGCCCAATTGAGCAGGGTAAGAAGCTTTGGGGTCCAAGTGTTCAGCTTTACACACTTCGCACTCAACACAACTGGGGTATCGGGGATTTCGGTGACCTTAAACAGCTTGTGGCTGACATCGCTTCGCGTGGTGGTGATTTCGTGGGTCTTAACCCAATTCACTCTCTGTTCCCAGCAAACCCAGAAGGTGCAAGCCCATACAGCCCATCTTCACGCCGTTGGTTGAACATCCTATACATCGATGTGAGCTCTGTACCTGAGTTCGCGTTGAGCGCAGAAGCGCAACAAACAGTAGGCAGCGCAGAATTCCAACAGCGTCTGCAGAAAGCTCGCGACGCACACTGGGTTAACTACACAGAAGTGTCTGAGCTAAAGATGAGCATTCTTCCGCTGCTATTCACTGAATTCAAACATCGTCACCTAGACAAAAACAGCGACCGTGCTCAAGCATTCCTAGCGTTCGTTGAAGAGGGCGGTGATAGCCTAATGCATCAAGCAGCGTTCGATGCATTGCATGCGGAGCTTCATGCAGAAGATTCAAACATGTGGGGCTGGCCTGTATTCCCAGAGAAATACCGTACATTTGAAAGCCCGGCGACTCAAAAATACATCAAAGAGAACATTGAAAAAGTACACCTATACATGTACCTACAATGGCTAGCGGATTGTCAGATCAACGACGCACAATCTCTGGCTGAAGAGAAGGGTATGGCTGTAGGCCTTTACCGTGACCTTGCTGTAGGTGTTGCTAATTCTGGTAGCGAAACTTGGGCGGACGAAGGCAACCTAGTAATGGATGCGAGCATTGGTGCTCCACCAGATATTCTAGGCCCTCTAGGTCAAAACTGGGGTCTTCCACCGCTAAACCCAGAAGTACTTCAAGCGACGGGCTACGATGCTTACATCAAGCTACTACGCGCAAACATGAAGCACTGTGGCGCGTTACGTATCGACCACGTGCTGGGTCTACTACGTTTGTGGTGGATTCCAAAAGGTGAAGATGCAACACAAGGTGCTTATATCTACTACCCAGTTCAAGACATGCTAGCGATCTTAGCGCTTGAATCACATCGCTACCAATGTTCTGTAATTGGTGAAGATTTAGGTACTGTGCCTGATGAAATCGTCGATATCCTAGCGGATGCTGGCGTTCACTCATACAAGGTATTCTTCTTCGAAACATCTGAGGAAGACGGTGGCTTCATCTCACCAAAACACTACGCATCACAATCAATGGCTGCACTGTGTACGCACGATATGCCGACGCTACGTGGCTTCTGGCACTGTGATGACCTGAAGATGGGGCAAGAGATTGGTCTGTACCCAAATCAAGAACAGCTGAATGGTCTGTTTGATGACCGTCTTGAGTGTAAGCAGGGCATTCTAGATTCTGTTGCATGGCATGGTTTCCTACCGGATGGTGTAGGTCGTGATGCGAGCCAAGTACCAATGGACTCTTACCTAGCTGAAGCGCTACAACTTCACGTTGCGGCAGGTTCTTCAACGCTACTAAGTGTTCAGCTGGAAGACTGGCTAGAAATGGATCAGCCTGTAAACATTCCAGGTACGGTAGACGAATACCCGAACTGGCGTCGTAAGCTATCGATGAACCTTGATGAGATTTTTGCTCACGATGGTGTTAACCGTATTGCTTCTCGTCTGACTGAAGTTCGTGAAAAAGCGGGTAACTAATATGCTTGAGTGGCCCGATAATACTGAGATTTTTGCTTGTTGCATAAGAAACTATAATCTTGGTCACTCAAACGTTTCCGTACGTCAGGTACAATAGATCGTCGTTATATTGCCCGCATCCATAGCGGGCATTTTTATTTTATATTTTTTGGATGTTTGGTTAGGGAGAAAGGTTTTGGAAATGAGTTCAATTTCAAAGCAAGAACAAATATATACCCAACTATCACAGGCTTCGTTTGCTGACCCATTCTCATGTTTAGGTCCGTATCTTCCTTCTGATGAAGGTGCATTGCGCGTATGGATCCCAGGTGCAGACAAAGTTGAGTTGATTGTTGGCGACGAACCTCGTGTTGAATTAGTGCGCGAAGGTGACAGTGGTTTTGTCCTAAAGCAAGAGCGCGATTTGCGTTTTACGCACTACAAACTGGCTGTTGATTGGGCTGGTGTAGAACTAATCTTAGACGACCCATATCAATACCATGAGCTGTATGCGAGCTACGAAGCACTGCATACACCAAAAGATATGTACCATCATATGGGCGCTCAGTTTATTACATTGGAGCGTGATGGGGACACAATCTCTGGTACTCGATTCTTAGTTTACGCACCACATGCGTCAGCGGTGAGCTTGGTGGGTAACTTCAACTCTTGGGATGGCCGCCGCCACCCAATGCAGCGTCTTGATTATGGCATTTGGGGTCTATTCATCCCTGAGCTAGAAGAGGGCGCGCAATACAAATTCGAACTGAAAGGTCCAAATGGCGAAGGTCTACCGCACAAAGCCGATCCTTGGGGCTTCTATTCTGAGCAGTACCCATCGTTCTCTTCTGTGACTTATGATCACGCTCGTTACCAGTGGCAAGACAGTCAGTGGCAAAGCCGCCCAGTAACGGAAAAGCGTAAAGAAGCATTGTCGTTCTACGAGCTGCATGCGGGTTCTTGGAAGCGTGACGCTAATGGTGACTTCTTAAACTACCGTGATCTTGCAAAAGAACTGATTCCATACCTAACGGATCTTGGTTACACCCACGTTGAATTGATGCCTGTTTCAGAGCACCCGTTCTACGGGTCATGGGGTTATCAGCCAGTGGGTCTATTTGCACCGACGAGCCGTTTTGGCTCACCAGACGATTTCAAATATTTTGTTGATCAGTGTCACCAAGCTGGTCTTGGCGTGGTACTTGACTGGGTTCCAGCACACTTCCCAAGTGATGATCATGGCTTAGCTAATTTCGATGGCACGCCTCTGTTCCACGATCCAGATCCACGTCGCGGTTGGCATCAGGATTGGAACTCGTACATCTACGACCTAGGTCGTGAGCATGTTCGTCGTTTCCTAGTTTCTAATGCTTTGTATTGGTTTGAGCAATTCCACATTGATGGTATCCGTGTGGATGCTGTGGCTTCGATGCTTTACCTCGATTACTCGCGCAGCCATGACCAATGGGTGCCAAATGTCGACGGTGGTAATGAGAACTACGATGCCATCGCAACATTGAAATGGATGAACGAAGAAGTCTACAAACACTTCCCGAATGCAATGACTATTGCGGAAGAGTCAACGGCATTCCCAGGTGTATCCGCACCGACATTCATGGGTGGTTTGGGCTTTGGCTTTAAGTGGAACATGGGATGGATGCATGACAGCTTGTCTTACATCCAAGAAGACCCTATCAACCGTAAGTATCACCACGACACGATTACTTTCCCACTCGTTTACGCGCACAGTGAAAACTACGTATTGTCTCTGTCGCATGATGAAGTGGTTTACGGCAAGGGCTCTATCCACAATAAGATGCCTGGTGATGAATGGCAGCAAACGGCTAACCTGCGTGCTTACATGGGTTACATGTATGCGCAGCCAGGTAAGAAGCTTAACTTCATGGGCGCTGAGTTCGGCCAAACAGCAGAATGGAACCACGATGACCAACTGCAATGGTTCTTACTTGACTACGAACGTCACCAAGGTGTTCAAAAGCTGACGAAAGATCTTAACCATCTTTACCGAAATGAATCTGCGATGCATGACTTAGATTTCGATCCACAAGGCTTTGAGTGGCGTCTACAAGACTCTGCAGAGGCGAGTATCTTGGCTCATGAACGTATCAGTGAATCAGGTGAACGTGTATTGGTGGTATCGAACTTTACACCGGTACCGCACGAGCACTTCCGTCTGGGCGTTCCGGTACAAGGTCAGTACAGCCTATTACTCAATACTGATGATGCTAAATACAACGGCAGTGGTTTTGAAGTAAAAGAGGTGGCTGAAATCGAAGCGGTTCAAAGCGAAGGCTTGGATACTTCGATTGAACTTAGACTTCCACCATTGGCGACAGTTTTCTACAAACTGAACTAGTGTTAAAGATGTCTAAGTAAGATTGAAAGCAAAATGGGAGCCTCTAAGCTCCCATTTTTTGTGTTTGATTATTGAGTTCTAAGTCAGACTAATTAGTGATTTAGCTAGACTGGTAATCTGTCATCTTAAGAAGTGAACGACCGATGGCGATTTCAATTATTCTTCTAGCGTTCTCACCGAAACTCTCGCGCACCTTTTCACGAAACGCGCCCTCAGCATGCAAATCAAAGTCTTTAGATTGGTCCTTCTGTGACGCATGAAAAAAGATCAGCTTCATGACACTTTGAAACTGCGGCTCTTCTAATGCTTTATCCCATGACTCATGAAAAGCACTCTCACTAGAAAAATTCAGGGGTTGCATGAGAATTGGTAGAATATGCCCATGCAGCACAGCTCTAATCGCGCGAGTTGACGGAAAGTAACCTTGCAGTGTCGTCAGACTCACACCAATCTCTTTTGCGATACGTGCGTACGTGAGCGACTCATGCCCTTCCGCCAAGAAAAGGTCTAGAACGACTTGATTGTATTTCTTTTGATTTTCGAGTTTCTGTTGTTGGGTGATACGAGCCATGGAGTATTAGGATGCTGTTCTGAATTTAGAGTATGGTAATCTGATAACTAAGATATCGCAATTATGAAACAAATAATTCATATTAATTTTTATAAAAAAATAAGTTTCAAAAATAACAATAAAAAAGCCGCTTGGTTAAAGCGGCTTTTCATAACTTAGTATTTTAGGTTGAGACCAGATTATGTTAGAACGGATACCAAAACAGCTCTGGTTCTAATACCCGCTTGGTAATCGCTAGAGCGACAATCAGCACGATAGTAACCAGAGCGATGTAATCTGCCCTCTTAAGCGGCGCTGTACTGTACCAAGTACGTGACTTGTGACGTCCGAAGCCACGTAGTGTCATCGCGTTCGAAATCTCATCAGCGCGGTCTAAACTCGAAAAGATGAGTGGACCCAATATCTTAGCAACATTCTTAATGCGAGCTACGATCGGTGCTTTCTTTGACAGCTCAACACCACGTGCTTGTTGGGCATGCATGATGTTGATGAAGTCCTTTTTCACCTCTGGCAGGTAACGCAGTGTCAGACTAACGGCATAAGCGATCTTATAAGGTACACCAATGCGGTTAAGGCTTGCTGCAAACTCTGTTGGATGCGTTGTAAAGACAAAGATTAATGCAATCGGGAACATGCTCATGTATTTCAGAGTCACTGTTATGAGATAAAACAGTGTCTCTTGGCTCAAAGAGTAGTTACCCGGAAGAGTCATTAGAATGTGCTCGCTACCAATCAGCTCAGTACCTTGTTGAGGGGCAAGCAAATACATAAATAACGCATTCAAACTCAGAACACTAAATGTACCAATCAGCAGTGGCTTATAAACGCTCACAGGCA
The DNA here is from genome assembly GCF_000695685.1 of Vibrio fortis. Taxonomy (GTDB): domain Bacteria; phylum Pseudomonadota; class Gammaproteobacteria; order Enterobacterales; family Vibrionaceae; genus Vibrio; species Vibrio fortis_A. Next base: position 139,373 of record NZ_JFFR01000012.1, on the reverse strand, counting down.
CTCTTGTCATTCTGAGCAACAATAGACCAGTCGTGATCAGCAATACAATTAAGCGCAAGTCAAAGGTGGTCAATACTACAGTTACCCACGCGAGAAACAGTGCAAACTTAGTGATGCCGTTCAATGCGTGCAAAGGAGATTGAGTATCGATATAGTTGATACCAAACTTTATCTTAGAGGCATTCATATTACGCTTCTCTCGTAGTCGATGAAGTACTGCATAAATGCGTTGGTATCTTCGATTTTCATCATTGTCGCAAGTTCGTAAATACTGGTGGTACACAAGTTGGCACGGTCTAACAGCGAAGGTTGGCTGAACACTTCAGTCATCGGTGCGTTGGCAATAAGTTTGCTGTCAGCAATCACAATAGAGCGTGTGGTGTACTCAAGCACCAGATGCATGTCATGAGAGATGATCACCACCGTAATACCCAATTCTCTGTTTAGCTTTTGAATAAACGCCAACATAGATGTGTAGTTACGATAGTCTTGACCGGCTGTTGGCTCATCGAGAATCAATAATTCTGGCTCAAGAACAAGAATAGCTGCAATGGTAACACGCTTCTTTTGTCCGTAGCTTAGAGCCTCAATCGGCCAGTGACGGAACTTGCTCAAGCCGCAAAGCTCTAGTACTGACTCAACCTTTTGTTTAATGCTCTCTTCATCAATACCACGATTACGTAGGCCGAATGCCACTTCGTCGAAAATCATATGGTGTGAAATCATATGATTTGGGTTTTGCATAACAACGCCGACTTTCTGGCTACGCTCAAAAATAGAGAGTGTGCTTAGGTCCTCACCGTTAAGGTAAGCAGAACCCGAATCAGCCTCAATCACGCCCATGATCAACTTGGTGATGGTCGATTTACCAGAACCGTTTTTGCCTAAGATCGAAACAAACTCACCTTTGCCAATTTTAAAGCTGACATCTTCAAGCGCGTTCTTTTCACCATCGTAGGAGTAGGTAAGACCGTGTACTTCAAGTAGCGGTGTGTATTGCTTTTCAGCTTGTGCTGGTGGACGTTGGTTAAACCAACCTTGTACTGTTGGCCTAAAGGCCTTGTAATCCAGAGACTTTAAGTTCGAGAGGGTGTCTTTTGCTGAAAGTGGCACCTGTGCAGCTTTTAGCGCTGAAAGGTACAGAGGCTCACGGATCCCGTGCTTTTCGAGGAGTCCTGACGCAAGCAGCTCATCAGGTGTCGAGTCGGAAATGATCTCACCTTGGTCCATCAGAATCACGCGGTCGACATGGCGATGCAACACATCCTCAAGTCGATGCTCGATAATAATGACGGTTTTGTTGGTTTCACGATGCAGTTGATCGATGATCTCGATAGTCGCTTTGCCCGTCTTTGGGTCTAAGCTCGCTAACGGCTCATCAAAGAGTAGTGTATCTACTTCGTCAACAAGAATGCCTGCCAGTGAAACACGCTGTTTCTGGCCACCAGAGAGGTCGTGAGGCGAACGTTCAAGCATGTCTGCTAGGTCGACCATCTTTGCGGTCGATTTCACTAACGGATACATGTCGATGTTTGACATCAGTTGGTTTTCTAGTGCAAAGGCAATATCTTCACCGATGCTAAGGCCAACAAACTGGCTGTCAGTGTCTTGAAGAACGGTGCCGACTTGTTCGGTAAAGTCATGCATAGAGAAGCTAGCACAGTCTTTGCCAGACATCTCCAATTTACCGGTCACTTCGCCTTTTGTAGCGTGAGGGATTAAGCCATTTAAACATTGACCAAGGGTAGACTTGCCGCTACCACTTGGTCCAATAATGACGATTTTCTCTCCTTTCTCTATCCTTAGATTGATATTTTTTAGCGTCGGTTTATCCAGCGACTCATATCTAAAAGAGAAGTTCGAAAATGCGATAGTCATTAAACGCTTATGCCTCTGTTAGGTTACGGCTTTGCTTATTGCGTTTTGCAACAGATTTCAAAATTAGGAAGCCTACGACAGCGATCAATACTGTGTTGCCTGCTGCAATGATAGAAAGTTGTGTGAAGACTTTAGTGAACGGTTCCGCGTAAAGAATCGTGTCTAGGAATGCTGAGCAGCCGTAACCTACCACGTTACCTGCTAGCGCTAAGATGACGAAAAGAGCAAAATCTTTCATTGGTAGCTCACCTTGAGCAAGGCGGTTCTTCGTCATTACTGGGAATAGGCCAATGACCATGCCCACGATACCTGAACCCAGCACCCAAGTTAACCAAACGCCCCAACCAGCGAAAAGGTCGGTAACCCAGTGGCCGATGAAGCCGACAAGGAAGCCTACGATTGGGCCGAATAGAACAGAGAACAGCGCAAGCACTGCCATTGCTGGCTTAAGAGTGGTGTTGGCAAAGACAGGCACACCAAACATAGGTAGACCACCAATGCCGTATAGGGCAGCGCCGATGGCAATGACGACGACAGTTTTCGCTGAAAAGTTCATAGATAACCTCAAATGAAAAATTTGCTTTATAAAGAGCGTTTATTCGCCATTGAATTATAAGAAGTCTTAAAGACGATTTTTTAGGCAAATATAAAAAATAAGGCGCGCATTATACAGTAGAAATACGCCACAAGGAAAGATAAGTGTCTGGATGTCTAAATAACTCTAAGGGCTTGGTTAAAGGGTGATGGATATGCGGAGTTTTTGGCCACTAACAATCAAAAAAGCCAGACAGTGTCTGGCTTTTGGCGTTGTTGTTAACACTCGAATGAGCGTGTTTAAAGCGTTAGTGATCTAAGTAGAGGTAGTTTTGCCAGCTCTTCATACGAATCAGAACCTTACGCATAACAGATACGTGGGTGAAGCTATCAGAATAAACCGCAACTTCGACCGCTGTTCCCATTGGAAGGTGATATTCCGATAGATCGTCGGTAATCGTTAGCTTTGCAAATACGCGACCACTGGTTTTGAGTGCTTCAGTACCCAGGAGTGCACCACGAGCTTGGAATTGGCTTTCACCAATTGCTGGAAGCACCTCTTCAATACGCCCTTTGAATACCTTGCCCGGAAGCGCACGGAATAGAAACTCTGCCTCAAAGCCTGGCTGTAGGCGCTGTAGCGAGTTCTGACGGAATGCCGCGGTATAGAACTGCTCTTCAGTGTGAACAAAGGTCATCACAGGTGCAAGTGGCAGTGGAACCGCCATAACACCAGGTCGCAGTGCCAATTGAGTCACGTAGCCATCTGTTGGAGCTCGAACAACCGTTTGGTCAAGATCGAATTGTGCCTTACGTAAGTCAGCCAATAAGCCAGCTACTGCCGTGTTCTCACCACCGATTTCAGAGTTAAGGGCAATCTGTGCTTGCTCTTGGCTAGCTTCAGCCACTTTAAGCGCTGCTTCTGCCGCTTTGTATGCTTGGCGACGAGTATCCAGTTGTTGCTCGGTGAAGGCACCGCTATTAAAGCCGCGTTGGTATCGAGAAAACTCACGTTGCGCCTTGTCACGTTCAGCAATCGCTTTGATTTTCGCTGCTTCAGCCTCAGCAACCTGAGACTCAAGACCTAGCGCACCTTGACTTGCCTCTTTTACTTTTGCTTCTAATTTCGCCACTTCTGCTTCAAATGGGATAGGGTCGATCTTAAATAAGATGTCGCCTTTTTTCAGAGGCTTGTTTGGTTCAACCGGTACCTCAATTACCTTACCTCTGACACCTGAAACGATCGGTGTGGTTGAGTAGATTTGGTTACCGATTTGAGTAAATGGATGGTTATAGTTCATCAACAAGATAAGGGTGCCAATGATGACTACACCACCCAGTACTGCGGTCGGGACTGTCCATTTGTTAAGAGGGATATTGAACACTTTGAAAATGGTGATACAAAGCGCCGCATAGGTCATTATCAGTAGTAAATCCATTACTTAACCTCCTGATCTTTTGACTGTTCTTGGCTTGGAGTGTCTGGCGACGGTTGTGTCGCTACCGCTTGTTTGAGTGCTGCGACTTCTTGTTGCAGAGCGGTGACTTGGTCGATGAGCGTATCAACACGATGGTGAGTGTCGTGCTGTTCTTCTTCTAGTTTGGCGAAACCCCAGCCACGGTCTGTACGCCATAGCGTTGCCCAAATCCAAAGGAATGGCCAAATGGCATGAAGTGTAAACAGGCTAACCCAGCCGGAAACATGAATGGCATCTTGATGAGGGTGGTTACGTTCTTTAGCGATTTCATATGGGATGTCATGAATCACGATGATTCCGTAAAAAATGACTAGTGCAACAAAAATTAATAAGCCGAGTGCAAAATAGTCTAAAAACATAACAGATCCTTGTAATGTTATTTATGAGTTATCAATATAGTACGCTATCGTACAAGTAATTGTTATAAAAATGATTTGTTTGCATATAATTTTTAGAACGGACACCGATAAACAATAGATTGATACTATCGGACACTTTGTTAGTGTGCACTTACCACTCTGAAGCTAAGGAGAGCGATAAGGTGAGAAAGCAGGTGAGCAATGAGTTATGTAGGTGAAGTAGCGGCGATTGGAGCCGCTATTGTTTGGGCTGGTGCTACGTGGATCTACAGTCAGTTTAGCCACCGTTTTTCTGCGATGCAGTTGAATATCGTTAAAGGGGTTGTAGCCTCGGCGATGATGATGTTTGTTATTCCTTTGATGCCGATGCCTGAGCTGAAATTAGAGTCGACCCATATCTTGGTACTCGCGGTATCAGGAGTTATAGGGATTGCAATAGGTGATAGCGCCTATTTTGCATCATTGAAACGAATAGGGGCGAACAAGACGTTATTGCTTGAATCGCTCGCGCCGCCTTTATCTGGCGTGCTGGCTTTGATGCTGCTCGGTGCCGCACTCTCTCTGCAGAGTTGGCTAGGGGTGATTATTACCACAATGGCGGTCACATTTGTCGTGTTTCAGCCTAGTAAGCAAGAAGAAAGTGTTGATTGGAGTGGCGTCGGTTACGGTTTGTTGGCCAGTGTTTGTCAGGCATCCGGAGTGGTTATTTCGCACTATGCATTGGTCGCCGGTGATATCCCGCCTTTACTTGGTGCTTTGATCCGCTTAGCGGTTGGTGTATTCGCAGTGATCTTAATGATTCGATTCTTCGAACCTAAGCCATTTTCTAGTATGGCTAAACACTTAAAACAGATGGGTAAAAACGATAAAGCGTGGTTATTGGGGGCTATTTTTGTTGGGACCTTCCTCGCACTCTGGCTTCAGCAAGTGGCGCTTAAGCATGCCAATCCCGCGATTGCACAAACACTAATTGCGACCAGCCCAGTATTTATTCTGATCATTTATGCCTTCAAAGGGGAGTCAATCTCCAAGCAGAGTTTGATAGGGACGTTGTGCGCTGTAGGCGGTATTTCTCTGTTTTTCCTCTGAGAATTTAGATACAAAAATAGAGAGGCGATGACCTCTCTATTTTAATTACTGTTATTTGCCAAGTTATCTATCAGATATGGTTACTCGGTACAGACTTGGTTTCGTCCGTTCGCTTTAGCTCGATAGAGCGCCTTATCAGCGCGGTAGAAGGTACGTTGCGTGTTCTCACCATCACGATGTAGCGTAATACCGACACTGACGGTGAGCCCTCTTTCACCTAATATTTCATGCCAACCAAACTGGAAGATACGTTCTCGATAATTCTCCGCGTGCATAGCGGCTTGTGCTTGAGTGGCGTTTTCTAAAATAACCAAGAACTCTTCACCACCAAAACGCACACAAGAAGCGCCGCGGAATTTAAAGTAACCAGCTAACTCTTGCGCAACGCTAACGATCGCTTTATCACCGACTAAGTGGCTTAGCTCGTCATTGATCGATTTGAAGTGGTCGATATCGACGACCAGCAGTGCAAACGGTGTATTGTGGATGAGAAGGTCTTTGAGTTTCACATCTAGCCAACGACGGTTATGTAAACCTGTCAGTGGGTCGGTAAATACGTCTTGTTGCAGCTGAGCTACCGCATTTTTGTGTTGTTCCGTGGTCTCTTTAAGCTCTTTGTTCTCTTGCTCAGATAAGATGAGCTTGAGTTGCAATTCGAAACGAGATAGCCGACGCAGTTGACTTGCCCCAAGCTCACTGATTGGAATCTGTTTCATCAGGTCGGTTTCGATGCGGTAACCTTTCTTCTCGTGCTCTAAGGCTTCTTTATAGCGCCCTTGATGCATGCACACTTCACTCATGGAATCGTAGAAGCGCTTAGCCAACACCGGCGATGAGTAGCTTTTTACTCTCTTGCTGGTGCTCTCGAGAATCATACTCGCGTAATCTTGCTTGTTGATGATAGTTAAGCAATGTGCGAGCTCTAAACGAATCATAGTAGCTAACCAACTTGCTTGTGTGTTGGTTGCTGTATGTTGAACAGATGAGATGCAGCGTAGTGCTTCGTGATATTTTTTCTGTGCGCGGTAGACCTTGGCTTGGTAGAGCGAGATCTGCGCAGTAAGCAGTTTATTACTCACCAAAATACTCAGCTCTTCGCACTCACGAAGCAGGTCACTGGCAGCGGTGATTCGGTTGAGATGAAGGAAGCTAGCGACCATGTGAAGCTTGAATTTCAAGCGCAGCAGGCGACTACTAATGGCATGATCGATACTGCTGATTTTTTGGTAATAGCGCAGTGCTCGGTTGTGATCGCCATAAGCATCACACAAGTTACCCATACCCAAGATAGCCATTACGTATTCGTCAATATGTCCGTGTTCGACGGCAATCGTCGATGAGCTGATAAACTCATTGAGTGCGGCTGTGTAATCCCCTTTTTCCACCAAGCGACTGCTGAGACTGGTTTTGACTGTTAGTATGTCTTCAACATCGCCGGGTAAGGTTAGAAGATCGAGCGCGGCGCGCAGCTCGTCGATACTGATTTGATTCTGTTGTAGCTCAGCTCTGTATTCAGAGCTAATAATGTAGCAGTGTGCTTGTTCTTGCTGCGTGGTCGCAATGTGTTGGCGAATGTGATTCCAGAAAATGATCGCTTCTTCACCAGAAACTGAAGAAGGATCTAAGCCTGCGTCCGTGATCTTATTTAATAACGTTTCCATCAGTCTCTTTCTCAGCTTCGTCTTCTTCTAATTGTTCTAAGGTGAACGGGAAGGTCAAGATGTCGTGAAGTGTCACCACAGGTAGAGCGCCTTTAAGTCCTTTTCTGTGCCAAGGGTAAATGTTGAGCATGGTGGTGAGCTTGTCGAAGACAGATTGAGCTGCATTGCCCTTTTCCGCCAGCATGAGCGCAACACGTTCGCCGCTCAAACGTGAGATAAAATCTTCTTGGTTACAGAAGGTGTGAGCGAGTTCGGTACACACTTCGAGATAGTTAGGATCGTCATGTTGGAACATAATGATACTGTGATTTGAACGCTTAAGCTCGGTTTTAAAGAGCACCAGTTGCTCCCACCAAAACGTTTCTGACACCACATGAGAGAATTGCTTCTCTGGGTCATACTCGTATTGACCGCGGATTCGGTTAATCAATTTACGAGCGCGTTGTTCAAGTTGGCGCTTTGAGCTGCGAGCTTTATCTAATCCGACACGTGTAGTCTGCTCACGAAGCATGTTGGTCGAATATTGACGGTATTTCTTAAAGGCAACAAGTGCCGCTTGGTAATCTTGATTCTCTTCGGCTACCAATGATTGCTGGTAGCAAATCTGGCTTAGTAACTCACCATTATCAAATTCGTTAGCTGACTGCTCCGCATGGGTGAGCAGTTCAGACGCTTGATGTGGTCGCTTTCTCAATAATTCTAAACGAGCACGGCTAATGAAAGAGTGCGCTTTCATCCACACTAGGTTGTGCTCAACAGCCAGCTTGTGCGCTTTGGCGGTCGCTTGTTCAGCGTCATCAAGACGTTCAAGGCCAAGCAGAGCCAATCCTCTAAAGTCCCAAACCTCTGCATGCCACGTGTTATCTGGGTGGTCTTTTAGCGCTTCTTCTGCACCATCAAGCACAGAGAGCATCTCAACGTAATTGTTGAGTAGGTAGTAGTCCCACGCGAGCAGGATTCTCGCTTTACCTTCAAGCCAACCAATTCGGCTATTATTTGCCACCTTTACGGCAAGCTGGTGGGTAGAGCGTGCGAGTTTGTACTCATGGGTGATACGCCATATATTCCCCAACCCAATCAGGCATTCGATTTGAATTTCAAGCTCGTCGACTAATGCAGACTGTTCGAGGGCATTAATCCAGTATTGCTGAGCAGAGTAGTATTTGGCTTGTCCCCAGAACTGGAGCGCATGAAGGTGAAGAATTTCAGGAAGAAAAAGATCAGTATCGAGTCGACTTTGGCGCTTATAGGCCTCTTTGATGTACTTTAAGCCTTTGCGATAATCCATAAGATTCCAGCAACAGCGAGACATCAACATTAATGACTGAATCGCCCCCTCTTCAAACAGAACCTGTTCTGCTCTCACCAAGCACTGCTCAGCTACCTCGAAGACGACGGCAGGTTCTGAGTCTATACGCTTTTTGAGTTGTTCAAGCTCTGTTTCAATTAGATACTGGTTTTTGTCCAAGGCATAAGTCCATTATTATCGAACATACTGATAACACCATCATTATAAGTATGTGATTTAGGATAAGCACTAATTATCTAACGAAGAGGTGATACCAAGTAATGATCTTTTCGATTAATGAGTGCTACCTCATGTTATTACTTGGTATTCAACTACTTCTAGTATATTCAACTAGATGGTTATCTTTTCGTTACGACAGCAGTTGCTTCAGAGTTAGAGGTTGTTCAGCAACACCTAAGCGTTGTGCTGCGGTTAGCCCCTCTTTATCTTGATAGCACAAATTATGCCAAGCTCTGAAAATATCGAGCAGAGGAAGGATGCCACCAGGACGCAGTTTACGTCTTGGTTCATTAATAAAGCCATCAAACAGGACCTGGAATCGCTGTTGATAGAACTTGGTCTGCTTAAGAGAAGCGTGTTCGAACCAATGTTCTGGCTGCGTGTTGCTACCCGCGAGGTAACAGATACCTTTTTGCTTGTCACCTTGATTCGCGATAGCCCAACGGTCTCGCCACCAACTCATGTGCACAATATCGATTTTCTCAAACCCTAAACTGTCGTCCCACAAGGCATCTTCTTCAACATACATCAGGTCAACGTTGTTGTTTTGGATCCGTGGTAGGCAGACACTCAATGCCGCTGAACGTAATAGCGGATCTTGAGGCAAGTAAATAGAAACAGGTTTGCTCTCGTCACACATGTCTAATACATGTAAGAAATGTGCATAAGAGGTATAAGGCGGACGAACCAAAGCGCCTTTAGACGGATAACTAAAAGAGGTAAGGTTACCCATCGGATCTTCGACATTGCCGCGAGCAAGAATTACTTGGTATTGCTGCTCAATGCGCTTTTTAAGATCATCGGACGAGGTCGGCAGCTCTAAGTTAGCCTCAGAAGAGTGCTCTTTTGAGACGAATCGAGCGACTGAGTCGTAAGGGTTATGGTCAACATTGCCAACAGGCTCTTCATTTTGAGAGTAGTTGACGTGTTGGCAAAGGATGTAGCCTGAGTGAGCTTCACCAGTGGCGATCCACACAACGCCATTATTGCTATGTGGCTGCAGTCGCTGGTAATCGGAAGCAAATTGGTAATCCTTCGCGTGATTTACCCAACGCGCATCGATCATCGCCAATTTACGACGACAGCGGCTCGCAATATGATCCACATGATCATAGAAGGTTTTTGGGTTGATCTCTAACTTGCGGCAGATTTCACGTACGGAATAACCCATGAACAACAGGCCCATGAGGTTTTCTTGGAATTGCAGTTTTTTGTTAGAACCTGACCACTTATCAACAAACGTCGATTGGCAATCTTTACAGCGATAACGTTGTCTATCTCCGCTGTAGCCAAAAGCATGGTAAAGGTGTTTGTGAGTGTGGACAGAAAGCCCAAAGTTATCGCAATCATCATTGCGACAAGCAGGAAGGCCGTCACTATGGAGGTGACGAAGCCGATGAAGTTCATTCAAAACTTCATGGTTGTTAAGTAAGGGGGGGAAAGCTCCACATTCACGACAAACCATCGCTGGACGCTTTGGGTTTGCATGTTGCAAAACATAACGTTTTGCATCGCTCAAGCCAAAGTTGTCACACGCCAATGTTTTACAAAAGTTGAGTTGTAAACCGTCCGCGTCTTTTGGCAGCTCGTCGTTGGACACGATCGCCCCCTCGGGATTATTTGGGCAGCCAAGCGAACTTGGCTGCGGGGTATTGCTTTTCAAAGTATCGTTAATCAATGATTAGATGTTGATAGCTGTCTCTAGAGCTACTTTCATCATGTCGTTGAACGATTTTTGACGCTCTTCTGAGCTTAGTTTTTCACCACGGATGATGTGGTCAGAAACTGTTAGGATTGTTAGTGCTTTCGCGCCTAGGTCTGCAGCAACGCCGTAGATACCTGCCGCTTCCATGTCTACACCTAGGATGCCTAGTTTTTCCATCTTCTCGAAGATGTCTGCTTCAGGTGTGTAGAATAGGTCAGCAGAGAATACGTTACCTACTTTAACTGGTACTTCTTGAGCGCGCGCTTGGTTTACAGCTTCTTCTAGAAGACCGAAATCAGCGATTGCTGCAAAGTCGTGGTCGTTAAAACGAATGCGGTTAACTTTAGAGTCAGTTGATGCACCCATACCGATAACAACGTCCATTAGTTTAACGTCGTCACGTACTGCGCCACAGCTACCAACACGGATAACATTTTTTACACCGTACTCAGCAATAAGTTCGTGTACGTAGATGCAGCATGAAGGGATACCCATACCGTGGCCCATTACAGAAACTTTCTTACCTTTGTAAGTGCCTGTGTAGCCGAACATGTTACGAACATCACAAACTTGCTTCACGTCATCAAGGAATGTTTCAGCGATGTATTTTGCGCGAAGTGGGTCACCCGGCATCAGTACAGTTTCAGCGAAATCACCAGCTTGTGCGTTAATATGAGGTGTAGCCATTGTCGTTCTCCAAATTTATAGCGGTAATTATAGGAACAGAATTTTTAATTACCGTTTCTGTTGAATTGAATTCGTTTCGTTGAGGCAATATTAGCGACTTAAAACGGTGTTCCTTGAGAAGCTGGTCACAAAAAGAGGCGTTTCTAACAATTGATCGATCGTTAATAACTAAAAATGTTGAAACCGTAAAGGCAATCGATTTTGCCAAGCCGATATCTGTTGATTTGAGGAAGGAAGCAGCGAACGTGGCGTGATTCGTGTGCGAAACGTCGTTTATGCGCATTGTCGAGACAAGGATTCAACATTAATCTAAAATGATAATAATAAAAAAACAGGGTTGTTTATGTCGTACCTCTCAAGCTCAACGCTTCTTAACGTAGTAAAAAAACGAATAATTAAAAAACACATTGCTGTTGCTTCGCTGCTGGCTTCTAGTCTTTATTCTGCCTTTAGTGTCGGGGCAACCTTTGAGTTACCACCGAGTGATAGCCGTGTTGTTGGCCGGATACAGCATCATGAAGTTGTTGCTGGAGAAACGTTAGCTCTGATCGCGAAGCAGTATGATATTGGTTTTTTGTCTCTAATGGCTGCAAATAAAGGGGTCGACCCATTCTTGCCGGCTGAAGGCTATGTGCTGAGTATTCCTAGTCGATTTATCCTTCCTGACACTCCACGCCAAGGTGTTGTGATCAATCTAGCCGAGCTGAGACTTTACTACTTTGAACCGGAAAAGAATCTTGTTCATGTGTTCCCTGTGGGGATAGGGCGAGTAGGACGAGATACACCAGAGATGGTGACGACGATTAGCCAAAAACGACCGAATCCTACATGGACGCCACCGAAATCCATTCGCGAAGAGTACTTGAGTAAAGGTATTGAGCTTCCACCAGTTGTACCAGCAGGCCCAGAGAACCCACTAGGAGAATATGCTTTGAGGTTGGCTTATGGTGCGGGAGACTATCTTATCCATGGAACCAATAAAGACTTTGGTATTGGACTACGTGTCAGTTCCGGTTGCATTCGAATGGAGCCGAAAGACATTGAATGGCTGTTCGAGAGAGTGAATAAGGGTGAGAAGGTCACGATCATCAATGAACCGATCAAAGTGGCATTGGAGCCCGATCGTAGCGTATTTGTTGAAGCGCATGAGCCCTTAACACGTAGCGATGGTTCTAAAAAGCCATTAACGATTCCTATTGAGTTGAAGTGGTGGCTGGATGAAGCTGATGTCTCTAACTCGAAAGCTAAATCCGTGATTTTTGCTCAGAACGGTGTGCCTGTAGAGATAGCACCGCCCACTCAGCAGTGGTAGGCATAAGTCTTCAACCCTTCCTGCAATTCAGCTCGCTCAATCAGCTTCGTAAAACATACTTAGCGACAAACAAAAGCGCCACTGCAAAATACAGTGGCGCATGAACTCTTTAGTAGATAGGTTACTTAGTGTAAGAGTTTGCGATATTGTCGATACGCTCGTTAGCACGCATCGCTTCTTCTTTCGCTGCCATCGCTGCGTCAGTCGCTTCTTGAGCTTTCATTTCTGCGTCTGCTTTTTCACTCTTAAGAGCTTCAACTTCACTGCTTAGTTGAGCCACTTGATTTGATAGCTGTTCTACTTCCGACATTGCCGCTTCTTCTGGATCTGAAGAACAACCTGCCAATACAAACACAGAGGCTGCAGCTGCGATTAACACCTTATTCATAAGAACTCCTTGCTTATTGATCATCAAAAGATGCGCTATACATTCTTAATCATATAGTCGCTTCAACTTTGATTGTAGCGACTAATTACTTAAGCGCAAAAGTGATCCTAGGAAAAATTGCCAAATTATTGAGGTAATTAGCAAGGTGTCACACGGATTCTCAAAATTGAGAATGGTAAACTCCTCTTCTTTGTCATGCCTATATCTTTATGATGCTTAACGCGAATTTACTGTATCCATGATAGAACGCTCACTAAGAATCCCAGATAAATTTTCTGTGATCTCTATCCTTATAACGGGGTTTCGCGGTATCATGTCGCGTTAAATTAATTTTGTTCAATACCATCAAGACTGGAGAGTCCTTTGCACTTTAAAGATTTAGGCTTAGATAATCGCTTACTGAAGAACTTAAAACATTATGACTTTAAGAAAGCGACAGAGATCCAACAGAAAGCGATCCCTGTTGCTATTGCCGGTAAGGATCTATTGGCTTCATCAAAAACGGGATCAGGTAAAACATTGGCATTTGTACTGCCGATGATTCACAAAGCATTAAAAACAAAAGCGTTTTCTGCTCGTGATCCACGTGGTGTAATCTTGGCTCCGACGCGTGAGTTGGCAAAGCAAGTGTATGGCGAACTTCGTAGCATGCTTGGTGGGTTGTCTTACGATGCAGCGTTAATTCTTGGTGGTGAGAACTTTAACGATCAAGTGAAAGCACTACGTAAGTACCCACGTTTTATTGTGGCAACTCCAGGTCGTCTTGCTGACCACCTAGAGCATCGTTCATTGTTCTTAGACGGTGTTGAGACACTAATTCTAGATGAAGCAGACCGTATGCTTGATTTGGGTTTTGCTCCAGAGCTTCGCCGCATTGCTAACGCAGCTAAGCATCGTCGTCGTCAAACGCTGATGTTCTCTGCAACGCTGGATCACGCGGAAGTAAATGGCATTGCTAACGAAATGCTAGATGCCCCGAAACGTATCGCAATCGGTGTTTCAAATGAAGAGCACCTAGATATCACTCAGAAATTCTACTTGTGTGATCACCTTGATCATAAAGAAGCGATTCTTGATCGTGTTTTGGAAGAAGCAGAATACCGTCAGGTGATGATCTTCACGGCAACACGTGCAGATACTGATCGCCTGACAGAAAAGCTGAACGAGAAGAAGCTGAAAGCAGTGGCGTTGAGCGGTAACCTTAACCAGACGCAACGTAACGCTATCATGAGTCAGTTTGAGCGCGCAGTGTACAAGATCTTGGTTACGACAGACGTTGCCTCTCGTGGTATTGATATCCCGAACGTGAGTCACGTGATTAACTTTGATATGCCTAAGCACACTGAAGAATACGTTCACCGTGTTGGTCGTACCGGCCGTGCTGGTAATAAAGGTGATGCAATCTCTTTGGTTGGTCCAAAAGACTGGGACAGCTTCAAGCGTGTAGAGCTTTACCTACAACAAGATCTTACTTTCTCAGTACTTGAAGGCCTGAAAGGTAAGTTCAAGGGTATCAAACCTCGTAAGCCAGCTTTCAAGAAAGGCGGCCCTGCGAAGAAGACTAATAAGCCACAAGTGAAGAAAGCGCCGAAGAAACCGGTTAAGCGCGATAAGAGCTTCCACCAAAATGTGGCAGTGGGTGATTCAGTCTTTATCCCTAAAAAGAAAGTCGCACAAAAGGTCGACGAAAAAAAAAAAAAAAAACCGCCGTTAATGGCGGTTTTCTTTTATCTAAACGGTGCGATGTCTTTAAAAGTCGAAGGTCGACATTGAGTTCATCAGTATATGTGTGGCGATGTATTTGTGAGTTGCCGTGGTTGGGTGTGTTACGCCCCAGAACACATAGCTGTCAGAACCGTAAGTTGCACAATCATTTGTTAAGCTATGGCTATATAGGTAATCCTGAGAGGCGCTACGATTAATGTCTAAGCAGGCATCTTTTGCGTTTCTGAATCCATGTTTTTGTGGATCAGTGGTGATACTCGAGAATAGTGCGTGAGCATCAAATAGGATCACGTTGTCACCTTTACTTTGATAGTACTCTGATTGTTCCTTGATGAATTGGTTGAACGCGAGAATCTTGCCACGAACGGTCTCGATTTCTTGTTCAGTTGAGTACTTAAACTGAGGTGCTTTGGTCGCATCTGGTAGGGTGAACAAAAGAATATTTTTTGCGCCAGCGTCGGTTAGGCGGATCAGTGCGCTGCTGAAATCGGCTTTTACATCAGCCACTTCGCGTCCGTAATTCATAAAATCATTCAACCCGAACTCTAATGTGAACAGGGTGTTCTCTGGTCGATAGTTCTTCGCCATCTTCATGTAGGTAAGATACGAAGTTACCTGATCATAGACGCCAGTGAGAGCGACATATTGATTGGTTCCTGCTGCGCCACCCACAGCCCAGTTATAGAGTGGCACACCCTTAGCGTTAGCTAGGTACTCAGTCCAAACAAAACCATTCGAGAAGTGACCTAAGAACCAAGAATTTGGGTTAGGGAAGATCCATTGCGAGCCATTGAATAGGTTGCCTGTGTCTGAAAGGCTATCGCCAAAAGCGACTATTCGGTTGATTTGATTGGCTTGAAAACCGTGGTCGTTAGTCCAGATCGAGTGGTTGTAAGAGAAGCGATTGTCTGCAGCAAAGTAGGTAATATCGGCTTTGTCGTGTTGAACATCTAATGTCTCTACACAACGCTGTTTAATCTCTTGTTGTGGGGTCTCGCTGTAGAACATGTTTTTAAAGGAGATTGAAGACCACCAGTAACCGTCAATGGTGTAATAGTCACCGTTTTCTTTTCTAGCCCATTCCCAATCCGTAGCGGGTGAATCGTGGCTTGCATCTGTTCGATACCAGCATCTAACGTAGGTATAGGTGGAATCTGATTGAGTTTGTGCAACTTGCGCTGACGTGATTGACTCTGGAGTCATGGTGTTATCTTGTGCTGAAACCGCACCAAATGGCATCAATAGAGCCAAAACTAACGTTGTTTTTTTCATATGTAGGATCTTTCAATTGAGTGTGAGAAATTGAATAGACCAGTAATCGGTATTGCTTATTGAAAACTGGTCAGACCTATATGTCTTAGTGATGCGTTTTGGTCAATCCATTTGATTTTATAATTTTCTCTATCTGGTACTAAGATCCATTTTTCAACGAAAATCTGTCTAAAAAACAACCTTCTCTTTGTTCGTTAAAACTCGTTTTAACCGATTATAAACGCATAGGTGTATGCTTTAATCCAATCAAAACAATCTCTTAAATATAGAAGTGTCATTAAGTCTTCTGAGTTCTTAACAGGAGCGGAATGGTAGGGATTGCACTTCTGTGAATGAGTGATTGATGTTTAATTTAGATGTTGAATGGTCGTTATTGCTCACGATTCTTAATTTATAAATTTCTACTTTCTGAATTCCTCTCCTAGCTTTTCAACTCATCCGAGGTCTAATTAGTAAAGGAGAAAGACGTTGAAAAAGATGATGCTGATGGCGGCCCTGTGCATGGGAAGTGCCAGTGTGTACGCTGGAACGAGCACCGCGCCACTAGAACATTCAGGGTACACGCAAACACAGTACCCAATTGTGTTGGTACACGGGTTATTTGGTTTCGACACGTTAGCTGGTGTCGATTACTTTTACGGCATTCCCGAGTCGCTAGCGAAAGATGGGGCCAACGTTTATGTCGCTCAGGTCTCTGCGACGAACAGTTCAGAGGTGCGAGGAGAGCAGCTTCTTGCTCAAGTAGAAACCATTATCGCCGTTACTGGGGCGGATAAGGTTAACTTAGTTGGTCATAGCCATGGTGGGCCTACAGCAAGATATGTAGGCTCGGTGAGGCCAGATCTTGTAGCATCGGTCACCAGTGTTGGTGGGGTTCATAAAGGCTCTAAAGTTGCGGATTTAGTGCGAGGCAATGTCGCAGAAGGATCCATTACTGAGTCGATTGCAGTTAAGTTGGCTGGTGGCCTAACCACATTGATTAACTTACTTTCAGGCGGAAGCGATCTTGAACAGGATGGGCTCGCTTCATTAGAAGCACTCACGACTGAAGGCTCCCTAGCATTTAATCAGCATTACCCGGAGGGTGTACCGACATCGGCCTGTGGAGATGGTGAATGGCAAGCGAGCAATGGTGTCTACTACTACTCTTGGACAGGATCGTCGACCTTTACCAATTTGCTCGACCCGACGGATGGAGCAATGACAATTTTAGGGTTAGCGTTTGATGGCCCTAGTGATGGTTTAGTGGGGACTTGTAGTGCTCATTTAGGTCGTGTGATTGGCGATAACTACAAAATGAATCACTTGGATGAAATCAACGGGACGTTAGGGATCCACCACCTTTTTGAAACAGACCCTGTCACTCTCTATCGTCAACACGCCAATCGCCTCAAGCTGGCTGGCTTGTAAATCTCTTTAGTATTAAAGGAGTTAATCAATGAAAAAGGCCACACTGTTACTGATATCAATGATCGCTGTAGGAAGTTTCAGTGCGGTCTTTTACCAAGGCCAATCACGAGCGCAAGCCGTATCGGCAAAGCACCTCAAGAGTGAGTCTCAAAGCGACACAGAGATCGACCAAAGTTCAGCCAAAGATACGATGGATTATTTTATGGCAGCAATGGTTGATATTGACCTCAATCAGGTCAAAGAGAATGTCTCTGACTTCAATAATATCGCTCCTAATAGCGTGATAGATGATCGATTATTTGAAAAATATTTGGAGTACAAATCGGCACTAGAGCAGATAGATTTTTCGAATAATTATTCTAACTTAAGCATTGAAGAGCTGACAGAGTTACACGAGCTGTTGATGGATCAACAGGCCTATCACTTTACTGCGAGTGAACAAGAGTTGCTATTTGCCCATGAAAATCGAATGCGCGAGCTAGCGATTGAAAAACTGAAAATGAGGCAAGAATATACTGACCCAATTGAATTTGAAAAGCAGTGGCTCGAGGCATTAACTCTTCAACCTGAGTATGTTCAACAAACGCAGAAAAACACGTTAACCTTAACCCAGCTTAGTCACGCAAATAGTTTAGATAACCAGCAAAAATACCTCAATCGAGTAGAGATTGTCGGCGAAAGTGCTGCACAACGCTTAAGTGCACTGGACGCCCAACGTGCGCAATTTGATAGTGATTTCCAACGGTTTATCACTCAAAGAGAGACGATACTTGATAACCCAAATTTGAGTGCAGATCAGCAAGCACAGGAAGTTGCTTTGTTGAGAAACGATCTGTTTACCGAGCAACAGATAAAGCGAGTAGAAGCGCTAGAGCGAATTCATGATAGTGAAAAAAACTGAAGTGTTCGCTTAACACGCTGAAAATGAATAGTTAGACAGAACAATAAACCAGTAAACCCAGCCCATTGAGCACAATAATTGAGATTCATGTCACTAAATTGTGAAAATGATAATTGATCTCATTACCATTTGGGTGCAGTATACGCGAAATTTATTAAATTGGCGTATGGATTTGTTGGGTTTATGAAAACGTGTTGCCTGCTTGTTTTAGCAACTTTAGTTTCAGGAAGCGTGACTGCTGCGGATCAGTTCTCTTGGTTGAGAGACGATTCTAGAAGCAGTGAGCGCGTATTGAGTTATCTCGAGAAACAGAATGAGACGACCGACGCGTATCAGAAGACCTTACAAAATGAAATCGACTCGCTGCAATCCATGTGGCGAGAGAACCGACCGCAACGTTCAGAGAAGCCTTGGCGAGAAACCAATGGCGTAGAATATGCTTGGAATGACTACACACTGTTGTCGCGCGCACCAAGCAGTGTTGGTGTGACAACTGTCATTTTCGATGCCAAACATCACGCTGATCAACACGAGTATTATCAAATTGGTGGTTGGAAACTAAGCCCTGACAATTCCTTACTCGCTATTGCAGAAGATCTTGATGGTTCTGAACAGTATCAAATCAGCATTGTTGAGCTAGCGACCAATAAAATCACGCACCTTATCACTGGTGTTGAGCCATCTATCGTTTGGTCGAATGATGGGAAATCGCTGTATTTGGTAAAACAGGAGCCAAAGACACAGCGACCACATACTTTGATTAATAAATCATTGAAAAGTGGCGTTGAGAGGCCGCTTTTTCAAGAAGATGAAAGTGCTTGGTTGCTTTCAACGTACCTAACCAGCGATAGAAACTTTGCTGTTGTCCAGAGCAACAGCGACAACAGCAGTGAACAACGCTTTCTCGATCTCAACACTGGTGAGTTATCACCACCAATTCAACAGCGCCAAGAAGGCATTGAATACTACGCAGACCGATTTGCCGATCATGTGTATATCAATAGCAATTATCAACGCAAAAACTTCCAGATCTATCGTGTGAGTCGTTCTGATTTCATGAACATAGAGGCTTGGCACTCTTTCGGTAGGTTTGAAGCGGATGAGGCAATCAACAACTTTCACCTATTCCGTTCAGGTGTCGTGGTTCAAACCAATCAACAAGGTAATCAAAAACTGCACGTCTTTGATGAAAGCGACAAGCTGATAAAGATTGAAAACGTAGCTCGTGAAGGTGGCGTCGCTTGGGTAAGCCAAGTGGGAGACTACAACAGCAATAAGCTACATATCCGAAGCATGTCTATGATCCAACCGGGCCTTTGGGAACGCTTCAATACGCTAACGGCAACTCGTGAATCGATAGGGCAAGATGTCTATCCAAATTATCAAGTAGACATGTATGTTACCCAAACTCTGAATATTGAGAATGATGGACATGCTGTCCCAGTGACGCTCGCTTACCGAAAAGATCTTCTTAATAAGCAGAGTCCGGTAGTCCTATACGGGTATGGCGCTTATGGTGTCACAATGAAACCATATTTCATGCCACAAACTATCAGCTTACTCGACCGTGGCGTGATCTACGCTGTTGCTCATGTAAGAGGCGGAGGTTTTAAAGGTGAACAATGGTATCTATCTGGTAAAGGCTTAAACAAAGCGAACAGTATCTCTGATTTCGTTGCTGCAGCTAGAACACTTCAAACCTATCAACAAGGCGAACGAGCTATCTTGGCAATGGGGTCAAGTGCTGGCGGCACCTTAGTGGCTGGAGCCTTAAATGAAGCCCCCGAAGTATTTGCTGGCGTCTCCCTTAAGGTCCCATTTGTTGATGTGATCAACAGTATGTCAGATGAGACGTTGCCGCTAACTGCTCAGCAGTATGCCGAGTGGGGTGACCCTCATCGAGAGTCTGAACTTTCAGCAATGAAAGCCTATGACCCATATTTCAATCTTTCCAAAGCCGACTATCCACCTGTTTTAATCAGTGTTGGCCTAAATGATCGACGGGTTCCCTATTGGGAAGGCGCTAAATATCAAGCCAAGTTGAAATCTTTGACGACAGGAAGTGGCCCTTATTTGCTGTCGACCAATTTTAGCCAAGGTCATTCGAGTGACAGGCGGCAGTCTTTATCACAACAAGCGTTCGAATACGCATTCCTATTATCACTTACGCATAAAAATACTAAAGCGGAGCAGTAAATGAAGCTTTCACCCCTATCAGCGGCAGTACTGAGTGTACTTGCTGCCAACGTCGTGCACGCCGAATCCGAGGTTTTCGAGTTTGAAGAGGTCGTGGTTACCGCGAATAAAATCGAACAACCCCTATCTGAAGTGGCTGGTTCCGTTGCTGTTATCGATGGTGAACAGATCGAAAAAAACGGCGCGACCGAGCTTTACGATGCAATCAGAAATGAACCGGGTGTTAGCGTGAGTGGCGGGGCAGGTCGACCTCAAAACATTACTATCCGTGGTATGACAGGCAACCGTATTGCTATTGTGAAAGATGGTATTAGAGCATCAGATGGCTTTGGTGCGAATAACCTAAACGATAAGGTAGGGCGTAATTCATTTGATATCTCTGATCTTGATAGCGTTGAGATTGTTAAAGGCGCAAGTTCTTCTATCTATGGTTC
This sequence comes from Vibrio fortis, assembly GCF_000695685.1. GTDB lineage: Bacteria > Pseudomonadota > Gammaproteobacteria > Enterobacterales > Vibrionaceae > Vibrio > Vibrio fortis_A. The sequence goes on along the minus strand of NZ_JFFR01000012.1, from coordinate 118,816 downwards.
GGGTGCGATCGGTGGTGTAGTTGTACTTAAGACCAAGAAGCCGAGTGATTACCTGAAAGACAAAGATATTTATAGCGATGTATCAGGAACTTACACAGGTATAAGCAACAAATACCGTGGTGCAACAAAATTAGCTTTTCGTTCAGGTAATTTTGAGAGCTTAGTGAGCTTAGCTTATTGGGAAGGCGAACAGACACGCAACTTCGACCAAGACTTATATAACCGAGACATCGACGGGGTGAGTGGCGCTTACACACTAAATTACTGGGTAGAAGACGATTTGATGCTGAAAGGCCGAGTCGAGTACTACAGAGAAAATCAGAGTCGTTTGGAAGGGCTAGCTAAGATTCAAAAAGATGGTAGCTGGGATACTCTGAGTTTCAATCAGCAGACTTATACCGAAACGGTAACGGCTTATGTCGGCGCTGAGTATTTACCTTTGAATTCTTGGTTTGAAGAACTTGATACTAAGTTGTACTGGCGTGATTCAGTGGGTGACGAATCTTTGAATGTACTGATCTCACAGGATCAGAACAACGTGCCTGTGCAACGCAGGTTGATTGATGAGCGCCATTTCACAGACCAATTGATTGGTTTAAATGCCGATTTTATCTCTTCATTTCAACAGGGAAATGTAAGTCACAGCTTAGCGTATGGTGCGAGTTTAGAAACCACACTCTATGAACGCCCTAGTTCAAGTTCGACGATTGATTGGAACGGCTTGAAAGTCGAAAACAATAAGCCTTTTGCTCCTGCTCGTGTTTACAATTATGCAGCGCATGTTCGAGATGTCATGGAGATTAATAAATGGACATTGACGACCGGTGTACGCTTCGATCTAGAGCAGATAACCCCTGAATCGGAAAGCCAGATTCAAGGTTATGAAGTGAAAGACAAGAGCAGTGGTGCAGTCTCTCCAAGTGTATCTGTTGCTTACCAATTAACAGACTCATTGAACACGTACCTTTCATATAACCGCGGTTTCAGAGCTCCTAGTTACGACAAGATCTATGGTTTTCAAAATCATGATTTTGTGCCAATCACTCCCTTCGAAATCATACCTAACGAAGACCTCGAAGCTGAAACGAGTGATTCATTCGAGTTAGGCAGTAAGTTTGACGACGGCAGTACTCATTTATACGCGGCTGTTTTCTATCAGAAATTTAAGAACTTCATCGATGTTAAACAGATCTCGTTCGCACCAGATCCAAATAACAACGGAAACTACTATAAGCAATACCAGAATGTAAGCGGTGTCGAAACTTACGGCTTTGAAGCATCTGCTGGACAGCATATCGGTGAGTTTTGGAGCGTGACCGCCCAGGTTGGATTTGTTGATGGTGAAGACGATAACGGTGAAAAAGTACGCACGTTAACACCTTGGGAAGGCAACGTTCAGCTGCGCTATGACAACCAAGCGTTATCCGCGTACACCATGTTGAATTGGGCGCAAGCGATGAACAAAGTTCCGGAGTGCGAAACAGACATTGGCCTTGCAACCGATTGTGCAACAACAGCAGGCTGGGCGACTGTCGATATGGGAGTTAGCTACTCGTGGAACTTTGGTTTAGACGTTTCGGCGAACGTAATCAACCTATTGGACAAGGAATACATCCGTTACCAAGATGTCGCGGGCATTGTTGATTCAAACAAGTATTACTCTACCGAGCCTGGGCGTTACTTCACTGTAAATGCTCGATACGAGTTTTAAGGCGGATTTATGAAAAAGAGATCGCTTTGCCTCGCAATGTTATTGGTATCGACTCAGAGTTTAGCAGCAGAGTGGGACTACCCTTTAGGTAACGTTTCAGTTTCCAATGCTCAAGAAGCACAGGTGTACTTAGAGCAAGCGTATCCTGACGCGGGCTCACTAAGATTTAGGTACGAAAGACAGTCTAAGCTTGGCCATCATTATAATTTTGATGTTTTGGTGGCGGGTGAGTACAAACAACAGCGTACGATAGTACTGTCGACCAATAATGATGAGCAGGTTTCTAGAATATTCAGAAGCTTGGAAGATACAGTGCTACTTGGTGGTCAACCGACGACGGCAGCTGAACTTGAAGCTCCACGCCAGTTAGAAGCAGAGCGTGCGCCAGAACTGAGCAGCGGCCAACTTGTGTCAGCTAAGGTCAAGGTGTTCAGTCCAGACCTAAGAACGATGGATCGCAGCGCGCCTCCTGAAACACTACTAACAGATATCACGCGGTATCCGAATACACCGCAGTACGTTGAAGCGACCGTTGATGTTCTCGACCATACCGATGGCATCTATTTGAGCAACTCAAGGCTATCGCAAGTTGATGCGATAGCATTGGTCGCTTATGACCCTGACTCAGGTGAGCTTGTGTCACGTGATACTTCAAACTTTCTTATGCCAGAGGGTATTACAAGGTTCGATAAGATCGAAGATCTTCAACTAGTAGGTTGGCAAGACAATCGCTTTCCACAGCTGATGGCATTTACGCACCTCGATCAATCACTTCGTTACATTGAGGATCTTGGGTTTTCTCTATTTGAACAACCACTTGAGTTCGATGGGCGAGGACTGTCCGCTGATAACTCTACTTATTACTACGGCCCAAAAGCCGCTCTGTTTGGGGTTGCTGGTGGTTCACCTGATGCCCTTGATGCTGATGTGATCTTGCATGAGCTTGGTCATGGTATCCATTATCAAATTGTTCGTGATTGGGCTTATGGCCATACCGGAGCGATTGGTGAAGGCTTTGGTGACTACTGGGCGGGATCGTTCAGCTTTAGAACGCAGTATGAAAATGCCCAAACGCAGGGGCAAGAGTTTGAAATCGATACAGTATTCAATTGGGATGGCTACTTTGGTGTTAGAAAGACGACGCGTAGTCTTTGGAATCAAAGAGCACGCTACTTCAGACAAGCAGAGTATCGTGCTCATGAAAGTGTCGCAGGTGAATTAGGCGACGAACTTTGGTCTACGCCCTTGTTTCAGGCTCTGAAAGTCGGTGTGGAGCGTTACGGGCACGTTGCGTTTCAAGAGTTCGACTCCATTGTGCTTGAATCCATGTACGGCGTTGGTCGTGGCGTCAAAATGCATGACTTAGCAGAAAGCATGCTATTTGTTGCTAACACCCTATATCCAAATCGAGATTATGCGCAAATTTTAAAAGAGAAGTTTGATGTGCATAACTTGATCATTGAGCCATTCGTTGTGGAGACAAGAGGGCGATATGTTCACCCTGAGCACTCATTGGAGATCGAGATTCATCCAACACTGCGTCAGCCTCAGTGGGGTGGACAAGTTGATATCGACGGCCTGACTCAATCTTTCGATAGCGTCACTATCCCAAGCCTTGCTATTCAAGCTGAGTTACCTACGGGTAAGGTGTGCGGCAGTTCTATTTCCTTACGTACGACAATTGACTACCAGTACTCAGCTTCGCTTAAGCAGCAGAGCTGGCAACATGATATGTCGCTCGTTTATGGCTTGCCTTCTTTCTCCACGCCAGTCAAAGAAGTGAATGGTTACTTACCCGACAGCCGCCAGAGTTCAAACAATCAACCTATTGTGGGCTTCAAAACCTTTAACTTCACTGTGGAAGGTTCTGGGCAAACCGTTGGTGAGAATTTTGCCTTGTATCTGGATATTGACCACTCAAGATTGAGTGATCTAGTAATTAGCCTCGTTTCTCCGAGGGGCACGAAGGTCGATTTAATCAATCACCAATCAACAACGTTCGATGGTTTTGATGGCTACTTCACGTTTAAACACGACTCAGTCTTAGAGCCATTTAAAAATGAACCAATGAATGGTACTTGGCGACTTGAAGTAGGAGATTACGTTGAAGGTGAAACGGGACAGCTTAATCGTTGGGTAATCGGCAACATCTCTCACTATGAATGTGGTGATGTAGCAGCCAAAGAACAAGGTTCATCCAGTAGTTCTGGCGGCTCAGTGTCACCATTCATTCTCTTATTAGCGGCTCTGCTCTCGTTCGGTAGAGCGGCTAACACGCGTACTTTGTCTTTTCTGACAATGCTTTTTAAAAACAAAACAAGAAGATAACTCTATGAAACCACAATTGACTATTTTGGCCATCTCTTTGGCTCTTGCGGGCTGTGGTGGCTCAAGTGGCGACGCCTCTGCACCAACCTATACAACAGCAGGGAAAATCACTGCGCAGAATGTAAACCTTGAAAGTAAGGTGTGTTCTGACTTAAACCAAAGCTTCACATGTGATGCTGGTGAGCCGACAGTGATGGCTGATAGTAATGGCGAATTTAGTTTGACGAGTACGCAGAAATCCATTCTTTCGTTACCCCTTTTGGTTGAAGTAGATACGGGTGTTGCAGCAACAAGATCGGACGGTAGTTCATCGTCAGTGGCTTATATAGCCGCACCTGGTATTCAAAAAACGTCAGGCAATGAAATTAATGGTATTAGTTCCTTAATTGCAGGCTACATGGGCGATGGTTTCACGTTGGATCAAGCTAATGCGAAATTGAAAGCTCAGTTAGCGAAAAAAGGAATCACAATTAATGGTGCGATTGAAGACCAACTGTCGGCAACTGAACTTGCTAGTTTGGAGCAAAATGTTGTCTCAACGTTGAAACTGTTTGATAGCAGCAATCGTGCGTACATGTTAGCGCAGCTTAGTGCGAGTTTTGATGATGCTTCTGTTGATTATGTAGCAGGCGTATTGGATACAAATACTGTTTCTACCTTTGTGCAAAACCTTGAAGACAAGGTCAAAGCGGGCACAACATTAAATGATACAGGCGCTACTCTATACTTCTCAGACACGGACAATACGCAGGATGTTCAAGATAGACCAGACTCCTTTCCTGGACAAGATGCTGAGTACGGCTTTGATAAGACCGAAGTAAATGCCAATACTGGTAACGGGTTCAAATTCGTAAAGCTAGATTCAAAAGGCGTGGCACTTGCTGATGATGCGACTGAATGGTCATGTGTGTTAGATGAGCGTAGTGGTTTGATTTGGGAATCTAAGACTGAAGATGAGAAATCACTGCAATTTAAAGATCGACAGTTGGCATTAGAGATCCCTGGCTTGGTGGCTCCTTATGATTTGGATATCGCTGAAGCTACATGCCAAACCGAGGGTGACAGCGTATGTACCACACAGGATTATGTTGAGCACATCAACTCTATCAGCCTCTGCGGTAAAACGGATTGGCGTTTACCGACGTTTCATGAGTTCTATAATTTGCTGGACTTTGGCGAGACCGAGAAAAATGAAAGTGGCGCGGTTTATGGCCTGACTTATAAGTACTTCCCGCATCAAACATCAGGTGGTAACTACACGACGATTGGTGCCGTATGGAATCAATCCATCGTTTACAACCAATACAGCCCTAGTGCAGTTGAAGGTGGTTTCTACTACAACGAGATCGGAACGTTAGGAGGTGATCGTGGTTACATAAGTGCGTTAGAGATCTACTCTGGCGATGTTGATTCTTCCGAAAATTCAGATTCTTACTTATTCCCTGCTCGTCTCGTTTCAGTTCAAGGTAAATAACGATGAAAAAACTAATCACAACAGCCCTAATTGGCTTATTTTCAGTAGGTGCTGTAGCACAAGAGTGCAGCCTAGATATCACAAAGACGGCTGCTAACAGTCGTTATGTAACTAACAGCAACGGCACTTTTACTGATCAGCTTACAGGCTTGACTTGGATGCGCTGCCAAGTAGGTAAAACGTGGGATGTTAATACTAGCTCTTGTACAGGCACCGCAAACAAATATTTCTGGCAGAGTGCATTAACGATGGTTGAGTCAGTTAATGACGAAAATGGAAACCACGCACTGCATAAGTTTGCTGGTGAAGACAAATGGCGAATGCCAAACATCAAAGAGTTAGTGTCTCTGAAAGAGGTAGCGTGTCACTCTCCAGCAGTTAGTACTAAGGTTTTTGGAGACTCAATGAACTTTGAAGTAGGTGACTTGGCCGCTTATATCTGGAGTGCGACTTCTGCCGGGAATGGAGAGAGCATTATGACGTTTGATACCGTCAACGGAGAAGTGTTCCAATACAATGCCGCTCAGTTTGAGTTTAGTGTACTGCTAGTTGCTGAGTAGCTGAAAGCTAGACGCTTTCATCAATAGAAACGAAGAGGCCGTGGAAAATACCACGGCCTCTTTTTAATTGGATCCAGTAAGTCGTAACACCTTGGAGGGTAGATTCACGAACTCACATATTTACACCTTAAAGTAGTTCAATGCCTGCTTCTGTCTTTCCGATAGACCAGACAGTTCATGAGCAGCGGCTGCAGATTGAGTAATGCCAGTTACGTTTTGGCTTACTAGTTCGTAGATGGTGCTCAGGTTATTGTTGATGTCAGAAGTAACCTGCTTCTGTTCTTCAGAGGCTGTTGCCACTTGAGTGTTGATGCTATTTAGGTCAGCAATTGCATTGTTGATGTCGCTTAGAGAGCTGCTCACCTTAGTCGCCAGTGCTTGGTTATCTTCAAGCATCGCCAGGCTTGAGTGCATGCTCTCATTTGCTTGGCCAGATTGAGTCTGTAGCTCTTCAATAATGGTCTGGATCTCTTTAGTCGACTCTTGAGTACGAGCAGCAAGCATACGAACCTCATCTGCTACTACTGCAAAACCACGGCCGCTTTCACCTGCACGAGCCGCTTCAATCGCTGCGTTTAGTGCCAGTAGGTTAGTTTGCTCAGAGATACTTTCTATTACTTCGATGACTTTACCAATCTGTTCTGATTGATCCTTAAGGGAAGTCACAACGTCTGCTGCTTTGTTTAGCTGATCAGCCATCTTTTCACTTGCACGCGTGCTCTCTTCGAACATGTTTAAGCTTTGCGTTGTGAGTTGGCTAGCTTGGCTTGAAGCATTGTCAGCTTGTTGAGCGTTGCTTGAAACTTCTGTTGCCGTCGATTCCAGTTGGTTAATTGCCGAGGCTACTTGTTCCACTTCTTGCTTCTCTTGATCAGAGTTGACGCTAGACTGAGTCATTACTGCAGCCAGCTCTGTCGACGCTGACGCCACCTCGATACTGATGCGAGACAGTGAACCGACGGTTTCACGAAGCTGGTCAACAGTTTGGTTTACGTCTTGAGCAAGATGAGTGATCTCGTTGTCGCCTTCAGCCTTTGCTTTCACCAATAGGTTGCCTTTAGCAACTTCACGCATGGTTTTTTGAAGCTCGCGGATAGGTTTAACAATCACACCTGCTAGAGTCCAGCTGATGACCAAAGCGATAGATAGAATGACGATGAGACCGATTTTCGCTGAAGTTAACGTAGTGTCGTGTTTCGCACCGTTTGTCTCAACCTCTTGTAGAGCAATGTGGTTGAGCTTTTTAGATAGGTCATTGATCGCTTTTACCATTGCATTGCCAGCGTTTCGATATTGATCAGTCGCGATCTGATATTGAGTATCAAATCCGGCTGGTGGAAAGTCGTTGTTATGCTTAACTTTCAGCAGCGGTAACATGGTTGTTCGTGAAAAGTCGACATAGTGCCCCATTGCCTTGCGCATTGCTGACACTTCATCTTGCAGGCCGGGTACGGTATTAAGAGAATTAAGTAACTGTGTATTTTCGTCGCGTTTTTGATTTAGCGTATCGATAAGAGTAGAAACATCGTCAGGATTAAACAGGCTGTAAATAGCTTTAATACGCATACCATAGCTATTGTCGACGATGTCGCTCAGTTCTTCTTTATGGACAATCAGGTTGTCTGTTGCTGTAGAAACGTCTTGGAAAGCCTCTTCAAGCTTCTCTCCTCCTATAATGACTCCGGCGAGCAGTAGAACGACGGAGAAAAGTACGGGGAGTAAAACTTGCGTTTTAATGGATAAGCCATTGAGTAACTGGCGCATGAATAGGTCCTCTTGGTAATGCGTAATTGAGAATTGTTCTTATTTGTTATATTTGAAACTGAATTCTAACTAATGAGACTGATACTTCAATCAATAAAAGATTACATTTTGTTATGTGCGAGCCATGTTGAATTACATTTAGTAATTAATATGCTGATTAATCACTCACTTATATTGATAATTATTGTGAGTCGTGCGACATATTACAGAAATGAAATAAAGATATGTAGGATTAATTTACGAATTTATAAATAAAAAGAGTCTTGCGGAACAAAGAGTTAGCAAAGTCACTCTAGAAGGTGGGAGGAATAGAAATACAAAAATTGCAGTTGTCATATAGGCTTCAATTTACTGAAACACAACTGTCATATTCGAAACTTAAAGTGAGCACCGTTCAAGTAAAACACAACGGCAATAACGCCACTTAAGGAAATTGTGATGAAAAAGACAGTTATCGGTGCAATGGCACTACTAGGCGCACTAACAGTGAATACAGCTTCAGCTAAAGAAACTATCTCTGTAGTTGGCTCTAACAGTGCTTCTCCACTGGTTGAAGTTTTTGCAGAAACATACATGAATAAAGGTGAAAATGTTTTCATCGAGATTCAAGCTCCTGGCTCATCTGCAGGCATCAAAGCAGCAAAAAATGGAAGTGCTGACCTAGGTATCTCTTCTCGTGACTTGAAAGCTGAAGAAAAAACAGCTGACTTAAAAGAGCTAGTTATCGCTCGTGACGGTATCGCGGTTGTAGTTAACCCAAGCAACGAAGTATCTGCACTAACAGCAGATCAAATTACAGCAATCTACAAAGGCGAAATCTCTAACTGGAAAGACGTTGGCGGTGCTGACAAGCCTATCGTAGCAATCACTCGTGATACAGCTTCTGGTACACGTGGTGCATTCGAAGACATCCTAAAGCTTAAGAAAAAGATTGGTGACAAGAAAGTATCAGCAATCTCTCAACGCGCTCAAGTTGCTAACGGTAACGGTGCTCTTAAAGTATCTGTAGCAAGCAACCCATACGCAATCGGCTACATCTCTCTAGGTACTGTAGACAACTCTGTTCAAGCTCTAACTATCGACGGCGCAGCAGCAACAGTTGATAACGTTAAGAACGGTTCTTACAAAGTAGCTCGCCCTTTCCTAGTTCTTTACAAAGATGGCGCGCCATCTGCTGAAACTCAGAAGTTCCTAGACTGGATGGTAGCTGACGAAGCTCAAGCTATCTCAGCTAAGAAAGGTTACATTACAGTAAACTAATCTGAATTTAATCAAGACCTTAATTATTGCTCAGCCTGCCTTTAGGCTGAGCCTTTTCTTTCAGCTTTGTTGTCCACAAAGCATGAGATTTTAAATATGACCATCGCACATAGTGAAAAGCTTATGAATACTGAAGCTACACAAGTTAGTAAGCCGAGCCTACGTACTAAAAAGCGTATCGACTGGAAAGAACGTATTTTCCACGGTTTATTCTTAACGAGTGCTGTAATCGGCATCGTTTCACTGGCAGTAATCGCTTATTTTATCGTTGCAGAGAGTATTCCTGCATTCCAAGAGGCTGGCGTCTCTGGCATCGTTCTCGGTGTAGATTGGCTACCACCAGCGCTATTCGGTGTTGCAACTATGATTGTTGCTTCTATCGTTTCAACATTAGGTGCGGTTGTAGTAGGTGTACCCGTTGGTGTTTTAACCGCTATCTTTATCGCTGAAATCGCACCAAAGCGCCTTGCTGACATTATCCGTCCAGCAGTTGAGCTTTTGGCAGGTATTCCTTCAGTGGTATACGGCTTCTTTGGCCTTGTCATTATTGTTCCAATGATTCAGAACATCTTCTCAGTACCAGCGGGTAACACTATCCTAGCGGGTATCATTGTTCTGGGTATCATGATTCTACCAACCGTTATCACAGTATCTGAGACTTCAATTCGCGCGGTACCTCGTACCTACAAGGAAGGCTCTCTAGCGCTTGGTGCTTCTAAGATCTTTACCATCTTCAAACTTCTCGTTCCTGCTGCTCGTTCGGGCATTATGACAGGTGTGATTTTAGGTATCGGTCGCGCACTTGGTGAAACCATGGCAATCATCATGGTTATGGGTAACGCCCCAGCGATGCCTGAAGGCATTTTAGACTCAGCTCGTACACTAACAGCAAACATCGCGATTGAAATGTCATACGCAAGTGGTGTTCATGCTAACGCTCTGTACGCAACGGGTGTGGTACTTCTAGTGTTCATCATGATGCTAAATGGTGCTCTACTTTATCTAAACCGCGAAAAAGCAAAGTAAGCGGAAGGTGGAAAAAATGGATCGTGTAAAATTAAAGCAGTCTCGCCAGAATAAAGACAATATTTTGAATGCCTTTATTTGGGCAGCAGCGGCTGTCACAGTCGGTTTCCTATTTTGGATCATCTGGTACATCCTTTCTAACGGCCTACAGCACGTAGATTGGAACTTCATTACAGACAACTACACACGTACGGGTACTGAACACGGTATCTTCCCAATGATCGTTGCAACCATCTACATGGTTATCGCATCGATTGCGGTGGCAGCACCATTGGGCATCATGACGGCAATCTACTTAACGGAATACGCGAAAGTGGGTAGCCGTTTAGTGAAAGTCATTCGATTCTGTACTGAATCACTAGCGGGTATTCCATCGATCATCTTTGGTCTGTTTGGTATGACTTTCTTCGTATCGATTCTTGGTCTTGGTTTCTCGATTCTATCGGGCGCCCTAACACTAAGTATCCTTATTCTTCCTGTAATCATCCGTACTACAGAAGAAGCATTGATGGCGGTACCACAAACATACCGCGAAGGTTCTTACGGCCTTGGCGCTTCAAAAATCTACACTATCTGGCGCTTAATCTTGCCTAGCGCGATGCCAGGTATCTTAACTTCGGTCATTCTTAGTATTGGTCGTGTAATCGGTGAATCAGCGCCTGTTTTCTTAACAGCAGGTATGGTGGCACGTATTCCAGAGTCTCTAATGGATTCCGGTCGTACTCTAACGGTTCACTTATATAAGCTAACTACCGAGCTATTCACTATCGACGAGTGGAACCAAGCTTACGGTACAGCGACAGTCCTGATTGTGCTTGTTCTTCTGATCAACATGGTCACAAAACTAATTGCAAGACGCTTTAACACAGCAACGTACTAACGACTCCCGGGCATAGAAAGAGAAATGCCCTAGTACAGGGCTCTAAGGAGAGCCCACTGACAAAGCATCAAGTTAGACACGAATTTAAGAATTTAGAGATTAAGAACATGAACAAATTTGATATTGAAAACCTAGATCTGTTTTACGGCGAAAACCAAGCACTTAAATCTATCAACCTGCCAATCCCAACGCGCCAAGTAACGGCTCTGATTGGTCCATCAGGTTGTGGTAAATCAACACTGCTACGCTGCCTGAATCGCATGAACGACCTAATCGAAGGCGTAACGATTAAGGGTAAGCTGGATATGGATGGCACGAACATCTATGGTGACATCGATGTTGCAGACCTACGTATCCGTGTTGGTATGGTTTTCCAAAAGCCAAACCCATTCCCAATGAGCATCTACGAGAACGTGGCATACGGCCTACGTGCTCAAGGTATCAAAGATAAGAAGCACATTGATGAAGTGGTAGAGCGTTCACTACGTGGTGCAGCACTTTGGGATGAGGTGAAAGATCGTTTGAAATCGCACGCATTTGGTCTGTCTGGTGGTCAGCAACAACGTCTATGTATTGCTCGTACTATCGCAATGGAACCAGATGTGATTTTGATGGATGAACCTACATCGGCACTTGATCCAATCGCAACACACAAGATCGAAGAGCTGATGGAAGATCTGAAGAAGAACTACACCATCGTTATCGTAACGCACTCAATGCAACAAGCTCGTCGTATATCAGACCGCACTGCATTTTTCCTAATGGGTGAACTGGTTGAGCACGATGACACTCAAGTTATTTTCAGTGACCCGAAAGACGACCGTACTAAGGGTTACGTAAATGGTGATTTTGGTTAATTTTAACCTTTGCCATCACCGCGCTTAATTTACTGGCATATCACTACAATAATAAGCGATGGACTTTTGCCCCACTGATTCGTGGGGCTTTTTTGTGTATAGAAGAAAGCTATTTTGTCGACGAAATTTTGGGCAGAAAATCCCATTTTTGTAGCGCTTCTCAAGCTTGTGATAAAGGAAAATAGGAAATTGCGAGTCGCTTAACATCTCATTTTGTCTTCGATTGATTGCATATTAAGGCTTAGGTATTTTTGCTTCACTCTTACAACCATTGGATGGAACGTCGTGCCAGTAAAAGCCTTTGCAAAACAAATATCTTCCACTCGCGACCACCGTCTTTTGGCTGATTCTCTGTTCGAATACCTGTCTCATCTATTAGACCCCCATGGTATTGGCATCTTTGTCGAGCCAGCCTCCCTCTCGAATCGCACACCCATGTATCAGTGTGGTGAGCTGACTAGTCTAAACAATTACCCGGCGACTTTTTGGACTTGGGTTTCTCAATTTGATACCGCTGATGGTGTTTTGCCTATGGCGATCAATACCTGTAATTGGGATCATTTTGATGCCCTCGGTGGTGAATCTTTTATCTTGATGCTAGATAACTGCCCGAGCTGTCGAACCTATCTTATTATTCAGAACTGCGCTGCTGAAAGAGTGAATCAAACCTTCCGTGATGGGGTTGATGTGCTGCAGCTGGCGGCAGCGAGGTGGCAGTGCATACGTGCAGAAAAAAATGCCGCAATTGAAATAAAGAATAGAGACACACGTGAAGCGCAGTATCTTGATGAGATTAACCTCAGAGAGCAGTTCGTTGAGAACATGAAGTTGGTGCATCAGGTCGCGTTGGATCTTTCTAACCCGGATTCGTTAGATGCGCTTTATAAAGCATCGGTTGAAGCGGTCAGGGACCGTCTCGGCTTTGATCGCGCAATCTTCATGCTGCTTGATATGAAAAAGCGCTGCTTTAGTGGTACTTATGGCACTGATGAGAATGGAAAGACTAACAGCGAACACCATACTCAGTACGACCTCCATCAATTGGAAAGCGAATACATAGAGGCGCTTTCTGACGACCACACCAATTTAGTTATCATCGAACAAGCCCCACTTTATACCGCAGGCCAAGTGGTGGGGCAGGGTTGGAACGGAATGCTGATCTTGAGGGAAGGGGATAAGCCAGTTGGTTGGATAGCGATGGATAACTACATTAACCGCGCTCCAATAACCGGTTATCAAAAACAGATGTTGGAGTCTTTTGGCTCGCTACTTTCTCAGATTTACATTCGTAAACGTCAAGAGCAGAACATCCGTATGTTGCACTCTAGCATGGTTGAGTTATCGCGTTGTGACAACGTCAGTGCGGTGTGTAAATCGGCGGTGAGCTTTGCTATTCAACATCTTGGTATTGATCGTCTAGCTGTGTTCTTGACCGATAAAGAGTGTTCCTACATGCAGGGAACGTGGGGTACCGACATTCAAGGTAATATTGTCGATGAGTCTTACTATCACTCTGATCTGGTTGAGCGTGACATCGTAGCAGCAGCAAGGTCGCGCCCTAACGAAGTCGCTTTTGAAGAGTCCGTACCTATCTACCATGACTACAATATCGTTGGGGTGGGGTGGACGGCGATGACACTACTGACCAGTAATACAGGCGTGCCGATTGCTTTCATTGCTGCAGATAACTTACTAACACGCAGTTCATTAACTTCTCAGCTTCGAGAAGTAATACGCATCTTTGCATCGAGCTTGGCTGAAGTGCTGCAAAGAACTATGGCGCAGGAAGAGCTTAAGGAGCTCAATGAAAGGCTAGAGGAAGAGGTGAAAAAACGCACCTTAGAGCTGCAATTGGCTAATGAACAGTTGGATGTTATCTCCAAGTTGGATCCTCTGACGCGCCTCGGTAATCGCCGTATGTTGGCACAGGTATTAGAGAACCTAAATTCAACCCACTTTGAACCAAGCAGACCGAATGAGAAGGTCGTGTTTGGTTTGATCTTGCTCGACTTAGATCATTTCGGTTTGTACAACAGTGTTTATGGTCATACTGAAGGTGACTCTGCGCTGCGCTCGGTTGGAAAAATTCTAAACGACCATATTCTGCATGAGAATGACACCTTCTGCCGCATTGGTGGCGAAGAATTTATGCTATTGATGGTGGATACTTGTGATAGTGAAACCCAGCAGCGAGCCGACAGTATCAGACGTTGTATTGAAGAAGCGCAGATCCCGCATAGTGAGAGTTCAACCAGCGACTACCTAACAGCATCGGTGGGTTTTGCCTCGTTGAGTGCGAGCTTGGATTGCCTTGACTTCGATTTACTCTATGACATGGCAGATAAGGCGCTGTATCAAGCCAAAGATCGAGGGCGTAATCGTGTGGTCTCAGCATTTGAAAACAGCCAGATAGAGGCGACATTTTATTAGCCAAGCACTGGCCTATTAATTTAAATGTTCAAATAAAAAAGCCCCTGAGTTCTATCTCGAACTTAGGGGCTTAGTTTTATCTGCGTTTTAAGCTTCTGGCGATAAGCTACAAAGCTGCAAGTTGGTCACTTGTTTTTATTGTACGATTGCGGTTGGCTGCATTAATAGCGTCGATGGCCGAATTTGGTGACCAGCCAGAACCACCATCCGTTTGCGGACCAAATAGATGCTGGTTGAGTGTGTCGATTTCTTGCTTCACAGTATCAATGTGCTGTTGTGGAAGATCTAGATTCTCTTGTTGCCACTGACTGAGCTTGGCACTCGCCATCAATGCATCTTTTCTCTGAATCGCATCGATAAGCTCAGCTTGTGTCTCATCCTTGCCGACGACTTTCGGTGTCACTGTGCTCGTTGAACCTTTTTTACGCCATAGGCTTAAGGCAAACACAGAAGTTATTAGCCACAAAAAGGCAAAAAGTGCGGTTAGGTAAGGCCAAATTCCCGGTTGGTAAGTTGTTACTACTTCGACGTTATTTGGCTTGTCTGTTGATATTGGAGCCTGCACTGGCGCATCGCTATTCCCAGTGACGTTTAAGGTAAGCCCTTTAATTTGGCTGGTGGCTTTCTGTTTGGTTTCAGTGTTAAACCAAGCTTGTTCCAGCCCTGGGAGCTCAATCGTACCTGCTGATTTTGGAATCAATACCTGTTTATAGACAACAAGATTGTCTCCTGAGTCAGTTTTGTCAAACTGAGGTTTCTCTTCATAAACACGTACGCTATTTGGGTACTGAACATTAACACTTGGCAACTGATGAGCTTTGATGCCCTTAGCACTCACAGTAATGGTACGTGTTAAGGCATCACCTGCTTCTAGATCTAATTGTTCTGGGGAGCGAGTAAGCCTAGTATCGTTAATGCTCCATACTTGATTGACGCTTAAGTCAGCCGTTGGCAACCAATCACCTTGTGCATCGCCCGGAATGGCCAATATCTCGACTGGCAGCGTTTGAACTGGCGTGTCGAGCTGGAACAGACGTGTCTTGTTTGAGTTGTTAGCAGAGTAGACAACCGCACCTGTCAATTTTGGCCCGCGCAACTCAAACTTACCCACGGTATCTGAAGATATCTCAAAGCTCTGCTGAACGACCGTCACCTCTTTGCCGTGATATACATCTTGGTACTGTTTTGATTCACCAATAGGTTCAACCTTTAGGCTCGAAGAACTCGGTGGATCAATGCGCGGATCTTGCAAGCGTCTTGGGTCGGCCTTGATGATCAGCTTCACATCTAAAATCGCCACCTCACCGACATAGAGCGAATCTCTGTTCAGGTCGAGTTTGAATTCAGCCATCTGATCTTGTGTTGGCGCGGCTTTGTTCTGAGCGACATTAATTTCAATCGGTAGAGTCTGCGCCCCTTCAATATCAAAGGCTGGAATAGTTAACTTACCTAGTCGCAGTGGTGCCAGGGTGATGGTCCATTCGCTTGAAACGGTGCGGCTACCATTGATGATGCGAATCGAAGAACCAAAGTTTGGCCTGCCAATGTAAAAGTCACTTTCAAGCGCAGTCAAATCTAAAGCGTCTGAGCTGACTTTTTCATTGGTTGAAACTCTTAATAGAAATACTTCATCTTTAGTCACTTGGTTCTCGCTAACACTAGCAACGGCTGTCGCTGCGTAGGCGGTATGGCTACTGAAAATACTCATGATGAGCGTGAATAGTAGCGTCAAAAATGGTGTATGAATACGTTGCATGGTTACCACTTTTTCGATTGGTTTTTTGGAGCGCCTTGTTCTTGCGCTTGTAACATCATTTGAGCTCGAAGCAGGCGACTTGGGTCGCGTACACTCTCGACTCGCTCAAGTTTTTTACGGTCTGGGTCTTGCGATGCTTCTGAGGGCTGAGCATGTGCCATTTGCGGCGAACCTTCGGAATCAGACTCTTGTTGCTGGGCTGAAGTTGGCGTAGCCGAGGCAGTCGAGCCTTGTTTTTCATCCCCCTCGCCAGCTTGAGTTTGGCTAGCATTGCTACCGCTTGCCTGTGATAGCTCCTGTTCAGATGATGATGTTTGGCCGTCACCACTGTTGTCATTTTGCTGTTGGCTTTGGTTTGCCGATTGCCGAGACCGTTCTCCACTTGAATCAGAAGCCGATTGCTGGGGCTGGCCTTGGGAGCTTGACGAGCTATCCTGGCTCTGGTCATTTTCTCCTTGCTGACCTTGCTGACCTTGCTGACCTTGCTGACCTTGCTGACCTTGCTGACCTTGCTGGTTCGCTTGATCTTGAGGTTGGTTCCGATCACCATCTTGCTGTTGCTGTTGCTGTTGCTGTTGCTGTTGCTGTTGCTGTTGCTGTTGCTCCAGAATCTCTAGATTGCTTTTGGCAAAGGCGTGATCAGGATTGTTCTCAAGGATGCGTTTGTACTCGTCAATGGCGGGTTCGAACTTACCTTGCTGTGCAAGAGCATTGGCGTGGTTGTAGCGCGCACGCTCTGTATCTAAAGCAGACAGTGTGTTTTCTGCCTCTTGGTATTGTCCGGCTTGATATTGAGCGACCCCTTTCCATTCCGGATCAGTAAACAGTTTTGCTGCTTGCTCAAAGTCACCTTGTTCGTAGTATTGATGGGCTATTTGATCATCGGTGAACCAAGGGCTCGCGAATGCTGGGTTTGGTTGAGCAGCCAATAACGCAAAGCCTAGAAAGCTCCAAATCACGCCCGGTCGGAATAGCCCCAAAGCAGGGAATAGAATCAATGGCAGTAGCCAAAAGCCGTGATTTACGCGGCTAGTGACACCTTGTGTCGTCTTCTCAACTTCAGCGGTTAGGCTATGAGATTCAATAAACCGAGTGATTGTCTCTATGTCTGAGTTGTCAGCTTGCACCAAAGCAAACACACCTTGGTTAGACTGGCTGATTGAACGCATGTTGTCGATGTCGCTTTTGGCGATTACGGTTTGACCTGAATCTTGAGTGAGCATGGAGCCATTGCTCATCGTGATCGGTGAACCAGCTCGACTGCCAACGGCCAAAATTGACAAGCGCCAAGGTGTACCAGAAAGTAGGTCATTGATCGCTCCTTTCTCGTTGTCGTCGATGTCGTCAGCGATCAATACCAGATCGCCCTGAGAGACGTTGGCGCGTTGCAGCATCTCGATACTTCGCTCGACCGCCTTGGCTGCATCAGCACCTTGATAAGGCATAATATCTGGCGACAGGTTAGGGACAAGGTTTGCGATGGTCGCGCTGTCGGTAGTAAGAGGGCTGATAGTATAAGCATCACCTGCGTAAGCGACCATGCCTGTTACTCCTTCACGCCATTGAGAAAGCAGATCCAGCGCCTTGTAACGAGCTTGGGTTAATCGGTTAGGTTTCACGTCGGTGGCATACATCGACATTGACATATCCATGATCAAAACTCGTGCTTGCGTCTTTTCAAAGCTTGGGCGTTCGCTGGTACTGAAACTTGGGCCTGCTAACGCGATGATGGTGATGATCCACCAAACGGAGAAAAGTGATAGCTTGCTGCGTGAATTAGTTGTTTTCGCCGGGTCTAAGTACTGCGCGATGTGTGGCGCGAGTAACCCTTGCTTTTGGTTACGGCGCGATAGGATCAAAATCACAGGCAGCGCAAACAAAGCGAGCAACCAAGCTGGATAGATAAAGGTAAAGTTAGACATTGTTTCTCCTAATGACTAACAAAATCAGTGATAAAGCGACAGTAATAGTCAGCGGCCAGTGGAACCACTCCTGCTGTGGGCGCCATACCTTAGTTGCGCCTGATATTGGCTCTAAACTATTAATGGTGTCATAGATGGTCGCTAGATCTTGGCTATCGCGCGCTCGGAAGTACTGGCCTCCCGTTCGTTCTGCTATGTCCATCAGAGTTCGCTCATCTAAATCTTCGGCAGTATTCACCTTGCGAGACATGAAGAACTCTTTGACCACCATTTCGCCAGCGCCCACGCCAACGGTGTAAATAGTGGTGTCGAACTTCTTGGCAATATCCGCCGCTTCAAGCGGATCGAGAACGCCAGCGGTATTACTGCCATCACTGAGCAGGATCATCACGCGTTGAGGCGCATCACTGTCAACAAAGGTTTTAGTAGCAAGGCCAATTCCGTCACCAATTGCCGTTTGAGTGCCGATGAGCCTCAACACCGCTTGATTAAGCTGCTGGCTGAGTGTGTTTCTGTCGAGCGTGAGAGGCGTTTGTAGATACGCGTGATCGGCAAACAGTACAAGTCCGACGCGGTCTCCTTTGCGTTTATCGATGAAGTCACTGAGCACACGTTTTACCGCCGATAAACGGTCGATGTATTCGCCATTAAACGCCATATCCTCTTGGCTCATTGAGTAAGAGAGATCGACCACCAACATCAAATCACGGTGCTTAGGTTGAAACTCAACCGGCTCGCCGAACCAGACAGGTCTGGCACTGGCCGTGATCAACATCAGCCATATCAACGAGGTTAGAACTTTAGGTAGGCGAGTGCTAGGCGCTTTACCGTTGGTGTTGCTAGGTAAAAAAGGCAGTGTCAGTGTGTCTGTTGGCTTGGCGGCTGGTGCCAAGCGAAGTACAAGCAGTGGTAACGGCAACAGCAAAAACATCCACCACCACACAAATTCAATATTCAACAAACTACTCATAATTGAACTCTCTTTGGTGGCAATGCATGGCGAACCCAATAGATGCAGTCATCGACCAACATGCTGCGCGTTGAGGGATCGATTGGAGCCTGCTCGCTCTGATATAGAGTCCGCTGCCACACCTCGCTATGGTCAACAAAACGAGGTGACTTTATCTGCGCATCAAGAAATTGATACCACTGTTCTCCCTGCAAAGAGGCGATCGCTTCTCGAGGGAAGTAGCTTATTGCCGCTTGGCGAACTGTTGCGAGCGCCTGGGCGGGTGAAAGCTCACTATTCTCCGTCAGTTTGGTTAGAGCGATGTTTTGAACCTGGCGCTCCTGCTTGTATTTTTTGTAAAGCATTCGACCAATCACAGCGAGTGCGATGACGGCAATAGCGAGGCACCACCAACCCCAAGCGATTGGCCACCAATGTGGTGCTTCGGGAGTAATAACGGGGCTGAGGTCTAATTTAGGCGTCATACTTACCCCCAGAAATTTGCTTCATCAAAGGCTCTGCGCTGGTGATTGAACTATGGGGAATAGCAAGACGTAAGCAGAGGTCTTTGATCTGTTGTTGATGCTCTTCGAAGGCGGTCTTTAGCTTGTTCTTCTCCGTTTTAGAAGAGAAGTTAAACCATTGAGTTCGCTCACCGTCGCTGACATGTTTCATGCCTTTAAAACTGGTATTACCTTGCTCTAAAGGATCATAGAAGTGAACAAAACGGATCCTGTTGTGTTGACGCATCTGATTGAGTAGTGAGTAGTCACTATCTTTATAACGATTGAAGTCGCTTAAGAAAACAATATCGCTGCCTTTGGGGCTGAGTCGGTTCAATGACTTGAGTGCCATTGAAAAATCCGTCTGACAAGGAAGCCTAGTTGATTGTACCGACTGGTTATTAATCGCAATCAACTGCTGCAAGATACGTAATGGCGCGTGGTGGCTAGAGCTTGGTTTGATCTCAGTTAGCGTTTGGCCGTCATCGATGACTGCACCTATACGGTCTTTACCAGCAATCGTCAGCCAGCAGAGTTGGCTGGTTAGATGTGCAAGCTGAACCGACTTTAACAATAGAGTCGACCCAAACATCATGCTATTCGACATATCCAAGTAGAGGATGACAGGTTGCTCTCGCTCTTCAGAAAATATCTTAGTATGCGGCTTACCAGTACGGGCCGTGACACGCCAATCAATACTGCGAATGTCATCGCCAGCTTGGTATTGACGAACTTCTGAAAAGTTCATGCCTCTGCCTTTACTACGACTTTCATGTTGGCCGTTGAGCTGCGACCAAAGGCTTTTTGCGGGTGGCAGCCAACGAATCGCTTGAGCTTTATATTGTAAAAGCTCATCTAAGCTGAGTAACACACCGTTACTGTGCCGAGGGAGTTGCTGATTCATGCTAAAAACTACGCGCTGCCAACAAGAGAAATAAGATGAGTGATCACCTGATTTGGCGTGATACCTTCAGCTTGTGCGTGGTAGCTACGCAATAAACGGTGACGCAGCACTGGGAAGGCCATCGTTTGTACGTCTTCAGGAGTGACATAGTCACGGCCAGACAACCATGCATGAGCACGCGCACAGCGATCGAGCGCAATAGTGGCACGAGGGCTAACACCCATCTCTAACCATTGAGCGAGCTGTGGGCTGTATTTCTCTGGCTGACGAGTTGCCATAACCAGTCTTACAATATATTGCTCAATGCTCTCAGCCATGTGCACATTCAACACTTCTTGTCTCGCTTCAAATACAGCTCGTTGCGGCATTGGTTCTGGCTGCTCGAGTGCTTGGCCTTGAGCCTCACCTCGATTTAAGCGAAGTATTGCGAGTTCACTTTCCATATCTGGGTAAGCGACATCAAGGTGCAGTAGAAAACGGTCGAGCTGTGCTTCTGGTAACGGGTAGGTACCTTCTTGCTCAATCGGGTTTTGCGTCGCCATGACGAGAAAAAGCTCTGGCAGCGGATAAGTCTTGCGCCCGGCTGTCACTTGTTTCTCTGCCATTGCTTCGAGCATCGCAGCTTGTACCTTTGCGGGCGCTCGGTTGATCTCATCGGCAAGAATCAAAGAGTTAAAAATCGGTCCAGCCTGAAAAGTAAAGTCACCAGTTTCAGGGCGGAAGATATCCGTTCCGGTTAGATCGGCAGGCAATAAGTCCGGCGTAAATTGAATTCGGTGGAAGTCACCTTCTACGCAGTCTGCTAGTGATTTAACGGCGCGAGTCTTTGCCAGCCCCGGTGGACCTTCAACCAGAATATGACCATCGGCGAGCAGCGCAACCATCAGCTGTTTAACCAGCTCCTGTTGTCCAATGATTTGAGCCTCTAGATAAGTTTTCAGCGTGTTGAAGGCGTTTGAATGCATGACGTTGTCTCGGAGTATCTTGTGTTGAAGTTGAAATTTTCTGTGTAATCACAGTGTATTAGCTACTTGGTTAGAAAATCTAGCCAAAAGTTCCGCAGAATGTTGAGAACTAACAGAGAACTGATTTTGATTGATGGTTTTATCTTCAATTCAGTGATAAAAATCAAAATTATCAATATTTTTTTGAGCAGAAGAACGCATCGTTTTTTCGTCTTTTACTGACATTTACACGCATATTGGTAGCAATGTTTGTCGTTCCAAACGTTTGCTTAAAGGTCATCGAGATCTATGTTTTTAGTGTTGCCATACGCTAAAGGTTATGAATAATTGGCCGATAATAAGTGAGTTACAATTTTACTTGCCCAATTTAGGTGTAGAGAGATGTTCAATTTAAATTCAATGAGTATTAAGCAGAAAGTGGTTGCCGGAATCACTTTTGCGGTACTAGCGTCAACGGTCATCGTTGGTGCAATGGCCCAGCGCCAAGCTAGAGACGTACTAAGCCACCGTTTGATAGACATCGAGCTTCCAGGCTTACTCGAGCGCATCAATGGCGAAATCGACCGTGAAGTATCGCAACTGCTACTTGCAGCTGAACAAGTTGCGTCGAATGAGTTCATTGCTGATGCGATTGAATCAACCTATCGCGACCCTGAAGTTGAAGCCAAGCTAGTCAAGCAGCTCAACAACGTTCGCAATCAGTACCAGTTGAATGATGCATCGGTAGCAAACCGTGAGACGGCTTACTACTGGAACCAAAATGGCTTTCTACGCCAGCTTAACCAGCAGCAAGATGGCTGGTTCTTTGGTTTTACTCAATCTGGTCAACCGACCATGGTAAGCATGTTCCAAGAAGCAAACGGCGAAGTGAAGATGTTCGCGAACTATCAGCAACCTGCTGGCAAAGCGATGTCTGGTTTGTCTAAGTCTATGGATGACATGGTTAACTTGCTAAACGGCTTCAAGATTGAGAATACCGGTTTTGTATTTCTAACCGACAGCCAAGGTGATGTACAAATTCACCGTGACAGAGCGCGCAGCGACTCATCTCTGCAGCAACTATACGGAGCGCAAGCAAGTCAGCTGTTGAACAAGTCGGGCTTTAACCTGATCACGACAGAGTTCCAAGGCCAAGAACTGTTTGTTGCAAGTCTTTATGTTTCGTCAATGGATTGGTTCGTTATCGGTGTGGTTCCAACGTCTGAAGTGTTCGCAGAACTTGATGCAACCGCACAGAAGATGCTGATCATGACGGTGATTGTTGCTCTAGTGTTCATCTTTATGGGCTTCTTATTAGCAAACAGTATCACCAAGCCAATTAAACTTCTTTCTGAGCGCTTTACTGACTTAGGTAAAGGCGATGGCGATCTGTCGCAGCGTATCGAAGTAAAAGGTAACGACGAGATTGCACAGCTATCTGCAGGCTTTAATGGCTTCATCGAAAAGATTCACTTATCGATGAAAGAGGTATGCGAAACCAGCCAAGCACTTCAAGTTGCGGCGGAAAGCGTATCAAGCAAAGCTCACATTACGCATGACAACAGCCAAGAGCAGCGTGACCAAACCATTCAAGTGGTAGCGGCAATCAACCAGATGGGTATGACCATCAGCGAGATCGCGTCTAACGCGGCAACGGCGGCAGAAACAGCGACTCACGCCTCAGACAACACTGAAGTCGGTCGTGAAGTGGTGAACAAAGCGAAAGATGCAATCAGCCGACTGGCTCAAGACATTGAGAGCACAGGTCAGGTGATCGAGCAGCTAGCATCAACCACTCAAGACATCGGCTCTATTCTTGGTGTGATTCGTGATATCTCTGAGCAGACTAACCTATTGGCTCTTAACGCGGCGATTGAAGCGGCGCGTGCTGGTGAGCAAGGTCGTGGCTTTGCTGTCGTAGCGGATGAGGTTCGTAACCTAGCAAGCCGCACTGCAGATTCAACGGAAGAGATTCAGAAGATGATCAACCAGCTGCAGAGCGATGCGAAAGACGCGGTGACGGCAATGAGTGCTGGCAAGATCATTACGATGGAAGGTGTAACAGCTTCTGATGAGGCGGTTGAAGTGTTAGGTGGTATCTCTGATCGAATCCTAGATATCACAGACCGCAATACTCAGGTGGCGACAGCGACTGAAGAGCAATCAACAGTGGTTCACACCATCAACCAGAATATCGAAGAGATCAACGCGATTAACGAAGTCACGACGGGTACAGCCGAACAACTGGCTGATGCAAGCCAAGAGCTACGTTCGCTCTCTTCTCGTCTTGATAAGATGGTTGGCTCATTCAAGCTTTAAGCTTTTAGTTTTAAAATATTGATTTGCGTATCGGCCTTACCTTAGTTTTTGGGGTAAGGCCAAAGCACCTAGCATCATTGCCTAGAAATGAGTAAAATTGTCTTAGTATTAATGTTTAGGTAAGAAAAAATCATGAGCGATTTTGAAAAAGAACTTGAGCTTATGTCTCAAGAGATGGGCGACGAGCCAGAAGTGAAGCTACCGTCACTAGAAGAGCAAAAAGCCGTTGTTGCTGAGCTTAAGCGTCTAGAAGCGGAAGGTAAACTGACACCAGAAGTACTAGAAGAGCACTTCGGTAAGTTCAACCAAAAGAACACACCAATCCACTAATCTGGTCGGTGTCGGGGCAAACCCCTAAAGAATGACAAAGGTCTAGCGAATGCTGGGCCTTTTTTGTAGGCGTCGGTTGGACTTTGAGGTGGTTTGGAGAAGGGGAGTAGAGCAGCCTTATACCAATCACAGTAAGTAAATGATCAGAAATAGCGCAGAAAAAAGGCTTGAGAACAAGGCAGGATTTTTCGATAAGTAGTTATTCTACAATCAAAAATTCTAACGCAGTTATCGAGCATTTTAACAAGCTAGGGCGAGCAGTTATTTACTACGATTGGTATTATAGGTGACTTATGTTGGCCATCTAGCTGGTATCAATTCATCCTGCCTTTGAGACAAAAAAATCCCTCACGAGGAGGGATTTTGATAGGGCAATTTATTCTTAGAAACAGAGCTCGAATCTATCGTCGAGGCTTACTCTGTACCTTTCTCTACGTATAGACGACGACATGCTTTACCGTCGCTGTGGAATAGGTGACAACGGTGCGCCGGGATACCGATAGCAAGCTTGTCGCCTACTTCAACGTCTAATGTATCTGGTTGACGGAAGATAACGTCAGCATCTGCACTCTCTAGGTTTAGGTAAACCTGAGTTTCGTTACCTAGTTTCTCAACAATCATCACTTCGCCTTCGATGGTTGCGTCGCCGTTTTCTGCAGACAGCAAGTGCTCAGGACGAACACCCAGTGACATACGGTCGCCAACGTTAACTGTCGTGCCATCTACAGGAACCCAGAAAGTCATGCCGTTTGAAAGTTGAACCATTACACGCTCAGACTCTACTGCTTCAATGTGA
This sequence comes from Vibrio fortis, assembly GCF_000695685.1. GTDB lineage: Bacteria > Pseudomonadota > Gammaproteobacteria > Enterobacterales > Vibrionaceae > Vibrio > Vibrio fortis_A. The sequence continues at coordinate 94,103 of NZ_JFFR01000012.1, read as the reverse complement.
ACAGACATGAAGTTCATCTTAGGTGAACCGATGAAGCCTGCAACGAAGCGGTTTTGAGGGTAGTGGTATAGGTCAAGAGGCTTACCGACTTGAGATACGTAACCGCCATCAAGAACAACGATTTTGTCTGCCATCGTCATTGCTTCTACTTGGTCGTGCGTTACGTAAATCATGGTACAACCAAGCTGACGTTGTAGCTTAGTGATTTGAGAACGCATTTGAACACGTAGTGCCGCATCTAGATTAGACAGAGGCTCATCCAGCAGGAATACGTTTGGTTGAGAAACCAGAGTACGACCGATAGCAACACGCTGACGTTGACCGCCAGAAAGCGCTTTTGGTTGACGTTCTAGTAAATGACCTAGCTGTAGGATTTCAGCAGCATGTTCAACACGTTTGTCGATCTCAGCCTTGTCTGCTTTCGCTAGCTTAAGACCGAAAGACATGTTGTCGTATAGGTTTAGGTGAGGGTATAGAGCGTAAGATTGGAATACCATGCCCACGCCGCGCTTAGATGGCTCAACGTCGTTCATACGCTCGTCGCCAATGTACAAATCACCTGAAGTGATATCTTCTAGACCCGCGATACAGCGCAATAGTGTCGATTTACCACAACCTGATGGTCCAACGAATACTACAAACTCACCTTCGTTGATCTCTAAGTTTACGTCCTTAGAAATCTGTACATCACCATATGATTTATAAACGTTTTTTAACGTGACACTCGCCATCTAGCTCGTCCTCGATCGATCAAATTTTAAAATTTACTGCTTATCATTATAAGAGATTATTGGGTCAGCAGTAACTGTAGGAATTGGTAAGCATTGAGTGTGTAAGAAAAAACGGGTGTGCTTGGTGGTTTCAATAAATTGTCAGTCCAACCAAGCACACCCTCATAGCCAAGCAGATGTCTCTTTCCCCCACATCAAGCTAAACCTCCCCCGTGATTCCATCACTGGTTTAGCTTGATGCTTAATTTAAGACAAAAGCGGGCAATGCAAGCCAACAAGTATTGTTCGGTCTATATAAGAGCAACAAACAATTGCCGGTAAAGGGTTCTTACTATCCACTCTTGGATGACTGCAGTTTCGGTTAATCCAAGAAAGAGTACATCCTCCTAATGGAAAATTAACGAGGGGGAGTAGGAGGGGAGGAGTAGATAAAGAGGGTGAAACGCAATAGGCGATCCACTTCAAATAAATTCATCGGATAACGGTGATATTGATCACGGTGCTTACTATTTTTGTGATTTCGCTCTCTAATCCGACCCGATGGTGATCACGAATTTAAGCCATAATAGCTGGGGCGTAGTGGCTAGGATGATGAGCTTAAGACGGTTTTTTCAGATCATATCTATCGAAAACTGGCTCGTCTTAAATGAATGCGCCCTACGTATAAATATAAAAAGGATATTAACATGAAAAACGCTCTAAGCGCTGTAGCTCTAGGTACAATAGTTGCTCTGGGTTCTTTCGGTGCAAACGCTGCTATCGAAGAAGGCCAACTAACAATCTGGGTAGGTGGTGATAAAGCTTACGAAGGCATGGCAGAAGTAGGTAAACGCTTTGAAGAAGACACAGGCGTAAAAGTTACTGTAGCTTTCCCAGACAAACTAGAAGAGAAATTCTCTCAAGTTGCAGCTGCGGGTGACGGCCCAGACATGATTTTCTATGCACACGACCGTTTCGGTGGCTTCGCAGAAGCGGGTCTTCTTGTGGATATCAAACCTTCTAAAGAGACTAAAGAAGGTATCGTAGACTTCGCATGGGACGCAGTGTCTTACGAAGGTAAAACAATTGCATACCCTGTAGCGGTTGAGTCAGTTTCTCTAATCTACAACAAAGCACTTATCGAAACGCCACCTAAGTCTTGGGAAGAGATCCCAGCACTTAACGCTGAGCTACAAAAAGACGGTAAGAAAGCGATCATGTGGCCTCTACGTGGCGGCGCATACTTCACATGGCCTCTACTTGCTGCTGACGGCGGTTACGCATTCAAGCAAGGCGCTGAAGGTTACGACATTAAAGATGCTGGCGTAGCGACTGACGGTGTTCAGAAGTCTCTAGGCTTCATCGAGAAGATGGTTAAAGACAAAGTGATCTCTGCTGACATGGACTACTCTGTAGCAGAATCTGAGTTCGTTGCTGGTAACGTAGCAATGACAATCAACGGTCCTTGGGGCTGGGCAAACATCGAGAAATCTGGCGTAGATTACGGTGTTGCAACTCTACCTAAATTCAACGGCAAAGCATCTAAACCTTTCGTTGGTGTATGGGCTGGTGGTATCAGCACTGCTTCTCCAAACCGTGACCTAGCGGTTGAGTTCATGGAGAACTACCTACTGACTGACGAAGGTCTTAAGAGCCTAAACGACGACAAGCCACTAGGTGCTGTAGCGCTTAACTCTTTCCAACGTCAACTAGACAGCGACACTCGTATCGCAGCGACAATGGACAACGCGATGAACGGCGAAATCATGCCTAACATCCCTCAGTTCACAACGTTCTGGTACAGCATGGAAGAGGCAATTGGTAACGTGGTTGACGGTCGTCAAACTGTAGACCAAGCTCTTAAAGCTGCTGAAACACGCATGACTAAATAATATCGACGAAACACCCTTTTAAGGAGGGGGTAACCCCTCCTTACTTTTCTATTTTATATATCGCTAGCAGGTTCCTCTATGCAGTCAGTTCAAGGTACAGATGCTATTCAAGCACCAACAAGCCTTCCAGGAAGTAAAAGCGTCTTCATTAAGTGGGGATTGCTTGGTAGCGTTGGCTTAATCAATGGCTACGCTACAATCCTAATGTATTCTCGCGGTGAGCTCGCATTCGCGTTGCTTACAGTGATCCTAACGGCTTTAGCTCTTTACGTTTTCGGTAGCAAGAAAACTTACGCACACCGTTACATCTACCCTGGTATTGCCGGAATGATTCTTTTCATTCTCTTCCCTTTGGCTTATACCGTCGGTCTTGCGTTCACTAACTACAGTGCAAAAAACCAACTTTCGCTTGAGCGTACTCAAACTGTCCTCATGGACCGTACGTTCCAAAGCGGTGACAGCTTCCCATTCACTCTGTACAAGACAGACAACGGCCACCAAATCGTGGTTAAAGATGGTGAGCAACTTCTCGCGACTGAAGAATTCTCGTTAGACGGCTTGAACGTCACTGACATGGATCTGAAGGCGATCGACTCTGCTCAAGGCGAAAAAGAGAAGATCAAAACGATCATCCAAAATCGTACGGCAATCAGTGCGGTTGATTTCCACCTACCATCAGGTGAAGACATCCGCATGAGCGGCCTACGTAAGTTTGCTGCTGTGGTTCCGCTTTACACAATGCAAGACGATGGCGAAACGCTATACAACAACGAAACGGGTGAAACTCTAAAACCAAATATGGAAGTAGGTTTCTACCAACCAGTTGATGAGAACGGTGCATTCATTGGTAACACTATCTCTCCGGGCTTCGTTGTTGAAATTGGTACGGCTAACTTTGAGCGTGTTTGGAAAGATGAAGGCATCAAAGAACCTTTCATCAGCATCTTTATTTGGACGGTTGTATTCTCGATTTGTACCGTTGCCTTCACTCTGGCGATTGGTTTGATTCTTGCGAACATCGTACAGTGGGAAGAGCTGAAAGGTCGCGCTGTTTACCGTGTTCTACTGATTCTGCCTTACGCAGTACCAGCGTTTATCTCAATCCTTATCTTTAAAGGTTTGTTCAACCAAAGTTTTGGTGAAATCAACATGGTACTAGAGAGCATCTTCGGTCTTAAGCCGAACTGGTTCTCTGATCCAATCCTGGCGAAGACCATGGTGCTTATCGTAAACACATGGCTAGGTTTCCCTTACATGATGATCCTATGTATGGGACTATTGAAGGCGATTCCTGATGACCTATACGAAGCGTCTGCGATTGATGGTGCGAACTTCATCGATAACTTCAAGCGCATTACGTTCCCATTGATGATTAAGCCACTAACACCGCTACTGATTGCAGCATTCGCATTTAACTTCAACAACTTCGTAATGATCCAGCTGTTGACGAACGGTGGTCCAAACATGATTGGTACTTCTGAGCCTGCGGGTTACACAGACTTGCTTGTAAGCTACACGTACCGAATCGCGTTTGAAGGCGGCGGCGGTCAAGACTTCGGTCTAGCAAGTGCAATCGCAACGCTTATCTTCCTACTAGTAGGTGCCCTAGCGTTACTAAACCTTCGTTTCACTAAACTGTCTCAAGATTAAGGAGCACGACAATGGCTATGGTACAAGGTAAAAGCCTGAAATACCGAGTGTGGGCAACGCATATTGCGCTGTGGTGCTTCCTAGCACTGATTATCTTCCCACTATTGATGATCATCGCGATCTCGTTCCGTGAAGGTAACTTTGCAACAGGTAGCTTGATTCCAGAGAACCCATCACTGGAGCACTGGAAACTGGCACTGGGTATCCCAGTAACTAACGCAGATGGCTCGGTAACACCACCTCCATTCCCAGTACTAACTTGGCTATGGAACTCAGTAAAAGTTGCAGGTATCACATCAATCCTGATTGTGGCACTGTCTACAACATCAGCTTACGCATTTGCTCGTATGCGCTTTAAGGGCAAAGAGACGCTTCTAAAAGCGATGATGATTTTCCAGATGTTCCCAGCGGTACTAGCACTGGTTGCAATCTACGCGTTGTTCGACAAACTAGGTCAGTACATTCCGTTCCTAGGCTTGAACACACACGGTGGTCTTATCTTCTCTTACCTAGGGGGTATTGCACTGCACGTTTGGACAATCAAAGGTTACTTTGAAACGATTGATAACTCTCTAGAAGAAGCGGCAGCGCTAGATGGTGCTACTCCATGGCAAGCATTCCGATTGGTACTACTACCACTGTCTGTGCCAATTCTAGCGGTAGTATTTATCCTATCGTTCATCGGTGTTGTTGGTGAGGTTCCGGTTGCATCTATCCTGCTTTCAGACGTGAACTCTTACACACTAGCGGTTGGTATGCAGCAGTATCTATACCCACAAAACTACCTATGGGGTGACTTTGCGGCAGCAGCAGTACTATCGGCACTTCCTATCACTATCGTCTTCCTATTAGCGCAACGTTGGCTAGTTGGTGGTTTGACGGCAGGTGGTGTAAAAGGATAAGCTAGAGCTTATAAGAAAGACAAAGAGCGACCGCAAGGTCGCTCGATATTGGCATTTTTATTACATCATTTGGTTTGGCCGCCGATCAGTAATAAAAATAACCCTCAGGTTACGCATAGCTGGCTACTAATCAGGTTCCTTACGCTATTCAATGATTAGTGGTTTTTGTAACTCTAACCCAGGTACTTACTTGGGTTTTTTTATATCTGCAGAAAACCAATCCTTTCAAATGCGCCTGCACCTCTTTAAGAACTTCTCACCCTGTTTGAGATGACATGCCCATCATAGCTCTAGTCACTTATTGTCTCGTTAACAACTAATCGCAAAGCCAGTATAAATAGGCAAAAGGGAATTGATACTTTGGTCAAAGCCCACTGCGTGAGACTTCAATGAAAGTCATGCAACAATGATTAGTGTTGCATAAAAATTGTATGGCAAAGCTGTTTGAGGATGAGTTCTACAAGGGGGTTAGTCGCTTATCAATAATTTGCTATTTATAAGCGACTGAAATGTATTGGATTAGAGTTCTCTATTGGAAGGAGCGCAGCCAAGGTGTTGCAGCAATACGTAGATACTCTCTTGGTCTAATGCGACGCGTCTAAAGAGGTCTGCGAAGGTGTTATCGCCACCAAAACAGGTTTGGATATAGTGATTGATCTCTTCGTTGTTGTAGCCTTCTACGTACAGGGTTCTTACCCATTGATACTCAACCGCCTTAAGATTGTTTAGGGTTGATTCACTCAAAGTAGTGCGCGTAACGCTCAAGAGGTGCTCCAGAAATACAGTGATGTCCATGTTAGATGGCAGTATTTAAGCAGAGCTAAATGACGACTTTATTACAGTTATAATATTTTACAGACTCGTGACTTGATAAACGAGTAAGAAGAGAAAATGGAGTTACACACTCAATGGTTAAGTGTGTAACCCTAAGATTTATTTAAGATATTTGACGTGTGCTTCCATCTCTTCGCCAATCTCTTTGCGCATGTTCATCAGGCGAACAGCAGAGTCGCGTAGCTCAATATCTTCTTGGGTTTCTGGTACCCACTCTGGCACTTTGGTTGGTAAACCATTTTCATCAACCGCCACCATGATAACAATACAGTGGGTGGTTAGGCGGTTATTGAGCTCTTTCGGATCACTCGCTTGTACATCAATCGCGATATGCATGGAAGAAGAGCCTGTGTAGATCACTTTTGCGCTTACTTCGACCAAGTTACCTACGTGGATCGGTGCAACAAATCGAATGCCACCGGCATAGGCCGTAATACAGTATTTGCCACTCCAACCTGCAGAACAAGCGTATGCCGCTAAATCGATCCATTTCATCACGGCACCACCGTGAACTTTACCGCCAAAGTTTACATCTCCGGGCTCAGCTAAAAAGCGCAGGGTTACGTCGCGCTTTCCATTTTGACTACTGCTCATCTTTAGTCCTTTTTATTCTTATGTTGTACTGCAACAACTATGTTACTTACCAATAACATATACTTTAGTCGTAGGAATTAAAAGCAGAGTTTGCTGGTTGAGCAGGGAAATATCGACGCGAGAGCTGTTGGGAGAATTAACTTGTGCAGATATGAAAAAACACCGAGTATTGAGCTCGGTGCCTTCCATGATTGGGCTGATTATCTAGCCTCTATTTTTATAGCCAACTAACCGTTGTTTATTCGGTTAACTAAATCGTATCCTATACCAATTGTATGGGTGTTGCCATACAATTTTGAACATTTCACCACAAGATATGAGACCTTCGCGTAGATGTTTCTCTTCGGATTAGTGATTGGTAAACCTTTCAAGGAGTTACCTAAAAAGCAAGTTTGGTTATGGTGATAAAGAGGGATTGCTGCAGGTGATTTATTAGTGTTGAAGATTTGGGTAGCCGCCAAATGCTCAAGAGCGAGTCATTTTGGTGTTATCGCCAGAGCTTTTATCGGCTACATAGGTTTTCATGCCATACTTTCTAGATTAATCGGCACTAACCTTGCTGAGGAACAGCCGCTTTGATCACCTGCTTTCTCTTGATTTGCGCCATGATCACGCCAGAGATCACCATGATACCGCCCATGAAGTGGTAGTCGTGCACCGTTTCACCAAGCCACGTTGCTGCTAGAACGACAGCGACAACAGGTAGCAAGTTCATGAACATAGCGCTAGAGTCTGCTCCAATTGCATCGATGGCTTTCACCCACATCCAAGGAGCCAATACTGAAGCAGCAACCGCAGCGTAAGCGATAAGTGGCAGCGACTCTTGAGAAGGCATCAACTGTTCGCTCGACAACCATAGAGGCGTTAACATCGCGACCGCAAATAGACCTTGCATGTAGATTACTACCCAGTTGCTCACCGGCATCTTCCAACGTTTGAGCAGCACACAGTAAGAGGCGTAGACAACAGCGGCAATTAACATATAGCCATCGCCTTGGGTGAGCTTTTGGTGCAAGAAAAACAGTGGATCACCTTTACCCAGCATAAATGCCAAGCCCGATAGCGATAACACGCCACCGACAATGCTCAGCCCCGAAATCGACTTATGCAGCAGCGGAACACTCAAAAACACGCTAATCAAGGGTACCAGCGAGGTAATCAGCGCCATGTTTGATGCGCTGGTGGTAAGCCCTGCGTAGTAGCCAAGAGATTGATTCAGCACCATTCCCAACAAAGCCAGAAATGCTAACTTTGCCAGATTCGGCTTAATCGCAGGCCACTGTTTAATCGCACTGGGCAGGCAGAAAGGCGTAAGAATGAGCATGGCGACAAACCAACGGAAGAAACTCATTGCGCTTGGCTCGATAACGCTTGCCGCCATCTTATTCACAATGGCATTGGCACCCCAGATACAAACAGTAAAAAATGGCAGAAGATATGACATGTGAATTCCATCGCAGAATGAGTTGATGCGCATAGTTTGACAGGTCGTTACACTAACAGATATCTTTAAAAAGACATCGAACGCGATAGGAAGACAAGTTTGAAAAAACAATCAAGAAACCTTCATCCGTCCTTATCAATTGATAAGGCACCATCCAACGTATTTATGAATTTCGAAGCGTTTCTCTCTAATACTGAAACCCGAGTCCACAGCCATCCTTGGGGACAAGTACAACTGATCAGTGGTGGTATCTTAGAAATGGAAGCGGAAGGAACGCGTTTCTTAGCACCGCCACATCTAGCTATTTGGGTGCCAGCTGGCGTCATGCACTGTAGTTACAATCGTAAGCCTCTAGATTACTGCTCACTAAATATTGCGCCAGAGCTGACTCAACACCTGCCAGAAAAGACTAGCCTAATAAAGATCACGCCGATCGTATCGTCGATCATTGATGATTTTCGTGAAAGGAACATCAATGTCGCTGAAAGTGAACCCGACAAGCGTTTAGTGCAGGTACTACTTGATCAATTAGCTGAGCGACAGGTTGAACACCACTTCTTGCCGTCGACGGACAACAAGTATTTAGCCCCAATCCTTGCGGCGATTGAAGAGAACCCAACTGATGAGATTTCTCTTAAGGATTGGGCCGAGCGTGTTCATACCACAGAGCGTACATTGTCACGCCATTGCCAAAGTGAGTTAGGCATGAGCTTCACTGAGTGGCGTTTACGTGTTCGCTATCTTTATTCAATGGATCTACTACGTAACGGTCAATCAGTGAAAGAGGTCGCTCTCACCCTAGGCTATAACCAAGCCAGCCCTTTCATTTCTATGTTTAAGAAGTACTCAGGACAAACACCAGAGCAGTATAAGAATCGATTGTTGTAAGAAAACGGTTATATTTCGAAAAAATTGAAAATAATTTGCATCTTTTTCTCTGCCGCGACGTCTCAGAGCCGTGATTGGATTGTTAGCTTTATGGCGGAAAGCTTACCGCAAGTGAAAGTGTTCAAGCCGCAAGGGACTAATCAGATCTGGTTTGATTTTACGGGATTAGGCCTAGAGGCCGAACAACTTAAATCACTACTGGTGAACGACGCGAAACTGGCGCTGACTCCAGGTACTTGGTTTGGCGAGCCTGATAAGAACTTCTATCGCATGAACTTTGCTGCGCCATTGGAACAGCTGAAAGATTCGCTACAGTCACTGCGCGATGCTGTGAACCAAGCAAAGTAAATTGGCAAAGGCAGCTCAATTAGGCTTGGTTCGCCATTAAGCTTCTGAGTGTTTCTTTTAGCCAGACAAGCTTAGGGTTATAAGCATTGCGCTTGTGCCAAATCATAGTGAAGGGAATCGTCATTTTCTCTAGCTGTTCGTTGTCTAACGGTAGCGGCAGTGCCACAAGGTTTGGGTGAAGCTGCTTGATATAATCGTCACAATAACCGGGAGACGTCGTCAGCATTTGATGTCCCGGTTGCGCGGCCATATAAAGCGCCTGCTCAAAGCTAGATAGGGTTAAACCTGCATTGCGGGTTCTCCCTAACTCTTTCAGAACTTCATCCAGTGCCCAAGTCTCGTTCTTCTCCCATACGATGTTGATATGGGTATATTTGAGAAAGGTGTCTAGAGTCCACTCCTCTTTTAAAGCGGGATGATCGTCTCGCAGGAACACCTTAGGCTCGTCGTTGAACAACACCTCAAAATCAATAGAGTAGGGCATCAGATCCAGAGACTCTTTTGACCTTGGGTGAGTCTCACGCCCTGTAAACGCAATATCAGCCTCTCCACGAATTAACGCGTCTATCGAATCATAATCCCAGTTGCTGGTTTTAACGCTCGCATTGGGATAGCGCTGCTCAATTTTGAGTAGCAGGTCGTTCAAGAACGTCAGTAACAAGGGAGATTCAATATGAAGATCAAAGTGCACCTTATTGGTTGCGGCTTCGCTGCGTCTGTCCATCAGTTGATGGCTTTTTTGCAACCACTCTGACAGGTCTTGCTCCATGCTCTCGACTAGGGGCGTAGGCGCTAATCCTTTTGGAGTCTTCACAAACAGAGGGTCATCAAACCAATCCCTCAGCTTGTTCAAAGACTTGCTCACGGTCGACGGCGTAACGTTGAGTTTTTTCGCTGTCATAGACACGCTGCGTTCTTGCACCAACAATTGCAGCGTGAAAAGTAAGTTGAGATCAAGACGGTTGAGAGCTTTCTTCATAGTGACGATTCGTTGTTTGTACTCGTTCTAATAGTAATAGAGCGCAACTGGCGATACTACCTAAGACTAGGATAAAGATCAGAATATTCAATGCATTAATGCCTAGCACTCCCATTAGCCAGATATAGGCTGCCGAGAAAGAGACATGGCTAATACCAAGTAGTGAGCTAGCGACCCCTGCACGTTGGCTAAATGGCGCTAAAGCCTGACTCATAGTTACCCCAAAGCCCAAAGAGAAGCCAATACACAAGGCGACGAACGACGCGAGGTAATAAGGTGTAGCGAGCTGTAATTGAGAAGAGAGCAACAACCCAGTCGCTGCAGTCGCAAATAGAAGTTGTGCACTAACGATTAGGGTCTTCTGATTCACGTAATTCAGGATGAGCGGTGTACAGAAAGAGGTGAGCATGCCCGCCAATGCGGTGTATGCCATGACAGATGAGTAATCGCCACGATCCATCTCTAGTGTCCCTATGATCACCATTGGCGATACATTCACATAACTAAGAATGGTGGCAACGCCTAAGGTCGTAATAACCAATCTTCTTAAAAAGTAGCCATTGATAAAAGACTCTGAGCTCTGTTCTTGAGTGGCCTTGGACGGCTCTTTAATTAAGGTTTCGCGCAGCACAAAGGTGGCGAGAATACATACCACAACACCAATCGCTGCCATTACCGTGAATAGGGTTTGCCACGGTGAGTAGAGCATGATCATGTGCCCAACCACCGGCGCAATCACTGGGATAATACAAGTGATGCCATTGAGCATAGAGAGCACCTTAGCTCTGGCTTGATCATCCAGCACATCTCGGAGAATCGCAAAGGCGACCACGTAACAAGCTCCAGCGCCAACCCCTTGGAAGAACCGACCTGTCAAAAATACTGATATTTGTTCGGTACTGCCCGCAAACAGAGATGCGGCGATAAAGATTAAAGCACCAATAATGATGACAGGCTTGCGCCCAAGTTGGTCTGCGACTTTGCCTGCCAACAACATGGTGCTTGCCATACCCGCTAGGTAAATCGAAAACGCAGTATGCAGTTGTGACTCGGTCGCATTCAGATCCGCCGCGATTTGCGGCAAGCCGACTAAATACAGATCAATAGCAGTCGGGTAGAGCAGTACAAAGCTAAAACTACACAGTAAGAAACGGATCATAACAACCTCTAAACTCGAAAAGATGGCGTGAGTTTAAAGAGTGCTGCAGGCAATACGCGAGTGAACACCACGACAACAGGTATGTCGTGATTGGACATAGGTGACTTGGGGGAAAGTCACTAGGGGGATGATGATTTATATGAATCAATAGCTTTGGCGCTTTATGAAGGTGATTTTTTGATGCTGAATTATTTATGGGTTTTATAAATTTTGATCAATGCATCATTATGTATAACATTAAGTCCTTGTTTATAAATAAAAACCACCTGTAAAATTCTAGCGACAAAAAACTAGACAGGAAATCTATAGCATTGAATGCATAGAGTTTTTTCTGAGAACTGTTGTATTTTTTATCACACGTATTGAGGAGTATATGTGAAAAATAGTTTAAGTTTGTCAGCGATCCTTCTGACAGTATTTTCTCTAAGCGGTTGTGTTGGCGTCGTTCACACATATGAAGGCTCGAAAAAGCCCTTGAGTGAAGTGGCTGTTCTAAAAGGTGAAAATCTAGAATTTGCTGGTAGAAACTATCGTGTCCTTTTTTCTAGCTATACAGATTTATCTGATGATGAAAAAGACTTTAAGAACGTCGGTGATGCATTTATTGGTTATCCGAAGGAAATTCATATGTTGCCCGGTGATTATGTCGTTTTGACTCACTGTATAGTTGGTGATGAATATGCGTTTCCTGCAGTAAAAGCTAGTGTGAAAGCGGGTGAAACGTATGAGGTCAAATGCGGCCCCATTCCGGATAAGTTAAATACTGTTGGAGCGATGATACAGGTAGTTGAATAAGAAACTAAGTAATGCACTTACGAGTTGCGCAAGGTTGATTCGGAACACGTGGGTATTGTTACTGTCCGTTGAATACCATTTAGCACGTGATATGTGACAAGAGGAGTCCGAAGGTAAATGCAAAATCAGAAAGAGTTTCCAGATGATTTAAAAGGATGGAATTGGGGAGCATTTTTCTTCAATTGGATCTGGGGTATTCGCTTCAGGACTTATAGGGCATTATGGGTATTGGTACCATTTGTTAACCTAGTGATGCCCTTCATTTTGGGCTTCAAAGGTAATGAATGGGCTTGGAACCATAACCAATGGAGCAGTGTAGAGGAATTTAAAAAATCACAGAGGAGGTGGTCAGTTGCGTCTTTAACATTAATAGTCTCAGGTGTTGTTCTTGCCATTGGGGTTACTATCAGTGTAAATGATTCATTTGAAGAGTCAGGCTCCACAAAGCTGGCTCTTAGTACTTTGGAACAAACTAGCAAGTTCCAGGAGAATATAGGTGCACCGTATTCTATCGACTTAAAGCAGGGGACACTGAGTAGTTCTGAAATATCTGGCTATGCAGAAATGCAGTATGAAGTGGAAGGAATACATGGTGATGGCGTGTTCGATGCCAGAGCAGAGCTAATTGACGGTGTTTGGCATTTAACTTGTCTGGAAATTACTTATCTATCTAGTGAACAGGTGGAAGTATTAGTTTCTTGTGAAAATGCCACATAAAAATGTATTTAACAGCGATGCTAAAAGCATGTAGGTTTCTCCTTGCTCACGTATAGCAAGACTACAGGAGTAGCGAACTTAGCATTCTGTTTACAAGGTTATGATGAGAAACCCGATACTTACTTTTAACTTAAACATGTTCAGTGGAGAAAGCTCTCCCTGTGGAAGTTTTTCAAAATATGTCGGTTCATTAGACATTTACGCGATTGAGCAGTTAGTCTCTCATGGTGTTGACCTAACCCTAAAGAACCGGTTTGACGCACCCGCTACAAACCGTTTCTACTCAGGAGCTATGCTTTCACTCAATACCCCGTCAGCTCCATATAGCCACTTCCAGAGTGAGAACCTTGGATTGTTACTGGGCCTTCCCAATATGGGACTGACAGCGGCATTTTTGCGTTGGGATTGAGTGCTGAAACGGTAAGCTCAATTTCGTGGTTTGGAATCGCGATTGTCCACCCCGTTGGGTAGTCTCGGATATCGATTTGCGTGTATTTTTGCACACGCATTACAATCTCATCTTGCGCAATAGCAGTACCTGAACCGTCTTTATGCATTAAGCGTGCATTGGAGTAACTTGCGCTTCCCGTTTCAGAATCGCGTAGTTGGAATACGACTAGGCTAGTTTCATCATCAAGCCTTAATGCAAACCAATCCCAGCCCTGCTGTGAATCAAGCAAGAACTGTGAGCTCCACTCCCGATCTATCCAACCTTTACCGGAGACTTGATGTGTATCGCCATCAATGATGACTTCACCAGAAACATCAATAAACGGTTGGCTGTAGTAGTAGGAAGCCACCTGCCCATCGGCACTTTTCATACTGTAACCCTGCTTACCTTGCTTTTGATAGGGCGCACGGCTGGTGAGAGTAAGCGAGTAGCCAAACTGTTCGGAGTTAGCATTCAACGTGGCAGGGAAAAGATCATCGGTTGACGATGTCCACTGCCAATCATCAAGATAAACACGAAATGGCGAAGTATCGACACCTGCTAAAGCTGCGTGGTCACGAGACCATTTTTCATCTGCGTAGTGTTTTTGATTCGTTGTAACAGCACTGTGCGCCATGTAGATCTGGCTGCTTTGCCATTGTGTTTTCTTGGCTTCATTTGAATTAGATGGTGGGGCGGCGGCAAAGCGAAATTGGGTCCACTGTACACCGAGAGATTGTCCATCTTCATCGGTTAAATTTGCAGTTAAGTACCACCATTCATGGCGAAAGTCGGGATGGGCTTGGTGGTCTGCAGGGAAGTTGATTTCAACTCCTTCTGTAACAGGAGTGAACTGGTCATCTTGTGATTGGTCGCTTTCAGCACTTCCCAATAGTGTCCCCATGGTTTGAGGTTGCTGCCCTTCGCAACCAACCAGTGCCAGAGTGAGTAGAGTAAAAGTGGTGAGTTTGATGGGGTGTATCATTACAAAACCTCACTTTGCAAACTAGAGACGACAGGTTTACTCACTAAACGCCAAAGCGGTATCAGGGTGGCAATCACGCCGACCACAATGGTCACGGCAGCAATGCTTAGTGCATCGCTCCAATCCCATTGGTAGTTCAAGCTCCAGCCAAATGCGCGCAGGGTAACAATATCGGTGAGCACATAACCGACCAAAGCACCCAGTGGTAAGGCGAGCACCAGAGTAAAACTGACTAGCGCGACAATCTGACCGATCACCATAACCATCAACTTTTTACGATTCACACCAAGTGCATACAGCCTTGCAATCGCAGCTTTGCGCGCATCGAGCAACATAAAACAGGCGGTGAATAGGCCGATTACAGCAACCATTAATGTAACGCCATTTAACGCTCGAGTGATGGCAAAGGTCTGCGAGAATATGTCCAAGGCGATGGATTTGATCTGCGCTTGGTCGTAGAGCTGACTTGGGTGCAGGTTTAGATCTTTACGTAACTGCTCATAAACCAGATCTGGACTGCCAGAGACTTTAATACCAAGGCTGGTGGGTAAATCCGTAAAGCCGCTTTCTCGCCAGAGTTTCGGGGCCAAGAGTACTTCTCCATTTGGGGATCCGTAATCATGGAAAACAGCGCCGACGATGAGTGCTTTGTTTGGAATCGCGTCGAGCGTAAATTCACTTGCAAGTGATAACCCAAGTTTAACGGCGGTAGGCTCGCTGATTGCGACGACTTCACCTTGATAGAAACGCGACCAAAAGTCATCAAGCCGAGATTGAAACACCATGGTCTGCTCTAGGGTGTCTTTGTCTTTGGTGCCGAGCAAAATAGGTAAGCCATTTAGGTTGTCGTCGACGTAGTACTGTTTATAAACGGTTTGGACGTTTTCAAATTGCTCTAAAGCTAGCTCAACATTGGCGATTTCCCCTTGAGACGGGCTGACATAGATGTCGGCATGAAGTCGCTGTTCAAGCCATTGTTTGAGTGTTGATTCAAAGCTGCCGACTAGGGTATTCATCCCCATATTGGCGGTCACGGCGAGCAGCAGTGCCATCATCGCCAGAGAAAGAGGGGAGATAAGTTCTCGTAGTTCTGCAAACAGATACTGCATCAACCCGGAACGTGTGCGTTGTTCACACCAAATCGCTAATACCACCAGTGTTTTTGGAAGGTATAGAGGAATCGACACAACCAAAAGCCCCAACCATGCCATGGTGAAACGATGATGTTCGCTCAGCCAAAGCCCAGCTATTGCCGTGATTGTGAGTAGCACGCCTACAATGAAAAGGTGGTTTTCATTGGATGAATCTGGCGCTTGGTAATATCCGCCATGGGAAGAGAGCGGTTGTTGCACTCGCTGTTTAAAGTGCTGCCAACACGCAAGCAGTGTCGCTGCCAAAGTGAGTAGTAGGGCTTGAGCCCACCATTGCCATTGCCACGTCCCTGGCAGTAGTGTCGCGCCATAAAGTTGCTCCAGGGTAAGCGCAACTGTTGGGTGTAGCCAATGGCTGAGCTGCATGCCCAGAACAAAGCCAATTGAGGCACCAATAGCCACTAAGATGGTGAGCTCGACTAGCAAGGCTAAGAATACAATAGTGGGTGTTATTCCGGCTTGCTGAATTTGCACGAGCAGCCGGTTACGTTTGAGTAAGCTGTATTTTACGCCGTTATAGGCGATGAACAGTCCGACCAGGAATGCGAGCAAGCTCATTGCCGTTAGATTGAGATGAAAGCTGTCGGTAAGAGAGCCTAAATCGGTGCTTTGATTATTGGTTATCCATTGCCCTTGGTCGCTAATGTATTTTTGCCAAGAGGCTTGAGTGTCATTCCCTAAATCGAAAACGGCGATGTAACTGAGTTGCCCTTGTTTGTTGAGCAACCTCTGCGCAAATCCAATATCCATCAACATTCGGCTACCGAGCTGCCATTCATCGGGTAAAACCGCGACTTGCGTTTTAATGTCGTCCAAAACCAGCGTGTCGAGTTCGCCGATATTTCGGTACTGCGACTGGCTCATCATCACGATGGGATTACTGGCTAACAGTTCCGGAAGCGGCAATAGGCTACCGAACAGAGAAACGTTGTGATCGTTGTTAGATGTGTATCGCGAACGTGATGTGATCGCAGTGATCAGTTCACTGCCTTGTATCGACCAACGGCGACCTTGCTCGTCTCTCACTCTTCCTTCAATTACGGGCAGTGCAGCGCTCAACCCTTGTTGTCTGAGAGTAAAGTAGAGCGATTCTGGCAAGTAGTTTTGCCCTGCTGGTGGAATAATTAGGTTCTGCGCTTGCGCACTCAGTTGCTCGGTGGACTCAGCATAGCTTCGCTTAGCGTTTAGGTTTATGGCTTGTACTGCAACAAATAGAGTCACGGCTAATACAATGCCAATCAAAATAGCTGCGGCTTGAAGGGGCGCTTGCCGATAGTGAGCGGCAAACAGATTCAGCGCAAGCTTAGTATGATTGAATTTGAAAGCGTTAACTCTAGCGTGCTTCATATGAGAGGTCGCTTTGGCATTGGGGACGCACTCGCTGATCGTTATGCAGTTCACTGTTTTCAAGGCGCAGGCGTGTCTGCATAAACTTGGCGCAGTCATTGCTGTGGGTGACCAACAGAACTGCAGTGTTTCCTTGGGTTGTGATTTCACTTAGTAGCTTCATCACTTCGATACCGGCTTTTTGATCGAGGTTGCCTGTTGGCTCATCGGCGAGCAGCAGTTTGGGTTGATGTGCCAGGGCACGTGCGATCGCCACTCGTTGCTGTTGGCCGCCGGATAGCGCAGATACATGTCTTTCTAGCAGTTGGCTGATGCCAAGTGTTTCGACCAAATAGTCACACCAGTTATTCCATTGTTGTTGATTCAAATGCAGTGGGAAGGCGATGTTCTGTTTAACATTCAGGGGCGTTAATAGGTTGAACTGCTGGAAGATCACGCCGAGTTTTTGATGGCGGAACAGGCTCCAGTGTGGGTCTTTCCAGAGGTTGGTGTTGTCGCCATCTATCCACAGCTCACCAGAAGAGAGCGGTTCAAATCCAGCAATCATATTCAGTAGAGTACTTTTCCCACTACCACTAGCACCGGTTAAAGCCACACTTGAACCTGTCTCTAGTGCAAAGTCGACGCCTTCTAATACTTGATGGTTTTCTTTGCCATCGACAAAGCTTTTACTGGCACGTTTAAGTGCGACGAGTGGCCTTTCCATCACCTCTCCCTAGGGGCTTGTTTAGCAGTAACGCTTATAAATTGAGTTACCTAAAATCTTAGCTCACAAACAAAGAGAAGGGCGCGATTTAGTTCGAATTATTAATAACTTGGTACTAATAGCTAGCTTAGAAAGGAATGAAAAAACGCCCAAAGCAGATGTGCATTGGGCGTTAGTTTTGTTCTGGAACTATTCCTTCGAAGGCTTGATCTTGTTAGTCGACCTTAACCAGGGTGCTTGAGTCAGTGTGGGCGAACACATTGTCGTAGATCTCTAAGCCCGTGGTTTGAGAGTAAGTGATTTGCTCATCTGAAATCACGATGTTCATGGTGAAGTCAGTGGTCTTTGCGTTGTCGGTCATGTATTCAGACTCTGCGATGCCGCGCTTAGAAGATACCAGTGTCATGTTGTCACCTGCAGGCCCTTCTGCTGTGACACAGGTGGTTCTTGGTACGCAGAATGAGTTGTAGACGATTTGATTCTTCTGATCGTAAATGAAGTAACCACGCTGATCATGGAACTTAGAATCATCCGATTTTCTGAATACCTCTTGCTTGTAATACAGCGCAACAAGGTACTGATCACTGGCATTGGTTGCATCCGCTGCGACTTCAAACGTCATCACTTCATAAAACGGGGTCACTGCTGGGCCACCTGCGCCAACTTCTGTGCCTTTCTGGCCGGGTGAAACATCTACGCCTGCAGCATCAATAGATTTCCATGTGCCGACAAGTTTCGCTAGTGGGCCAAAGTCCATACCGTTGATGGAGGTGTGGTCTGCGAATACGGGTGTTGAGACTGCTGTAGCTATAGCGAGGGCTAGAACTTTTTTCATGACTGCTTCCTTATATTTTTATTATTAAACCACTTTAAAAGTAAGGTTATCTTGCAGTCGATTTATTAACTCAGATCAGTATTGATGATTGTTATTAGAGCAAGTTGTAACCTTATGTATCAGTCGGTTAGCTCCAATGAATTAGTCATACCATTGAACTAAATTTGCCGTAAATACGCGTGGTTGAGTTTAAAAATCTTGTACTAGTGTGGGTGTCTTGGAGCGAAAGAGTTTGGTGAACAGAGATTTGTATCGCCAACCGAGTGACAATAGATGCTGCGCCAATCTTCTGTTTTCGATGATTGCGACTTCAATGCCTCGGTAGTGGTAAGGAGAGCGTTTTACATAGTCGATGAACTCAGTCAGCACACCTTGACTGCGGACAGAGGGGGAGAAGTTAACCGACACAATGCTGAATCGCTGGCTTCCCACAGGGCAGCGCACGAAGCAGTGACCAAACTCGGTGTGTATGGTTTCGGAAAACTCGGGAAACGGTCGAGACTGGCATGTCTCAGAAAGGGCATCGTATTCAGCGCAAAGTTGGTTAAGAAGGTGTTTGGCGTCATCATTCATACTGGCTACTCCGGGTTCGGTCTCGCTGTTTATCTGATGATTATTTTACCGCTGATTACTGACGTAAATGCGGTATAAAGCGTTGCCTATTTTGTTCCGAGTTTTGGCTCTGTGCATCGAAAAAAACGTTATGAATGAGATGAGGTTTACATGGCTTTTGGATTCACTGAGCCCTTGTTTCTCGTAGTGATGACGCTCTTTGGGAAGTCTTTTAAATACCGTGGAACTAAGGACGGTCTTCCCCGTTAGCGGATCAAGTTATCGCTTACCTTTCAGGGTTTTTACACTCGGTGTAAAGAATTTAGCTTTTTAGTAACTTAATAAATTCGGCTTTGTTTAGAGCATATACTACAAATAATGTTAAAATTTAACGCATTGCCAACATGTCTTCAGTACCGTAAATGATTGAATCGCATAATGAAGAGGTGCTGATGCGTAGGCTAGATTGGCTAGGAATATCAACGAGCAAGGAGATTTCATGCTTAATTCTGTAACGGCGAAAGCGGTGATCGATCACGCTCTCTTTTTAGGGGCTGATTTCGCAGAGCTATTCGTTGAACACCACCAAACCAGCAGCGTACAAATTGCGTCTGGTGAAGTGGACAAGGTTAACTCGGGCATCGATTTTGGCATCGGTATCCGCCTCTTCTTCGGTCATAAAGTCCTTTATGGCTACACCAACAGTACCGATGAGAATGAACTAAAACGCGTAACATCATTGCTGGCGGCAAAAGATAAACGTGAGCAAATTGCTTCTGCAGGTGCTCTGAATCTGAACCGTTACCCAGTGCAGCATGGCTGTCGTATGCCATTGAGCAAAGACGCGAACCTCGATTCAAAAATTGCGTTCTTACTGCAAGCGGACAAAGCGGCGCGTGCAGAAAGTGAGTACATTAGTCAGTTTATCGGCAGTGCGCTTCAACGCGAGCAGCAAGTCTCTATCTTCAACTCAGAAGGCCTTCACGTTGACGATACTCGCCACTACATTCGTGTCTCTGGTAACACTGTTGCGCAAAAGGGTACTGAGCAGTCTTCTGGTATGGAAGGACCGGGCGCACTTGCTGGTTGGGAATTTAGCGAGCAGTTAGATGCTAAAGAACTTGGTCAAAGCATTGCCCAGCAAGCCCTGATCAAATTGGGCGCGGATGTTTGTCCATCTGGTGAAATGCCTGTGGTGATTGGTAATGGTTTTGGTGGGGTAATTTTCCATGAAGCGTGTGGCCACTTACTAGAGACAACTTCTGTTGCTAAGAAAGCATCTGTATTCCATGATCAAATGGGTGAAATGATCGCGCATACTGCTGTAAATGCAGTGGATGATGGCACCATGACGAATGAGTGGGGCTCCATTCATGTTGATGACGAAGGTATGCCGACACAGGGTACTCAGCTGATCAAAGACGGTAAGCTCACCAGCTTTATGGTCGACAAAATGGGCGGCATGAAAACTGGCTATGAACCGACGGGATCTGGTCGTCGTCAAAACTACAAGTTCGCGCCAACGTCTCGTATGCGTAATACCTTCATTGAAGAGGGTGAACATACTCTTGATGAGATGTTCGCAGGCATCGAACGCGGTATTTATGCGAAGAAACTGGGTGGTGGTTCTGTTCAGCCGGGCACTGGTGAATTTAACTTTGCGGTCCGTGAAGCCTACTTGATTGAGAATGGTAAGGTCACTAAGCCATTGAAGACAGCAACTTTGATTAGTACTGGTCCTAAAGTGCTGAAAGAGATCAGCATGGTTGGACAAGATATGGCGTTAGCACCGGGTATGTGTGGTTCGGTGAGTGGTTCGGTACCGACGACGGTTGGTCAACCTACGTTGAAGGTCGATAACATTCTAGTAGGAGGCGGTAACTAATGAGCCAAGGACAACAACTTCTTAATGCCGTTGAATACGTACTTGCTGAAGCGAAACGCCAAGGTGCGGAAGCAGACGTTATCGTTAACAGCAGTAATAGTTTCTCGCTTAAAGCGAACCAAGGTCAGCTTGATGAATATAAAGTGAGCTCAAGCCAAGTTCTGGGTGTGCGTGTGGTCAAAGATGCACGTGTCGCGACTAGTTACTCGGAATCCCTAGAGCAACCAAGCCTTGATCTACTGCTGACGAACGCGTTGCAGAGTGCTCGTTTCTCTAAGCAGGATGAGCATCAAACCATCAGTTGTGTAAACAGCACAATTACGACGGATGTGGCTGAAATTGCTCAACAAGACACAACGTCGGTTGATGAAAAAATCGAGCTCTCTTTAGCGCTTGAGCAAGGTGTGGTTAGTCATCCGCACGCAAAGAGCTCACCATACAATGGTTACAGCGATGGTGAGTCTCAATTGATCATCGCCAACACTCAAGGCTCACTGTGTAAGCACTTTGAGCGTTCATTTAACTGTTATGCCTATACGTTATTTGAGAAAGATGGCAAGCAGTCGATGGCGGGCAAAATGTCAGTAGGTCGTCGCTTCGATGAGTTGCAGCCAGCCTACTGCATTGAAGAAGGTTACAACCTAGCTCGTGATCTGCTTGATGGTGCTCCAGTTGCTACTGGGAACTATTCTGCGATTTTCCACATCAATGCGCTTAGCAGCTTGTTCGGCGCGTTTGGCAGTGCATTTTCTGGTGTGAGCGCTATGAAGGGCATGACGCCACTCGGTGACAAGTTAGGTCAAGGTATCGCGAGTGAACTGCTGTCTTTCATTGATAAAGCGTATATGCCGAATGGTATGGCGATTGCGGGCTTTGATAGCGAAGGCTTTGCGACTCAAGACAATGCGATTATTGTCGATGGTCAGTTAAATACACTACTTCATAATAGCCAAACAGCGAGCTATCTAGGTGCAACATCGACGGCAAGTGCTGCACGTGGCGCTAAGTCGAGTTTAGATGTATCAGCAAATCATCGTGTGATTACAACAGGCCAGAGCAGCATAGCAGAAGTGAAAGCGGGCGAGTACTTAGAGCTGGTGGAACTGCAAGGTGTTCATTCGGGAGCAGATGCGGTGAGCGGCGACTTCTCATTTGGTGCGAGTGGTTTCTTGTGCCGAGATGGCGAGAGAGTTCAACCTGTTCGCGGTATTACGGTTGCGGGTAACTTCTACAAGATGCTGCAAGAAATTGATGCTGTAGGTAATAGCCAACTCAGCAATGATAGCCGTACCTTCTTTGCTCCAGATGTGCGCTTCGCGCGTCTAAGCATTGGTGGTAAATAGCATTGGCGGCTAATAGCGGTCTGATAATGACTTAGGCTATTCAGCTAAGAAAATTAGCAGCACCAAAACGACAAAGAGGACTCAATGAGTCCTCTTTTTAATTCTATATAGCTTAATGTGATATCAATCAGTCAGTCATTTCTGGCTCAAGCACTTCGCTGATGCATGCGCGGCTGATGTCTTCGTTGATATACGCCATGCCGAGCTTATTTTGGTAGTCCATACGATCTGCGGAGCGAAGATCAATATCCGGTCCTTCAATACCACACTTTTGGTATACCTTAGCTAAGTGTGCCATGAAGTTCTCGCCGATACTCATCATTAATAGGCTCATTGCGCCTACGTCCGGTCTTACTTTCGCTTGTTGTTTTTCTGATAAGTTAACCGCCAGTACGATAGGTTGCTCATCACCTTCGAAACGTACGCTACGTTCACGTACCGTTTGTTGCGCCCAGTAGTAAGCCAGCTCTTTACTTTGAGTCAGGAATACAGGCTCAGTCGATTCGGTGTAGTTATTGCCAATCGTGGCCATTGTTTTCTGCGCTGCTTCATTCAGTGCTTTGTCTCCAGAGCGTTTCAGCCCTTGACCTTTAATTGAAGCAAGCAAGGCTGAAGAGGTTCCGTGATACCAAATATCACCGGTTGCAAAGCCATCGTCAGTTAGCAGTTCTTTTGCATCTTGTAAGTAGGTAGGTACAGAAATCATAGGCACTCTCAACAACATGAATGGTATTAGTTTAGCCAGAAGAGCGAGAAGGGACAGTGGTTTATCACGCAAATCTGGCTTTTGAAAAAATCGCGTTTTGTTTAGTTGATACCAAGCTTTCGGGGGATAAAAGCTTAGTAAGATGAGCTTCCCCTCTCACCAGGAGAAGAAGAGAGGAAGCTCGTTAAGCGATTAGTCAAATTGGTGTGAAGTATTCAACTCGCCCGCAGCTTTCAGCGCGTTCTCACCAGCAAAGTACTCTTTGTGATCATCACCCATATCTGAACCAGACATGTTTTGGTGTTTAACACAAGCAATGCCTTGGCGAATCTCTTTACGTTGAACGTTTGCAACATAGCCCAGCATACCTTGGTCACCGAAGTACTCTTTCGCTAGGTTATCTGTAGATAGCGCAGCCGTGTGGTACGTTGGTAGCGTGATTAGGTGGTGGAAAATACCTGCTTCACGAGACGCATCTGCTTGGAATGTACGGATCTTGTCATCAGCGCGCTTAGACAGCTCAGTTTCATCGTATTCAGCACTCATTAGGCTAGCGCGGTCGTATGCAGAAACGTCTTCACCAGCTTCAACCATTGCATCGTATGCTTGTTGACGGAAGTTTAGCGTCCAGTTGAACGATGGTGAGTTGTTGTAAACCAGTTTCGCATTAGGGTGTACTGCACGAACGCCATCCATCATCTCTTTGATTTGACCAATGTGTGGTTTCTCAGTCTCAATCCAAAGTAGGTCAGCACCTGCGTTGATTGCTTCAATACAGTCAAATACACAGCGGTCTTCACCAGTACCTTGACGGAATTGGTATAAGCCTGAAGGTAGACGCTTAGGACGAACAAGCTTGCCGTCACGGTTGAAGCAAACGTCGCCTTGCTTCATGTCAGCTACATCGATCTCTTCTACATCTAGGTAAGAGTTATAGATATCGCCTTGGTCACCCGGCTCTTTCACTACAGCGATCTCTTTTGTTAGACCTGCACCTTGTGAGTCAGTACGCGCAACGATGATGCCGTTGTCGATGCCTAGCTCTAGGAAAGCGTAACGAAGTGCACGTAGTTTCGCGTGGAAGTCTGCGTGAGGTACCGTTACTTTACCGTCTTGGTGACCACATTGCTTCTCATCCGCTACTTGGTTTTCAATCTGTAGACAACAAGCACCCGCTTCAATCATCTGCTTAGCCATTAGGTAAGTTGCTTCTGCGTTACCGAAACCTGCATCGATATCTGCAATGATTGGTACAACGTGTGTCACGTGGTTGTCGATTTTGTCTTGAATAGAGTCTTGTAGGTCAACATCACCAGCTTCACGTGCTGCGTCTAGTTCGCGGAATAGACCACCTAGCTCACGAGCATCTGCTTGACGTAGGAATGTGTATAGCTCTTCAACTAGGCCAGCAACGGTTGTTTTTTCGTGCATTGATTGGTCTGGAAGAGGACCGAATTCTGAACGTAATGCCGCAACCATCCAACCAGAAAGGTATAGGTAACGACGATCTGTTTTACCGCCAAAATGCTTTTTAATTGAAATCAGTTTTTGTTGACCGATAAAACCGTGCCAGCAACCCAAAGATTGAGTGTATTGAGAGCTGTCTTTGTCATAAGCCTCCATATCTGCACGCATAATGTCTGCCGTGTATTGCGCAATGTCTAGACCGGTTTTGAATTTATTTTGAGCACGCATACGAGCAGCAGATTCAGGGTTGATAGCATCCCATGGAGCACCAGCAGCACGTTTTGCAACTTCGATCATTTCGATATCTTGTGTGATTTGCGACATAACTATTCCTTAGTTTCACGTGGGGTATGTTTGCCAAATTTGGCTTGGATTAAAACTTTGCTATGGACAAAGAATAATCACACATGTGATAATTTTGTTAATTTATAGTTATTATATTCGGTATTTTTTATATGAATATTGCTCGTATAGACCTTAATCTACTTGTGTATTTAGACATGTTATTGCGAGAGCGAAACGTGACTCGTGCAGCCAAACAACTGGGTATTACTCAGCCAGCCATGAGTAATGGACTTCGTCGATTACGCGACCTTTTAGAGGACCCATTATTGGTGAGAACCAGTGAAGGGATGATACCAACGGAGCGCGCGCAAAAGCTTCAACCGTTGATTCGAAATATCTTGGCTAATGTAGAGAAGACATTGCAGCCAACCACCGAATTCCGGGCGGAGGACAGCGAACGCGTGTTCCGAATCATGGCGAGTGACTACGCAGAATCGACCATTATTCAGCCATTATTAAGAAGGCTTAGTGAGATCGCACCGAAGATTCGTCTCGATATTATGACGCCCAGTGACGTGAGTTATCAGGACGTAGAACAGGGCACCGTTGATATTATTATCAACCGTTTTGACAACATCCCTCAGTCCTTCCATCAGATGAGCCTTTGGCACGACGGGTTCTCCTGTTTGTTCAGTTGCGACAACCCAATTGCCGATGACTTTAGCCTTTTGTCGTATTTAAAAGCTCAACATATTTGGGTAAGCAAGACGGGAATGGGTACTGGCGTCGGGATCAACCCAAGTGAAGCACAGAAATTGGGGTGGATAGATGAGGCACTAATGCGTATCGGTAAAACGAGAAACATCACGGTGTTTACGCGACATTATTTGTCGGCCATTCTTTTTGCCCAACAGAAGAATCTGATTCTGACGATTCCAACAAAGGCGGCTCAACTGCAAAGAGATAACCCTAATTTGCTGATCAAGCCTGCGCCATTTGCTATTGAACCTTTTGAGGTGAAGATGGCATGGAGTCCGTTATTGCAGAGTAATCCCGACCATCAATGGATGCGTCGTTTGATTAAAAGTGTCGCTAGTGAAATAGAGAGCGGCGTGACAGGATAGTCCCGATTTACGGGTATTTTTTTCATGAATATTCAATATAAATGGCATAAATTAGCTAAATTTTGGTCCGTTACGTAGTTTATTGAGTAGTCATCGGTTAATTTGAGAGAGATTTTATGAGCAGTCGTATTCAACAGGGAAGCTTGAACATTGATAGCACCCTCTACCAGTTAATTAATGAACAGGTCATTCCGGGGACAGGCATTAACGCCGAAGATTTTTGGCAGTCTTTTGCTGATATCCTCAAAGACCTTGCCCCAAAGAACCGAGAATTATTGATTAAGCGTGATGACCTTCAGCATCAAATTGATGTGTGGCACCAAGAGCGAGCTGGTCAAACGCTGGATCCGGTTGAGTACAAGCAATTCCTACAACAGATTGGTTACCTTGTTCCAGAAGGTGACGATTTCGAAGTCACCACAGCCAGCGTAGAACCAGAGATCGCAACTCAAGCAGGCCCGCAACTTGTAGTGCCTATCATGAATGCGCGTTTTGCACTTAATGCAGCAAACGCTCGTTGGGGTAGCCTATACGATGCCCTTTACGGCACGGATGTGATCAGTGAAGAAGATGGCGCAGAGAAAGGGGGTAGTTTCAACCCAGTTCGTGGTGCCAAGGTAGTTGGGTATGCTCGCGAATTTCTAGACGAAGCAGCGCCATTAAACGGTGTTTCCCACAAAGACGTCACTAAATACAGCATTAGCAATGTCAGCAAAGGTAATACTCTTACCGCAACGCTAGAGAATGGTGAAGAAGTTACGCTTATCGAGCACAGCCAGTTCATCGGTTACCGAGGTG
Source organism: Vibrio fortis (assembly GCF_000695685.1). Taxonomy (GTDB): domain Bacteria; phylum Pseudomonadota; class Gammaproteobacteria; order Enterobacterales; family Vibrionaceae; genus Vibrio; species Vibrio fortis_A. The sequence continues at coordinate 67,577 of NZ_JFFR01000012.1, read as the reverse complement.
AGGCAAGTGCACCTTCTTGTATTCTTCTTAAACACAATAACCTTCATATCGAAATCCAAATTGACCCGAGTGCACCTATTGGCAGCGTAGATGCTGCTGGGGTTAAAGACGTTCTGGTTGAAGCAGCACTCACGACTATTATGGACTGTGAAGACTCTGTTGCAGCGGTAGATGGTGAAGATAAAGCGCTTGCTTACCGAAACTGGTTAGGCTTGATGAAAGGTGACTTACAAGAGTCGCTTGAGAAGAATGGTAAGACGATTGTTCGCAGCCTCAACCCAGATCGTCAGTACACCAGTGTTAGCGGCGGAGAGATCTCTCTGAAAGGCCGAAGCATGCTGTTTGTGCGCAATGTTGGTCACCTTATGACTAACCCAGCAATCATCGACGAAAACGGTAATGAAGTACCAGAAGGCATCATGGATGGCATGATCACTTCGCTTATCGCAATGCATGATTTGAAGGGTAACAGCCCGTACCAAAACTCGACTGCCAATAGCATCAACATTGTAAAACCTAAGATGCATGGCCCAGAAGAGGTGGCGTTTACCAATGAGTTGTTTGGTCGAATTGAAGATGCCCTAGGTCTTGAGCGTTTCACGATTAAAGTGGGCATTATGGATGAGGAGCGTCGTACCTCGGTTAACCTAAAAGAGTGTATCCGCGCCGCGAAAGACCGAGTGGTATTCATCAATACCGGTTTCCTAGACCGTACTGGTGATGAGATCCATACCAGCATGGAAGCAGGGCCGTTTGCTCCAAAAGCACAACTGAAAACCATGACTTGGATTGGCGCGTACGAGGATCAAAACGTCGACCTTGGTTTAGCGTGTGGCCTACAAGGCAAGGCGCAAATTGGTAAAGGCATGTGGCCAGAGCCAGACAACATGGCCAAGATGATGGAAGCTAAATTAGGTCACCCTAAAGCGGGTGCAAACACGGCATGGGTTCCATCACCGACTGCTGCAACGCTGCATGCACTTCATTACCACCAAGTGAGCGTACCGAGTCGTCAAAAAGAACTTCGTGAGCGTGTAAGAGCGAATGTTGACGACATCCTAACGATCCCATTACTAGGTAACCAAAATCTGACCGCTCAAGATATTCAGAGTGAACTTGATAACAATACCCAAGGTATTCTGGGTTACGTAGTGCGCTGGATTGACCAAGGTGTTGGTTGTTCTAAGGTGCCAGACATCAACGATGTTGGCTTGATGGAAGACCGTGCAACACTGCGTATCTCAAGTCAGCACATTGCAAACTGGATTCGTCACGGTATCTGTGATGAAGCACAAGTGATGGCCACAATGAAGCGCATGGCTGCAGTGGTTGATGAGCAAAACGCAGGTGATCCAAATTACCGCAACATGGCGGATGATTTTGAAAACAGCATTGCGTTCTCAGCTGCTTGTCAGTTGGTTTTTGAAGGTTGTGCTCAGCCCAGTGGTTACACTGAACCTGTCCTTCATGCAATGCGCTTGAAGTTAAAGGAATCGACCAGATAACAGAAATCTAATAAAACGAATTTCACAAAAAAAGTGAAACTGTAAAATCCCTGTTATTTACCAAGCCCAAGGTGCCGCACTTATTAGTGCGGTTTTTTTTGTTTTAAATTTCAGTGATATAGGAAGGGTTTTGAATCAGTTTTAGGTTCTCTGATTAGGATGATCTCGCGCTGTAAAATTGACAAAATCTGTAAAATTAACATTGTGAAGTTTTTGTTGTGAAATTATTTCTAAAATCGATGTAGTCTTTAGTTACTGCAAAACACAACGCAATAATCAATTAAAAACGGGTCGATTAAGCTTTTTGATCTAGATGGAATTTAAAGCCGTACGAGGGAAAGACTATGAACATGCTTACATTGGATAAAACAGAACTTCACAGAAACCATTCTACCTTTATCGCTGAAGCTGTCTTTGCTGTCGAAATGGTTAAAGCGGATAAACAGATGGAAAAGCAACGCATGGCGAAGCAACTGCTAGACACGCTTTTCCCTCTAGAGAGCGGTTCGCATGAAGATGCAGTTAGCTATGAGATTGATTACCGTCACGTGCAAGTTTACTTTAAGAATGGTGAACACACTGGTCTGAAAAGAGCGAAGCACTTTGTGGCTTACGCAGGCGACAAATCTAAGCCTTCAGCAATCCTGTTCCGTGACGAAAGCGGCACACACGTAGAGGTTACCATTGGTGCTCGTGCCGGCACTGGTCGTCTAGAACTTGTAAACATCGAAGATATTCAGCTAGAAACATGCACCACATTTGGTCAAACGGAAGAGAGCTACTCTTCAGGCATCAGACACTGGGTTAGCTTGGTACAAGGTGATGAGAAAGGCCGACCAACTGCGTGCAGTGAAGACAAAGAGTACACAGCAAAAAACGGCGATGATTACAGCCTAGGATTTAGTTTCGCGCTTTAAGGTGACTTTAGCGATAACGGATAATCCTGAATAGCAGATACAAAAAAGAGCGACAGCATTCAATGCGAGTCGCTCTTTTATTTTTTAGGGTCTGTTACGCGCTTAGCTCATGCTTAATCACATACTCCAAGCCACCCACGATTGCCGCAACTTGAGCATCATTACACTCTTCGTCAGTCACTTTGTCACTATCTGGGTAAACCTCGGTTGTTGTACCGTACTTGCAGTTGGTTACGCCGCCACATAGACCAAGCTCTTTCATTGGGTAGTTGATCACGCCGTATTGAGTCACCTCTGAACCGATGATTTTACCGTCGGCATCCGCTGGAGCGATGTGAGTAACTTTCTCTACAGAAGCGATAACTGCTGCTTGGAAGTCAGGCTGCGGGTTTTCTGTGTCACCCACTGTGTAGAAGCCATCTGGGATCATACCTTCGATGTATTCAAGGCCATCGCGCGCAGCTAGAGCAGGGCGAAACTCGGTCTCATCAGAATCTGTGGTTTCATGAAGATCAATGTGCATCAGTACTTCTTGTGGAAGTGAAGCAACGAGTGCACGTAAGTTCGCTGACTCTTCTGCAGGCGTATTGTCGTAGAAAGAGCGGTTTGGATCGACAGCGTTTGGATTCCAACGGTTGATCACTTCGTAACCCCAAGGACTCACACAAGGCGCGATAACGATGTTGAAGTATTGGCTGTAGTGTTCAGCTTGTGTATCTGCAAACTTAAGCGCGCCATGAACACCGCTGGTTTCGTAGCCATGAACACCCCCAGTCACGAGTACCGTTGGCTTGTTTTCATCCCAAGCTTTCGTTTTAATGGCGAATAGAGGGAAGCGATCTTCTTCATAGCTTAGTGCGCCGTATTGCTCTACATCGAAACGTTCTGCGAGAGCTTTGATTTTTGGCACAACTTCTTGTTGGTATTCACGCTTGATTGTTTGGCTTTCACGCCAAGCTGTGCGCTCAACGTCTGTCCACTTTTTGCCAGGTTCACCGATAGGGTAGGAGTAGCTGTCTTTCATTATTCTTTCTCTGTGTAATCCATTGCAAGCAGAGAGAATAGTCAGCTGTTAACTGGATAGCAACTGTTATTGGAATCAGTGATATGAGGTGGCGAAGTCATTACTGATGCGTTTAACTCCCGCCGTTTAATCGAAGTACTTAAGTGTTAATGAGATGAAGTACCGAGCAAGTAAGCCTCGTCTACCATTGAAGAGGAGTTGTGGTTTTGGTCAAAGCACCCAACGGCATTTCGACCATGCTCTTTGGCGTAATAGAGCGCAATATCCGCTTGCTTAACGGTACGAGCGAGACTGTTTTCCTTTTGGTGAAGGCTTACCCCAAAACTAGCAGTAATAGGTTTTGGTTGCTTGAGCCAAAACCTTTGGCGCTCAATCAGCAATCTGAGTTTTTCGGCGACTTGGCAAGCGCCGTCAAAGTTGGTTTCAGGGAGCACGATCAAAAACTCTTCTCCGCCGTAGCGAAAAGCAAGATCATGGCCTCTTAATTCATTGAGTAGTAATCGCCCTATACCATTTAATACCCTGTCACCTGTTTGATGACCGTATCGATCATTGATCTCCTTGAAATGATCGATATCCAGAATAATGAAAGAGATGGAGTTGTTAAAACGAGTGTTGCGTATGATCTCGCGAGGAATCAGCTCAGTCATGGCACCGCGATTGTAGACTTGGGTAAGGCTGTCTTTGAGTGATGAGCTATAAAGAGACTGCATGAGCCGAGTATTAAGAATCCAACTATAAGTAAACCCGAGAGTACTAATCAAAAGCGCAGTGATAATGATGGCAAATTGATGAATGCTACCTGCGTACAAGAAATCATCTATGTTGCCTTCGTTAAGCGTAAACCAGATTCGATACATCATGAACACTGAATGGAGGATCAAAACAACGAGCAAAAGTCTGAGCGCAGAACTAGGGTCTTTGGCGGTACCAACATTAATGACTTTTATGCTCGCTAGGCTACAGAGCGTAATGTACAGGCTCATTACAATCACGCGAGCGTTTGTTGAGGGGGCAATAAAGGTGAAATAGATAAGAGCGGCAATGGTTATCAGTAGCGCTAACCCGCTACTCACAGCGTAGTGTTTTGGGGGTTGTCTGAGTTGACATAAGCTCAATACGATTAAGCAAAATCCGCCAGCAATAGTCGCGTTGGAAAGGATCTTGGAAACCCATAAGTTGATGTCGTTTCCGAAGCTGAGCAGCGAAAAGCCGATCATAAATAACAAGATGGCATAGAAAAGCGTGCGTACGCCTGTGGTTTGAGGCTGACTGTGTTGTTTGATCAACAACCCGACACAATAGGTGCCCGATAAAAAGACCATGATTAAACAGAGTGTGCGGATATCTAAGCCTAAATTCATGTAAACCATTTAATAAGTGTGGTTACTGTTTATATAAGATTAGATACGATTAATGGATTCGCAAGTGACTTTGTTCACAAACAAAAAAGCCCCGCACAGATAGTGCAGGGCGTATTATTTTTGCGACAAATTAAGAACTTATTTAACTGTCCAACCGATTGTCTCACCGCCACGGATTGGCACAACAATGTCTGAACCGAACGGCATAGTTTCTGCTACGTTCCACTCTTCCTTGGTAAGAGTCACAGTGTCGGTGTTACGAGGTACACCGTAGAAATCAGGGCCGTTGTGACTTGCAAAAGCTTCTAGGTTTTCAAGCTTGCCTTCTTGCTCAAATACTTCAGCGTAAAGTTCTACTGCAGCATGCGCCGTGTATGAACCTGCACAGCCACATGCCGACTCTTTCGCGCCTTTTGCGTGAGGTGCAGAGTCTGTACCTAGGAAAAACTTCTTGCTACCACTTGTTGCTGCTTCAATCAGCGCTTGCTGGTGGGTGTTACGCTTAAGAATCGGTAGGCAGTAGAAGTGTGGCTTGATGCCGCCAACCAACATGTGGTTACGGTTGTACAGTAGGTGGTGTGCTGTGATGGTTGCTGCAACGTTCTCGTTAGCATTTTTAACGAACGTTGCTGCATCAGCCGTTGTGATGTGCTCTAGAACAATCTTAAGGTTAGGGAAGTCGTTAACGATAGGTGCTAGAACGGTATCTAGGAACTCTTTCTCACGGTCGAAGATATCAACGTCGTGAGTGGTTACTTCACCATGAACCAATAGCAACATGCCTACTTCTTGCATTGCTTCTAGTACGTGGTAGATGTTCTTTGCAGACGTCACACCAGAATCCGAGTTCGTTGTTGCGCCAGCTGGATAAAGTTTCGCTGCTACCACTGCACCAGACGCTTTCGCTTTGCGGATCTCGTCAGGAGTTGTGTTGTCTGTTAGGTAAAGTGCCATCAGTGGCTCGAACTGCTCACTTGGCTTTTCTGCCATGATGCGCTCGCGGTAAGCCAGCGCCATTTCTGTATCAGTTACAGGTGGGACAGTGTTTGGCATGATTAACGCTCGACCATTGTAACGGCTGATATCGCGAACTGTATCTTTCAGTACTTCGCCATCGCGTAGATGAACGTGCCAGTCGTCAGGACGAGTAATCGTAAGTTGTGTCATTGAAAGCTCCCACCAATTGAAATGTTATGTAGTTGGAGCCTAAACGGTGCGAAATCTGTGAAAGCAATCGCTTACGTTTAGGCGACAGGATGATAGTGGAAAAGCCGTTTTATTTCATCCTATTTTTACTACTTCATCGGTAGAAGCTTCGATCTGTACAGGCAAAGGGTTGATTTGTATTAAATGTGCTCGATTATCGTGTCGCCACCCATAAGCCGTGAATCATTCCCGGAACCCAGAAGAAGATCGTGAGTACAATGTTGATCAATAGGTCTTTGCCTGCGCCACGAGCGACGAACACACCAAGTGGTGGAAGAAGAACACATAAGATGATGACAAGAAGCTTATTCATGATAATTCCTTTTTATTCAATGACGTTTCAAAAGTCTCACCTTGCAGCTTGATAAAAAATACACAACCACAAGGCTCCTGATTTTTATAAAACAACTGATGGTTAAAAGTATATTTTGCTCACTTCTCAATATAATAGCTGAGTATCAAGTGTTTAGTGCGAGCGAGTTCCTAAAACTGGGTGCATTTGTTAGCATTGTAAAAAATCTAATAACACTGGAGTCGTTATGTCAAAGTCCTCGGAAGCTCAAAGTCCTTATCTCTCTCAGGTGAATGTTTATCCTGTTAAATCAGTTGGCGGGATCTCGCTATCAAGTGCATGGGTAGAAAAACAAGGTCTGAGTTTTGACCGACGCTTTATGTTGGCGCTGGCGGATGGCTCAATGGTAACGGCTCGTAAGTATCCACAAATGGTAAAAGTGTCTTCTAGCTTGCAACCGGATGGCTTGATTTTTACATGTGAAGGTAAGCCGGCACTGCGTGTGAAATACAATGAGTTCAAGATGCAGGAGACACCCGCTACGGTTTGGAAAGACAACTTCACCGCTTACACCACCAATGATGCCGCAGATGATTGGTTCAGTGATGTGCTTGGACAACGTGTCGAGTTACTGTTTACGGGTGAGCAGTCTAATCGCGTGCGTGAGAAGCTCGGACATAATGTGAGCTTCGCTGATGGCTACCCACTTCTTATTATTAGTGAAGCATCGTTAGCTGAACTTAATCGCCGCAGCCCAGAGCTGCATACCATGGATCAATTTCGTACCAACTTAGTGGTCTCGAATACCGAAGCGTTTGGTGAAGATGGTTGGAAGCGCATTCGAATAGGTGAAGTCGAGTTTGAAGCGGTGAAACCGTGTCAGCGCTGTATTTTGACCACGGTTGATGTAGATAAAGGTGAGTTCCGCCCTTCAAAAGAGCCACTGAATACCTTCTCTCAGTTCCGCGCTGATAAGACTGGCGGTGTTTTCTTTGGTCAGAACCTTGTAGCGAAAAACGAAGGTGTGATTAAGGAAGGCGATAAGATTGAAGTGCTAGAGATCAAACCTAAAGAGCAGTATGAAGATACCTGGGTTGAGTCATTGCATCTTACATGTGTTGAGCGTGAAGAGATCGCGCGCGACTTTACAACGTTTTGGTTGGAGCCAGCCAAAGGTGACAAAGTTCTACCTAGCTACCAGCCAGGTCAGCACCTACCGATTGAGATGACCATCGATGGCGAGAAGATTTCTCGTCGTTATACATTGTCTTCAAGCCCATCACGCGCAGGTCGCCTTGCGATCTCGGTAAAGCGTGTCGATGATGGCCGAATTTCAAACTGGCTTAATGACCATTTCCAAGTGGGTGATACGTTAGTGGCGCAAAACCCTGATGGCGCTTTCTATCTGGAAGAGAATCCAAATCACCCGCTATTGCTGCTTTCTGCAGGCAGCGGTGTCACACCTATGCTTTCTATGCTGCGTTACCTTGCCGACCACAACCAAGTAGAAGATGTGGTGTTCTATCATCAGTGCAGCAGCGAGTTAGATATCCCTTATCAACAAGAGATTCAAGAAATTGCTGATAAGCACCCAGGCCTAAAGGTGATCTATTCACTTAGTCAGCCAGCTAAAGATTGGCAAGGTTTATCAGGGCGTTTGAGCGTTTCTCATATCGCAAAGATCGATGACCTGCATCGACGCCAAGCATTTGTTTGTGGCCCTGATGGCTTTATGGACAATGCTAAAAAGATGCTGATTCAAATGGGTTTAAACCCGCAGCATTACCATCAAGAAGCGTTTGGTGTTAACCAGGCAACGGAAGAAGTGGTGAAAACTCTGCAGTTAAGCGTTAATGGTTATCTGTTCGAGGGCAACAACCAAGGTACTTTGCTTGACCAAGCGGAAGCCGCGGGTGTTTCAATTGCGTCAAGCTGCCGAGCTGGATTCTGTGGGGCGTGTAAGGTGACTCTAGAGTCCGGGCAAGTGCATCAACCTGATGTTCCAGCGCTGCAAGATCATGAGCGTAATATGGGGCAAGTACTAGCGTGTTGCTGTGTACCACAAACCGATATCGAAGTGGTCGACTAACCGCCAAAGGTCAACAGATTCTGGTGATAACACATAATGAAAAGGCCGACGGTGTTCTCCGTCGGCCTTTTGCTTAGCGAGTCTTGCGCTAGGTTGGCACGCAGATTACTACGTAACCAACTTGAGCTTAGTCGTAGATCGTTGGGATCGGTTGACGTTTGTGCTGCGTCGCTTGATAGATGCTTACTAGACGATCAGAGACCTCTTTAGACACTTCTTTGCCTTCTAGGAAGTCATCGATCTGGTCGTAAGTCAGGTTCAGTGCATCTTCGTCTGCTTTCTGAGGATCTAGCTCTTCAAGGTCAGCTGTAGGTACCTTTTTCACCAAAAGTTCTGGTGCGCCTAGTGTTGCCGCCAGCTCACGAACTTGGCGTTTGCTTAGACCAAACAGTGGTGCAAGGTCACATGCGCCGTCACCGTGCTTTGTGTAGAATCCAGTGATGTTTTCTGCCGAGTGGTCAGTACCGATAACTAAGCCACCAACGTAACCTGCGATTTCGTATTGAGCGATCATGCGAGCACGAGCTTTTACGTTGCCTTTTACGAAATCAATCTTAGCTGAATCAGTAGGAAGAAGACCTGTGCCTTCAAGCGCAACATGAGACGCGGCATGCAGGCCATCAACGCCCGCTTTAATGTTTACTGATACAGATTGAGATGGTTGGATGAAAGAGAGAGCAAGCTGCGCTTCATCTTCGTCTTTTTGCTCACCGTAAGGCAGGCGAACGGCGATAAACTGATAATCGTTGCTGTTGCTTGATTCATTAAGACTGTCTACTGCTAGCTGAGCGAGTCGGCCACATGTTGTTGAGTCAACGCCACCGCTGATACCCAGTACAAGAGACTTACATCCTGATTGTTGTAATTTGGTTTTGATGAACTCTACACGACGATCTACTTCAAATTGAGCGTCAATTGATGGTAGAACGCGCATTTCATCACGAATTAACTGTTCCATTCGTATTCCTTTCCTGCAAGCAAATTGAAATCTAGTGTTATCATACCGAAATCAAGAGAGATAAAAACCTCTTTACACAGTGAGATAAAAGAAGGCAGCGACAAGCGATGGAAAAAATAGCGGTTTTTGGTAGTGCATTTAACCCACCAAGTTTAGGGCATAAAAGTGTCATTGAATCTTTGGTGCACTTCGACCGAATTTTACTTGTTCCGAGCATTGCTCACGCGTGGGGAAAAACCATGTTGGATTATGATATTCGATGTCAGCTTGTTGAGGCATTTATCAATGACTTGGCTATTGAGCAAGTTGAACTATCTTTAGTAGAGCAAAGTTTGTACACCCCAGGTGAAAGCGTCACAACGTACGCAGTATTAAAAAAGCTTCAAGAATCTCATCCAACGGCCGATATAACTTTTGTCATCGGGCCGGATAACTTCTTTAAGTTCTCGTCTTTTTATAAGTCTGACGAGATCACTGAACGCTGGTCTGTGATGGCTTGCCCAGAAAAAGTAAAAGTTCGTAGCACCGATATTCGCAATGCGATTATAAATGGTGATGACTTTGCAAATTTGAGTACAAAGTCAGTTACAAACATCTTGCAAGACGGTGGGCTGTATAAGACAATGTAGTCCTTAATTCTTAGAGGTCAGAGCACTATGCTAAAAAGAGCACTTTTAACGACCAGCTTCGTCGTTACCTTTAGCTTGCATGCGCATGCTGAGTGTGATCTATTCAGCCTAGACTCAATTATGTTTGATTCTGATGAACAGACGACATGCCTCAACTTTTCAGACAGCCTTGAATCTTTCAGTCAAAGAATGCTGAGCCTGAGTGGGTTTAGTGACGAACCTGAAGCCTCTTCAAACGACTACTGGTCTGATTGGGTACTACAAACCAAAGACTCACCAATCATTACTCAAAGCATTAGCTCGAACTATGTTGGCTTGGGGATGTGGTTTCCTGAAGATCTGGAAGATAAAAAGTACGACATGACCACAGAAGAGTGGATCCTAAACCATGGTTTGCAGCTCAGCATTGGGTTTGGTGAGAAATCAGTGGGTGAACCTCGCATGCGATTCGATTATCGCTGGCATGATGCCAGAGAAGCCGACATGATGATGCAGATTGAGTTTCCGTTCTAAAAGAGCTCATTTCCGGAAAAATAGGCTCTAGAAAAACATACCAAATTAAAAAAGTCGCGACTCTCATAGAGTTTGCGGCTTTTTCGTTGTCTGAGCAGACTATGTCAGTTTACAGCGTGTCGCCAAACACCAGCATACACAGCTGCTCGAATTCTTCGGTTTGCCCCGAGAATAACTCGTCAATTACCTTCTCTTTCTTCTGACCTGACTGCATGCGTTTTTTCGCTTCACGCATCACCATCACTAGGGTTTGTTCTTGAGATAGTGGTGAGTCTTCAATGTTCCAACGGTTGAAGCGTTGCGACAATTCGCTTTCACACAGCAATGGCTTAAAGGTCAATACTTCCTGCTTAACTACCGCTAATAACTCTTTAAATGTTGAAGACGCATTGTTGGTGTCTTTGTTTTTAACTGCCAAGGTTGCGAGCTTATCGAGCAAAGCTTGTGAAAGTGGTGTTTGATTCACGTAGCCTGCTTGCTTAGGGAAAGCATCGGTTAGACGCACTGAAAAGTCTACGCGTGCGATTCGCGTGTTCGGAAAGTAGGTGAGGGAAGTTAAACAGTCAAACGGGATCCAAAGGCTTTGACCCGGCTCAATGGCGTGTTCCTGTTTACCAATCTTAATCAAAACTAATCCGCTTTCAACGGATACAAGGCTATGTTTTACCACTTTTTTTCTAGGAGTGATTTCTAGGTGGGAGTAGTAAGCCGATGTGTATTCGATAGCGAAGTTCATAGAAGGTCCTTAGTTTTGCGGCCGCTAAGATTACCGTTAATTTTAACGTATGCCAACAATAATGCAGGTAAATCCGATGTTTCTGGTCTGACCTTGTCAAAAGTATGGGCTCTGTAGCTGCGAGAAAGCAAAACAATGCGTAGAATGAGCCAGCTTTTTATTAGATGTAGTGAAAAATGACCTCTCAGACTGATCCATATATTGATATCCGTCCTTATAACGACGACGAAATTCCTGCGGCACTCGATCGCCTAATCAATGATGAAGAATTCATCAGCGCGATCCTAAACTATCGCTTCACTAATCACGCTGCTTGGTTCCAAGCAATCATGAGCCCAATCTTGCGTGTTTACCTAAAAATGAAGTGGAGCAAGCTGCAGAGCGTAGAAGCGATTCAGATCGAAGTGAAAAAGTACCTTCGTGATACCTTAGCGAATACCACTAAAGGTGTGACTTACACGGGGCTTGAATCGTTAGATCAAAATCAGTCTTACTTGTTTGTCTCTAACCACCGCGATATCGCCATGGATCCGGCTTTGGTTAACTATGCACTGCATCAGCAAAACCACAACACATGCCGTATTGCGATTGGTGATAACCTGCTTAAGAAGCCATGCGCGACTGAACTTATGCGTTTGAACAAGAGCTTTATTGTTAAGCGCTCGCTTAAAGGGCCGCGTGAGATGATGAAAGCGCTTGGCCAACTCTCTTCTTATATTAAGCACTCTCTAGATACGGGTAACTCTATCTGGATTGCGCAGAAAGAAGGGCGTGCAAAAGACGGTAACGACTTCACTGATCCAGCTATCCTGAAGATGTTCCACGTTGAAGGTCGTAAACAGAAAGTTGCTTTCGCTGAGTATGTTAAGTCATTGAAGATCGTACCGGTTGCGATATCTTACGAAAATGACCCATGTGATACGGCAAAAGCACTAGAGTTGTTCGAAAAAGACGTCAATGGTTCGTATGAGAAAGGCGAATTTGAAGATATCGAAAGCATCATTCAAGGTATCGTGGGCAATAAAGGCCATGTACATGTTGGCTTTGGTTCTGTGATTGACCAAGATTTTGAAACGCCAGAAGCACTAGCTGAAGAGATTGACCGTCAAATTCATGAGAACTACAAGCTGTTCCCTGTGAACCTACTGGCAGCAGATAAAGAAGACGACAGCATTACTGAAGCGGTGAAGCGTGAGTTTGAAGAGAAACTATCAAGCATCCCTCAAGGTGCGCATCAGTACCTGATCGATAGCTATGCTAACCCAGTAAAGAATGTCGGCTAAATTCGGTCTAATGATTTAACGACTGCAGATAAAAATAAAAAGGAGCGTCATGCTCCTTTTTTGATCGCAATACATGGCAACTCGTCATGCCCCAACTTTCCTAGCTAGCGCGCTACTGCGCCACCCAGATTCAATGTAGTTGGCCATTTGCTAATGACATTACCACCGAGATAGATATTGCCATTCACTGTCATCACGTCGGGGAACTGTGTAATCGCAGAACCACCAATATAAAGATTCCCTTCAACCACAATGCCATTTGGCAGTTCGGTTAGCGGGGTTCGAATCAAACTCAAGTCGCCTTTAACTCGAAAACCATTCGGTAGCTTTTTAAGAGGTGTATCGGTGAAGTTGATAAAGCCGCCAACCTTGACCCCCTTTGGCCAACTTTGGATCTGACTCCCAAGTAAGTTGGCGTAACCTTTGATAGAGGTACCTGCTGGTACACGTCTGAGCAAGCTATTCGCTGCTTGTAGACTACCACCAATTTCAAGTTCTTTTGGTAGTTGTTTGATAGACGTTTTCTCTATATTTAAATTACCTTTGACGACTAACCCTGTCGGTAATTCGGTATAAGGCTTATTACGCAGGTAAAGATTTCCGTAATTGTCGAGATGATTCAATATTTGATAGTGATCGAGGGGCTGGGAGTAACTATTTGATATGGTGAGTAAGCACGCAAGCAATGTGACAGTTCTGAGCATAATGACGATCTTCTAACAGAGTTGCGCTTACTATATCGGAAATTGCATACGAGCCCAGAAATATTGCCGATAATTGTTAGATTTAGCCAATTAAACAGAGGGCGAAATATAAGTGAAAAGATTAAATGCAATTAAAGTCATATCTTTGACAGTAATCTCAGGTCTATTTGGGAATAATGCAAACGTTTATGCCGACAATATTATTTCTGTACCTGCGAAAAAGGCGGTGGTTGTATCGCAAAAGAATACGAACCCACGGGTCTGTTATTACGATGATAAGGCTTACAGTTTAGGTGCTGTTCTGGAAATATCAGGAGTAGTGATTCAGTGTGCAGAACAGAATGATTTCGAGACAAATGGCGCTCTTTCATGGAAAACACTCGAAAAAAAAGACGAGCAATAGGCTCGTCTTAATCAATAAAGTAGGGCGCGTTATCGTGCGATTGAACGTGTTTTCAGTTCAAAGATAATTTTCTCTGCGCTCACTTCGAACTTGAAACGTGTACGTAGTTCGTTGCTTTCTTCTGTTAGTTCTGTTGATTCAAACTCAACACTGCTTGAAACTTGTTTAGCTAAATCAATGTACTTAGCTAGTTCTGCTTCCATTGCTTCTTTCGAGTTACCGTAGATTACAACTTCCGCTACATCGTCGCCTTCTTTAATGATGAAACCCATTTCGCCTGCGCAACCGCAAGCTTCGCATACATCATTAGTGCCAACATCTTGGTTCATAAATAATCCTCTTACAAAATATGAGGTTATTTTACCGAGCAATTTGATCTGTATCTACAAAAATTAAATCCTTTGGCCTATCTTGCATTGGTATGCTATGTTGTTTGTTGAGGAAAACAATGAGCATGGCGTTTTATAAATGTGAATATGGGTGTGATCAAGCTCATATTTTTCTGAAAATTAGTGTCATTAATTTGTCAGAACATCATTCAGTTAGTTGCACCCTGAATGATTTTATAAGAGTATCTATCGCTTGATAGGTATTTATATAATGAATTTATTGTTTCGCATTTCATATTCTAAGCGGTTATTTTAAAACACTGCTTTAGAACGGTAAGGTGAATTCCGAAGACTAATTAAACAAAGTGCGCAAAGACGCAACACTGTAAAATTGGTCGTACAGAGTATTCTTGTGTTATTGGGCGCAAATACTTGCGAAAAATCGCCTTACTCACATAATGCTGATAACGATTTTCATTCTGACTTCATTTGATGAGTTAGATGGATTTACAAAAAGAAGAGCCTGAATATGCCAAAGCGTAGTAAAGAAGATACAGAAATCACTATCCAGAAAATCATGGATGCCGTAGTTGACCAGCTACTAAGACTGGGTTACGACAAGATGTCATACACGACGTTGAGTCAACAAACGGGTGTTTCTCGTACTGGTATTAGCCACCACTTTCCAAAGAAGACAGATTTTACGGCAGCGCTTGATGGTCGTATCTTCAAAATGTTCATGGAACACATTGATTTCGAAAATGGTTTAGATGCATTTTCTGATAGCTGGATTAAAGCCCTGGAAGATGCTGAGTTCCTAGCAATCTTACGCCTACTATTCCACCATATCGTTACTTCAGAAAGCGCACACGAGTTCGCTGCTAACGGTATTGACCGCCTGTACAAACTGACTGAAACTCAGTTTGGCGACACAAGCGGTAAAGAACTAGAATGGTTAATTGGTAAGTCTCTAATTCAAATGAGCAAATAATCCATTGAAAGAAAAGCTCCTTATTAGGAGCTTTTTTTGTGCCTGCTGTTTTTGTGGTCAACAACCATTTGGCTCTTATTGTGGCTTCAAAAGTAGCGAGGTGACTAACGTTTAGAGGTACCTGATTAGGTACATGGAATCGTTCAGAATTATGTAAATCTCTAGCAATAATACCTATTGTTAATCTGGACAATAGCTTAAATGGCCGTGAATGGCGTTTTAAGCCTTTAGAAACTAAAAAGAGCACCGTAAGGTGCTCTTTTTGTTTATTAACCAGCAGGGTGGACTTGAGGGAAGCTCATAGTAGGGTGTTTTTCAACAATACTCCGATACCCGTAGACATCTTCAATCATCTCTGGCTTTAGTGCTTCCCATGGTGTTCCATCACATACTAACTGCCCGCCTTTCAATACGACCAAACGATCAGAATACTGCGCGGCCAGGTTCAAGTCGTGTAGCACCACAATGACTGCCGCGTTTTGTTCGTCTGCCATTTTACGAGCGATTTTCAGTGTGTTGTGTTGATGAGCGAGATCGAGCGCTGAAGTGGGCTCGTCGAGCATCAATACACATTGGTCTCCAGAGTGATGCAGTTGAGTCAACACGCGCGCTAGATGTACACGCTGCTTTTCACCACCAGAAAGTGATGGGTAGAGACGGTCAGCAAGATGAGAAACGTCCGCCGTATCCATTTTCTCTTGTGCGATTTTATTCAGTGCTCGATTGGATTCTTGTAGTGGAATACCACCAAGTTCAACCACTTCGTTAGCAAGGAATGGAAAAGTGAGTGTGCTGTGCTGTGGGAGCATCGCTAAATGCTTCGCCAGTGTGCTCGGTGACCATAGTGCTCTGTCTCGGCCAAAGTAATTGATGTGACCTTGGCTTTCGATCTCTTGGCATAACGCTTTGAGTAACGTGCTTTTTCCAGCACCATTCGGGCCAAGAAGTGTTGTTACTTTACCCGCTTCTATCTCGAGAGAGACATTATCTAGAATCACTTTACTGCCAAACTTTACATGAATGTCGCTGGCTTTTAAGGCTGGGGAGTGCATTACAGAATTCTCCCTTTTTGTTGGAATAGTAGATATAGGAAAAATGGTGCGCCGATAATGGCAGTCACGATACCAACGGGCAGCTCGGCTGGTGCCAGTACCACACGTGAGAACATGTCAGCAGCTGTCAGTAATAGTGCACCTAGGACTGCGGATAGAGGGAGTAGTATACGGTGATCAGGACCAGCAAGCATGCGACCCAGATGAGGAATCACTAAGCCAATGAATCCAATCATACCTGAGAGACTTACCGTAATGCCAACGCCCGCCGCCGTCAGTAAGATCAACTGACGTTTGAGTTTTTGAACGGGGATACCTAAGTGTTGCGCTTCAGACTCACCAAGGAGTAGTGCATTTAACGACATAGCTTGGCGATAGAACAAGATAAACAGCACAACCAAGGTGACAAGGGCCAATACAATCCCAGACCATTTAGCGCCCGCCAATGAACCCATCGACCACAATGAGAGGTCTCTCAGCATTTGATCGTCAGCGATGAAGTTTAAAAAACCAATGCCAGCACCGGAGAGAGCACTAATTGCGACACCTGCCAGTAGCATGATGGTCACGGAAGTACCGAATTTACCTGTACCCAGCTTATAAACTAAAAGTGTCGTCAATGCGCCGCCCAGAAAGGCGAACACTGGTACTGCTGCAAAGTTCATGAAACCTGGGTAGTTAAGGCTCAGTTCAGAAAAAAGAACGATTGCTAACGCAGCACCTAACGCAGCACCGGCGGAAACACCAATGATTCCCGGCTCTGCTAATGGGTTTCTGAACAGCCCCTGCATCACTGCGCCACATAGCGCTAATATGGCACCAATCACCATGCACAGAATGGTTCGTGGCAATCGAATCTCTTGGATCACCAGGTTGATGTGAGGCGCGAGTTCATTGTTTGGATTGAACAAGCTTGCCGCACTGTCGCTCAAGCTAATATTCATTGGTCCAACAGTAATCGAAAACAGGGCAATGAAGACTAGGGCGATACCAAAGCCTACCATTGATGTTTTTAAAGGTACGGTTCTTAACAGCATAATGAGAGCCTTAAACTAAACGCACAATCAGTAAGTTATTGTGGATAAATACGTGCGTTTAAACGTTTTGCTTCGGCAAGACTTGCTAAGCCAAGACCGCCAACTAGTGCGCTACCGTTAACGGTGATGATCTGCTTGTTCATACCCGCTGGTGTCGCCGCTAGCATTGGTAGTGATTTCAAAATAGCGTCTGCTCCGCCCATTTTTTGGTAACTACGGCCGCTAACAAGAATAACGTCTGGTTGCATCTCAACCATAGATTCCATAGACAGTGGTTTATAAGACGTTAAGCTTTCAGCTGCTGGGTTAATACCACCCGCAAGTTCGATGATCGCGTTTGGAGAGGTCTCACTGCCCGCAACATTCGCTGGGCGACCTTCGTGAAGTAATAAGAACAGCACTTTCTTAGCTTCATTTTGAGGAACTTGGTTAGCTTCAAGCGCAGCGATTTTCTTATTCACGCTCTCTTTTACCGCTTTAGAGTTCTCTTCTGTATGCGTGATCTCTGCGATTTGGTCGATACGCTTAAGTAGGCCCTCTACGCTTGCTTCTGTGTTAACGATTTCAACATCAACCCCTGCAGATTTCAGTTGAGATATTGCTGTATCTGGACCCATTTCATCAGAGCCGATCAGAGTGGTCGGTTGCAGAGCAATAAGACCTTCTGCTGATAGATTACGGTGGTAGCCAATTTTAGGAAGTTTGTCTGATTGCGGGAAACGGCTAGTAACATCAATTGCGACCAGTTGATCTTCGGCGCCCAGTGCCAATACAAGTTCCGTGACTGCACTACCGGCACTGATAATACGTTGTTGGTGCGCATCGTCGGCTGCAATCGCTGAATGAGTAGCGAGAGAGAAACCTAAAAGCGCTGCCATCGAAAGTAGCCCCTTCTTAAGCGGCTTTTTAACTGATTGATTGTGATTGAGCTCTTTAATTGTATTCATAATTCTATTCTTATTGTCTGTTTTTGTCGGTCCACATATTTGGCCGACATGATTTGAAATGTTTACAAGGCGTAGATTGGTGCCTACGCCTTTGAGGTTTGCCGCCTAACGTCGGCTGCTTATTCGCCTTCAGTCAGTAGTTGCGTTGCTGGAATACCGTTGTCCTGTAGGAAGGAGAGCAACTTAACGAGGTTCTGCACATCCGCGGTTTTGTCCGCACCAATGATGATTGGCTTCTTGTTATCACCAGAACCGACTTCTTCAAGTAGCGCCAACTTAAAGTTCTCCCAATCAATGTACTCTTTACCGTTGATTGCCCAGTAGGGTTCGCGGTTAAGCAGATTTACGCTGATCGAGTCTTTATGCACCTCAGACACATTGCTGCTGTCATTACTCGGTAACTCAACGTCCAATGACTCCAACTTCACGGAAGCAGTAAGAAGCAAGAACACCATCACGATAAAGATGATGTCCAAAAGAGGTGTCAGATCAGGCGTTAAGCTTGATGCATTGTGATTCTGAGAGACTTTGATCATGACTAGCGCGCACCTTCCGTTGTAACGGTCTGCTGTGATGCGGTAACTTGAGCCGTGGTTGGTTGCATCGACATACCCTCAAGCCACACGTTGACGTAGTTCAGTGTGTGCTCCAATTTAGCCAATACTCTGTCGGCCCATAGACCTAGCAGTTGTGCACCTGAAATGGCAGGAAGAGCGATGATCAAACCTGCTGCGGTGGTGCGCATCGCAAGGCCAAGTCCATCGGCTAGGTCATTGGGTGTGATACTGCCCGTTGTGGCAGCAACGCCTTTAAACATCTCGATTAATCCAAGAACTGTACCCAGTAGGCCGATCAGTGGGCTGATAACGCCGATCAAACCAAGTAGTCGTAAACCTGCATGTAGCTGATGGCGTTTCTCTTGAAGCCAGATTCCAGCCGCGTCTTCACGTAATCCCTTAGAAAAAGAGTGATGAGCCAGCACCATCGAAACGCCTTTGTAAAGCAGTGGGCGCTTGTTGGACAAGTCAGCCGCTAACGTTTCAATTTGATGAGTGTCGGTTGGTGAGATCTGGTGAAGCTCTTTACGAATAGCGCGGCGTCCAACACCGATACTCAGCATCACTTGGAAAATACGCTCAACGATGATCATTGCAGTAAGCGCTGAGCAGATAAGCAATGGCCACGTCATTAGGCCCAATTGCTCTTGTAAATAACTGATTTGTTGCATTTCTTAGTCCAAGTTAAAACGAACAGGTACTCGTACACGGTGAGCGATCGCTCGACCATTTACGGTGTGTGGTGAAAATTTCCATTTTTTGATTGCGTCGAGTGCGGCCTTATCAAGAAGTAGCGCACCTGAAGAGTTCACTAATGCTTGCTTAACTTGCTTGCCGTCTTCATCAAGCCAAATCTCATAGGTTGCGACACCCTCTACGCCTCTGCGTCTAGCTTGTCTTGGGTATTTAGGTGGAGTAGGCCGTACACTAAAACTTGGTTTGGTTATGAGAACAGGCTCGGGGTTCTCAACGCCTTGATTAACCGCAGCCGGTTGCGCGTCTTGTTGCTCGCTATACTCAACTTTTTTCTCAGCGATTTTCTTGTCCGGTTGTGGCTTAACCGGCTCAGGTTTCTTTTCTACCACTTTTTTTTCGACGGGCTTTTTCTGTACAGTTTTTTTCTTTACCTGTTTTTTAACCGGCGGTTTAGGTTCAGGCTTCTTGACGAGCTCTTTTTTTGGCTCAGGTTTTGGCTTGTTAGTGATTGCTTCTTTTTTCGGCTTAACCTTTTTCGGTTCAGCTACTGGAGGTGGTGTGGGTTCTACAGGCGTTTCTGTAATTTCAGGTTCAGGAGTGACTTCTGATTCAACGGGTTCGGTGACCGTTTCTTCGCGTTCAACGGACCGTTGAGTTTGTGGCTTAAAGTTCAGAGCAACAGTTTTAGATTCTGCGCCAGCTGGCATAGCAAATACCTTTGATTCTTGCGCGACAAACAACAACGCAGCATGAATCACCAATGATGCTCCCCCCGCTATGACATACCTTGGAACGTTCACAATTAACCCTTCACCTAAACGAAAATCCGGCACCGATTATTGCCTAGAATCTAAATAAGATCAATTATCAATTGCATTATCATTTCAGGCTATTTATGATTCTCTCAGTTTTTAGCGAATAGTCTTCCAAGCTTGGCTCGGTAAGCGTTTAGGTAATTTATATGACTCTCGATATTTATAAATTTGACGAATCTATTTTGGGTGTTTCAACGCCAGATCCGCTGCGTTTTGCGTTTGCAAAAAAGCACTCGGCACACGCTGGTGGAAGTGCGACTCCAATTGCTCAAGATAAGAAGTTGAATTTGTTCGACGAATTGATGCTAACGGAAGGAAAGAAACAGGATAAACGTTGTTTGTATATCCACATTCCTTTTTGCCGAGTGCGTTGTACTTTTTGTAATTTTTTCCAGCACGCAGCCAGCCGCAAACTTGTTGACGACTATTTCGAAGCCTTGCTTTGTGAGTTGAAGCAAAAAGCGAAAACACCCTGGGCTCAATCTGGTCTTTTCCATGCGGTTTACATTGGTGGAGGCACTCCAACGGATTTGTCTGCAATGCAAGTTGAACTGTTGGGCAAGGCGATTCGTGAGCATTTCCCATTAGCGAACGACGTGGAAATGACTCTCGAAGGGCGAATTAACCGTTTCAGTGATGAAATGTTCGACCGAGCGCTAGAAGGTGGCTTCAACCGATTTTCTTTTGGTATTCAAAGCTTCAATACCAAAGTGCGTCGCAGTGCAAAAAGGTTAGATGATCGCGAAGTGGTTCTAGAGAGAATCAGCTCGTTGAGTAAAACCGAGCAAGCACCAATCGTACTTGACTTGCTTTATGGTTTGCCACATCAAACCATGGATGTCTTCGAGCAAGACTTACACGATTACATGTCGACAGGCGCACACGGTATTGATTTATACCAACTGATCGTGGGTGGTGATGCACCAATGCTGAACTTGGTTGATAAAGGTAAGATTCCGCCTCCTGCGACAACGCCTGATAAAGCAAGAATGTATTTGGCAGGCGTTGAGTTTATGGAAAAACACAAGGTTAAGAAACTGAGTGTGAACCATTGGGCTCGCGACAATCGTGAACGCAGCATCTACAACAGCTTAGCTAAGACATATGCCGAAGTACTGCCTATCGGTTGTGGTGCCGGTGGTAATGTAGGCGGTTACGGCATCATGCAGCATCGAACGCTAGAGACCTACATGGACTCGGTTAAGCGTGGTGAGCTTCCAATCGCCATGATGACTAAGCAAAGCGAACTTGAATCAATTTTCTCTTCACTTAAAGCGGGTTTTGATTCTGGAGTGGTACGCAGAAGCCTACTGCCGACCTTCATGGGACAAGACACGTTTGACTATTTAAAACCTCTATTTTCGCATTGGCAAAGTAACGGACTGGTCGAATTGTCTGAAGACTACTTAACTTTAACCATTGCGGGCAGCTTTTGGGCTGTGACATTAGCGCAAAGCGTTATTCAAGTTTTGAATGCTGAATACTTTGAAGCGAATCCACAAGCAAGACCGTCGCGTCCTGCTCATTACCCTCATGCTGTAAAGAAACACGCATAATTAATAATGGAAATGAATTCAATGACAGATACAACGGTAGAGATGATCGAAACATTAGAGCAAAGCGTCGCTCGCATTCTTGAAGAAGAACCAAAGCTACTTCCTACAGCTATTGCTGAAAAGCTGAACGTGACAGAAGCAGAAGTCGTCGCTGCATTTCCAGGCGATATGTCTGTGATGCTAGACGGTTCTCGCGCTCAAGAGATCCTTGAAGGTCTTGTTGGCTGGGGCCCTGTAACGACGATCGTTCACTCGTTCGGTTCAATCTTTGAAGTTAAAGCGCCTTTCCCTAAAGGTAAAGTGGCGCGTGGTTACTACAACCTAATGGGCAAAGAGGGCGAGCTTCATGGTCACCTTAAACTAGACAGCGTTAAACATGTGGCGCTGGTGAGCAAACCATTCATGGGTCGTGAGAGTCACTACTTTGGTTTCTTCAGTGAGACTGGCGAAAACATCTTTAAGATCTACCTAGGCCGTGATGAGAAACGTGAGCTTATTGCTGACCAAGTAGAACGCTTCAACGCGTTGAAGGCGCAAGGCTAATTCTCAAGTTTCACGACTTGAGATAAGCAACGATTAGAGCGAACCAAGGAGAGGCATCGGAGTTTCTCCTTGGCTAAAAATATAATAATTTAGAGAAAGTAAATAAAGGAATCACCATGGAACAGCAAGTAAAACAAGAACGTCTTCAAGGTCGTTTAGGTCCTGAAATCAAAGAGTTCCGTCAAGAGCGTCGTACGCTGCAACTGGCTACTGTTGATGAAGAAGGTCGTCCAAACGTGAGCTACGCGCCGTTTGTTCAAAACCAAGATGGCTATTTTGTTTTAATTTCTGATATCGCACGTCACGCTCGCAATCTGAAAGCGAACCCGAACGTGTCATTGATGATGATCGAAGACGAAGAGAGCTCAAAGCAGCTTTATGCACGCAAGCGTCTAACGTTTGATGCAACGGCATCCGTCGTTGAGCGTGAGAGTGAGCTTTGGACTCAAGTTATCGCGCAAATGAAGGATCGTTTTGGCGAGATCATTGATGGTCTAAGCCAACTTCAAGATTTCTCACTATTTAACCTTAAAGCTGAAAACGGCCTATTCGTTAAAGGCTTTGGTCAAGCGTACCAAGTTTCTGGCGATGATCTAGTGGACTTCGTTCACCTACAAGAAGGTCACAAAAAAGTATCAAACGAATAGTCTGAACTTTTGCTTGATTGATAAATGGCTCTCGCTTGTGGTGAGGGCCTTTTTTATGCGCCTAAGGTTGGGTTTATGTTTGCTTTTGCCAAGGTATTATCTAATAGTGTGCGCGAGATACCTATTAGGAGCATTAAGTGAAACCAGTAAGCCGAGATTGGGATGAGTTCTGTTATCCGTTTATTTACGAAGAGAATCCAGCGTGCGACTTTGAGATCCTTTCCGATGAGCTTTGTTGTCGTATAGGCTTAGTTCTTACCATGGATCTTGAATCACAAGTGCGCGACGTATTAACTCGCCTGCAGCCGAATGTTTATCACTTGAATGGTTCGGTTCGAGGAAAGTTGGCGATCACTGAGTTAGAGTTGAGTGAACTTAAAACCGATTATCATGCGATACGTGAACGCTTAGAGGGCGGTTTCTCAGGCTTTGTATTGCCGGGAGGTAGTGGAGTAGCCAGTGAGTTGCACTTAGCGCGTTGCCAAGCAAAGAAAGTGGTGAGAGCGCTGGTGGCGATCGAACATAGCGGTAAAAAATCACCTGCTGATATCTTGTTCAAATACGCCAACTTAGTCGCCAACACTCTGTATGCATTGGCGTCGCTAACCAATTTTATCGAAGGTGTGGAAGAGGTAGAATTTGTGAGTAAAAGCTACCCAATGCCGAAGAAATAAAGCTCAAGATAGCGTCGAGCTGATTCTCACCGTTAAATCGTAATTTGCTGCTTTGTAGGTGTATTTTCTAGCGATTTTGCACCTTTAAGCATCGCTTCTATCAGTTCACCTGCATTAAACTTTTCTAGTGCTTCGTGTGCACCTACCTGCTGGGCTCTATCAACACAGATTTCACTTGATAATGAGGTATGTAAGATGCAGTAAGCATGGCGCAGCGAATCATCATTTTGCACTTCAAAAGCTAGTTCATAGCCATCTAATCCTGGCATCTCAATATCACTTACCAGAAGGTCGATTGCTTGCCCACGTTGCGCTTGCTCTCGCATCATTTTCAGCGCGTCCATACCGTTGTTACAGATGCTATAAGGAATATTGATACTGTCGAGCGCATCAGAGAGCTGCTTTCTGGCGATGAGTGAGTCATCAACCAAAAGAATGTTCAGAGCTTTGAGTCGCTCACGTTCAACGTCGGTCAGCATTGGGATCTGAGCATTCTCATATTCTGGGTAGATTTTGGATAGCAGTAGCTCGACATCTAGCATCTGTACGATGCGATCTTCATAGCGTGTAATACCAGTCACAAACACATTTTGACCAACACTCGATGGTGGTGATTCGATACTGCGCCAATCACACTCGATGATTTTATCGATAGAACGGACTAAGAATGCAACAACGGTTCTCAAGCAGTCTGTGACGATCAAAACACAGCTTTGGTACTCTTGAGGTGAGATAGGACGGAAGCCTACTGCGGCCGACATATCAATGACAGGAACGGTCAAGTCACGAATGGTGACAGTGCCGATAACATGGTGGTGCGAGTAGGGCAGTTGAGTCATTGGTTGAAAGGGAACGATTTCTCTTACTTTCAACGTGCCGATTGCAAAACTCTGAGTCAAAGATAGCTTAAACATAAGCATCCCCTGAGACTGGCTCGCCTTACTGATCGTTTTCGCCATTGTTGTCTCCTGATTTCGTCGTTGTTTTTTTTATTTATAAAAAGCAATGTAAATGGAATCACGCACTGCGGCAAGGGACTTAATCAATTTTACCGTTGTTTTGGGCTTAGCCGAGCTTAATGGAGTGAAGATTGGTCAGTCTTGAGTTAAAATCCCCACATCGCAACACAATGAGAAAGATCATGGCAAGAACCGCAGCAGCGCTTCATATTTTAGTGAAGCATAAAGAACAGGCAGAAGACATCATTAAGCAACTGAAAAAAGGTGCTAAATTTCAGACTCTTGCTAAGAAGTATTCAACTTGCCCATCAGGCAAAAAAGGCGGTGACTTAGGTGAGTTCAAAAAGGGCCAAATGGTGCCTCAGTTCGATAAAGTGTGCTTTACCGGAGAAACATTGGTACCTCACTTAGTGAAAACCAAGTTCGGCTGGCATGTAGTCAAAGTACTGTACCGTACCTAGTCATTAAGCATGTAATGGAATATAAAGGAGCGTAAATACGCTCCTTTTTTGATACCTGAAGCCAGTTTTACTCAAATATGGCGGAGTTCTTCATCCCAAATGTTGTGCGATATTTTAGGCTACGCCCTGTTTTATCCCCCTAAGCCCTTGCTAGGTAGGAGGATGGAAAACTTAGGCATAGCAATATAATGAACGCCATTCTTAGAGAGAATTTATCTGCAACCTTCGTCTTTTACTCTGTAGTTTAAGGTTGCGACTGAGTTTGGTAGGAGAACCACATGGAGAGTTCAGCAATGTTAAACCAACCAGCCACGGATGTTATTTTACACGCCTTCGATTGGTGTTATGCAGACATCGCGGATAACGCTGCACTGATTCAAGAATTAGGCTACAAATCGGTATTGGTTTCACCAGCAATGAAGTCGCTACGTAGTGACAAGAACAAACCACAACAGAAACCAACCCAATGGTGGCAGCGCTACCAACCCCAAGATTATCGTGTCATCGACAACCAGTTGGGTGACACCCAAGACTTTGCTGCAATGGTCGATACTTTAAGACAGCATGGTCTAAGAACCTACGTTGATGTGGTGTTTAACCATATGGCGAATGAGTCGAGCATTCGTAGCGACTTGACGTACCCAAATCAAAGCGATCGCAACGATTACCAACAGGACCCTGAATATTACGAATCGATTCGCCTTTTCGGTGATTTATCACAGCCACTATTTGATGAGAATGACTTTGTGGAAGCGTTCGGCATTAAGAACTGGCGTGATAAGTGGGAGGTGCAGAACGGCCGTATTACAGGTGGCCCTACTGATCCGGGTTTACCAACTCTGTTAGATAATGAAAATGTCGTTGAGCAGCAACGTAGCTACTTGAAGGCATTGAAAGCCATGGGCGTAAAAGGCTTTCGTATCGATGCCGCTAAGCACATGACGTTAGCTCACCTGCGCAAGGTATGGACGGACGATATTTGCGAGCAAATGCATATCTTCGGCGAGATCATTACCGATGGTGGCGCGACAGAAGAAGAGTATGAGCTGTTTCTGGAGCCATACCTGAAGCATACTCGTTTAGGTGCTTACGATTTCCCGTTGTTCAATACCATCTTTAAGGCGTTTGATAAGAAGGGAAGCTTTAAGTCGTTAATTAACCCATACTGTTTTGGACAAGCTCTTTCGAATACGCGAGCGATTACCTTTGCAGTAACACATGATATTCCAAACAACGATGTGTTCCTTGAGTATATGATGGATGAAGACGCTGAGAAGTTGGCCACTGCCTTCATATTGGGACGTGATGGCGGTGTTCCTCTGATTTACAGCGAGCTCGATACCAGTGGTATTAAAGACCGTGATGGTCAGCCCCGTTGGCTTAACGATTGGAAAGCTCCTTATATGCGCGGCATGATCCAGTTCCACAACTGCACGCATGGAGAAACAATGCGTGTCGTTGAAGCGAATGATGATCTATTGGTATTCGTTCGTGGCGATAAAGGCATTGTGGTAATTAACAAGTCTAAGCGCAGTAAAACCGCCAATCTGACTTGGTGTGGCTCTGTGACAGATACACTTTCAGGTAAAGTGTTTGAGAGCGATGAGAAGACGCTAACGCTGAAAGTGGAAGCCAACAGCTGCTTGATGTTGCTTGCTACCCCTGAGGATGAATCGGCGTAATTGAACACACAGACAGTATATTAGTTGTATTAAAAAGGCCGGTTTGATTATCAAACCGGCCTTTGTTTTTTTCATTAACTAACGGTGATTAAACCATTGCACGCTAACGCAAGTTACACGATGAATTTGTTCAATAGCTCATCTTGTTGACGAACATTGTCTGTTTGAACTTGCATCGCTTCATTTGCTTGCTGTGCAGACTCTGATACCTGAGTAGATAGGTCTTTGATCTTAACTGTGTTGTTGTTGATCTCTTCTGCTACTAGGCTCTGCTCTTCCGCCGCCGATGCGATTTGAATGTTCATATCAGAGATGCGTTGAATTGCATCACGGATACGGTCAAGTGCCGAGTTCGCTTCTTGAGCGCGCTCTACTGCATCAGTTGCTGTGTCTTTGCTCTGGTTCATCGCGTTCGATACTGAGCTTGCACCTGCTTGAAGTTGTTCGATCATGTTGCGGATCTCAGTAGTCGACTCTTGTGTGCGCTGGGCTAGAGTACGAACCTCATCTGCTACAACCGCAAAGCCGCGACCTGATTCACCTGCACGTGCTGCTTCAATCGCCGCGTTTAGTGCTAATAGGTTAGTTTGGTCAGCAATGTCGTTGATTACTTTCAAGATCGTTTCGATGTTTGCTGTCGCAGACTCAAGTACTTCTACTTCTGCTACCGCTTGATCGATACGAGAAGATAAGTTGTCAATAGCTTGCGTTGTATCGCTTACTACTGAAGTACCATCTAGTGTCGCCTCATCCGCTTCACGAGCCGCTGCTGCTGCGCCTTGAGCGTTGTTTGCTACTTCTGTAGCCGTAACTGCCATCTCGTTCATTGCGGTTGCTAGCTGTTCAAGCTCTTGAAGCTGCGTGCTCATCGCGTGTGCAGACTCTTCAGCACCTTGAACGGTGATTTCAGTGCCGCGCTTGATTTCAACACCAATCGCTTTTGATTGAATGATCTGTTTCTGAAGGTTCTCGGTAAAGGTGTTGAAGCCTTTCGCAAGTTCAGAAAACTCTTTATCAGTGTTGGTATCTAGACGCTTAGTCAGGTCACCTTGACCGCTTGCAACGTCATTGATTGCTTCGTTCAGAGCATCCAGTGGGCGCATTAGCACGCGAATCAGAACGGTTAATGCGATAACACTTAGAACAACAGCAATCAAAGAGTAGATGATAGAGCTATTTTTCAGCTCAGAAACCGTCTGGAAAGCGATCTCTTCATCTAGGATTGCACCTACGTACCAGTTTTCGCTTGGGATTGGCGTAAAGCTTACTAGGTAAGACTTGCCATCAATCTCGATACTCTGTGAACCTTCACGAATAGAAGCTTGTGGTAGGTAGCTTGATAGCTTCTCACCGTTATTTTTCGCTTCTGGGTGCGCGATGGTCGTGCCGTCTGCTGTTACTAGGAATAGGTAACCCGCGTCAAACAAGTTCACCTTGTTTACCAGTGTCGCTAAGTTGGTCAGTTCTAGGTCGTAGAACATACCAGCGGTGAACTGGCCATTATCCTTAACAGGCGTACCCACAGAGATGATGACTTTCTTGCTTGATGCATCCACGTATGGAGCGGTTACCACAAGAGAGTTATTTGTTTTCGCATCGATATACCAAGGACGAACGCGAGGATCGTAATCTGGACCTGCATCCCAACCGTCATCGTTTTCGATAACAAATCCATTGGCTTCATAACCGAAACCTACTGCCAAGAAGCTGTTCTTTAGTTTTGGTTTTTCCAAAATGGTTTTTACGTAGTCACGATCTTGCGGTGCAATTTCGATAACTTCGGTTGTAGATTGGGCAAGTGCTTTTTTGGCCGTCATTTCAGATACAACGGTATTTTTCACACCTGCAACCATCTCCTTGAGGCTGGCGTTGACGTGACTCTCAACCGCTCCTCGAACAGTGTATAGCTGCTGAATAGACAGTAGTGATACTGTGACTAGCAGTAAGGCCGATGATGCTGCGACCACCTTATGGCTAAATTTCATTGAGTATTCCCCTTCTCACAGGCTTTGCGAAGACCAAATTAACTTTTGTTTTTATTGTTCTATATATATCGGCAAATAAATTCCTTACTTGAAGATATTTTCACAAAAAAGATTACAAAACCACAACAAAATAAACAGCACAAAATTCCATATGTTGCTAATTTATATATTTCTCATTTAAGTTCATAGACTTGTGTATCAACATTGTTAATCGTTTGCGCGGGTATGATGCATAAGGCTTGGGCGATTACTATGCCTAGTGGGAAGAGCTACTTACTCAATTATTTTTAAAGCTTATCAATTTGATTTAATCAATAAGTGAAGCGGTTGTTTAAATAATATACAAGCGGTTTAGTATAGGCGGGAAATAAAAAAGCCTCACGTTAAGTGAGGCTTTGAATATTTTTGCACAATGCGTAATTAGAATATCATATGTGCTACACCAGCAATAACTGGAAGTGTAATCAACGTACGCAGAATGAAGATGATAAACAGTTCAAAGATGTTAACTGGGATCTTACTTCCAAGTAGTAGAGCACCAACTTCAGACATGTAGATAAGCTGCGTTACCGACATCGCTGCAATCACGAAACGCGTCATCTCGTTATCAATAGAGGCAGCAAGGATTGCTGGGATAAACATATCAGCGAAACCAACTACGATAGTTTCAGATGCTGCTACTGCTTCAGGTACGCCTAGTAGCTCCAAGAATGGAATGAAAGGCTGACCAAGAATAGCGAAGATAGAGGTGTACTCAGCAATAATAAGAGCAATAGTACCTAGTCCCATTACAACTGGAAGTACGCCAAATACCATATCTACTGCATTACGCACGCCTTCACCGAAGACACCTTTCGCTGACTTCACTTGAGATGCCTTATTTACCGCTAGCTCAAGACCCCAAGAGAAAGTGCTGTGACCAGCAGGGATTGCATCAGCATCTTCTTGTGGTTTAGAGCCGTCAATAAACGTGTCTTTTTTCATGCTTAGTGGTGGCAGGCGAGGAATTACAACTGCAGCAACGAAACCTGCTAAACAGATCGCAGCGTAGAAAGGTAGGAACAGGTGCTCTAGCTCTACCTGTGCGATAACCACAAGGCTGAAAGTAATAGAAACCGCAGAGAACGTCGTACCAACAACAGCAGCTTCACGCTGAGTGTAGA
Organism: Vibrio fortis; assembly: GCF_000695685.1. GTDB lineage: Bacteria > Pseudomonadota > Gammaproteobacteria > Enterobacterales > Vibrionaceae > Vibrio > Vibrio fortis_A. The sequence goes on along the minus strand of NZ_JFFR01000012.1, from coordinate 37,860 downwards.
ACTTGTTTTCGTACTGTTTGCTGGTTAGCAAGATACCGACACTACCGTCACCCAACCAAGATGCCATACAATCGATCGCGCTACGGCCTGGTAGGTTGAAGATAGGGCGCATTACTTTACTTAGTAGTGTGCCAAACAACTCTAGGAGACCAAAGTTAAGCAGCAGTGGCAGTAGAAGACCTGCAAAGATGAAAACAGAGAACAGTGTTGGCAGTAGGCCTTCAAGTACTAGTCCACCTGTGTTCTCTTCCCATACCGCCATTGGACCGACTTGGAAGAACGTCATTACAGCAGCTGCACCACCGATAACACGTACAGCCAACCATAATGGAGATGGGTTGAATAGGCCGTTTAGGAATGGGCTAGATTGAATAAACGCAGGCTTGAAAAGTTTAGTGCAAATGGACGCGAGCGCCATAAAAGCAACAATCGCTGTGATTGCAGGTACCAAAACATCACCAAAAACGGCTTGAATGGATTTTGCAAGGATTGCAACAGGAATGGTTAGGTCACCCTCATAGCTGATAGGCGCCATGAATAAGAATAAACCGATGAGCGATGGGATTAAGAAAATCCAGAAACTGCTTTTTGATTTTTCAGTATTCGCAGTGTTCATGTTGTTAGACATTGTATAGTTCTCGTATATCTACTCGTAAAAAGCCACATCCTTGGCATTTTTATGCACTAAACATCCGTATTCTTTCATTGGCGGCAAGACTACATAGTATTATGCTAACTTGCAATACTATTCATCGTGGATCGGTAAATATTCACCACCTGCATGCTGCCATTGCCAGAAAGTCTAGTATAAAGTTTCGCAGATGTTACTTTTGTTTTGGTTATGTTGCTAGTTTTTTATAAAATATCTAGCTTATTCGTTTGGCGGTAGAGATATAGCCAGTAGACAAACGCGATCACAAATGCAAAAGAAGCAGGGAAAGCCAATGCAGTGATCTCGAATTTTTGGAATAGACAAGCACCCACTAAACCCCCAGATAAGAAGCCGACTACGATAAAGAGTAGCAGCTTTGCTTTACGGCGATCGAAAGGCGTCCCTTTTAAACGAGCGCCAATCATAATGCCAAGGTCAGTAATGATGCCGCTCATGTGAGTGGTGCGGATGATAGCGCCGCTATAGGTAGTGATCATCGCATTCTGCAGCCCACACGCCGCTGACGCGAAGTATTGACCATAAGCGTAGCCATTAAGCAGTGCCCATAACGCTATGAATAGCAACGTCCCTTCAATACAAAGTGCCACGCCATAACGTCTTCCCAGCTTGAGTGCTTGATTCTCAATGAAGAAACCACTAAATGCGGCGCCAAGCATGAAACTGACAACAATTAACAGTAGATGCCAAGAGATCAATGAGGGTGTGAGTAGGCTACTCCCTAATAAAGAGAGGGTACCTGATAGGTGTGAAATCGCTTGATGTTGGAATCCAAGCAGGCCAATTGCATTAACACTTCCCGCCAAACCGGCAAGCAGCAGTGCACCATATTCGATCCAACGAGGGAGTTTAGAGATCATGCGCGTGGCCTGATGAATGAAAGAAGAGGCGGATTATAACGCTAGCAAAATCTAACGCTAGCGTTGTCCATTAAGAGAGTTTGATCTTAGGCAATCAATAGCGATTTAGTTAAAGCGTTCCATTTCACAATCAAACTTAACCCAGCCATGTTTGCGTTCTTCATACACGGAAAAGCTAGGGATAGGAAAGTCGCGCTCTTTGAAAAGACCAAGGGGAACGATCAGAGCATCTGGTGCTCCTGTGGTTTGCAACAACATGGTGGTGCCGCATTTAGGGCAGAATTGATAGTGGACTTCATTGCCGCTATCGCTAATGCGTGAAAAACTGGTGACCTCTCCACTGAGAGTGACTTGTTCGCTAGCAAATCTAGCCTGTACGCCAAACACACTTCCTGTTCTTTTTTGGCATTCATAGCAATGGCATACCGCGGTTCTGAGTGGCTCGCCACGACAGACCAAGCTGGTGGCACCGCAACGGCATTCACAACTTCTTACAGCTTTTTCATTCGCACTATTTGTATTCATGCACAACTCGCTTTCTGGTTAAGCTCATATTGCTAATTATACTAAAGCCATTTAAGGTCTGCACAAGTCGATGAAAATCAAAGAATAGAAGTTCATGAAAAAGAAAATTTTACCGATTCCCCTGATCCTGTTGATCCCAATTGTGATGCTGGTGGTTGTGATTGTTGCGGGTCTATATCGCTTTAGTTTGACTGATGAAGAGATACTGGCCAAATTCCCCTCATCTCAGATGAGTTACGACCCTGTGGTTGAGTTGGTATTTGACTTAAAAGCAACCAACCCTTGGACAATTAAAGTGCCAGAGACCCAAGCATTCGCTTTTATTGATGAATATATGGACTCTAAGCATATCGCCTCTGGTCGATACGATTCTGGTGCTGAGCGCGGCACGGTGCAAGTGGCTACAGATAAGATTGTTGCACTCACTGTTGGGCAAGATCAGATGTTTGTCGCACCGATGTGGGTTTCCAATCAAGGCTCTGGCGTGTTTCATTACCTAGCACTGTTTAAATTTGATAAAGCACGCAGTCGTGTAGTGTTGGTGGATGAGCTTCTTTTAGGTGACCGCATTCAATTAGAAACTCTGGATATCACAAATGCGGGTGGTGAAGCTCAAAATAGCTATCAGGGTTTGGTGAGCTTCAACCAACACAGTGCTCAGCAGTCTTACGCAGAGGCCCCTGACGAGAAAGTGATATCGAGCTTTACGGTAAATAAGCAATCAATTGAAGTGCATTAAAGGTTTTAATCGTGCATTGTTTTGTTGTTTATGTGAGCTAAATTACATATTATCTTAGATAGTTGACTGAAATTTAGACACAAAATCGGTTTTGTGTTGGACGATTTTTACAAATGGAGCTTGCGAATGATTAACAAACGCTTTTTTAAAACCAAAGATGAAGTAGAAGTGACCTTTGAGCTGGAGGCTCAAGAAGCGAACTCAGTGTCTATTGTTGCTGATTTCCTGGACTGGAAGGCCACGCCGATGAAGAAGTTGGCAAAAGGGAAAGTCTACAAGTTTAAAACACGTCTACCAAAAGATGGAGAGTTTCAATTCCGTTACTTAGTGGACGATCAGCAATGGGTCAATGACGCCAATGCTGACAGCTACATCCCGAATGAGTTTGGCGAAGATAACTGCTTAGTATCAACGGCGAATGCATAACGGCGGTTAGCGATTTTAAAGGATGATAAAGCAGAGGCTGTAATGCCTCTGCTTTTTTATTTCTGTAGTGAATAGATATTAGGAAAGTTCGGCGACAATAACTCAATGACTTAGCATGATCGAGTAAGATTAGCGTCATATTATGACAATGTATTGATGATTTATGCGTTTGAAAAGCATATCCTATGGTCTTTATATCGTAGAAAGACCTGTTTACCGTGTATTCAAAACTATTTTCATCTCCGTTTGCTGCGCTTTCGCCCGTAAAAAAGATAACCATTTTGGGATTGCCTGTATTCGCCTTAATCGGCGTAGCAATCAATTCATCCCAGTCGAGTTTAACTGGAACCATTGAACTCAACTTGCCAGACTCAACCGTGATTGAGTCAATTCTCTCTCCATCGCATAACGTGGCTGAACCACCGACATTCGAATATCAGATCCAAACTGGCGACAGCTTGAGTGGTATTTTCACTCAGTTAGGCTTCTCTTATCAGTCGATGATGAGTGTTATGGAGACGGATCTAAACTACCTAGCGCTTGATACGCTTCAGCCGGGTAACCAGCTGCGTTTTTGGCGCAATGAAGAGACGAACAATCTTGAGAAAATGGAGCTAAGCTTCAACGTTGCTGACAAGGTCGTCTATCGTCGCCTTGAAGATGGCAGCTATGAGTTTGAAGATATCTCTATCCCTGGCGAGTGGAAACAGAAGCCAATGGTGGGGGCTATTCATGGCAGTTTCTCTACCTCAGCGAATAAACTCGGTCTAAGTAGTGTCGAGATTGACCAAGTTGTTTCTCTCCTTAAAGACAAGCTTAACTTTAGCCGTGACCTACGTGCTGGCGACACCTTTGAAGTATTGCAACGAGCTCAATATGTTGACGGTGTTGCGACAGGTAAACGTGAAATTGAAGCGGTGAAGATCGTTAATCGCGGGCGTTTAGTCTCCGCTTATCTGCACAGCGATGGTCAATACTATGATGCGAAGGGTGACAGCCTACAGAGAGCTTTCCAGCGATACCCTGTTAGCCGTAGCTGGCGCTTGAGCTCGCATTTCAATCCGAAGCGTCTGCACCCTGTGACGGGGCGCGTTTCACCTCATAATGGTACTGACTTTGCGACACCAATTGGTACGCCAGTACAGTCTACAGGTGATGGTACGGTTATTATGACCCGCAAACACCCTTACGCGGGTAACTATGTGGTCATTCAACACAGCAGCACTTACAAAACCCGCTACCTGCATCTAAGCAAGATCTTGGTGCGCAAAGGACAGCAAGTGTCGCGTGGTCAGCGTATTGGTCTATCAGGTAAGACCGGTCGAGTGACGGGTCCACACCTTCACTATGAGTTGATCGAACGCGGTCGTCCAGTTGACGCAATGAAAGCGAATATCCCGATGGCAAACTCGGTGCCTAAGAAAGAGAAAGCGGAGTTCTTTGCATTGCGCGATAAAGCAGATGCTTTGTTAGAGAAGCAAGCTAATATTTAAGTCATCGTGAAGCTCAAACATAAACCGTGAATAGTTAGCTATTCACGGTTTATTTGTTTATGGCTGTTGTTTATCCGTTGTTGTCTATTCACTCCAGCTTTATCTCATCTTTGTCAGCAGTGAACTTAGCAGTTGGCCGCCCTTGGATCTTGGCGATCATGTCTTTCGCGGGCAAGGGACAAGAGAAGAAAAAACCTTGTATCTTATCGCATCCCATAGCGTGCAATGTTTCGAACTGCTCTTTATGCTCAACCCCCTCCGCAACCAACGACACCCCTAGTCGATTTGCTAGTTGTACAATAAGCCAGACGACGCTCTCCGCAGTATCACTGGTCAACAACCCTTGGATGAAGGTCGCATCGATCTTGATGCAATCAATGGGGTAGCTATGGATATAGTTCAAACTCGAATATCCAGTACCAAAGTCATCGAGTGCGATAGTGAAGCCTTGCTGCCTCATTGCACTGAGCACATTTTTAGTCCCTTCAGTCGGGGATAACAACACCGTCTCTGTTAGCTCGATAACAAAGTCGCGCTTGTCGAAGTGAAAATGTTTAATCATCTTGGTCAAGTAGTTAAGATAGCGTTGGCTGTCATGTAATTCGTGCGCCGAACAGTTGATACCAAGCTTCACTGGGTAACCTAACTCTTTCTCTAGAAGTGTTTTTGCTCGGCATGCGAGTTCAATGACTCTTTCACCCAACTCGACTATCAGCCCAGACTCTTCAGCCACTGCAATAAACTCAGTAGGGGAGATATTTCCGTGCTTTTTTGTGCGCCAACGCGCCAAGACTTCAAAGTAATCCCAGCGCTGGGACTGAACACTCACTATAGGTTGAACTGCAACGTACAAACCTTGCTCTGAACGTGGGTCGATTGGCAGTGAAAGCTCATCCTTTAATGCAGTCACAAGTTCTGCCTTACGGTGATAAGCAGCACTGAGGTGTGTGTCATAACACTTAACACGGGTATTGGGAGCCTGTTTACACGCCTTTAAAGCAAGGCTCGTATTAAAGATGAGTTGCTCGATGTCTTTCATCCCATCCTGTGAGCGGGCTAAACCAATACTGACGTTGAAGTCTAGTTGCAGGGTGCTGCCGATACGACTATGTTTGAGCTCTCTTAAGATGGCGTCACAAACACTGAAGGGATCGGAATGATAGGTGATAAAGGCAAATTCATTGCCTGCCGTGCGGAAGGTTAGGTTCTTCTCGGGTACCACTGCTTTGAGAATATCGGCCAGCTTCTGTAATACCTTGTCGCCAATGTAGTTGCCGTGCATGTCGTTGATGGCTTTAAAACTGTCGATGTCGAGAATCGCCAAGGCGAAAGGTGGATGGCTCTGTTGAGTAATCGACTCCAACGTATCTGCTAAACAAGAACGATTGAGCAGGCCGGTTAGACTATCGTGAGAAACCTCGTAACTCAGCTGGTGGACGAGCTGCTCTGATCGATCATTGAACCACATCTCTCTTAGGGTATGCGTCATGATGTTGGCGAAGATCTGATGGTGCTGAATCATCTCTTGCTGGATATCTAGATCCAAAGGAGCTTTAAATGATGACAACAGTACCCCCATAACTTCGCCGCTTGGCGTCTTGGTTGGGATTGCTAGCAAATAGTTCGTCTTAACGACTTGGGTAAAGGCCTCCGACGGAAGAATATCAACAACGTGTCTCGCAGCGTGACTATCTGGATGATGGTGACGCACGGCTTCTTGATAGAGCTGACGATGCAGAGGATTAATTCTGTCGTGATGGATGTGGTGATCGTGGGCAATGATCATTGGTGAGATCTGATCGGGAAAATACTTACGCTCAACTAGGCTCGTGTAGTCGGTATCGTAAGCGCTATGTAGACTCAAAACGGCAGACTCTAGAAGATCTAACCCATCTAACTCGAGGAGTTGTCCGACAGTTTTAAGCTCAATTTCAGTGCGATTATGGGCGTATACCATATGCACCCCCTAGCCATTGCTTTTCTAATTTAGTATATGCGCATTAGTTAGTATGGCGCTTGTCAATCAGATTTCAAATGGCGTTGAGAACTTTTCTCGTTAATTTCGGGATTACAGAGTGATTAGTAGAGTGGACTTCCCTCTTGTCGTAAACGCTCTTTTAAGTGCTCCAAAAACAGTGTAGTCAGAGTGTGAGAGTAATCGAGTTTCGGGTAGTAGGCATAAACCATCAGCTCATCCGCAGTGACGTCAGGCAGAATACGAACCAAGTTACCCTGTTTGAGCTCTTCTTTGATGATGGTGCTGTTAGTTAAAAGAATGCCAATCCCCCGTTTCGCTGCATGGAAGAGAGCTTCTGGGTTAGTGGTCGCAAAGTTTCCTTTAAGGGTAATCCGTTTGCCCGTGGCCAATTTCACTTCACGGTAGGGACGCTCTCCCCACACCAACGAATTATGCTGTTCTAATTCCGTAATATCTTGTGGGGTACCGTACTTTTCTAGGTAGTTCGGTGCGGCATAAAAGCCGGCTTTGTGCTCAAACAGTGGCGACTTTTTAAACGCAAGTGAGTTGAGTTGCTCTAATTCACGGCTAATGACTAAGTCTAGTCTGAGTTCGGGTACTTGGCCGGGAGTCGTGGTGATCAGTTGAACCTTGATATCTGGGTATTTTTCCAAAAAATCATCAAGATATTGCACCAGAAACTTGGAACCTACCGCAATGGTAGCGCCGATTTTCAGTAAGCCCGCAGGCGTCTGATTGACTGAGCGCGTTTCATCTACGATCGATTGCCAGTTTTCTAACTGCGCTTTTGAGCGAGTATAAAAAAGGGCTCCAGCTTCTGTCTGACTGATAGAACGAGTAGTGCGCTTAAGGAGTTGTGTTCCAATGCGATCTTCTAACCAGTTAACGCGCTTACTGATGGCTGAGCTGGTGGTATTCAGCGAACGTGCCGCACCGTTAAAACTGCCTTCTTCAACCACTTTTATGTAACTCTTAACGTTCAGTATCCAATCCATATTCGTTCCCAGTAAGACTTAATATAATTCCAAATTGGCTAATTATCATCGCTTAGCTTTGAATGTAGACTCATTATATGAATAAATTTAAGCCAAAAGGAACGATATTGAACGCATCTGACTTTAAAAAGACGCCACTGCTCCTTGCGATGATGATCATTGCGACTGGGCAAGTTGGGGTGAGTATATATCTACCATCACTGCCACTAATTTCATCGGATCTGGGTATTTCTCAGGTCGATGTTCAACTTCTTGTCACACTCTTTCTAGTGGGTTTTGGTGCATCTCAGCTCTTTTACGGTCCTATGTCTGATGCGGTCGGTCGCCGACCAATATTTTTGCTTGGTCAGGGCGTTTATCTGATTGGTACAGTGATCTGTTTTACCTTCTCAGATAGCGTTGGCGCGTTAGAGTTTGGTCGTCTGTTACAAGGCTTGGGAGCCGGTAGTGCTTCGGTACTAGGACGAAGCGTACTTAGAGACAGCTACGATGGCGGGCAACTAACCAAAGCGCTCTCTTATATTTCACTGACAGCTTCGATTATTCCTATCATTGCGCCGGTTTTTGGTGGTTGGATTGCATTCCATTTAGGTTGGGAATCGGTGTTCTTGTTTGTTCTGATTTACTTGTCGGCGATTTATACCTTGGGGTACTTTGTCCTGCCAGAGACCCTACCTTACGGTAAGAGCCGCTTTGAATGGAAAAGCGTGATTAAGAATTACGGCAGTTTGCTGTTAAATCGCCAAGTGGTTGGTAGTGCGAGCTATAACTGGGTGAGTTATCTTGCCAGTCTGGTGACATTGTCTTTGTTCCCGTTTTTGATGCAAGAGCAACTCGGGCTGAGTGCCGCGGATTACGGCTCACTAATGATAGTACCTTCCGCTGGGCTGATGATGGGTAGCGTGCTGTTGAATATCTTCAATAAACGCTTTTCAACGACTCAATTAATGGCGGCGGCGATAACGATCATTTTTGCGGCTGGTACTTGGTTATTAATGAGCGAACTGACGATCTTTAATCTGGTATGGGCATTTACTTGGTTGGCTATCGCACAAGGTATCTCTTTTCCACTATCGATCAGTATGCTTCTTGAGCCTCACAAGAAACAAGCAGGTGCGGTATCTGCACTCTCAGGCTCAATTCAGATGTGTTTGGCTGGGTTGTTAGGCGGTTATTTAGTTGAAACTTGGGTTACGACTCATGTGCAACTTGGATGGTTCTATCTTGTATCAGGTAGTTTGATGGGGCTGGTACTGTTTACCTCAAGTAAGCGTGGTGTCGAAGAGAGTAGCCGTTCGAAGCAGTATGCATCGTAATGATTGAGTTTAACGACGCCGTTTCTTACAATGTGCGGGTTCATTTAATAGGTAAATAAATCATGCAACATAAAGAATTCGAAACATTGGTAAAGGCTATCTGTGATCTTGAGACGCTTCCTCAAGCTCTAGAACTGCTAAAGAGCAGCGAAGAGACTGAAGTCGCAGAAGCAGCAGCGTCATTGAGTGGTCAATTTGCGCTGGCCGAAGTAGAAAACGAAAAGCGTATTTACCATGTTACTCAGCAAGAGAATGAGCAGGGTGAAGAGCAAGAGTTTGTTGAGCATGTAATGAATGAAGGCGATGACCTGATCAAATTCGCAGCGTGGTTCTTTGACTCAATGTTTGGTGTGAAACAAAAAGAAACTTACCAAACGGCAGGCAAAACATATCGTCAACCTAAGCGTAGCTAATCAGCATTATCTGTACTGGTCTGTTTTATAAGAGTAAGTGCGTTATAAGACCAAGCCACGCTATAAGATAAAAGTTGCAGCGCAAATAGTTTAAAAATGAAGCTCTACTTCGGTAGAGCTTTTTTGTAGGTATAAATGAGCCTATTTAACTAGTAGTGTAAATTAATTACTAAAAAGTGTGATTTAAATCTTGTTTTTGGGGTTTTTAGGTGTAAAATTACCACATAAAGAAAATTTATTACATCTTTGGTGATTATTATGAGTTACGAATTAGGCAATGTTTACGTGGGTCATATTGTGGCGAAAAACATGATGCACGAAGCGCTACATGGCAAACCAAAACAGAAGAAAATCTCATTCGTTAAGCGAATGATGAAGAAAATGGCAAACTAGTCATTGATCTAAAAGGATTTTAAGAGGCCTTAAGCGAAAAGCTTAAGGCCTTTTTCGTATTCAACAGAACAGCGGTTCAATTGCAATTACTGTTGATACGTCTCTTTGTGGATGGACACAAAATTCTGAGCGATGATCTTTGCAACTCTATCTTAGCCAGTGGATTGGTTAGAAAGATCAACCACGTTGTTTGGGATGGCATCTAAACCCTTCTCTTTCATCCAAGCTTCTAGGTTGTCAGCACCACCAATGTATTGACCGTCTAGCCAGATTTGAGGCACGGTAACGGGTGTTTTCTGCCCAATGTGCGCCTTCACTTCAGGGATCATTCGGTACAGTGCAGCACTGTCTTTTACAACGTCGTGGTACTGGTATTCGATACCTGCTTCATCAAGCATCTTTTTCGCTTTCACACAGAAAGGGCAGGTCGCCTTACCATAAACAATGTTGCCTTTTAGTGTGTCACGCTCGGTCCACTCTTTGATGACGGACTGTACTAATACACCACGGTTTAGGGCTTCACCTTGACTAACAACTTTACCTTCAACGACAAGGATTGGAGCATGCCAAGCGCCATATCTCAATGGCTCCCACCAGTGAGACAACCAATCTTTCACCTCTAGCTCGACATCCACATCAGACAACTCGTTATCAAACGTGTCCTGTAGAATATCTTTGGTTAGGGTACACTCACCACAAGGGATATTGACCTTGAATGGTCCCCAGCTTCCGCCCCAGCGATACAAGGTAATTTTAATTGGTTTGCTCATAGTGACATCCTCGTTTTAAATCTCTTGTAAATATAGAACGATAAGCTCAAATTTTTCTTTCAAAGAAATTTAAATTTATCTGTATTTCCCTATCTTTTAGCACTTACAGCATTTTGCATGAGCGTAACAATCTTATCGCTCTTTCTTGGTTTCCCAATGGGTGATGAAAGCAACTGAAGCGATGATGATCGCGGCACCAAGCCATAGGCGACCTGGTGGCACCCAGCTAAATACAATCCAGCCCGCCAGCACATTCAGTGGTAATTTCGCGTGATCGAATGGTTGAACAAATGAGGCATCGGCAACCGAATACGCTTTTACAATGGCCCACTGTGCCAGTGCGGTCAGTACGCCAATAACAACCAGAATTACCCAGATGTTAAAACCACTCGGCATTTGCCATTCAGGTGCTGCCAACAGGATGTTAAATGGCGTGATGAGTAGCAGTAGGTACACCACCATGGTTGACGGGCTGTCATCAGAAGAGAGCTTTTTCACCATCAGTGAGTAGCATGCCCAGAAAAAAGCAGCGCCAACAGGTAAAAGTGTTGCCCAGCTAAAGTCTTCCGCCCATGGTTCTAAAATGATCATCGCGCCAGCAAAACCAGCGATGGTCGCTCCCCAGCGCGCAGTACCGACGTTCTCTTTTAAGAACAGTCCTGAACCAACAGTCGCAAACAGTGGAGAGGTCATCAGTAGAGCAATACCTTGCCAAATTGGCACTGGATAGGCGAGTGCCCATATCCACAATTGAATACCAATAACCGATAAAAATACGCGCGCGATGTGCATTTTAAGATTGTTGGTTTGCAAGGCTCTACGAATACCCAGAGTCTGCAAATAAGGAAGAATCGCAAAGAATGCAATGGCGTATTGAATAACAGCAACAGTAGTCGATGCGAGCCCAAAATGAATACTGGCGATTTGGGTTAAACTGTTGATGATCGCGAATGCAAGGCCAGCGGTAAGCATCCAGCTTGCGCCTTGAATCGGGTGATGTTGAGACATAATGTTTCTAATTCATTGATGTGGTTTACGTATGATACGGATTTAGGCCAATGAAACCAGAAAAAAGCGTTGATGAACTTGGTCAAAATAATTGAAGGAAACAAAAAAGCTGAGCAATTGCCCAGCTTTTAGAAAGTCTATCTAGAAGACGAGATTAGAAGTCGTAGCGTACACCTAGGCGAAGTGTGTCTTCACCTTCAGTTACAACACCAGCTATGTTCTTTTCTTCATCCAAACCATTTAGGTAGTACGATAGGTAAGTACGGAAGTTGCTGTTGAACTTGTAGTAACCCGCAAGTTCGATACCGTCTGTAGCGTCAACTTTTGTGCCATTCGCTAGTTCGTTTTCTTGGTACGTGTATACCGCTGCTGCAGAGATTTGCTTAGTGAACTTGTACTGAGCTGCGAATTCCATTGCTGTGAACGACTCTTCGTCTGTACCCGTCGCTTTGTCATCTAGGTCACCCGTAGAGTAAGTCGCTGCAAGGTATAGGTTGTCTAGCGAGTAAGCAACACCAGCTAGAATTTGGTTTGCGCTACCTGCGCCAGCACCTAAGTCTTCAGCTGCGTAAGTCAGACCAAGATCTAGACCAATTGGCAGAGAGTAAACACCTGAAATGCCGTAGCCATCAGAATCTTTTGTACTGTTTGTTTTGTAAGTCGCTTCTAGTTGAAGTGCATCGAAGCCACCACGGTATGCGAATACACCGTCTTCTTTGTCAGAAGCTGAATCGATAACTTGCTGCACGCCTGAGAACTCTGAGATATCCGTGAAGTCAGAAACGATAACAGAAGCCATGTCTTGACGACCGAAAGAGATAGCTTGGCCATCAAAATCAACACCAGCGTACATGTAGCGGTTTTTAAATGTATCGTCGCCAGAGCCTTGTTCTGCTTCGTAGAAGCCAAACGCAGTTGCTGTATCAGTTAATTGAGTTTCACCTTTCAGGTTTAGACGGAAGCGAGTTTTGTCTTCCATAGAGCCTTCAACTTCTTCACCGCCTGAACCGATGAAATCGCCACGGAATTCCGCACGACCGCCGATTTTAAGCTCAGTACCGTCAGAGCTGTAAACTGTTGCTGCTAGAGATGAACCTGAAACTAGTGCTGCTACCACTGCAGAAGCTAGAACTGCCTTTTTCATAATCACTTACCTTGTATTGTAAATTCCGTGAGCGCTGTGCTCGTTCTTTTCGAGATGGGGTTAATTTAGAGCAGCCAAATTAAGCTTTCATTTCTGGGAAATTACATTTTCGTGAATAGGGAACTTTTTGTTAGTTATTAATTTCATTACACTTTTGTTTCATTTTTATTTTCTAGTGTGCATATCTGGTCGGTTTTATTTGTGTTTTTTTGACTAATTATTCGCGCAGAGGGTGAGGGGGAATTCTATAGGTAACTTATTGTTATGCTTTAATTCATTCATAGAATTAAAGGTTGTTCTAAGGATCGATTAGGTTATGATTCAAACTGTGGCAAACGGATTAAACTAGGCGCAGTAGCGGGGAAACCGAATGAAAACAGAGTATTTAGGAGATGTGTTACAAGGAAGACAGGTCATAACCTCTCTTAATGTTGATGATCTCCCAGTGGGCGAACATCAGTTCTGGTTCCAAGTGACCAGTGATGGCCTTGGTCAACCTAAAAACATGCCAGTGTCTGTTTTCAAAGGGAGCCAAGACGGTCCGAAGCTGATGATAACCGCAGGTATTCACGGTGATGAATTGAATGGCGTGCTCGCGGCACAACAGATCATTCGAGAACTGGTTGGAAAAGAGTTGAAAGGAACGGTAACAATCGTCCCAACCGTCAACTTGCCGGGTCTGCTGAATCATAGCCGTGACTTTGTATCATCGGATCCGGGGTCGTGCCCTGCCAACTTAAATCGCCTATTTCCTGGAGATGCTCATGGTTTGGCAGCAGAGCGATTTGTCGCGTCATTGTGGGAGCATCTACTTAAGCATAATGCGACGTTTGCTGTTGATCTTCATACCCAAACCCGTGGTGCGGTTTACCCTCTGTATGTATTTGCTGACTATCGCATTGAGCAATGTGTTGAAATGGCACGCTTAATGAAACCTGATTGTGTTCTGAATGATCCGGGTGATCCGGGCATTTTGGAAACGGTTTGGAACCGTAGTGGTATTCCAAGCGTTACCGTTGAAGTGGGTATGGGTAAAGTCACACAACCAGAGATGATTCAGCGTGCCGTGGATGGCGTGTTCAATATACTCAGCTACTACGACATGTTAAGTAAGAATCTCGAAGCTGCAGTCTTACCTGATATCGATTGGGTTGCAGGTGACAGTGTTGTCTCTATTCGAGCGGATATTGGAGGCTTTGTATTGCCTCAAGTCTCTATGTTGCAGCAGGTTGTCGCTGGTGACTTGCTAGCGATTCAATATGATGCGTTTGGTAACGAATGTCGTCGTTATTTTTCGCCTTCTAAAGGGCATGTATTGAGCTATAACGTTGATGCTCTGAGGGAGCCAGGTGCTTTGGTTGCTCGTTTACTTTGTTAGATACAAAGAGCGCATCAAACAGGAGACAAAAAAAACCGAGCAGAGCTCGGTTAAAGGACAGTGCCATAGAGTAGGCGTGGGTGTTGAACTCTTTGTTTCAACGCCTTTAAGTTAGTCGCTGTAAGTGAAACTTATGTGGACTAATGATGACACTTTGAAACCACTTTAATTTCATTGAGATGACGAAAAATGGAAGCGCGATTCGCTTCCATTTTTTATTCTTACTTAAAACGCTTGGTCTACGACGTCTTTAAGTTTGTCATAAGGCATGTATCCCGGAAGGAACTGGCCATTGATGATCATTGTCGGTGTGCCAGTTAAGCCCAGCGCTGAAAATGTTTGGTGGTTGGTGGTGAGAACCGAATCAAGCTCTGGTGTCGACTTTAGCAGCTCTTCTGTACCCGTGCGTTTCGCCACTGCTTCTAAAGAGCGAGTAGTATGCAGTCCGTTTTTTGCTACGAGCAGGTCATGCACTTCGGTGTACGCTTCTGGCTTTTGTTGCCAAACGTTCATTGCATACAGCGCAGAGTTGGTTTCGATCTTATCAAGCTTCTGTTGCTTGAACGACACGTAAACGTTGATGACCTTTAGATCTTTCTCTTCTTCTACCAGTTGTCCAAGGGCTTTCTCTAACCGCTTACAGAAAGGACAGTTGTAGTCAGTAAAGTTGATGATGATGTTCTTGCTATTTGGGTTGCCCATAATCGGGTGAGCCGGGTTATTGTAGAGCCACTCTTGACTATCAGCTTGTGCCTTTTCTGCCTGCTCTTTACCTGCTAAGTATTGTTGAAGGCTAGTATGTAGGCCTGAAATGGTTTCTGGGTTCTCTTTTAAAAAGGTATTGATCTCTTCCAGTTGCTGCTCTTGTTGAGGGCTAAGCGCTGCTAATGCAGTCGTCGAAAATAGAGCACTTAAAATCATGCCAGCCAGTAGTTGTTTCTTCATTATTGATTCTCTTTCTTGAGGCCACTCTTTTTAGTAAGAGTGGCATTGTTATCTGTTCGGTTGGTTTATGCCAAAGCAGCACGTAACCAAATACCTAGCGGTGTGGTGACACCCGTTGTAATACTTTTGATCTCTCCATCTTTAATGATGGCGATGGTCGGTGTAACGCTTATCGCCCAGTCACGGCCAATTTGTCCACTGGTGTCGTTGAGCACATCGAAGCTGTAGTCCTTAGCTTGCAAGTAACGGGACACTCGCTCATCGGGGCCAGAAGACAAAGAGACAGAGACGACATTGTGAGATTTGGCTAACCAATCGACACTCGGACTGACGAATTTACACGCGCCACACCAGGTTGCCCAAAAATAGACGATCACGGGCTCACCTTGTTTACTCAACTCTATCAAGTCGATCTCTTCTCCTTGAATCGAAGTACCGACCATAGGGATAGCGTTACCTTGAGGCATGGACTGTGAGCGATAGAAGTCCATTGCCGCTGAAATCACCCCGACGATCAGTAAGATAGAAAGCAGCTCTTTGGACCAACGCTTGATGCGCTGACCTAGACTCTTCTGCGTCTTATTTTCAGTTTGATCATCCTGCTCGGACTGGTTTGATTTAGTCATAATGCTTACCTCGCAGCGTTAATTGCTTGAACCACGGTATCGCCATCCAAAATAACTGGCAGTGGTATGCCTGTTGGAACCTTCGGTCCATATACAATATTGAATGGAACGCCGTAACGACCATTGCTTTGTAAGTATCCTGTCACGCTTTCACTTGGTGTGGTCCAGTCACCTTTCATCAATACCATGTCTGGTTGCTGTAGGTGAGAGTAGACAGGGTCTTGTAAGATCACGCCGACTTTATTGGCCTTACAAGTGATACACCAATCTGCTGTGACATCAACAAACACGGTTTTCCCTTGAGCGACTAACGCTGGAATCTGCTTAGCATCAAGTGGTTGCCAAGGAAGATCGTCAACAATTGGCGTTCTCCAGTGTTCAGCCGTCATGCTTCCCGCAATCAAACCGACACCAGACAATACTGTTGTGATTGCTAACAAAGGCACCATTACTTTGCGTCCGAGCTTCACTCCCACCCAGATCAACACCGCGATGAAAATAGTCGCGCAGAGCACAATGGTCGGAAACAGCCCGATAAATGGCTTAAGCAGGCTTGCCAACCAAAGGCTGGTAATGAACATCATTAAGCCAAACAGAAGCTTAACGTGATTCATCCAGTTGCCAGGTTTTGGTAGTAGTCTGGTTAGGCTTGGGAATAACGCGAACAGTAGCCATGGGGAACTCATACCCAAACCTAAAGCCAAGAAGATAGCCCACAGTTCAACGTAGCTTGCTCCAAGAGCATAAGCGACGGCAGTTCCCAAAAATGGCGCACTACAAGGTGTTGCTAACAAGGTCGCAAACATGCCTTGTACAAAATGACCCGAGTGCGAGTTATCGCCTTGAGTTGCCATCCAAGTGTTCATGCGCGACGGTAGTCTAAATTCGAATAGGCCGAGCAGGTTGAGTGAGAACAGCAACGTGATGATCAACATTAAGGCGATGAACCATACGCTCTGAAATTGAATACCCCAACCAACGGCGTTGCCGCCGAGCTTAAGTAACGTCATTCCAGTGGCCAGAATTGCGAATGAGGTGATGACGCCTGACGCCGATGCGATAAAGGACAGTCGGATGTGCTTATTTGACGCACCTTGATTTTGGATAATGCTGTTGAGTTTCATGCCAAGCACGGGCAGAACACAAGGCATAATATTAAGAATCAAGCCTCCAATCAGCGCAAAACCAACCATGACCCAGAAGCCTTGAGTCGTATTCTCATACACAATCGGCTGGGCGCCGACACTAGCAGACAGTTCTTCAGCAAAGCTAGTATCTGAAACGGTTACGTTAACTACGCGCTCAGTTAGGTCTACTTCACCTAGCCAGTTAGAAACATCAAACACAGCGGTCAGGGTGTTGTCTGTTATGTGCAAAGCAGGTTGAGCGAAGAAATCATCGATGACAGACTCACCGTCAATCAAGACTTGTGGCTTATCCCAAGCTTGATCGTTGTCGAGTTGAACAACTAGCTGCTGATTGGCTTTATCCCAGAAAAGTTTCTCGTTAGATACGTGATACGCAGATTTAGGTGCACGACTCATGCCTTGGTTAAACAAGAACATGGCCTGTTCATCAAGTGCTAATGATTGGCTATCTATTGGCAACTCGATCGCATAGTCGTGAAGAACACAAATGGTCGTGCACGATGGGAACGTTAGGTTGGCACGAAACAGCGCGGGTAGATTCGGATCTTTTAGCGTCAGTGTCACAGGAAAGCTGACGTGTTTTTTGTATCCGAGCGTCATCACGCCCAATTGTTCGTAATATTTCGGAATTGGCCAATGCCATTCGACAGACTCAATATTGCTGGATTCTGACCAGTCCCAACTAGGCGGAATACCACCCTCACCAGGGCTACGCCAATAGGTTTTCCAGTCTCCAGACAGCTCGATATCGAGGACGGTTTGAATGATTTTGCCGTCATTAGATTGTTCGCCTGTCGACATCATCCGCATTTTTACGGGTGGATGCTCAGGCGCGCTGATCCAGCCTGTGCTTTGAGCAGAAGCTAGCATTGGCAACAGTATTAACAACGTAGCCAGAAATTTAACGCATGTGCGAGTGATGGTTGCTAAACGTGCAGCAACGCTATTGGTTCGTGTGTTGTACACAAATGTATCTCCAAAAAGTAAATAAAAAGGGTGAGAGGCCCTTTATCTACTCTCTAAATATACAGTGCTCTAAATGAATGCGGTGCTTTACTGTTCTTGCAGCTCGATCATGATTCGCTGGGATTCGAGATGATCTTGGCGCGCTAACGAGTGCAATAACAAGTAAGAAAGTGAGAGGGAGAACCCAACCAGTCAGCGGCGCTGAAAAAGACGGTAAGTTTTTGGAAAGGCTACAGCTACTCTTATCAGGAGAAGTTAAAGGCTGAGAAGCCTCAGGTCCAAATACATTGTTGAACAGCGACTGCATCTCTGAGCTTGATTCAACAGACGATGCAACTTGAGCTGAATTAGCCATTGAAAGTACAGGCTTCGAGAGTGATTTACCTTGAGATATACCAAACGCCAAGCAAGTCATGATGACTAACCCGGTTAGCATTAAAGCCCAAATTGAGCGCTGCTGAGTTTGGTGATAGTTAGGTAAAACAGACAGTGTAGAGTCCTGCACATTATAAAATTGAGTGAACTAGGGTAGTGAATAAATGATTGGCCGACAAGTCATAATCGCGTTAAGGCCAACAACAAATGTAACAAGTTGAATGGGGAGACTGATATTTAGCACAGAATAATCGTTAATGAAGAACGGACTTAACGGGAAAGTGGTACAAAAAAGCCAACCCTTTGGCTGGCTTTAGACTTTTAATTTAGCGAGTACAGCGAATTTCGTGAGTACGGCTAACTTAGCGAGTGAGGCTAATTTAGTGAGTACGACGTGGGCCGTTGCGCACTAGGTCTTTACCCGTTTCGTACACTTCATCAGTGATCCAGCGAGCAAGAAGAACTTGGTGGCTGCTGTTGAATACAGCAACGAAGTGACGACCGTCAGAGTTGTTGGTTGCCATACCTACGCCTTCAACACCTTCTAGGCCTAGACCGCCAGATTCTACGTCGATCAGAAACTTCTCTAGCTCTTCCAAAGAATCAATAATTTCAAGTTCGTTGTTCATCTTTATTACTCGTTATTTTACTGTTTAGCGACTTCTATTATAGCTTGTTATAGAGTTGCATTTTTCTGTTGGGCGCTACTCTACAGGTCATCCGCACAGATTGAAACTCTCAAATTTTTGAACTCTCTAGTAATTCTGAGTGAGATTTGAATTAATTCCATTTAAATAATTGTTATTCATATTCTTTTTACTACTCTTTAAAGTGGTTTTCGGTCTTTATTAGAGGTTAAGGATGATGAATTTTTGGCGATATCTACTGTTGATGTTGGCACTGGTAACGTCTGTGAGTTTTGCAGAAAGCATCGAGAAAATATCAGAAACTCAAGATCAGTTAATGGTGGAATTAGCGGAGCTACAATCTGCTCATGAGGCTGAAAAGCCTTTTCTAGAAGATATTTTGAGACGTAAGAATCAAGCATTGCGTGATGAGCTTTTCACTCAGCTCTCTTCCGACAATAAACAACTGGTGGACAAAGTACTAGGGCAGCAAGTGACGATGCTTGAGCAGCTGCTCGAAATGAATGAAGTTAAAATCGTAACTCTGAGTAAGGAAAATCGGACTACAGAGGGCGAGGCGAAGAAGAGCATTGAACTACGCGTCCAAAAACGCATTGGCATGATGGATGATTATTATCGTCAATTAGCCAAAACGCTGACTTGGTCGAGCGATCGTGGAATCGATGTTGCAGCGTCGAAAGAGAAACTAAAAAAGGCGCTCGTTGCTCGGTCTGAATATCTAACCAATGCCATTTTGTACACAGACACACAACGCCAAGATTTGGAAAAACGTCTTGGATTTGTTGGAACTGATGAAAAGGCGACCATTAACAGTGAGCTGGAACGCTTTAGTGAGCGCACCAGTGTTATGGTTGGCAGCCTAGAAGAAACCATCTCACTTATGGAACCTTACGGGGTTGATGTTACGTCATTCAAGCGAGTGCTATTGGCAACAACAGGCGATATCAATGCGGATGTTTTGGAGTGGAGCGTCGCTAGTGAACTGCTAGAAGGTTGGGTAAGAAACTTTGGCTCATGGGCATTTGAGAATACTCCATCGTTTGTGGTGAAGCTCGCGCTGTTCTTGGGGATTCTCTACGCAACCAGCCTACTTGCCAAGTTAGCTCGAAAAACAGTGAGAAAGAGTGTCTCTCACTCAAAGATGGACTTCAGTGTCTTGATGCAAGATTTCTTTGTCTCTATCGCATCCAAGGCAGTGGTTTTCATCGGCTTGCTGATTGCGCTATCTCAGATTGGAATCGAGCTTGCGCCACTGCTCACTGGTTTTGGTGTAGCAGGTGTGATCATCGGTTTTGCGTTGCAAGATACGCTCTCTAATTTCGCTTCTGGTTTGATGATTCTCATCTACCGCCCTTATGACGTTGGCGATATGGTTAAAGTGGCGGGAGTGCAAGGCACAGTAAAAGACATGAGTTTGGTGTCGACCACGGTGCAGACCATTGATAACCAAAGGCTAGTGATTCCAAACAACAAAATTTGGGGCGATGTGATTAACAATATTACTGCGGAGCGCGTGCGTCGTGTGGACATGGTCTTCGGTATTGGCTATTCCGACGATATCGACAAAGCGAAGTCGGTATTGAATGACATCATCATCAATCATCCTAAAGTGCTGAAAAAACCAGAGCACATGATCAAGCTGCACACACTCAATACCTCTTCAGTGGACTTTGTGGTTAGGCCTTGGGTGAAAACCGACGATTACTGGGATGTGTATTGGGATGTGACAGAAACCGTTAAGAAACGATTCGATGAGGAAGGCATTACTATTCCATTCCCTCAACGCGATGTGCATATTTACAATCACGAGCAAAACTAAATAGAGTGGCTGCAAAATAGACTGATTAATAGACGCCTAAGTAGGCGTCTATTTTTTAGCGTGTAAGTGCTAAGCGATAAATGACTGTTAAGCCAAATAATTCGGTATGATAGCCACAGACTGAATTAGTGAAGAATAGTGGCATGGATAATCCAGAGCAAAAACCTCGAATTAGAAAAGCGACACGCATTGAGAGTGTTATGAACTCTGCGATGTGGCATCTTACTCAGCGAGACATGACAGAGCATGAGCTTGTCTCAAAGTTGAAGGTTAAAACAGACAACCAAGAGTGGATCGACGATGTGCTTCAACGGTTGCGTGACTTTGGGTATCTAAAATCAAACCAAGACTTCGCTGAGCAGTTTGTTGAGCAGTCGTTTTTTGGCGAGTTCGGCTCCGCGTATATTGTTGAAAAGCTTAAGAAGAAAGGCCTGAAAGACTCCGATATCTACGATGCGATCCATAAGGTTAAAAGTGACAAGAATATTGACGAACAATCGCTTCTCAATGATCGAATTAACAACTACTACAATGACTTCAATATGAGTCGTGAGAAGTTGGTTTCTACCTTACAGAAGCGTGGATTTAGCTATCAACAAGTTAAGATCGCTATCGATCAACACCCAAGTAGCTCAAACCTGAAAACCAACATTCAGATAAAAGCAGAAAAGGCGGATTTGGAAAAAGAGGTCTTGAAATACGCTCGAAAAGGTAAAGGTCTCACAGCTATCAAGCAAGAGCTAAAACAGCGACAAATTGATACCAGCGGCATCACTGAACTTGTCGACAGGTTGATCAATGAGGAGCAATTAGATTTCTATTCAAGCTGTTTAGAACAACTTCAAAAGAAATCTTATGATGTGACTGATCATAAAGAGCGAGCAAAGGCCTACGCCATGCTCACTCGTAAAGGTTTTTCTTCTGATGAGATTAAGTTTGCGCTCGCCGAGGTTGAAGGCTCTAACGAATAGCGTTGGAGTTTTCTGCAATCCCAAGTCCGTTTCTCAGTGCGAACTGAGTCAACTCAATATGGTTATCTAGCCCAAGCAGCCCGAGCATTCGGTACTTATGTGATTCAATGGTTCTTGGGCTCAGGTGAAGTTTTTCTGCGCACTCTCTTGCGCTATTGCCTTGGGCGATCAACGCCAGTACTCGAGACTGCTTCTTTGATAACAGCAACAGCTTATCACTGTCGTCTTGAAGGCAGGTTTCGCTCTGTTTCAGTGAGCGCGCTAGCGTTGAGTGTTGCCAGTAACAGAGCCAAATTTCACATATCAACTTAAGGCGTTGAATGTCTTCTTTCGCAAGCTGTCTTGATGGCTCGTGAAAGTTGCTAAACGACAGCGCTCCCCAGCGCTGGCCAAACAGTTGTAGCGGGATAATGCAGTGCCATCTTCCCCCTTCGCGGTAGAGCTGTTGCAGCACAAAATTATCGCTGTTCTGCATTTCATACTCGTTGAAGGTCAGGTACGTCTTTGAAGTTTTCAGTAGCTTTAGGTAATCAAGATGATTACCACCAACAAACAGAATCTTATTGATTTGAGGGATATGTTTTTTGGATACCGAACAAGTTTTCCCCTCTTCTAGGCAGACCATCGAGTTTGGGAAAAGCGTTAGCCTGTCGATATCAAACCAATCGAGAACATCAAACCCCGCTTCAGACCAGGCTTGATTGAAGTTAGTAGGGTCACAGTTGATCAGGGCTGATGACTGCTCCATGACAAGTTGTTCGAAGCTCTTTTTGATTGTGTCCATGTGTCTACCGGGTGTTACTGTAACGATTAAATGGGTAAAAATTAGTGATTATGTACACTGTTCAATTGCGAATTTATAACATGTAATGATAGATAAGAAAACTGGATGGTTGCAAAGCAGTAGATGTACTGCATAAATTTTTGGTGAAATTTACGACAATTCATCGGTTTTTATTATAGCCAGTAATCGTTATGAAGCCCTTAAACACCATTACTTTATCAACTGCTCTTTTTCCCACGTTGTTCTTATCTTTTGATGCAGTTTCCTCTCCGATGTTTGTCTACGCTCAGTCGCCCATTCACTCTAATGTGTTGTCGACGCAACTTAGGAGTGCCGAGCCAAATAGGGCAGGGACGTTTGAGTTTAAGTCCTCCTACACTCAAGCAAGTATTTGGGCTCACACCAGTGACTATGCTTTGGATTATTATCAAAACCAGACTCATCTAGCGCTGCAATGGCAGGCATCTTCTGTATGGAAAACAGAGTTGGAGTATCGCAAAGTAACGGCAGTAGATAATGGTCTAGACAGCTTTGTGATGGGTTTTCATGATCTATTTGGTATCGGACAAAATGGTCGCGACCAAGTCGATAATGACCAGTTCACCATGGATTTTCATAACGCGGGTATCTCGATATCGGACTTTGAAGGAGACGACCTGACTAACGCCGTGACTTGGTACAACGAGTTGTTGCTGTATTCGCAAGGCCCAAGTTCACTGTCTGTGGGTGGTTCATTGTTCTACAACAAGGTGAAAGATGGCGAATTCGCACGTTCAAGCTTCGAACAAGGAGTACAGGCCAATTACAGCTTTATGACTCCGCAGCATCGAGTTTTTTCAACTTTGGGTTTAGTCCATCGTAACGGCGACAAATACGTAACTGAGCTTGAAAACTTCAGCTTTAGTTGGGCTGTCGGATACGAGTACATGTTCAATTTACGCCACAGTGTTGTTCTTGAGTCATTGAACTATCATGGTTGGGCGACCAACGATCCAGACTTTTCAGAACCTTCGAACGAAGTGGTGCTTGGCTATCGCTACCGCTTGCAACCAGTCATGATTGAAGCTTTAATGACTGAAAACATCCGTAACATGGATAACAGCACGGATATCGCTTTCACCTTGAGTTTTAGAATTCAAATATAACCTGAGTTGTATATATAGAGTTCAAATAAAATTCAGGGAAATTATGAAATGCCGTAAATCTACGGTACCTCGTGAAACGAAATTTAATAAGAATGGCGCCACACCAAAAGTCTTGCTGATAAAAGACTTAACAAACACAACATATAGGTAGTGGTCACCATGAAAAAAACTCTAATTGCACTTGCGATTGCAAGCATCTCTAGCTCTGCGTTCGCTGTAAACACAAGCAGCCAAAATAGCCAAAACGAAGAAATGTTCGCGTTTAATCCAATGCACAAAGATCAGTTCTCTGTGTCTGGTTCTTTCGGTGTTGGTGGTTACTACGACACAGGTTCAAAAGCATTCTACGATGATTGGGCGACAGGTCTAACACTGGCTCTTAACTACCGTAACAACCGCGTTGTTGCTTACGTAGAAACAGACTTAATGCTTAACTACACGACAGACAACAACGTTGCAGATGCTGACGCAGCAACTTCTGGTTGGGTTAACGGCATCGATACTGGTCCTGCAACGCACGTGGATAAAGCTTGGATCGGTTTTGACACTGGTTACGGCATCGCGTCTTTCGGTTGGGAGAACGATACAGCTCTAGATAAAGTTGACGGCGCTGGCGACACAACTTACGAGTTCGGTGCTTCTGCAGGTGATGCATCAGATGCGTTTAACGTAGTTAAGTTCCAAGGTGCAACTAACGGCTTCGCTTACGGAATCTCTTACTTCGAAACTGACGATGACCACAACGACGCAGACAAAGGTGTGAATGGTTACATCGGTCTTGAGCAAGAAGTATTCAGCGTATACGCGGGTTACGAAACTCGTGATGATGAGAAAGACTACGAGGTTTACTCTCTATCTGGAAACATGAAGCTAGGCTCAATGACTCTAGGTTTGAACTCTTGGATCGACCAAAACGATGAAATGAAGAACACAGGCTTCTACTTCTCTGGTGGCTACACGCTGTCTGAAGACCTAACTATTGCTGCAGGTTACGCGTTCAACACCAACGAAGAAGACAATGCATCTGACATCGACTCTTCTTACATCAACGTTGCTGCAATGTACCGTATCTCTGCAAACGCTGACATGGGTATCGATATCAAACAAGACCTAGAAGGTGCTCGTATCGGTAACTCAAGCCTTCAATACGATGAAGAGACTCACGTATTCGCAGCGGCTTACTACTACTTCTAATAGCCATATATGGAGGGGGCATGCCCGGTCTCCCTCTGATTATGTGTCTTAATGATATATCCACTGTTTAATTTAAATGCCACTTCGTCATGAAGTGGCTTTTTGCGTATTTATTTTTCTGAGAACTATTATGATTAAAAGCATAACAGCGCAGGGGGTGATTTATGGTAACCCTACACTGTTTACGTGCAAGCCTAACCGTGACGGCCAATATGAATTGGCTCGCAAAGTAGGGCGAGCTCCAGGTTCACGACCTCAAGATTCACAGAACAAGGTCTATGTAAGCTCATTAGATGAGGCGGTAAAGCTTCTTAAAACACAGCATTACTACATTGTTCTATCTGGGAAGGTATTTGGTATTCATCGTAAGTCTCTAAGAAGCATCGATTCTGTCGACATTGTTTGTCATGGTACTGAAACTACCACATCGGTCTAGTTCGGATTTTAAGTGAGCTTAGCAGACCAAAGCCTTTTAGCTGTCACCCATTACGGTAGTGCTTGGTTTACTTGAGTTATTAAAAAGCCGCTCAAATCACAATGATGAGAGCGGCTGTTGTTTGTGCGGTCTAGCTTAGATTTATTGGGTCGCTAAGCGTGGTATTTCTCTGCGATATAACCTTCAAATGCAGTAAGCATAGCTTCATCTGATTGTTGGTTGTTTGCGATCTCAAAGGCGCCATCAACAATGCTGATCTTCGCATTCAAGCTACTTGCGTGTGCTCTTTCTCTTGTTGCGAATGCCGCTATCTTCTCTTGCTCAATCTCCCAAGCTTGCTCAACTGTTAGGTTACAGGCATCAGCTAAATGCTTAGCATTAAAACCTTCCCCAGTTAGACGCTCAATGGTGGTGTTGTGGTTAACACTATTACCAGCGTGCCAGTAATGTTCTGCCAATAGAGGCCCAATTTCCGGGTTATCGGTTAAGTAACCAAACTTGTTCGTGAAGTACGCTCGTGTTTGGTATACCGCCATATGTGCCAGCAGGTAACCTTGGTAGGCACAAGCAGCTTCATCAGAAAGTAGGTGTGGAATTGCCATCAATGGACGTGGGCTTGACTCTAACCCTAAGATTTCCAACTCAGTACGACGAGCAAGCTGAGTAATGTTTTCTGGCGTTAGCTCGTTATCGTTAAGCTGATATAAGGCACGCTCGAAGTACGGAACAACCAGAATACAACGCTCTTGATACGCCTTGAACGGTTGTTTGCTGTCGATCATCGCTTTGATCAGTGAATCAGGTACGGACTCGCCTTTGTCATTTAATGCGTATTGTTTTAACCAATCAGCATCATCAAGCAAGCTATCACAGAACATAGATTGTGTTTCTGCATAAGCCATCGACGTTGGTGAAAACTCTTGCGAGAAGCAAGGTGCGTTCATCTTCACGTTAGCAAAGTGCGCGGCATGACCACCTTCATGGAAGAGGGTATTGATACCGTCAAAGCCGCTGCCAATTTGATCTGGCTTTGCGTTACTGGTGAAATTAACCTGCGCAGGCACCCATTGGCTTTGGTCGTAAAATGACGGCGTTGGACCGTGACAGAAACCATTCGGGTATTTGCCTTTACGGTCTAGCAGGTCGAGTTTGAGTGTGGCTTGTGAGTACTCAATATTCAGACGACCAAACGACTCTACCCAGCGACGCAGAGATTTTGAAAACGGCACGTAAGGATCGAGTTCGTTCATCACATCCCCAGCAAAAGAGTAGGTGAAGTTGTGACCTAGTAATGCTGACTCTCCTTTTTCTTTCGCTAGGTTAGCCAGACTCTTTAAATGGCTGTCTCGGGTGCGCACTTCAAAGTCATCTAAGATCGAAAATAGCTCTTGCGAAGTCATCTGCTCGGTTTTCACTACCGAATAGTCGAAGTAGTTGTTGTAACCTAGCGCGCGTGCGAAAGCATTTCTCTGTTTGATGAGCTCAATGAAGCCGTTGCCGAGCAGCCACTGTTCAAGATCAAGCAGCGCTTGGTGAGCAGAACGACGCACAGTCTCACTGCCGCTGTTTCGAATCGCAGAACCCAGCACCGGTAGCGAGCCTTCGACTTGCTCACCTTCTTCGTTGGTGTAGGTCATGGTGTGATTCTGCTTTTTCTCAAACAGTTCAGCTTCGAATGCAATTAGCTCTCCTTTGAGCTTTTGTGCCTCGTCACCTTCTATGGCATGAGCTTTGAACGTTGCTAACCAACCTTGAAGACCCGTTGTTGTCGCGACTCTCTCTTCGTTATCTTGAATTAGATTCACGTTATTCAACTGTGCGTCAACTTCAGCAATTTTGTCTGCATTACTAAGAAATTGAGTCCATGCCGTTTGAGCTTGTGTCGACCCATCATGATCGTCGCTGATTCCCATATAGGTATCCCAAAAGAAAGCTTCTTTCTCTTGGTGAATAGCGAGGTACTCTTTGTTCAGTTGGTCGAGGTATTGAGTTGGGTTCATTTCATTCCCTTAATTGATATCCTGTTTGTGTGGCTATCTACCAATGTCATTGGCCTTTAATAATGTGATTATCGACGTCACGATCTGTTGATTTAATCAATTACAGATGGAGTTGATTCATTAAAGTCATTGATATCTAGAAGGTTATTCCTAGGCCACAATGGTGCAAATCATACTTGAACGAGTTGCTCTGCACAGTGACGTCTATTCCTAAATGGTTATTTATTTACTCAATATAAGGCGATTATGGGTTCATTTTCTGTATGCCAAACCGTTAACTGCGTGTTGAAACACAAAATATGGAATGGTATTCTATTTGTGTAATGGTTCTCAACGTGATGGATTACGTTATTTAAGCAAAGTGAATTTCTGTAGCGGGCATGTATGCTCGCTTTTTTTTGCTTTCCACTCAGAGAGTCGTACTTATTTAACCCGCGCGAACGTATAATTGGGGAATCTCAGATAAGGATTGCTCGATGAAATTCTCTTCAACTCTTTGCCTCTCTTTTGCTCTTCTATTTAGTCATGCAGCACCTGCCAGTGAGTCTTGGTGGTTTCGTGCTGTGTTTAATAGTGATTTAAGTGCTCCTGATACTGCCAGCCTAATGCATGATGCTGAGCTGTTTGACTGTGGTGAAGAAGAGGGGACTTTGTTGTGCAGTGATGAGACAAACTACTATGATCTAAAAGTGTTTGTTGAACTCGAGTTGATGGAAGGAAAAGTATCTTCAACCAGACTCTCTTTACCCAATTCTAAGTTGAATGATACCAAGGCCCAGCTCTACTTGCGTAAAGATGGCTTACAACTTAAGTCTGCGACCATCAATGGCGTTACCTTCGATGTTTTGAAGGAACTTGAGCTGGCCGATGAGCAAGGAAATAGCCCACAAAGTGTTGACCAAGCATTGGTGACTTTTCTTAACACGACGTCTTCATCGAGCTCTACCTTGGACAGCAATAAATCCTTGGTTTGGCATTGGCCAGACAATGAAGCAGCTTTGGTGATGATGCGCCATCAAGATCAAGAGATCATCATCGAACTCACGAGAGACATGGTTAACCAATAAACAGCCTTTGTTTTTTCTGACGATGTTTTTGTAACAAGTTCACATTTTTATAGTGGGGCGTATCGGCGAAGGCTTTATTAATTTGAGGCTATAATTAAATAAGCATAGGATACGGTTATTACTGATATAGGAGATAACCCATGGTTGCAAAAGTAACAATCGCGCCACAAGGCCCAGACTTTTCTGAGCTGGTTCAAGGATACTGGCGTATGGCTGAATGGGGCATGACTCCGCAACAGCGCCTCACTTTTCTCAAAAAGCACATTGACCTTGGTATAACAACGGTCGACCACGCAGACATTTATGGTGGCTATCAATGTGAGAAACTATTCGGTGAAGCGCTGGCTTTAGACCCGAGCGTGCGCGAGCAGATTCAGATCGTCACTAAGTGCGACATTAACTTGTGTGGAGACCATACTCCTGACCGCAAGATCAACCACTATGACACCAGTGCTCAGCATATTTACCAATCAGTGAACAACTCTTTGGAGCGTCTCGGCGTTGATGAGATTGACGTTCTACTTATTCACCGCCCAGATGTACTGATGGATGCCGATGAAATGGCAGAAGTCTTCAACGAACTGTATAAGATCGGTAAAGTGAAACACTTTGGTGTGTCTAATTTCACTCCTCGTCAACTGGAGCTTTTGCAATCGCGCTTAGGTAAGCCTTTGGTTACCAACCAAGTAGAGATCAATCCACTTAACTTTGAAGTGGCTCATGATGGAACTCTGGATCAACTTCAGATGAACCGTATTCGTCCAATGGCTTGGTCTTGCCTTGCTGGTGGTGAACTATTTACAGGTAAGAGCGAGCAAGCCGTTCGAGTACGTAATGAACTTGAAGCGATTCGCAAAGAGGTTGGTGCTGCAAGTATCGACCAAGTGATTTATGCATGGGTTCGTCGTCTGCCATCAAAACCCTTGCCGATTATCGGCTCAGGAAAGATTGAGCGAGTGCAAACAGCGATTGATGCATTGAGCATCGAGTTGACACGAGAGCAGTGGTATCGTGTTTGGGTAGCATCGAAAGGTCACGGTGTGCCATAGACTGAAACTAACGTTATATAAAAAAGCCAGCTACTAAAGCTGGCTTTTTCGATATTTTTTGAACATATAGAACGACGATAAGCTTTGTAGAAAGGTGGAGGTATCTAGAATTTGAGATATATTCACTCCCTTTATTAGTGAGTAGATCATCAACGGCTACTATTGAGTGGAATATTTTCTAAAAACACTCATAATGCACTCTGTTTTTCATTAGCTGGAATTGTCCTGTGACCACTGCAAAATTCTCTTCAATTGCCCTAAAACCAGAACTTATTCAAACTCTGGATTCACTGGGTTATACCGAAATGACACCGATCCAAGCACTGAGCTTGCCTTCTATTCTTGGTGGTAAAGATGTCATCGGCCAAGGTAAAACGGGTTCAGGCAAAACCGCCGCCTTTGGTTTGGGTGTGCTACAAAACCTTCGTGTTAAGCGCTTCCGTGTTCAATCACTGGTGCTATGTCCAACACGTGAATTGGCTGACCAAGTGGCGAAAGAGATTCGTACACTGGCTCGTGGTATCCATAACATCAAAGTGCTGACGCTTTGTGGCGGTATGCCAATGGGGCCACAAATTGGTTCTCTTGAGCATGGTGCTCACATTCTTGTGGGTACACCTGGTCGTATTCTTGATCACCTTGATCGTGGTCGTATCGATCTATCTGAACTGAACACATTGGTTTTGGATGAAGCTGACCGCATGCTAGAGATGGGCTTCCAAGATGCAATTGATGCGGTGATTGATGCTGCGCCGAAAGAGCGTCAAACATTGTTATTTAGTGCGACGTTCCCGAAACAGATCAAGTCGATTGCTGATCGTATTATGAATAACCCTGAGATGGTGAAAGTAGAGTCGACACACGATCACTCAAGCATCCAGCAGCACTTCTATAAGCTTGAAGGCACGGAAGCGCGTGACGATGCGCTAGAGTTGCTGTTACTTCATCACCAGCCAGAATCTGCGGTGGTATTCTGTAACACTAAGAAGGAAGTTCAGAACGTAACAGATGAACTCGCACATCGCGGTTTCAGCGTAATTGAACTGCATGGGGACATGGAGCAGCGTGAGCGTGATCAGGCGTTGGTTCAATTTTCAAACAAAAGCATTTCGATTCTGGTGGCAACAGATGTCGCGGCTCGTGGTCTGGATGTAGACAACCTAGACGCAGTATTTAACTTTGAGTTGTCGCGCGACCCTGAAGTTCACGTACATCGCATTGGTCGTACTGGACGTGCAGGTAGCAAGGGTGTTGCTTGTAGCTTCTTCAGTGAGAAAGAGATGTATCGCGTCGCTCAAATTGATGAGTACATGGATATGCCGATTGAGCCATCTGAGTTGCCAACCAAACCAGTTGCGAAGCCATACTACTCAAATATGGTAACGATTCAGATCGATGGTGGTAAAAAAGCGAAGTTACGTGCAGGTGACATCCTAGGGGCGTTGACGGGCCAAGGTGGTATTGAAGGTAAGTCCGTAGGTAAGATTAACCTTTTCCCAATGCGTGCTTATGTCGCAGTTGAAAAATCGGTGGCGAAGAAAGCGTTACGTAAGATTGAATCTGGTAAGATGAAGGGAAGACAGTTCCGAGCTCGAATTCTAAAGTAATTCGAACGACCAAGTTCTTGTGACGCCTTAACGGCACTCTGATTTCAAAGTGCCGTTAAGACTATCCACACAGCTCTATTCATCTGGGCGAATAGAATAGAGATCATTGATATGCTTACCCTCACCAAGATACCAATTCATAGCTTCCTGACGATTGTTCGCTAATATCCTTACTGTGGTTATTTTTCCATCTTCAAAATAGCAAAGCTCATATTCTATTTCGCTCGAATAATGAGGAATAGCGGCCATAGATTGCCTCCCAAATACTAACCTTCGATATTTTATGCAAATATCATACCTTTCTGTATGTTTAGTTGCTTATCTATTGGTCAATAAATTACGAAATTCATCACTGCCAACAATTAATTTTATTTTAAGCATTTACCCAAATAGAGAACTTGGCAAGTTCATCTCTCAATTTCTTTATAAATCCCGCCAAATGAAGCACAACAATCTAAACTATCTGTGAGTAAACGTTGCAGACAGAGTGAGTTGTATGAAATTTCATCGATATTTAGCGGTTATATTGGCAAGCCTTGCTACATTTGGGTGTGCTACCAAATTTGCATACAACAATATTGATTGGTTCATTATTTCGTATATTGAAGACCTAGTGCCTTTAAATTCAGTCCAAGAATCGGAATTAGAGAATCGCCTACAAGACCTACAGCAGTGGCATAAGTCCACTCAACTTCCATTATACATTCAGCAAATCAATAACATTCAGCAGCAAAAGCGGCAATCGATCACCGCTGATTTTATTCAGCAACAGGGTGATGAAATTAGAACGCATATTCGAACTATCGTGACTGAGTTTTCGCCAGATATATATGCACTGAGCTTGCAGTTGTCACCAGAACAAGACCAAGAGTTCTTAGAAAATTTTAGAGCGAAGCAAAAGGAATATTATGATGAGCGTTTATCGTTGGATGATAAAGAAGCTCGCGAGTTCTATTCCGAACGAGTAAGAAAAAGAGTGGAGCGCTGGCTCGGAGATATAAGCTCGGAGCAAGAAACCATCATTAAGAATTGGGCTAACGAGTGGGTAAATACGAATCCTGATTGGCACCAATATCAGAAGAATACTTATCAAGCGGTATCAGACCTAGTCGAGAAAAAGGTTGATTTACCATTCGTTCAGGTAACAACCATGCAATTGTTGCTGAATAATGAATCTTATTACCCAGAAACATTACCCGACAAATTGAAGAAGAATAGTGCCATTTCAGCGAAGCATTTAATGTTCATTGCACAATCAAGTAGTGAGAATCAGTGGCAATATTTTATGGATGAACTGGGTACATTAAAGTCTACTCTAATCGACTTACAGAAGTAGCTTCGTGCCCATGACTGAATAGTCAAAGGCATGAACGAAGTGCTAGCTCACTTGGTTTGCCAATAGTTTTGATACAGCGGTTTTGCTGGTTTTTGAGATCTTCCGCATTAAAGCGAAATCGGGGTTGGTAATACCGTGTCCAGACGCTAGCTCGTCTAACATCACCAACCACAATTTTGCTGTCATCTCTGAATCCGCTAAGGCTCTGTGAAAGGTACCGTCGTTTTCGATCTGTTTGTATCGTACTAGATCGCCTAGCTTATGTGTTGGTGCATCTTGGATTAAACGGCGTGCAATCAACATTGAGCACGCGAATTGCCCATCATAATTTCTACCCACTTGCTCAAGCTCAGCATCCAAAAAACGCTTATCAAAAGAGGCGTTGTGGGCCACCAAATGGCTACCTTGGATAAAGTCTGCGAATTCTGTCATAACCTCTTCGCAGCTAGGGGCAAGCCTTAACATGTTATTGGTAATGCCCGTGTAGCCCTCAATAAAACTGCTGACTCGAAAACCTGGGTTCATTAACTGCTGAAAGGTATCAACGACGACGCCATCAACCAGCTTTACTGCACCAATTTCGATAGCGCGGTCGCCCATGTTAGGAGACAGGCCAGTGGTTTCGAAGTCGAGTACGATAACTGAGTGGGCAGAAGAAGACGGCATAATGGTTCCTGATGAAAATGGTTTAGCGACGATTTTATTTGATGACAAGTTCGGTATAGCCAGTCGACTCATCATGTTCACGGGTAAACGCGAGCTCTGGGTAAGTGTGTAAGATAAGTTCAGCTGTTGTAGCGATAAGTGTGCCTTCTAGCAGATGCCCGCCGATGACCTTTCCTTGATCGTCCGCTACTGAGATATGAATGTGCTGGTGGTTGGGCGTTAGAGTTCCCATTACCGAAACTATCTCAAATGGCGCGTCAATTTGTAGAGTTTGGTCAGCGTTGGCGAGTCGAAGGTTGATGATTGAGACACAACCGACACAAGATGCGATGGTACCTGCCGATACTTGGTGCTGGTTAACCAACTCTTGAATCGACAGTTTAAGGTCTTGGCCTCGGGTTAGTCTAACTGCTACTGGAGTGATCATAGTGTTTCCTTAAATCAACGCTAGAAGGAAAGACAGAAGCGAAGCCGGATGACTTCGCTTCTTACTGACTGCGTTACTTCTGTTGTTCTCTTTTATGTTTAGGCACAAAGTTTAATACAGAAATCGGCACAGGCTTACGCGGCTCAAAGCCTTCAATCACGCGGCGCTCAATCAAATGACCGAGGCGCTTTTCAATGATACATAGGTTCTTGAAATCATCTTTTGATAAGAATGAGATCGCTTCACCTGAAGCATCTGCACGGCCAGTACGACCAATGCGGTGTACATAGTCATCCGCTGGGAATGGCAGGTCGTAGTTGACTACGCGAGTCAGGTTGTCGATATCGATACCACGAGCAGCTACACCTGTCGCTACAAGGAATTTCACTTTTCCTTTTTTGAAGTCAGCTAGAACTTTCTCACGAATCGCCTGGCTGCGACCACTATGGAAAGACTCAGCGTGGATACCACGCTTCTCCAACTGAGAAACTAACTTGGCTGCACCGTGTTTGGTCTCAATGAAGATCAGAGCTTGTTCCCAGTTTCCTTCTTGGATCATATGGCTTAGGAGTGCTGATTTACGGTCTTTATCAACAGTAACTAACCACTGCTCAATGTTGGCCTTCGATGCGGCATGCTTAGCAATTGAGATCTCTTCCGCTTCTTGAATAGCACTCTTAGCAAGATCTCTAACTGGGTTCGATAGGGTAGCCGAGAACAGCAAGTTTTGTACGTCTTGAGGAAGACGTGCGATGATCTTGTTGATGTCTTCAATGAAGCCCATGTCTAGCATACGGTCAGCTTCATCAAGAACCAGTACTTCTACTTCTTCAAAGTAAACCGCTTTTTGACCGTACATATCGATCAAACGACCTGGCGTCGCAACCAAAATATCGACACCTTCAATGAGGCGCTCTTTCTGATGCTTGTACTCAACACCACCGTACATTGCCAGTGAGGTTAGGTTAAGGTGCTTCGCATACTTTTTGATGTTGCGATCAACCTGAACGGCTAGCTCACGAGTTGGCGCTAAAATCACAGCACGAATGCGTTTTTTACGCTGAGTCGTCCCTTTGCTCAACATCTCCAAAATCGGCAACACGAAGCTCGCGGTTTTACCAGTACCGGTTTGCGCTGCGGCGATAAGGTTACGACCAGAAAGAACAATAGGAATTGCTTTTTCTTGGATAGATGTCGGTTTATCGTAGCCGAGTGCATTAACGGCTTTAACAATTGGGGAGCTTAATCCAAGTTTGGAAAATGGCATAAGGGTCTCAGTTAGGTTGGCTGTATTAGCGGTGGGTTGGAACAGTCATTAAGACAAAGTCTATGATGATGCGGGGCATTCTACCACGTTGCCTGACTACCGCTAGTTTTATGGTGGCTTTAGTTGGATAATGCCCTTTCAATCGCTCACTCAAACCGCTCAACTAAGTGATAGGGAAGTATGGAAATCACGACCAACGAACGCGACGCCGTTTACAAGACTATTTTTTCACGCCGAGATGTTCGAGGCCAATTCCTGTCAGACCCTATATCTGAAGAGGTGTTAATGCGAGTGCTCACTGCAGCGCATCATGCGCCAAGTGTCGGTTTTATGCAGCCATGGGATTTTATCGTGGTGCGAGACGCGGAAACCAAACAGAAGATAAAGCGTGGATTCGACCAAGCTCATGCGGAGTCGGCAGAGATGTTTAGCGATGAAAGGCAAGCGCTCTATAAAAGATTGAAGCTAGAGGGCATTGTTGAGTCGCCAATCGGTATCTGTGTGACTTGCGATAGAAACCGAACCGGTCCGGTTGTTCTTGGCAGAACAATTAAGCAAGAGATGGACTTGTACAGCACTGTATGTGCGGTTCAAAACCTGTGGTTGGCTGCAAGAGCAGAAAACCTAGGGTTAGGATGGGTGAGTATTATTCATGATTCGGCGTTAAGAGATGCTCTGGAGATCCCAGAAGAGATCGATATCGTTGCTTACCTTTGTCTTGGTCATGTCGAGCACTTTAAGGATAAGCCTGAGTTAGAAACTTTGGGGTGGCTGCCACGACGTGATGTGAACTCGGTAATTCACGAAGGAAAGTGGAAACCTGAACAGGTCGAGTCTGCTGAGTCTGATAAATAAAACGAATAAAAAAGGGCTCTAAGAGCCCTTTTTTAATCAAGTTTCGGTGTCGGACCGTTACTCTGCTGCTTGACCAGTCATAGATAGCGCTAGCGCTTCTGCGGCCTTGATACCATCAATACCCGCTGACAAGATACCACCTGCGTAACCAGCACCTTCACCTGCAGGGTAGAAGCCTTTCAGGTTGATGCTTTGGTAATCTTTACCACGCTTGATACAAACAGGAGAAGATGTACGAGTCTCAACACCTGTTAGTAGGCCATCTGCACTAGCGAAGCCTTTGATCTTCTTATCGAACGCTGGGATAGCTTCACGAATTGCTTCGATAGCGAAGTCAGGCAGCGCTTTAGAGATATCCGTTAGGTGGATACCCGGTGTGAATGATGGTTGGACATCACCTAGCTCGCTTGGATCGCGACCTTTCAAGAAGTCACCAATCTTCTGCGCCGGTGCATCGTAGTTTTCACCACCTAGCACGTATGCGCCTGTTTCCAATTCGCGTTGGAAGCGGATACCTGCCAGTGGGTCACCTGGGTAATCGCGTTCAGGGTCAATGCCAACAACGATTGCACTGTTCGCGTTACGCTCGGCACGTGAGTATTGGCTCATGCCGTTAGTTACAACGCGGCCTTCTTCAGAAGTCGCAGCAACCACAGTACCGCCTGGACACATACAGAAGCTGTAAACGGTACGACCATTCTTACAGTGGTGAACCAGTTTGTAGTCCGCAGCACCAAGAATTGGGTTTCCTGCATTTGGACCGAAACGCGCTTCATCAATCATTGATTGTTTGTGCTCGATACGGAAGCCAACAGAGAATGGCTTTGCTTCCATGTAAACACCGCGTTCGTGCAGCATTTCGAATGTATCACGAGCACTGTGGCCTACCGCTAGGATCACGTGGCGAGATTTGATCTCTTCGCCGTTAGATAGGGTCAGGCCTGTGATTTGACCATCTTCCATGTGGATGTCGTCAACACGTGTGCTGAAGCGAATTTCGCCACCAAGCTCGATGATTTTCGCACGCATTTTTTCGATCATGGTAACCAGTTTAAAGGTACCGATGTGCGGTTTACTTACGTATAGGATCTCTTCAGGTGCGCCTGCCGCAACAAACTCTTCGATAACTTTACGACCGTAGTGTTTTGGATCTTTTACTTGGCTGTATAGCTTACCGTCAGAGAATGTACCCGCGCCGCCTTCACCAAACTGTACGTTTGATTCTGTGTTCAGAGTACGTTTACGCCAGAAACCGAAGGTATCTTTAGTACGTTCACGAACTTCTTTACCACGCTCAACAACGATAGGCTTGAAGCCGCTTTGCGCTAGGATAAGCGCTGAGAATAGGCCACATGGACCAAAACCGATAACGACAGGGCGCTCAGTTAGGTTTTCAGGTGCTTGTGCAACAAACTTGTAAGCCATGTCTGGCGTTACTTTCACGTGAGGGTCGCTCACGAACTCTTCGAGTAGAGCTTCTTCGTTTTCTACAGCGACATCGAGAGTGTAGATAAGAAGGATCTTTGTTTTCTTACGAGCATCGTAGCCACGTTTAAAGATATTAAAAGAGATAACCTGATCAGCAGTGATACCCAGTTTCGCTTCAATTGCGTCTTGGATTTCGTGCTCTTCGTGGTCGAGTGGAAGTTTAATTTCGGTTAAACGTATCATGTATGGATGTCTCGTTTTATAGGTGTCTTAGCTTGGCACTGCGGATCTCATCATAGTTGTTGAGAGAGTGCTTCGCTCACAATGGCGCGCATTTTACGAGAAATTGAATTCTCTGTCATAATAAATTGAAAGCAGAAGCGAATTAGAGATGATATTCCCCTGCGATGATATTGAATTTTGTCTTGGGATGAGTATTATCCCCATTCCTCAATTTTGACTAACTTAAGAGCAGAGCAACATGGCATTTGTCGTCGGCGATAACTGTATCCAATGTAAATACACTGACTGTGTGGCGGTATGTCCCGCAGACGCATTTCATGAAGGTCCAAACTTCATGGTAATCAATCCGATTGAGTGTATTGACTGTGGCCTATGTGTGCCGGAATGTGATGCCCAAGCGATCTTCCAAGAGGACGAAGTACCAGAAGATCAGCAAATCTACATTGAGCTGAATGCGGAATTAGCAGAGCTGTGGCCTGTTCAAACTGAAGTGAAGCCTGCGATGGATGAAGCTGAGAAGTGGAATGGTGTGCCAGATAAGCTAGGTATGTTAGAGAAATAGAAAACTGAATGATTTAGAGGGTTGGTATGAAAATGCCAACCCTTTTTACTATCTCATGATACGAGATACGAGATACGAGATACGAGATACGAGATACGAGATATGATGTTGATGTGGCCCCTAAAAAGTAGACACAGGGGTTTAGTTGATTAGCTCAAAATCCATGGGGCTCACTCCACCTAGAGTCCC